>JAYVZE010000166.1:0-4959 GCA_043783625.1 Blastocatellia bacterium | reverse complement strand
GTAAGGGCGTCCTTGCGCAACGCAGTACCGACGCCCTTACTGCGTGCGGGCTTCCGCATTATTCCTTCGTCACAGTCTCATCCAAATTCAACAAAACATTTGCAATCATCGTCAACGCTGCGATTTCATTGCGCTTTGATGATTTCACTTCCTTCGAGATTTTTTTCGCGGCGGCTGGGTCTGTCTTGTAGCTCACCAGTTGCTGCCAATACAAATTCTTCAGACGTTCAATTTCTGACGCTTCCGGCCTCCGTGTCAGGCACGCGCGAAAGCCGTATTTCAAGCGATCCTCTAACTTTGCGCCGCCTTCTTTCATCATTCGGTTTGCCAGCGCACGCGCGTTTTCCATCGCCGCTTCATCGTTGAGCATCGTCAACGCCTGCAACGGAGTATTCGTCCTGATGCGCCGCACCGTACAGGTTTCGCGGCTCGTCCCGTCAAACGTCACCATCTGCGGAAACGGCGCAGTCCGGCGAATAAAGGTATAAAGACTCCGACGGTACAGGTCTTCGCCTGAACTCATCGTCCATTTTTCCTGACTGTACGGACTCTTCCAAATGCCGTCAGGTTGGAGCGGAAATACGCTCGCCCCTCCAATTTTATGACTCAGTAAGCCACTCGCCGCTAATCCCAAATCACGTACCATTTCCGCTTCCAGACGAAAACGCGGGCCGCGTGAAAGCAGGCGATTGTAGGGATCATCGGAGTTAGAAGTACTGAGTGTTGAGTGCTGAGTTATAGCAGATGACTGGCGATAGGTTGCCGAGGTGACAATCAGACGGTGGAGCGATTTCATTAACCAGGTGGCCGGTGAGCGGTGGTCAGTAGTCGGATTTGTCGCCCCTTCCCTAAATTCAATTGCCAGCCAATCCAACAATTCTGGATGCGAAGGAGCTTCGCCTTGGGTGCCAAAATCTTCAGAAGTCAGCACAATGCCGCGTCCGAAAAACTGTTCCCAAAAACGATTCACGGCGACCCGCGCGGTCAATGGGTTTTCCGCACTGACTAACCATTTCGCTAAACCCAGCCGATTGACGGGTAAGTCGTCACTTAACTTCGGCAGGAACTTCGGCACGTCTGCAAACACCTTTTCTCCCGGCGTCAAAAAGCTGCCACGAATATACAAAGGAGCCGAGGGCTTCTCAGTTCCCGTTTTTTCGCCCATCACCAAAGCCGTTACAATGCCTAAGTCTTTCTGTAATTTTTGCAGCGCAGTGAAGCGTTCCCGATCCGCTTTCAGCGCGGGTGCGACCGAACGATACAACGTCCCCAAATCCTTTTTCTCTTTTGCGGTTCGCTCACTGATTGGCAATAAAAGTACGGGCTTGAGCGTCGCTGAAACAACGGTGATTTTTTCAGGTTCTTTACTGTTAATGACCGAAAGCCGAAACCTGCCGATGCCCTGAGGAATTGATCCGGCGAGATGTTTCAACTTGATTGTCAACGTTGTGCCGTCGCTAAATCCGAATGGTTTTTCGGCAACGAAAACAGCATTCCGGTTCACGCGCCTGGGGTCTGAAGTCGCGTTCACCATCCAACCGCTGGGCTTGTCAACGGGAAGTGTGTCGCCTTCTTTGGTGAAGAATTTTTTTGGTTCGATTTTGGAAGTCTGATTGTCTACGAAGGCGGATTTGAAAGAAATTATTTGCGATTTTGCTGAAGATTTGGCAGGTTTTGCTTCGACTTCAATTCCTGTCATTAAAAAATTTCCGTACGGATCACGACCAGGGCCATTCTTTGGCAAGCCCGGATCGGTCATCGCTTCCAGACGAATCGCAGTGATATTTTTCAAATCCGTCGTCGTCGAAATTTGATACGTTTCCAGTTCGGGATTCGCACCGCTGACCAGTACAGATTTATCATTTTGCTTCGTCAAAATCGCACCATTCAATGATTTAATTTCTGCCGGATCAAGTGGAGTCCAATTCTTTTCTTCATGAATCATCTCGCGTTCCCACACGGCCTGTGCGGAGTCGAGTTCCGGTGTCGGCGTTTTCAACTTATCCTTGATGGTTTTGATTTCATCATCTAGTTTGGTGCGCTTCGCGTTCTGCTCCGGCGAAGGCAAATCAAGAATCGGCTCTTTGACCCAGCGCGTAATATCGTCATTGCCTTCACCTTGAAACCCGTATTCCCACTCGGAGCTATTGAAGAAAGCGTAAAGTTTATAATAGTCCTTTTGCGAAAACGGATCGTATTTATGATTGTGGCACTGCGCACACGCCATCGTCGAACCTAACCAAACCGTCGAAGTCGTACTGACGCGATCCACCAGAATTTCAAATCGTGCTTCATCAGGATCAATTCCGCCTTCCTGATTAATCAACGTATTGCGATGAAATCCCGTCGCAATTAATTGCTCATTCGTCGGTTTCGGCAGCAGGTCTCCCGCTAATTGCTCAATCGTAAATTGATCGAACGGCAGATCATTATTGAGCGCATTGATGACCCAGTCGCGGTACTTCCACATCACGCGCAGATTATCTTTCTCGTAGCCATTGGAATCAGCGTACCGCGCCAAATCCAACCACGGACGCGCCCATCGTTCGCCGTAATGTTTTGAAGTTAATAATTTGTCGACAACTTTTTCATAAGCATTGGCGGAGTTGTCAGCTAGAAATTCATCAATCTCTTTAACGCCCGGAGGCAGTCCGATCAAGTCAAAGTAAACACGGCGCAGGAGGGTTTCTCTGGAAGCCTCCTGCGAAGGTTGTAACCCTTCTTTTTCCAGTCGCGCCAAAATAAAATTATCAATCGGATTACGCACCCACGAAGAATTTTTCACCGTCGGAATCGCAGGGCGAACAGGCTTCACATAAGACCAATGAAGATTTGAAGAAGAGTGCTCAGTGCTGAGTGCTGAGTCTGTTTCGTCAGTCGCCCAATTTGCGCCAGAGTCAATCCATTTGCGGATCAGTTCAATCTGTTCAGCTTTGAGCGGATCGCCGCCCAAGGGCATACTCGCCTGACCATCTGTACCAAGAATTCGAGTCAATAAAATTGAAGCTTTGCCGTTATTTGGAATAATCACCGCACCGGATATCCCTCCGCGCAAGGCAGCGACTTTATTGTCCAGCCGCAACTGCCCCGCCGCTTTTTTTGCGCCATGGCAACTGACGCAATGCGCGTCGAAGAGCGGTTTGATGTCGCGCTTAAAATCAATTTGCTGTTGCGCGGATACTTGAGTTTTTTCGCTGGCAAACCACACGAGACTGAGCGCAAGCAAGGCAATGAAAATGATTTTACCGTTTTGTCTGGTCACGATATTCTTCCTCTGGTTCATTGGTTGTGGTTCAAATTCTCACGCCGCTTTCTTGGGGGCAAACTGCAATTGAAGCCCTAACGCATCCAGCACTTCATTCAAACTGTAAATTGTTGGGTTTCCATTTTCTGATAGCATGCGATAAAGGCTTTCACGGTTGAGACTGGTTTTTTTAGCTAAATCTCCGATACCGCCACGCGCTTCGGTAACTTGGCGCAAAGCCTTAAGAAGTAATGCTGGATCGTTTTCATCTAAACAGGCATTCAGATATTCAATGGAAAATTCTTCCGACTTTGCCAGCTTAGCTAACAAAAATTCATTCCATGGTTTTGCGCCTTGTCTCATAACTTATTCCTTTTTTTGTATTCTGACCAATATTCGTAAGCCGTCTCAATATCTGATTGCTGGGTCTTCTTAGTACCGCCGCAAAGAAGCAATACAATCGAAAGCCCGGAGACAGCAAAATACACACGATAACCTGAACCAGTATCAATTCGCATTTCGTAAACGCCGCCACCCACGGATTTGTAATCGCCGGGATTCCCTAATTCGAGACGTACTATACGTGCCGTAATCCGAGCATCAATCCGCGAATCAGGCAGGTTATCTAACCATTCCGTCACGGGCTGCGTACCATCAAGTTTTTCGTAATATTCAACTACTTGGGGCTGACCATTAAACATTCCTTACTCCACTCCTTTTGTAGCCTATAAACTACACACCCGTCAAATACTTTCTTGATTCGTTTACCTTGGAATAGAAAATGCCTGCCTGCCGGGACTTCGACAGACAGGCATAAATTGTCAACTAGCTCCAATCAACTTAGAAGTTAATCCTCGCCATAATTTGACCTGTACGCTCTCCTGTCCGAGCACCTGTTGGAATGCCAAAGCTATTCACGGGTGTGCCTGTTCCTGTTGCAGGTCTGAAGGGAGTCCCACCAAGCCCGAAGTTCGTACGGTTGAAAACATTGAAGAATTCAGCCCGAAGTTCGAAATTAATGTTCTCCCTTATTCGTGTTCGCTTGATAAAGCCCATACTATCGGTATAAGCATTGGGATTGCGCAATTGGGTAAGATAGACTGGTGAATTTCCCAGTTCAAACTGACCGGGGATGGTGTAGAAATCGTTATTCAACCAATTCGTTGAGACGGTTCGATCATACACACCCGCAGTTAATCCTTTTCTCGGATCAAGGTCTTGCCTGCTAATGCCGCCTTGGATTGCCTTGCCGGGAACAATGTTGACACGCTTGCGACCATACGCAAAACCCCAATTCGGATAGGAGTTGGTTTGCGCATTCAGCAGGATCAAGGCTCCTGACGTATAAGTTCCGACAAAGGAAGTCGTCCAACCACCTAAGAGGCGATCCACAAATCCATTGCTATTGAGGAACTTCTTCCCTTTTCCGAAGGGCAGGTCGTAAGTCATCACCACGTTGAAGATATGAGGATAATCGGTGTATTGCAAACTCTTCTCGAAAGCGAGGACACCTTCTTTTCCTAAGGTCGAAATTGAACGGTCAGTTTTGGGATTACGATTGTTGGAATCTCCACCCGTTTGCGAACCTGATGCGTTGGTCAGTGATTTCGACCAGGTATAGTTCGCCTCTACGAAGTAGTCGCCAAACCGACGATCCAATTTAACTTGCAGTGAATCGTACCAGGAACTGCCGACCGGATTATATTCATCACCAA
>JAYVZE010000165.1:0-28523 GCA_043783625.1 Blastocatellia bacterium | reverse complement strand
GTTGCCGCTCGCCATTGCCTTTTTTTCTTTAAGTCTTTGATCTCTAGTTTCATCCTGTTACACTATCTTTTTTCTTTCACCGCAACAACTCTTTTAATTCGCTATCTGGTTGATTAACTTTGATATTTCGCATGTTTAGTATTAATGATGCCGCCGTAGCCAGGAGGTGAACCTCTTCACGATCTCCGAATTTCCGCATTAATAACTCGACAGCATTATCAATCAACTCCACTGCCATTCGATGAGCATCGGCAGCTCCAAATTCAGAGACAAAATTTGAACGTAGATGACGCCGATCCTGATTCGCTGTTTTAGCTTGAAACTGCAACCCACTAACGTCATCCATCAAGTCATCGCAGATTTGATACGCCATTCCGAGGGCGTCTCCGAATTTTGCCAGCGCGAGTGTCGCATCCGTACTTGCACCTGAAGCAACTGCCCCGCAAGTCAACATCAACCGCATTAAGGCAGTGGTTTTCAGGTTCCGGCTCGCCAACCCTTCAACCCCGAAATCATCACCGCGAAGTTCCAAATCAACCACCTGCCCACCAATCATCCCATTTGCACCAATACATTCCGTAGCGTCTTGGATCAAGCGGCTGGACGCTTCTGAATTTCCGGCACGACGACAGGCCAGCGATAACAAACTATAGGAGTGATTCATGAGTGCCAATGATGCCAGTAATGCGGTGCTTTCACCGTAAGCGAGATGCATCGTCGGTTTTCCGCGTCGTAGATCAGCATCATCCATCGCAGGCAAATCATCAATAATCATTGAACTGGAGTGCAAATATTCAATCGCACAAGCAGCAGGCAATAAACTTTGTAAAGGTGCATTGACGATAAATCCGCCGATCAGCGTCAGCAACGGGCGCCAACGCTTGCCACCGGGGAAAATTGCGTAATGCAGCGCGTCATTGAATCTTTCAGTGTATCGCTGCTGGCTGGCGGGTAAATTCCTGAACAATTCTCTTTCTATTTCAACCCGATAACGAGCCTCAAATTGTTTCAAAGATTGACTCATAATTAATTTAATTCAAATAATATTCTGGCTAAACCAAAGGTATTTTCCTGAATTGGCAAATGACCTGTATCTTTAAGTTCAAAAGTACGATTAATCGGAAATACTTTTTTCCAGATACTTAGCGATTTTCTGACTGCTCCAAAGGTATTTTCTCCGTAAACTATCTCAACTGGAATATTAATAATTTTATATTTACCTGCTTCACTTATTTCGGTTAGAAATTTTAAGTAATTATAAGTTGCGCGATGATTGACATCTGAAAATGAATTCGTCAAATCAGTTTCTTCCGTCCGATGCCTGGTCAGGGAAAGATTTGTCAACCAGCGTCCAATCGGATTGGCAAACGTCGTGTAATAAGCATACCAACCGATGTCTCCTATTTTGGGAGAGACAAAAACCTTGAAATACCACGGGAAATATGCATACGGATCAATAATGACCAGCCTTTTCACCATCCGTGACTGACATTTTGTAAGCAGATGATGCGTCAGCTCAAGTGCCAGCAAGCCACCGCTACAATTCCCAATAATCGTGATCTCAGGCTCGTTAAGCTGGCTCATCCAGTTCGCTAATTCTTCGATTACTTCTATAAGTTTCCAATCTTTCGGCGGCGGCGATTTCCCACATCCGGGTAAATCAATCGAAATAAATGTAGTATCTTCCGGTAAGTATTTTAGTAATGGTTCATAAGTACTTTGATCTCCGCTCCAGCCGTGAATTCCGATGACTATATTTTTACCAGTACCATATTTAACTGCGTGCATATTTATTCTACGAGACTTGCGAATGTTCAATAATTCTTTCAGAAACAAGCTTTCCACTCAGGATTACCATTGGCATTCCTGTTCCGGGTGTAGTACTTGCGCCCGTGTAATATAGTCCTTTAATTTCGGAAGAATAGTTACGCGGACGGAAAGGTCCCACTTGAAATAAAGTGTGCGCTCCGCCAAAAGCTGAGCCGTCATATAGTCCAAATTTCTCGGCCCAATCCTGCGGCGTAAATACTTCCTCAAACTCAATCATGGCTTCATCAATTTCGACTCCGTGAGCTTTTAACCTGGAAAATATTCGCTGTTTTATTGAGATTTTTGTCAGTTGCCAATCAGTTTCCGGGACTTCACTCAGCAGCGGCGTGGGAACTAAAACAAACATTGCCGTATTTCCTGCCGGGGCTAAATCACTGTCAGTTTCAGAAGGAACACTCACATAAAAAGGAAGATTTTCCGGGATTTGTTTATTTTTGAAAAGATCGTTAAAAGCTCCACGATAATCATCCGGCAGGTAAATTGTATGATGCCCTAAGTTCTTAACTTTGCCTTTTATTCCCCAGTAATAAGTTATAACTCCCGGAGTCATTTTATTTTTCTTCAACTGTTTCTCTATTTTCAATGATCTATCTTTAGGCTCTAAAAGAACAGTATTAGTAGTCGGAACATCTACATTTGAAATTACAATATTACTACTAATTATTTTCCCCTGAGCTAACTCTATTCCAGAAACACAATGCTCTTTGACGAGAATTCTTTTGACCGGACTATTCGTATGAATAATTATTCCAAGTTCAATCGCTAATTTCTCAATCCCTTCAACTAAACTGTAGATACCTCCCTTCGGCAACCACAATCCGTAGGCTAATTCACCATACGCCAGAATCGAAAACAAACCCGGTAAATCAAAAGGCGAACCACCTAAATACATGCCATAAGAACCCAGAGCTTCTCGAATATAGCGGCTCTTAAAAAACCGTTTCAACTCACTGTCTAATGATCGCCAAACACTCAATTTACTTAATTCACTTACCCTCAGCCCGCTGAACCATTTCAGTGGATTATTCTGGTTTTTATTAACTAACTTATCAAATGATAATTCGTATTTTACTCCGGCGTCCTGTAAAAAAGAGAGTAACCCGACTCTTGAACCTGGCTCTAACCTTTCACATTCATTCGCTAAGTTTGTAAGATTACTTGATAATTGAAATTTAGTTCTATCTTCCCACTGAAAAGCTACAGAAGGTTCAATTGGAATAAGCTCTACATAATCAGCCAGGTTTCTTCCCGTCGCTTTGAATAGATTTTCAAAAACCCAGGGATAATTCAGCAATGACGGCCCGGTATCGAAGCGGTAGCCCATTTTTTCAATCACATTCGCACGACCGCCAACCGTACTGTTCGCTTCATAAATTGAGACTTTGTACCCGGCTAAACGCAGGTAAATCGCAGCACTAAGCCCACCTAGCCCAGCTCCGATGATGACGGCAGAATTCTCACCAGATTCGCTCTTCACTGTTACTTCTCGAGGTCTGAATAGGGTAATTTTATCTTCCTCAATCGCCATCGTACGTTGCATTTCCATAAAAATTAATTTGATAAATACGCCACGGGAAGCCGCCAATATTTGCTAAGTGGTAAGACCTGAAATTTGCGTCGCCTGGACACGCTTTCACGGTGCAGAATGCCACGCGGACTATGGCTAATTTGTTGATTTAATTCACGGTAGACGCTGATGCAAGATTGAATCGCCACGCGACAATCAGGAGCAAAAGCATCCAGATTTTCAGAGGCTTTGGCGTAATGCCCTTCTGCGATACTGGTCAGACAGCTCAGGATTCGATGCAAGGCAGGCTGCTGTTTTGGATTCGTCGCGTCAGGGTTCATCAGCCCTTCCGCCCACAGCATTTCGAGTGGTAAATACAGCCGCCCGCGACTTTGATCTTCAGCAACGTCACGTAAAAAATTCGTGAGCTGTAAAGCAATCCCCAGATCGCGCGAAGACTGAAGGACACGCTGAAATTCTTCTCCATGAATTCCTCCGCTCACCGCGCCGTAGACATAGGCTAAAAAATAACCAACAACGATAGCGCTGCCGTAAATATAGGATTCAATCAAATCTTCCAGCGTTTCAAATTGCCCAGGATTAATATCGTGACGCATCGCCGCCAGAAATGAACGGTAATGTTCCGGCGGAATCCCTGCCGCTTTGACCACTTCCACAAAGCTCGCCATAAAAACAGGAATCCCTAATTGTAGGCGCTCCTGAATTGTATTGACTTGCAAGGCAACTTCGTAATTTGTCGCCCAATCATCCAGCATTTGATGACGTTGCGGGGCAGTCAGATTAAAACTGTCTACGATTTCGTCAGGGTAGCGAACGGCAGCGTAGATCGCTTCAACCTGCTGACGTTTGAAGGCGGGCAGAAATCTTGTAACAACAAAGAAACTGGTGCTATAAGAACGTAAAACAAAGCGTGCCTGTTTGACGATCACAGCCCAGGCAGCCTCTTCCGTCCCTGCGCTGATGCCCTGCACAGAGGTTTCTATATTCAGTTTTTTCCAATAGTCTAAAGACCATGGGGCTGTTGGTTTAGACATAATTTCTGTTTTGACAAGTCAGGCAAATTGCCGGATATCACATTGCGTTAATTTTGTTAATGTAAGATTTAATATCGAATTTTCGCTTGCATCCGTCGTAGCTCATATAACGCACCATCCCAAAAATCTGACGCTTCGGCGCCCAGGGTCGGTCATGTTTCGCGCCGATAGCCCACGCGATTCCGGTGTATCCGTTCGGGTCGCGTCCATCCATTTGATAACGATCATTCAGGCGTACGGCAATTGAAAAAGCTTCGGTGGGAGTTGGCGTCCATTCCAGAATTTTCTTCGCCCAATACATTCGTAAAAATCCGTGCATGCGACCGGATTTCACCATCTCCATTTGTGCGGCATTCCATAAATCATCGTGCGTTTGCGCGGCTTCTAGTTCCGCTTCAGAATAGGTATTCGTTCGCGGATCAGAAATGGATTCACGCAAAGTTTTTTTCGCCCATTCGTGGCAGCCTTCGAGGTTGTCATAATTGGGATTGCGAACCACAAAATTGATGGCGACTTCACGCCTAACAATTAATTCTTCGAGGTAAGCATTCTTCGCAATTTGTGGAGCGTCAGCATCCTGAACCGCCAAAGCAATTGTCACTGGAGAGAGTTGTCCAAAATGAAGATATGCCGACAGCGCACTGGTTCCGTCAACGTGCGGCAAGTTTCGATCCGTGTCATATCGTTGCAATCCGGTCTTCGTAAATTCGCGTAATCGTTTCATCGCCGCGATAGTTCCGCCCTCAAAGCCATTCACAGGTTGCGCCGATTGATTGATCGGAAAGCTCTTCAAATTAAATGTTTTCAATTCCGCCGTGCTGGCAGGTTTTATTTTTTCCGGCCATTTGAAATGCGCATTTGGATTTTCAAATGGAACTAGAAACTGCGGTAAAAGCCGCGTAATTTTTGGACGAATCGTGCGAGCCGCATACTCTTCTTTCTCAAAAAATTTCGTCGGAACAACGACATCAGCATCAACCGTATAAAACGGGATGCGCAATTTCTCAGCGGCTTTTTGACGCCAGCTTTCAGGTTCACGCAGCGGATTCTCATCCCCGACAACGAGGCAGACATTCACTTCTTCACAAAATTTTATCAGATCGTGCTGTGGGTAAGGTCGAAAGATGAAAGCCGCGCCGCGCTCTTCAATTTGTCGGGCTGTTTCGGCTAACCCGTCCAACAAAAAAGTGTAGTGGCGAAGATTAGAATTTGGATATTTTGGGTGGAGTCCGAAAAAAACTGCGAGCGGCTTTTGCAATTCATTCGCCAGATTGACAGCCAGGTCCAGCGCTGGATTATCAACCCCACGTTGAGCGCGTTGCATCCAATAAACAATGCAGCTCCCCTCAGTATTAGGCAGGCCGGAACGCCTGACCGTCAGGCGTGGATGAGCTAAAATTGAATCGAGGTTCTTCAATCAAATTCCTCTATTTAATCAACTGAACCCGTCACAAGTTCACTGCTTGATTGAGCGGAACCGGCGACGGAAACAGTTTGTGAAATTGGCGACAACAACCGCTCCGTTGCTTCGTACCGAAAAGCAAAAATCTTTTTCAAGGTAGCTTCGACAAAAAGGTCGTGCGCCAAATCGCCAAACACTCCCATTGGCAACTGATAGCGAACGTCATCCATCATCAACGTCCGCTCCCGATCTAACGCTTTGAACGTGTGCGTGTGATGCCACAGCGCATACGGGCCTTTGACCTGACTGTCTACAAATCTGACGCCGGGTTCCCATTCTTCAACCAGCGTCTGCCATTTGAACGGTATTCCGAACAAGGAAAGACTGTAGTCAATTAATGCTCCGGGATGCATTGAAACGGGCTTCGGAGTTAGGATTTTGAATTGCAAAAATGCCGGGGTGAGTTTTTCAAGATTGTGAGCATCACTGAAGAAAGCAAAGGTTTCTTCGAGTGAGCGATTGATGATTTGTGAGCGTTCTAAAATATGTGTTTGCATTTCTAAATACCTGAAAAGGGCAACGACAATTTATGAATTTGTACGGTAACGAATTCGGCTGAAAAATTCTTCCCGAAGAAGGAACGATTTCTTCACGGTTGTGTGTTGGTTGTGAAGATTGAGGCTAAGTAAGTTGTAACTGGTACGCCAGCATCTTGCTGGCACTTGTTTTCGATGCTATCCCGACACGGGAACAATCTGAGGTTTGCATCCACGAAGAACACGAAGGGACACGAAATATGATTGTCTTGCTTCGTGTTCTTCGTGGATGAGAAAAAGTGCAGTTAATGACCGTTTGCAGTATGGTTACCCGCAAAACTTTGCCAGCCGGATGCTGGCGTACCTAAGAAATTAAGTTCTTGAGCGCAACATTCAGCTTTGAAAATTTGAATCCATACCCCGTCGCCAGAGCTACCGTCGGAACAGCGCGGTAACTGCTCACCAGCATGCCTCCCATCTCTCCTAACGCTAAATTCAAGGCGAATTCAGGGACAAAGAAAAATGCCGGACGATGCAGGGCGGATGCCAGTTCAGAAGTAAATTCGGCATTGGTCACAGGATTTGGCGAAACCGCATTGATGACGCCCTGCACAGCATCGTGCGTAATGGCGTGATGAAAAATGCCTACCGTGTCGTCAACGTGAATCCACGGAAACCATTGCTTGCCATCGCCTAGGCTTCCACCAATTCCAAGCTTAAAAATGGGCATCATTTGTTGCAGCGCACCACTTTCAAGAGCCAGAACAACGCCAATGCGAACGTGCGCGACACGCAATCCCAGTGGCTTTGCCATTGCCGCCGCCGCTTCCCATTCCACACAGACGCTACTTAAAAAATCTTTGCCCGGAGCTGATTCTTCAGTGAGAATTTCATCGCCGCGATGCCCGTAAAATCCTGTCGCTGAAGCGCAGACAAAAGCTTTTGGGCGAATGTTCATGGCTTCCATTCCCGCGACCAGATTTTTTGTACTGCGAACTCTTGAATCCTGAATTTTCTTTTTTTGTTCATCGCTCCAACGGTCGGCGGCGATATGTTCTCCGGCCAGATGGACTACGACATCTACGCCTTCAAGTGCTTCCGTCGGAGGCAATTCTCTTTCGGGATGCCATTCAAATGTTTCCAGTCCAAACTTAGTTCCCCGCTCTTTTGAGCGCGACAAGGCGACCACAGAATGCCCTTCGTTCACCAAACGACGGGCTAACTTTAACCCGATCAATCCTGTCGCTCCTGTAATTAGAATTTTCATTCTCTTATCTTGTGCGCTGAAGTTCAAAGCAGTCAAGCGAAGAAGTACGAAGTTACTCTGGTGCGACGACTTCTCAATATTTTTGTGACAACAGGGGGACAGTCGCTAAAGTTATGATTAATTTTTGCTATGACAGTGCTGAACACGAGAAAAATCTATCCCATTCGATTTCATGCTGCCTTGACTTAGACATAAGGTCTGTCCAATAATCCGGTTACTGACTTACTGATTGACTCATCAAATAGCTTTCCTGGAACCGTCTCCACTTTATCAATGAGCAGGTACCTGTACTACTTGCCTGATAGATTATTTTTTATATACAACCATTACGAGGGTTTCATTATGCAACAAAGTCTCACTTCTCTCTTACGTCAAAAAGCACGATCTGTGTGGTTAATGTGCTGCGTCCTGCTGGTCAGCGCAAGTCTTGTTTGTGCGCAATCCAACTCTGGACGCATCACCGGTACAGTGACCGATTCAACTGGTTCAACTATTCCTGGCGTCACCGTATTAATTACAAATCAGGCCACGCAAGCGGTTCGTACTGTCGCATCTGATCCTAACGGATTTTATGTCGCGACGAATTTACCGGCGGGAATTTACAACGTCACGGTGGAGCGCAACGGATTCAAAAAAGTTTCGCGGACAGGTAATGATCTGATCGGCGACGGACGATTAACCATAGATTTCATGTTAGAGACAGGCGCGATTACGGAATCCATCGAAATTTCAGCAACCGGCGAAACGGTAAATTCCACTTCCGGCGAAGTTGCCCGCGTAGTGGATCAGGCGCAGGTGCAGGAATTAGCCCTGAACGGACGCAACTACCTGCAATTAACGACGCTGATTCCGGGTGCGCCCTTGCTGGAAGATAACGCCCTTTCGTTGACTACATCACTGAGCGTGTCACAGCCGATTAATGGTAATCGTGGTAATGCCAACAACCTGACCGTAGACGGCGGGTTCAATATGGATTCGGGCAGCAATGGCTCGCAAATCAACAACGTCGGGATTGATTTCATCCGCGAAGTAAATATCAAGACTTCCAATTTTTCGGCAGAGTACGGACGTAATTCCGGCGCTTCAATTAACGTCGTGACGCGCAGCGGCGAAAATAAATATCATGGCGGAGCTTTTGAAAATATTCGTAATGACAAGTTCGATGCGAACAATACTTTCAATGTCTCGCGGAATGTGGCACGTCCCAGCTTACGGTTCAATAATTTTGGTTTTAATTTTGGTGGCCCGATCATCAAAGATAAATTCTTTGCCTTTGGCGGAATCGAATGGAAAATTATTCGTCAGTTGACTCCCGCTCAAACACAAACCCTGCCAACAGCCGCTGAACTGCGAGGCGATTTCAGCGCACGCAGCACAGTATTTTTGAAAGACCCAAGCAAAACCGGAACGTGCAGCGCAACGGTGACGACTGCCTGCTTTGCAAATCCTAAAGTAATTCCGGCGAACCTTATTACCCCGGACGGTAAAGCACTTGCATCAGTTTATTCAGCGATGGCAAAACGCGCTGTGTCGTATGTTGATACGCCCACCGCTAACAATGCTCTTTATCAAGAATCAAACCCCTTTCATTCACGCGAAGATTTGCTGCGGCTTGATTATCGTGTCAATGACCGTCACACCGTGTACGGACGTTATATTCACGACAAATATGACCTGATTGATCCGTTCGGAACGTTTATTAATTCCGCGTTGCCAACGATTCCAACGAACCGTTTGCGCCCGGGAACAAGTTATCAGGTTGGTCATACCTGGATGATTCGCCCGACCATAATTAATGAATTCAAGGTGAACGCTGCGTGGAACGGACAGCGCGTACCGCCAGTGGGTGATGCCTGGAAACGCGAAACATACGGATTTGCGTTCCAGCAACTTTATGCCAATGGCGGTGTGTATGAAAACGGCATCCCGAACGTCACGCTCAATGGCTTTGCCGGATTTATTGGCCCCTCGGCTTCTTTGCTCTCGCCTACGACAGATATTTCAGTCACTGAAGGGCTGACCTGGGTGCGCGGTCAGCATACCCTCAAAGGTGGTCTCGTTTATATTCGTAATCGTAAAGATCAGAATGGTCGTCCAAATTACACCGGTGCTTTGAACTTTAATGCCGGGGGCAACAACCTCTCCACCGGAAATTCTGTGGCAGATATGCTACTTGGTAATTTCCGAACCTATACCGAAACAGATATTGACCCGGTGGCTTTCTTCCGCTTCTCGCAATATGACGGGTATGTTACCGATAGCTGGAAAGCGACGCGCAAGCTAAGCTTGGAATTCGGACTGCGCTATCAATACGGTTTGCCGACTTTTTCGCAGCAGAATAACATGGCCAATTTTGATCCGAGCCTCTACAACCTAAGCAATGCAGTGACCGTAAATGCGAACGGTACGATTGATCCGACCAAAGGCGGGAATCCATTTAACGGCTTAGTCCGCGTCGGGTTTGGCGTCCCGCAGGATGAATTAGGTAGAGTAGTGAACGGCAATAGTTCGACAATTTTGTCTGTTCCGGCAGGAGCACCACGCGGTGTTTATAAGCCGCAGCATTTATGGGCACCGCGCTTCAGTTTTGCTTATGCACCATTCAACGACAATAAGACGGCGATTCGCGGTGGATTTGGAATGTTTTACGATAAACCCGAAGGCAACCTGATTTTTTCCTCCGTTAACGTGCCTCCCTTTACTCGTAGCGCAACACTCGAAAACGGAAATGTCGCCGCACTCGCCAGCGCACGCGCGGCTGCACCTGCACCGTTCGCACAAATAGATGTCATTGACCCGAATCTCGTCGTGCCGTCTACGATGAGCTATAGTTTGAGTGTTCAGCGTGAATTACCCAAAGGCATCTTTTTTGAGGCCGCTTACGTGGGCAATCAGGGACGCCATTTGTTGCGTCAGCCGGACATCAATCAACCTTCGTTCGCTGAATTGCGGGCAAATGCTTTGTTGCCGACAGCTCAGCGTCTGACGACCAATGCCTTACGCCCTTACAAGGGATATTCAGCCATTCGTATGCGTTTGTCTGATTCAAATTCAAATTACAATTCGCTGCAATTGTATGCTGCCAAAAGACGCGGCAACTTAACCATGACAGTGAGCTACACCTTCTCGAGAGCGTTGGCTGATTCCAGTGGTAACGGCGATAATTTAGAAGAATTTTCCAACCGTAGCTTTAATTACGGCCCGACAAGTTTTGATCGTCGCCAAATTTTTGTGACGACTTACACCTATCGGCTGCCGTTTTTCAAAAGTCTGAAAAATAAAAGTCTGGCGGGAAATTTAGTGAAGGGCTGGGAAGTCAGCGGCATTACGCGTTTTCAAACCGGACAATATTACACACCACAGGCGAACACGACGATTGGTGGAAGACGCGCAGATTATTTGGGTGGTGACATCAATTTATCCAAAGATGAACGCACTCAATCGCGCTGGTTTAATACTGCCGCTTTCGGTCCTGCCCCTGAGGATCGTCGAGGAAATGCCAGCCCCGGTTCGATCATCGGCCCGGGACGACAGGTTTGGGACATTTCTCTGCGTAAGCAATTTTCTGTCACCGAACAAGTGAAACTACAATTTCGCGGCGATATGTTCAACCTCACCAATAAGGTCAATTTAAGCTTGAATAATGGCGGATTAATCACCAATCAAGCCGCTGCCAATTACGGTACAATTACTAATGCTGCGCCTGGTCGTCAGGTACAACTTGGCTTGAGACTTACCTTCTAATTGCAGCCTTTTTTTCAAAATAAAAAGGCGGGAATCAGCGTAGGCTCCCGCCTTTTTTTCCAAAATGTCGCCGCACTCCTCCACGCTTAGGCAAATAATCGTGGTTGCCAGTTTTCCAGTGCCTCAATAATTTCTCGATCTGCTTTGCCGAAACTGTAATTATCCAACTCAGCCCAAGTCGCCCGGACAAATTTCAATTTTGATTGAATTTTTCCGCTGCTGATTTCGCAAGCATACGCAAACAACTGCAAATGAAAATGCGTCAACGGTTGCGAAGCTCGCGCCATTTCTTCACCAACAATAATTTCAGCCCCAAAATCTTTTTGAAAATTCTTCGTCAGATTTTCCTGAAACTTCTCATCAGCTTCGCAGCGAAATTGTGGCAACATCCATAACCCGCCAAGCAATCCTTCCAGCGGACGCTGCACGATTAAAAGTCTTCCCTGCTTATCACGAATCACCGCCGCAGCCGCATAAACATTAGGAATTTTTGCTTTTGCTTTTTTGACCGGACGCAAATGTGTAGTTTTATTTTTGTACGCCAAACAAAACTCCTGCACCGGACATTGCGTACAATTCGGATTGCGCGGCACACAAATCGTCCGCCCTAAATCCATGATCGCCTGGTTGTAATCACCGCTCCTTTTTTTCGGCAGCAGCGATTCGGCGACGTTCCATAATTTTGCTTGCACCTTTGGCTGATTAACTTGATCCGGCAAATCCAAGAGGCGGGAAAGGATGCGAATAACATTGCCATCGAGGACGGCGACACGTTCGTCAAAAGCAATGCTGGCAATTGCCGCCGCCGTATAGCGACCAATCCCAGGCAATGTTTGCAGGGCTTCGGAGGTGTTCGGGAATTTTCCTTGATACTCGTTAACGATAATTTTTGCGAGCTTGTGAATATTACGGGCGCGGGTGTAATAGCCCAATCCCTCCCACGCTTTCAGCACTTCATCCAACGAAGCTTCCGCTAATGTTTCAATCGTCGGGAATTTTTCCAGCCAGTTTTTGTAATATTCTTTGACTACCGCAACCCGCGTTTGTTGCAGCATGATTTCTGAGAGCCAGATTTGATATGGATCATTTACGCCGCGCCACGGCAAAGAGATTTTTACGGCGTCGTACCAACGCAATAAAGATTTTGCGAAGGATGGATGGGGTAAAATTTCGGATGATTTTCGGGGCATTTTTGCTTTGTAAATTAAGCGACGCGAAGCGATACAGTACGAGGAGCGGTAGCGACTTGGTAAATGCCACGAGTTACCAAGTCGCTACCGCTCCTCGTACCGTACCCTAATTAATAGGGTCGTTTTTCCATCGTCGGATTTTGATTGTAGTCCGCCGATTTTCCTCTGGGGATGCTTACCCAATCCCAATTTTCCTGCGCCTGCATGCGAGCCAATAAAATAATTTGTCCGACGTGATTGGAGATGTGCGCAAGCGATCTGAGGAGTGCTTGATGTACGGTGAGAGCCTGTCCGCGAATGGTCACTACCCGGCTCAAATCTTCATCGCTGAGTTTTGCCAATTCGGATTCCAGCACCTGCCAGCCGCTTTCCCAGAGCTGCATGATTTGTTCCTGATCGTATTCCACCTGCGCAAATTCTTCTTCTCGATTGCGCCATGATTTTTCTCCATCGCTGCTGAGAAAATCCGTAAACCGTGAAGCCAGATTGCCGCTGATATGACGAACAATCATCGCAATAGAATTCATCTCTGCACCGGGAATTTTATTGAGATCGGCGGCGGATAATTGGGCGATGGCTTTTTGTCCGGCAAGTTTGTAGCGGAGAAATTCATCAATGAAATCTTTGAGCATGAAAACCTCTTTCGCCATTAATGTGCAGGGGATCTGAGACGACTGTGATTTATTGTTGGCAAAAAATCCGAGAGCAACAACCTATTAAATGAGCAGCGTTGTGACAATAACTGACTTGGACGTATTGAGAACTTTTGCCTACTGTGCGGCGTTACCCGCACGGCACTGCTCAAGCTGGTCAATCAGTCTTTCGAGATCGGGATAACCTGCGCCAAAGCTCCGCGTGAACCAATTTCCACCACGCTCCGCAATTCTCTCGCCATCAGCGATGACCTCAAACTGACCGGTCTGTCCAGGCGTGGTCACAGCTTCAACGTCGAGCCGCTTCTTCAGAAGGGTCACGAGACTCGCAACCTTATTTTTGTTGTTCTGTCACGTTGGACAGTAAACGATTTCGACTTTCATTTTACGCTCCTATCTACTTCGTCAAGCCACCTAACAAAATATTCGGTAAGTATCACGGTACGAGCAAATCTTTACTTGGCGTAAGCTTTTTATAGCCTCTCAAGCTTGTGTCAAATTCTCTAGTTGTACTTTCAGTGATGCTTCCAAGCTCTACCACTTGTGAGGGAGGCGGTAATTTAACCGTCTGTTTATCGTGTGGCGTCGTTTTTGTACGGGGGATGTTCTTTATCCCTTGCCTCATCATACCCATTACCACGAAATAGGAAATCAACCCCATACCAAGCACTGTAATTATCGTCCCTATATCAGTCAGTGCTGGCTCATTAACTAAGGATTGTTTCCCTAAAATAGCAATAATCACCCCCAGAAACATTACAAAGAAACCGCCGGGGAGAAAATAACGCCATCCTGGTCGCTTCAAGCCGGATGATGTTAGCGATTTGTCGTCTTTTTGATTTGTGAGGGTAAGCTCATTCGTCAAAGCCTGGACAATGGCTTCGAGCCGCAACCCGCAAGAAGGGCAATAATTTTTCATTTCCAAGTTCTCTCGAGCACAATTCGGACAAAACATGAAGATAACTCCTTTCGTTCATTTACGCCCTTTCCCCAAAGAAAGTTGCATCTCACTAACAACTGACATGAATTATAACGCCACCAACTGCCGCGCAATCACCAATCGTTGCACCTCACTTGTGCCTTCGCCAATCGTACAAAGCTTCGAATCGCGCCAGAATTTTTCGGGTGGATAATCTTTCGTGTAGCCATAGCCGCCGTGAATCTGGATGGCTTCTTCGCAGGCTTTGACGGCGATTTCTGAGGCGTACAATTTTGCCATCGCGGATTCTTTTGTCGTAGGCTTTTTGTTGTCCTTCATCCACGCGGCGCGTTGGATCAATAACCGTGCCGCGTCAATCTGTGTAGCCATATCCGCCAACTTAAATTGGATCGCCTGGAATTCGAAAATCGCTTTGCCGAATTGTTCACGCTCCTGCGCATATTTCAGAGCGGATTCGTACGCTCCCTGCGCGATGCCAAGTGCTAACGCCGCGATAGAAATCCTGCCGCCATCCAAAATCTGCATTGAATTCACAAAAGCTCTGCCGCGTTCGCCGAGCAGGTTTTCTTCGGGAACCCGGCAATCTTCAAAAATGATCGAAGCCGTTTCTGAGGCGCGCATGCCTAATTTATTTTCTTTCTTACCGCCAATAAATCCGGGCGTTCCGCGCTCGACAATAAACGCCGAAACGCCGCGTGAACGCATCTCACGATCTGTCACCGCGAGGACTACACATACATCGCCGGAGACTCCATGCGTAATGAAATTCTTTGCACCATTGATGACCCATTTTCCGTCCTTCAATTCCGCCGTAGTCTTTAATCCAGACGCATCCGAACCCGATCCCGGCTCTGTCAAAGCCCACGCGCCAACGTGTTTCCCTTGCGCCAGCGGAGTCACATATTTTTCACGCTGCGCTTCGGTTCCGTACTGATACAGATGATTCGTACAAAGCGAATTATGCGCCGCTACTGACAGCCCCAGCGAGCCGTCCACGCGGGAAATTTCTTCGATGACGGTCACGTATTCAGCGTAGCCCATTCCCGCGCCGCCGTACTCTTCAGGAAAAATCACGCCGGTCAACCCAAGCTCGCCAAGCTGTTGCCAGAGTTCTTTGGGAAAGTACTGTGCCTCGTCCCATTTCATCACGTTAGGCTTAATTTCAGCCTCGGCAAATTCACGGACGGCACGTTTAATTTGGAGTTGCTCTTCACTCAGGTCAAAATTCATGGACATAAATAAAATCTCGCAGTTTACGGGGATGATGCGATGAAAAAGAGTAGTCGAGAGGCAGTAGACAGTAGGTTCTCAATCAAAGTAACTTGTCGCATTCAATTCCTTGCTACTGTCTACCGACTACTGCCTACTTGTAGTCGCAGTGCGAGTCTACGCCAGCCTGTTCGTCGTCTCAACAAAAATATGTAACTTGACAACCACTCTGCTTTTTCGTCATAGTAAATACCGTGATGAAGCAGTTCAGTCAGACAATCAAACTAAAAATATTTGTTCCGGTTTTGGTACTGGCTATTTTGATGAGCCTGACCGGACACGTCTTCTTGCATTTGGCGGATGAGCCGTTCCAGCATGAAGCGACGCATCAGGTTTCAGCTCATCACGAAGATTCTGCGGCGCAGAACCAATCCCATCAATGTTCCATTTGCCTGGATCATCAGGCTCTCTCGCTTGATCTTCCGGCTCGTGTTTTTGAATTAAATTTTTCAGCTCCGGTTTCGATCCCTTCGATCATTGCTGCAAATTATCAGGCAAACAGACTCCTTTTCACTTCAGACCGCGCCCCGCCTCGCAGCTAAATCCTTCTACTAAAAAATCGGCGAACTAACTCATTGTCGTTAGTCGAAGCTTATTTTTAATCTTACTTTTTTGAGATTTATGACTGGCAATCGCCCTCAGGTAATTTGTTGAGGGTCGAAGCCATCAAAGGATTTATTTATGCGATATATTTTTTCGACTTTATTTGGTCTAAGTATTTTTATCAGTACAATTTTTGCGCAATCCACGGGAACGTTGCGAGGCACTGTCAGCCTGGATTCTTCGGGTGGAACCTTACACGGCGTCAGTGTCACGATCATTCGACTCAATCGAAAAACTGTCACCGACGATAACGGGAAGTATGAATTCCTTAACGTTCCAGCCGGAAAATACGAAATTCATGCCCATCTTGACCGCGCCCCCGATTCAGTCCAGAACGTCGAAATATCCGGCGGCGAGACGAACATAGATTTTCGAATCAAGCTTTCCGGCGTCCGCGATCAGGTCACCATTACTGCCTCCGGCAACGAAGAAACCACGTTCAATTCTATTCAATCCGTGACAACGTTAGGCGCGATTGAATTGGCTGAAAAAAATCCAACGTCACTCGGTGAAGCCTTAGATAATCAACTTGGGGTGGCTAAACGCAGTGGCGGCCCGGGTTCTTCGCGGCCCGTCATTCGCGGCTTCGACGGCGACCGCGTAGTCGTCCTGCAAGATGGCATGCGGGTGGGAGGATTAGGTGCGCAATCAGGCGATCACGCCGAACCCATTGACGTGATGTCGCTGGATAAAATTGAAATTGTCAAAGGCCCGGCGACGCTGCTTTATGGCAGCAGCGCGACTGGCGGCGTCATCAATGCCATCACCGGACACGACGCGGCACATAAAGGAATTCATGGATATTTGACAGGCGTTGGCAGCTCCAATAATTACACCGGTGGCGGTAGTGGCGGCATCGAATTTGGTACAGATAAATGGCTCTTCTGGGGAAATGGCGGCGGGTTACGAGCTGGAGAATATTCAACGCCAATCGGTAAGGTCTTGAATTCATATTCGCGTGAATCGAATGGTTCAGGTGGTTTTGGCTACTATGCCGGCAAAGGTTTTTTGAGTGCCAATTACACGCTTGATAAGCGTTATTACGGAATCCCATACGACAAAGCCGAGGCTGATCCCGAAATAGTTCACCTTGATATGCAGCGTCAAAGCCTACAAGTCAAAGCTGGTTTTCATGATCTCGAATCCTTTTTCAGCGGCGCTCAACTTAAGGTTCAATACAACAATTATAATCACAAAGAAATTGACTCAGTGACTAACAATATCAATACAACTTTCCTGAATAAATCACTGGTTTATAGTGCATTGGCGGAGCAGAAAAAAGTTGGTCGGCTGAGCGGTAGTTTCGGGATTTGGGGGTTGCACCGCGATTACAAATCAATTGGCGCTGAAGCTTTGGCACCTCCTACGATTCAAAATGCATTTGCCGGATATGTGCTGGAAACAATTAATTTTTCGCGCGCGGCTTTGCAATTCGGGAGCCGGATCGAACATAACGGCTATGCCCCAATTGGTAAATCCGCACGGGCATTCAACGGGATTTCCGCCGCTGTCGGTTTACGTGTGCCGCTATGGGAAGGTGGGGCGTTCGTGACTAATTACAGTCATTCCTATCGCGCTCCAGCACTGGAAGAGCTTTATAACAACGGGCCGCATGGGGGTAATTTAATCTTTGAGATCGGTAACGATAAGCTCAAACGCGAGAGTAACGATGGCATAGATTTTTCGTTACGTCATCAGAACAGTCGCTTCCGTGGCGAGCTGAATTACTACTATTACCATATCAAGGATTTTGTCTTCTTAGCTCCGACCGGAAAAACTGATGAAGAATCCGGTCTGATTATTGCCAACTATGCGCAAGGAACCAGTCGCTATACCGGCGTCGAAGCGCGGGCAGATATTAACCTCAATAAAAACATCTGGTTTCAATCCAGTTTGGATTATGTCAATGCTGAATTGACCGCAACTAAAACACCATTACCACGAATCCCACCCTTACGGGGACGAGTCGGCATAGAAGGAACATTCGGAAACTTCCGCATTGCCCCGGAACTTATCTTGTCACGGGCACAGGATAAAATCTTCACGACAGAAACTCGCACCGATGGTTATGCCACGTTTGGATTAAATGCTTCCTATACGTTTGCCACGCAACACGTAGCCCAAATCATCTCATTCAAAGCTTTCAATCTTAGTAATAAATTATTTTACAACCACCTGTCATTCATTAAGAATTTTGCCCCCGAAATCGGGCGTGGCGTTCAACTTAGCTACACGCTAAGATTTTTCTAACCGGATTACGGCTTTCTTCATTCAATGAAAAATAGATGAAATTTTTCCGGTGCCACAACTTCATCAGACAGTTATTAACTGTGCTTTTATTGCTCGGCACAGTGAATCTTAGTTTACACAGCTTGACCCACTTAGACTGGGGAATTGCGCATGAAACCGTCTTTTTACCGCAGATACTTACGGCTCATTTGCTGAATGCTTCGTCCGAAGCATTCAGCGGTGCCATTCATCACTGCGGCGTTTGCGAATCGCTGCAACACGGACAGGCAGTCATTTCGATTCTCCTTCCAATAACGATTGATTTATCCGCGTCACCTGACATAGCCAGATCACTCGTGTCACTTCCTTCTTTTTCCTTCAGTCAACCTTCCGACCGCGCTCCGCCGCGTCTTTACTTTCCAATTTTACTGTAAGCCCTAAGCTCTTTGGCTTGACAGCCTGCAACATCTAAATCCGCAGCAAAATCAGGCATTTGCGCAAGCCTGC
Organism: Blastocatellia bacterium; assembly: GCA_043783625.1. Taxonomy (GTDB): domain Bacteria; phylum Acidobacteriota; class Blastocatellia; order RBC074; family RBC074; genus JAFDVL01. The sequence continues at coordinate 9,791 of JAYVZE010000165.1, read as the reverse complement.
TCAATAGCTATGTGCCGTTCACCAGGGCTGGAATTCCCATTAAGTGGCGATCCATTCTTCAAACCACAAAGCACTGTATTGGATTGGATTGCTCCAGCAACGCCGAACTTTCTTCCTCAAACTTTCTTACAACTTCAGACGCTAACAAAAAGGAATTTATGAATAAATCAATAAAACATATCAATAAAACTAACCCATCCCGGTCAGAGAATGCCCGTAAATATCCAGGTAAATATTTACAAAATACATGGAAGAAAGGGTGGTTTACATTAGGAATAATTTGTCTTTTTTTATGCCCTTTATATGCCCAGACGTCGGGATCAGTCAGCGGGCGCATCACCGCTGATGGAGTTGCCGCCGCAGGTATCAGCGTCAAACTAGAAACAACCTCGAATGAAACCATCACGACTGCTGATGGACAATTCACGCTCGCTAATATCGCGGCGGGTAAATACACCCTGGTCATCAGCGGCGGCGGCTTCGTACCGCAAAAACGCGAAGTAGAAATCAAAGCCGGGCAAACGACAACACAAGATACGCGCCTGGAAAAAATTACCGCCTCCGTTGATGTTGTCGCCAGCCTCAAGGAATATCACCTCGAAGACACCGCTGTCGGGACGCGCGTCAATACACGTCTCATTGATTTACCACAATCGGTACAGGTCTTCCCGAATCAGCTCATCGAAGACCGTGCCATCCTTGAAGGCAACGAACTCTTTCGTAATGTCAGTGGCATTAATCAAAACAACTACAGTGCGATGACGTTTCGCGGCTTTACCCAGCGCGAGATTTTATACAATGGCTTACGTGGCAATCCGTTCGGCTCACTTGAAGGGGATGTTAGCAATGCAGGTTTCAGCACGTCGCAAATTCGCCTGACCAATATTCAACGGGTCGAAGTTTTAAAAGGCCCGACGGCTGCACTTTATGGTTCCGGTGAAATCGGCGGACTCATCAATTACGTGACGAAAAAGCCGAAAGAAGTGCTGGACGGCGAAATGCAGGTACGCTTTGGCAGCTTCCAGCAAAAAATGGTGAACGGCGAGATGACCGGCCCAATTACCGGCAAATTATTAGCACGTGGCGCGTTTTATTTTGAAGACCGCAACAGTTTCCGCAACAACGCCGGCTCAACGAATTCGCACGCCGTCGGCAATTTGCTGTACAAAGCGAATGACAACAACCGCTTTAGTGCCGAATACGAATTCATCAATCAACGCCTGCCCGGTAATCGCTTGCGTGGCGTTCCCGTAGACGCGAACGGCACCTTTCTGACGAACATTAAATGGTCAGCCACAGAGCCGACTGATTTCGTGAAGCTGATTGCTCGTGTCCTGCAATTGCGGGGCGAACATAATTTGTCGCGCGGCTGGAATGCGGATTATACGTTTCGCTACCTGGAATACGAAAACAACGACAAATACCACGAACCGCGCGGGCTGAATGCAGCAACCGCGACAGGTCGAACTATGCGCCGCGAGTTTCGTAATTTCTACCGCGCTAATGATGATTGGAGCCTGAACGGCAATCTCAGCAAAGTAGCGAATTCAAGCGGCTTCGGTACGCATACATTGCTGTTTGGTATCGAACACATTGCGCAGGATCACATTTTCCGTCAGGCACGTGCCCGCGAACGTGAAGTCGCAGGCGGCACGGTTCCTGCGATTGATATTTTCAATCCGGTCTATGGTCTGACGGACGAACGCAATTACACGCTTGGTGCCTTTTCCACCAGCACCGCACAAACCAAACGCACAGGCTTTTATGCGCAGGATCAAATCGTCGTGAATCGCTTCGTGCAGTTTCTCTTGAGCGGGCGCGTAGACCGTTATGATGACAAAGGCTTCGCGGGCGTGCCGTTGAAATTTGAAGACACTGCGCTTTCAGGTCGCGCAGGCGTCGTCGTCAAACCCGTCGAGCAGGTTTCGTTTTATGCCAGCTATGCCAACAGCTTCATCCGTGCGCCAATTTTCTCGCAGGCTCCACAGGCCAACGGCCCCTTCAATCCTGAAACCGGAAATCAAGTCGAAGTTGGCGTCAAAACTGAATTGATTAATCGCAGGCTGTTTATTTCCGGCGCATTTTTCAACATCAATAAGGAAAATATGCTGCGCCCCGATCCGTTATTCGGTCCCGCAGGAAATAACGCGAATGCAGTACTTGCCGTGGGTCAAGCCCGTTCTCGCGGCTTTGAATTCAACGTCGAAGGTTTTCTCACGCGACGTTGGTACATGGCTTTCAATTACGCCAACGTCAACACGCGCATTTTAAAAGACAACGTTGCGTCGTTGATTGGCCGACCATTGGCAAACGCGCCGAAGCACACGACGGGATTGTTCACACGGTACAACTTTCTCGAAGGCACAGGCGTAGGCTTCGGGTTAGAAAAAGTCAGTGAGCGCGTCGAACCATTCGCAGGCATTCGCGCCGATGGCTACACCATTGCGGATGTGAGTTTTTATCAGGAACTGACTTCGCGGGCGCGCTTGCAATTGCAAATTACGAACATCACGGACAAGCAATATGCCACGAGTTCCCTCTTCGCCGCCCGTGCCGGAAACTTCCCCGGACAACCACGTGCGGTGATGCTGACTTTCGCGTGGACGCCTTTTAGAAAATAAAATACTTATGAAAATCTTGACTGAAACTTTACCATCGGCAGGAGCACCATCGCTCCTGCCGCATTCTTCTCGCATTGCCTCGCTTGATATTTTGCGCGGGCTAATCATGCTGCTGATGATCGTAGATCATGCTCGTGAATATGCGAATCTTCCTGCGGTCAGTGATCCTATAGACATCCGGCAAATTAGTCCGGCACTTTTCCTGACGCGCTGGATTTCGCATTTTTGCGCTCCCGTGTTTGTTCTACTGGCTGGAGTTTCTGCCAGATTAGTGAGATCGAAAATTGGCTCAAATAAAAATCTCTCTGAGTATTTGTGGAAACGCGGTCTGGTTTTAATCCTGCTTGAGTTTACGGTTCTATGGTTTGCCTGGACGTTTAACTGGCACTGGCACTTATTTTACATGCAAGTGATCTGGGTGCTGGGCATTGGCATGATAGTACTGGCACAGTTGATTTATTTACCCCTCAAATGGCTGGCAGCTTTCGGTCTGTTTTTAGTTTTTGCGCACAATCTTTTTGATAAAATTTATTTTGCACCGAATACAGCGGCTTATTATTTATGGTCTATTTTACACCAAAAAAATGTCTTGCCATTGCTGAACGGGTATTCAGTTCGAACGACCTATCCGCTAATTCCTCTGGTTGGTGTCATGGCACTTGGATATTGGCTGGGTGATCTTTATCAAACAAAAATCGAAGCTAAAAACAGACAACGGTTACTGGTATCAATCGGATTTGCAGTAGTCGCCTTATTTCTTATCCTGCGTAGCTTTAATCTGTATGGTGAAACAAATTTATTCGTCCCTCAAAGCAATATCACACTAACTTTGATGTCATTCCTGAATGTCACAAAGTATCCGACCTCACTCCAGTTTTTGCTGATGACGCTTGGCCCGGCACTAATCTTTCAAGCCCGGGTAGAAAAACTGCCAGCACGTCTCACGTTCCGGCTGAATCCATTTGTAGTTTTTGGTCGAGTACCGATGTTTTATTACATTGCACATTTGTATCTGTTGCACCTCATCGGATTATTGATGGCTTTACTTGCGGGTTATCCTTGGGGTTCATTTAATTTTACAGCGAAAATTACAGGGATGCCGGAAGGTTTTCACCTGCCATTATGGGGCGTATACGCAATGTCATTGCTGTGCATCTTACTTTTATACCCGCTCTGTAAGTGGTACGGCAAGTGGCGTCAACAAAGTCAGTCGTTGATTGCGCGCTACTTCTAATTTTTTTCAATTTTGCCCCTGAAATAGGGCGTAACGTTCAACTTAGTTACACACTAAGATTTTTTTAAATTCATTTTCTCTCTTGCATTTTATTAGATTTTAAGTAGAATTTATTCAAAGACGAGTTGTCAATTATTATAAATTTAGTGGAAAGCTAAAAGGCGCGTTCACCGTTTAGCTTAAACGTCTCTGCCACTCTTTTTATTATAACTTTGGCAACTCGTTTATTTTTTCATCCTTGCAATCAGTGAAATTCCATGGCTTCGGCGCAGGCGTTGGAACCATGACCTGTCCGCGCTGGCAAAACGGAAGCCTAAGTTGTCCTTGCGTGCCGATTGCCAGGGGCTTCTGTGGTGGGTCAGGCTTTCTGGAGGTTGAAGGGTGCCGTTTTTATATCCGCTTATAAGCGTATCATGCCGGGGAGACTTGGCTCTCGTTGCCGTTCGCTGGTGAGGTTGTCGAGATGAATTGCCTGTTTACCCGTATCTGACAACAAGCACCTGAAACCTGCCTTACTTGATGTTGATCTTGATCGAACTCGGCGCGGTAGGTGAGGTTGCCGCTGGTATTCGTCATCTTGCGTCCTGAGCCGAGATGATCGGCGTGCAGCCAATAGAAATTCCCATCAGGATTGCGTTGCGCGACGACGCTGCCGCCGTTCATGACATACGCTCGCTGGACTCCTGCGCTGGCGACTTCCATCACCGCACTGCCGATGACGGACGAATAGACGTAGTAGGTACTCGCGCCGCCTTCCGTCTTCTTGACGCGCTTCCCATTCCCGTCAAAGCCGTAGCTGCCGGACGTCCCGCCATTGACACTCTTCAAGCGATTCGCCCCGTCCCATTGATAGGTCGTCGCTCCTGCTGCCGTCATATTGCCGGAGTTGTCGTACGTGAAATTAATCGTCGCGGAGCCGTTGTTATAGCTGCTCGGGCGGTTATTGACGGGCGTGTCGCTCGTCCCGATTTTCGGAAAGGTCATCCCAATCTGTTGTGATGCTGAAGCTATCTTTAAGTATAGAAAGACTGCAACATCAAAGCAAAACCAGTGAAATATCCCAACGTATGAATGTTGTGAAAAACATCATTCATAGCGGCTAAAATGATCAAAACTAATTTATCTTTTTAATTAATATTTTCTCTCGTGCTATGATCTCGCCAGTGATTAAGTTGAGTTTTATTTTTTCATAAGGAGCTACCATTGGTTGTCGCACGAAAACCCTATTATCAATATCTGTCCATGGCTCTATTACAGATTCTCGAATGTCACCTCGTTTAGCGTAAGTTGTTAATTCAATAGTGTCACCGTCAGAATGCTTATCAAGTCCACCCCATAATACCCTGCCTCTATATTTTTGACATAGAGACGGGGAAATCAATTGACCTAATTGATAAGTCTTAATCACTTTTCCTTGGTCATCAATTAATTTAAATACTATTTCTTCAGAGTTACCAATTTCACCTGATGCTTTACCAATTAGGACTACTCGTTTACCAGTGTCAGATATAAACACAGACGTAGGATATTCATAGGGTAAATTCGGTAGATTCGTCGTCCAGATTAAAGATGCAGGGCTTTTATTATCAACCAACGTGGCCTTCCCATCATGCATTAGATTTAAAGAATATATCTTATTTTCAGATAGATAGGTATTATCGGAAAGATATTGTTTAAATTGTTGTTGGTATTGAGGAAACAATAACTGAGATTTTGAGCCATTCTTGACGCTATCGGATACAAGTGCGCCATCCCTCATATCGAATCGCCATACTCTATCTTTTAAATATTCATCAGGGAAAGAGATTCCTTGATCTCGGCATTCCCAGAATTTTCCGCAAGTAGAGTTCAGTTTTTTCACTTGCTCCTGGTAACTCTCATTTAACTTAATACTACCCACATCAAGAAATTTCTCATCGTCTGAAATTCTTACAACCCCATCAAGTATATCAACAGTTTTACGGTGCTGGCTCTCGTTACATATTAATTTAAATCCTAATTCCTGATAATCATAACTTCGAACTCGGTCGCCTTTTTCATCTAAAATCACAAAGCTCCCCGAAGTTGGACAATACTTATCTGTTTGATAAAATTCCTGAAAGATAACAACTCGACTAGCACCTTTGGAGATATAGACTCGACCTAAGTTATTAATCACTTTTTCCCAAATCATTTTTGGTGAATTTTTATTCAGGTATAGTACTATTCGATTATTTATTTCAGATACTTCAATAAAATAACTATGATCTGCCGTATATACTCGAATATCATGGACTTGTCCAAGTATTGATATTCGTCCCGTAAGGATTAAAATTATTAGCATTATAACTTGCCAAGGGGTTGTAAGCTGAGTTCTACTAGAAACCATTGTCGAAGTACTCCCTTCTTATAAAGAAATAAATAATTTATTGAAAAAAATGGATAGTCAATCACATCCAAGCTTATTCTGTAGTTTTCCAGCCCATTCATCATCTAACTTGAAAATATTTGGATCGATTGGCTTGCCGCGATACTTTTCAGGTCCTTGCGTTATACCTGAAGATGTATGCCCACTGCCTGGAAACCCCTCTACGCCTTGTAATAACCAATGAGAAAGTACCTCATGAATCGTTATTCCTGCTACAAACCTAGATAATTCCTTATTATTATGAAGTGAATCGAATGGAGTATTCTTTTCAACATGCTCTAGCCAAGAAGCCATAATTTTAGCATCGGCTTCTTTAAAATTTGCAGGATCAGCGTTACGAGCAACATAAATGAAAGATGTCCCACCATATGTTCGCCCCAAGTCTCCAGTTCTATCACTTGGGCCATTACCTTGAAGATTTACTTGGTGAGAATAATCATAGATATTTGGAGAATCAAAAATTGTACTAATTCCGAGGTCGCCAAAAAACTTTTGTATCGCACTCTTGAAATCATTAACCTGACTGTCACTTAGCCCTGACGGAGTATTACCATTACCATCTTCTCCAGTGAAAAGATTTAGATTAAAACCACAAGTACTCCTTGCTTGTGGAGGTGATGTGGTGTCTGGATTAGGTCTCTCGGGTTCAGCATTACAAAGCGTACTATCCCAAAAACCATAAGTCTCGCTCACTTGGCTCCAATAAATTAGACACGTTCCACCAGGATCGCGGAAATTGACAGGGTTCCCACTTACGAAGCTGTAACGGTTTAGCGATTTCGGAGACGTTTTAGTTGCAGCACCTAACCCCATCGGATCAGGCGACATGAATCGCCCCCATTCACTGCTATACATTCGCGCCTGCGCGTAATCTAAACCGCTTCCAGCATCACGTTCATAGCCCGTAAATTTCTTGGTATTTAAATTTGACTGACCGGACGATGACCATTCATACAGCAGCTTGCCATACGGATCAAATTCAGCTCGATACGTCAGGTTTCCACTGTTATTGGTCATCTTACGACCGCTGCCCAAATGGTCTTTGTGAATCCAATAAAAATTACCATCAGTACTTCTAAGCGCAACCATCTGCCCACGTCCACCACTGACATAAGCTCGTTGTACACCAGCAGAACTAACCTCCATTACGGCATCACCAATATAGGTTGAATACACATAGTAGATCGTTGCGCCGCCTTCGGTCTTCTTGACGCGCTTGCCATTGCCGTCAAAGCCGTAGCTGCCGGATGCGCCGCCATTGGTAAAGCTGTTCGGACGGTTATTGACAGGCGTACTACTCGTCCCGATTTTCGGGAAGGTCATCCCATTGGTTTTGTTGCCGAAGTTATCAAACCTTCATCCCGCTTCGAAAGTGATGTCCCGCAACGATACATTTTAGCTAAACGTTAAGTCGGGGTAATGGGCTATTTCAATTACCTACTCTAATTATAACTACACTCAACAAGGCTTCGTTCAAACGAATTTTTTACTTATCACTTTTCTATTGCTGTGATTTTTCTTCGACTAAAATTTTTACTAAATTCATCAAACTCTTCCAATCCTCGATATGGTACGCCACCATAACCTTTAAAATTTATTACTAGCTGTAGTTTTTTATCTGCATCTAAAGTAAAAGGCCACAAGAGATTAACGGTTTTACCATCTAACGGTCTACCTCTCCACCCTCCATATGTAGTAACTTTTTGAAGGGGGTTATTTTTTTCTGGTATATCAAATATATACCTATTTAATAAAAATATTCGACTCATGTCATCAACACCGTAATCGTCTTTTCCACCATGTATTTTACCTTGTATGAAGCTACGCACCGCCTCTCTAATAATACTCGTATCGTAACGTGATATTTTTTCTAGGTTTGATAAAATTGGCTGTGTAGTCTCCTTATCTGTTTCAAAAATATCGCTCCAGGCTGGAGAAGATTTAATAAGCGCAACTACTTCATCAACGTGGCTCTTATCTTTTTCCTGGCTTTGCGAGTTGACTGGAATATTTGTGACACATGATATATTCCATACTTGCACAAAAAATAAACATAGATACAGCGTCTTTCTTACTACTAAAAAAATAAGAAAGTAGGATAGTTTTATAAAGTGAGTAAATCCCATATTAATCTTTCATAAATCAGGTCGCGTAAAATACATACAAAACTCCAGGCAAACTCTTTCGGTAAGCTTACTTGGGTGTTACATTTAAGTTTCCTCGCTTTCCATCAAGGCAATTCCATTCAACAGTCATTTCATGCGATGAAGCTCCTGTAATGCTCTTCCAGCCATTCGGCTCGTTATAGGTTGAAAATAAATCATGTGCCGCTTCTACCTGATTACCCCAAGTGGACGGATTATACGAGATTTCTCCTGATAGAAAAAATTTTGCCACACCCAGTTTTTTAAGCGTACCCACTGATGCGGGAGGCTCTGTTACAGTGCTAAAAACATCGTTTGAATTTCCTACCGTTGGATACACCTTGCCATCTTTGGTAACTTGCCAAGCCTCCCAATATGGAACGTCATAATTCGCAGAATTGTGCTGGTCAATACTTCTTCCAGACTCACCAACCTGACTCACTTCAATCGTTACTTTCTGAACAATCCAACCACTCAAATCACCAGTTCCCGTAATACTAAATCCAAATCTAGAAGTTGCTGCTCCGCATCCAATTCCTTGAGTTTTCGCAGGTTGTGTCACAGTAATACTTAAAACTGGTTTCGGCTTAGGTGGCTCCACGGGACTACCACTGCCACTACCTGACCCACTACTATACGCATTGTTCAGAAATTGGGCGGCGTAGTTATAGTACAGACGGCGCATGATTTCACCGATACAGACGGCATAACCGCCAGTCGCAATAAATGCTGGGTTGGGGCGATCAGACCCATTATTGGTGGGCAATGAAGGACCTAGTCCGGTTGGATCAGTTGCGTTTATAGGGTCTCCATTAACATACGCATAGGCATTTAAAGTTTTCGGGCTGAGCTTATCTACGCTTGCCATTCCAATCGGATCAGGCGACAAAAAGCGTCCCCATTCACTGCCATACATCCGCGCCTGCGCGTAATCCAGTCCCGATCCGGCATCTCTTTCATAGCCTGTGAATTTCTTGGTGTTCTGATTAGGCGTAGCACTCCATTCGTACAACAATCTTCCGTACGGATCGAATTCGGCGCGGTAGGTCAGATTTCCGCTGGTATCCGTCATCTTCCGCCCGCTCCCCAAGTGATCGGCGTGCAGCCAGTAAAATTGTCCATTCGGATTCCGCTGCGCGACGACGCTCCCGCCGTTCATGACATACGCTCGCTGGACGCCTGCGCTGGCGACTTCCATCACCGCACTGCCGATGACGGAGGAATAGACGTAGTAGGTACTCGCGCCGCCTTCCGTCTTCTTGACGCGCTTCCCATTGCCGTCAAAGCCGTAGCTGCCGGATGCGCCGCCATTGACGCTCTTCAAGCGATTCGCGCCGTCCCATTGGTACGTCGTCGCTCCCGCTGCCGTCATATTGCCTGAGTTG
>JAYVZE010000164.1:0-49883 GCA_043783625.1 Blastocatellia bacterium | reverse complement strand
TTCACTCTCAGAGTTCAATCGTCTACGGAAAATCTTTCATTGATCCGCGAATTCGTGGCGAAAGTCGGCTTGCAAGCCGGAATGTCAGAAATTGATATTTCCAAAATTGAACTCGCCGTAGATGAAGCCTGCGCCAACGTTATCGAACACGCTTACGGCAACGACAAAAGTCAGGAAGTGCTGGTGCGTGCCAACGTGGATGAAGAAAAAATTACGTTTCACATCATTGATACGGGAATTGGATTCGACCCGACGCAAATCTTGCAGGAAGACTTAGAAAAGCTCATCGAAAAACGTCGCTCTGGTGGGCTTGGGATGCGGCTGATTAAAACCCTGATGGACGAAATTCACTACGAAATCATTCCCGGTCAGAAAAACGAATTGCGGATGGTGAAAAAGTTAAGTAGGAAGTAGTTGGTAGACGGGAGACGGTAGGTAAAGGCATTTGTTGCTGATTGAGAATTTTCATGACGAAGTCGAAGACGTTTCAGGATTTGGATGTTTGGAAATTAGCTCATCAGATGGTATTGCAGATTTATCAGTTGACAGAAAAGCTCCCGAAGCATGAAATGTTTGGGCTGACTTCGCAATTGCGCAGAGCCGCTGTTTCTGTCCCGGCAAATATTGCCGAAGGCTTCAAGAAACGAACTGCCCCCGACAAAGCGAAATTCTATAATATTTCTCAAGGATCACCGGAAGAATGTCGTTACTATTTAATTCTCATTCACGATCTCGGCTATGCTCCGACGATTGAAATTCAAGACGAATTAGATCGTGTCGGTCGCTTGCTTGATGCATACATGAAAGCAATGCTTCAAGGTTTTGCGACTTCACGCTAAAAACTACCGTCTACGGTCTACCACCTACTTTCTACTTTTATGCCTGACGCCTCAAATCTTGAAGCCCTTCTCGAATCCGCGCAACTCCTCCACGCTTCGTTAGACCTTGACGATCTTCTCAAACATTTACTGCGAACGGTCATGGGACGCCTCGTTGTCGGCAAAGGTTTCATCGCCGTCGAACGTGAAGGCGAGATTCGTTTAGCGTTAGTGCGCGGTTTGCCCAAGCTGAAAGCCGGAGAAATCTTCGATATTAATGATGCCCATGCAGTCGGCATTGATTTGATTTTACCGATTGGCGAAGAGACTGCACCGATAGGATTTCTCGGTATCGCACGCCCCGCCAATCGCCCGCTCGAAGACGAAGATATTGAATTTCTCAAGGCCTTATTGGGCATTGCTGCCAGCGGCATCGAAAACGCACGCGCTCACACCGAAGCGCAGCTTTTGAATCAAGACCTTGATCAAAAAGTGCAGGAACTGCGAGCCTTGTTAGATTTAGTTCGTGGTCTGACTTCGGCGATTGAACCGGAAGCAATTTCGCAACTTTTAGCCTTAACGTTAGCCGGGCGATGGGTTGTCAGAAAGTACGCCGTAGCCGCTTGGAAAGAGGGTCATCCGCCTGCGATGCGTTTGAAAGGAATGAACATCAATCAGCTTGAAAATTGTCAGGCACTGCAAAATGTTATTGATCCGTTGCCGGAAGCTTTGTTCGTGAAGGATTTCCCCGACTGCGAATTCAAGGAACATTTATTGGCAAATCAGGCGGAAATATTTTTTGCGATTCGCTCCAATGATTTCACCAGCGGAGGATTTGTCGCCCTTGGTGCGCGTCCGGGCAAATTAACGTTCAGCGAAAATGATCTCGAATTCGGAGCCGGGTTAGTCGCCCAAGCTGCCGTCGCGTTCGATAATTCGTGGTTTATCAAAGAAACAATTGCTCGCAAAAAAATGGAGCAGGAACTGGAATTAGCTGCCGGAATTCAGGCGACGTTATTCCCTTCGGCTTTGCCCAAATTACACAACTTTGATCTAGCTGCGCGTAACCGTCCGGCACGTCAATGCGGCGGAGATTATTACGATGCGCTGCCAGTCGCTGCCAATCAAAGCACCGATCCGCACTTAATTTGCGTCGCCGATGTGTCCGGCAAAGGCTTACCCGCTTCATTGTTGATGAGCAATATCCAAGCCACTTTGCGTGCTTTGCTGGGGCGAGTTCCATTGTTGACAGAGCTGGCTGCGCATACGAATGAATTGCTCTTCGCTACGACGCCATCCAATAAATACGTGACCGGAGTGCTGATGCGAATTGATCCGGTTTCGGGCAAGTGCGTGTACGTGAACGCAGGGCACACAGATTGTTTATTGCTCAGAAAAAATGGTGAAGCCGAATGGATCAAGGCGACCGGAACACCGCTGGGAATGCTGTCAGGATTGCCGTATGAAGAAGCCACTTTCACAGTCAACACCGGAGACATTATCGCGCTTTTTTCCGACGGCGTGACCGAAGCGCAGGACATCAACGAAGAAGAGTACGGCGAACAACGCTTAGCCGATTTCGTGAGAGGAATCGCCCACGAATCAGCCGAAGTCATCGTCGAAAAAATCTTCAATGAAGTTGACCGCTTCGCCGGAGCGGCTCCGCAGTATGATGATATTACGTTGTTTGTTTTGAAACGATTATAACCAGCCGCCTATGCCCCAAACCGAACAAGCCGATTACGACAGCCCGTGGAAAGATATTATTGAGCAATTTTTCGAGCAGTGCCTACTGTTTTTCTTTCCGCGCATTTACCAACAAATTGATTGGAGCAAAGGCTTCAGTTTTCTCGATAAAGAATTCCAGAAAATCTCCAGAGACGCCGAGACGACGCGGCAAACCGTAGACAAATTGGTTAAGGTTTATCTGTTGGGCGGCGAAGAACTCTGGCTGTTAATTCACATCGAAGTGCAAAGCCAGCGCGATCACGATTTCGCGGCGCGGATGTTCACGTATCATTATCGCATCTTTGACAAGTATCATCGGCAGGTTGTCAGTCTGGCACTTTTGGCGGATGAACACGCTGCCTGGCGACCATCACAATACGAAGAGAAAAATTTTGGCTGCGAAGTTCGCCTGAAATTTCCGATCATCAAACTGCTGGATTATCGTGCTAAACTTACGCAATTGGAGCGCAGCCAGAATCCCTTCGCTTTGGTGGTACTGGCACATTTACGAGCATTGGAAACCAAGCGCGCTCCGCAGAAAAGGATGCTCGCCAAATTGCAATTGATGCGTGGACGCGGATTCACCAAAAAATACATCGCCGAACTGTTGCGATTCATTGACTGGGTGCTGACTTTACCCGCAGAATTAGAAGAGCAGTTAACCGATACGGTCGAAAAAGAGGAAGAAAATATGAAACGACAAAAATACGTGACTAGCTGGGAAAGAATGGGCGAAGCGAAAGGACTTGAGCAGGGACTTGAACAAGGACAAATCAGATCATTGCGGACAACGATTGCGGATACGCTGGAATTACGTTTTGGCGCAAATCCTGAAGCTCTATTGGTAGAACTCACGCCAATTAATGATGCAGGTTTGCTGCGTACGCTTCAACGCCACGCGGTCATTTGTCAATCGCTGGATGACTTTCAATCACAACTTGAAATCGCGGCTTGAGCTATGAAAATTGCTGGCATCAATTTTGATCACTTTCACATGGGCGATTTGTTGCGCTATGCGTACGATCATCCGACGGCGGAAATTGTTGGCATCTCTGATGAACAACCGGAGCGCATGCAATCCGCTGCGAAAAATTTCGGCATTCCTGAGACCCGCGTATTTACTGATTATCGTCAATGTCTCGAAGAGACAAAACCGGACATCGTAATTCTTTGTCCAGCTACCGCACAGCACGCAGAATGGGTTGAAAAAGTCGCGCCGTACAACGTTCATATTTTAATGGAAAAACCTTTTGCGGCTACGCTCGCAGAAGCGGATCGCATGATTGCGGCGATGCAACCAACCGGAAAAACGCTGGTCATCAATTGGCCTTTGGTCTGGGTTCCCGCGCATCGCACCGCAAAACGTTTGATTGATGAAGGCGTCATCGGGCAGGTTATTGAAGTCCGGCATTACGGTGGTAATCGCGGTCCGCTTTATCATCTCGCCGACAAAGTTGAAGTCACCGAGGCTGAAGTCAATGCGAAGAAATCGCACAGTTGGTTTTACAAAAAATCACAGGGCGGAGGTTCTTTGCTGGATTATATGGGCTACGGCTCGACGCTTGGCACGTGGTATCACAACGGCAAAATTCCGCTTGAAGTCACTACTGTCATTAATGAAACTCCCGGCATTGAAGTTGACGAATACAGCATCACCATTGCTCGCTATGATGTCGGCTTGTCAAAAATCGAAACACGCTGGGGAACGTTTACTGATCCGTGGATGACGCAGACGCAACCGAAATGCGGCTTTGAAATTATCGGGACGGATGGCACGATCAGCAGCTACGATTATCAAAAAACAATTGCGATTCAAACGCGACAACGACCGGAGGCACACGAAATTCCCGTAGATGAAATTCACCCGCCGCATCAAAATCCAATTCAATATTTAATTCACTGCATTGAAACAGGCGAGCCGATTTCAGGTCCGTTATCACTAGAGATTAGTCGCATTGGACAACAAATTGTTGATACGGCAGTTGTGAGCGCGAACGAGAAAAGAACGGTGAAACGGTTGAGCTGATTTTTGGGCTTTGGGCTTGGGTCTTTGATTTTTTGCCAAGTCGCGTCCTAAAGAAGCCAAAGACCAAAAGCCAAAGCCCCAAGACCAAATTTGATTATGCCCGAAGAATTAGCCGATGATTATGGCTTAGCCAAAATCAAAACCATCCAACAAATCGCCGCGCCGGATTTGCCGTATCAACCACGCAATCCGAAAAATTATAATCCGCCGATTGCGTTGATTGGTTGCGGCGGGATTTCTTCGCAGCATCTGAACGCCTACAAACTTGCTGGATTCAACGTCGCCGCGTTGTGTGACCGTAACGAATCCAAAGTCAAAGATCGTCAACAACAATTTTTTCCTGAAGCGTTCGTTACAACAGATTATCGTGAAATCCTGAAGCTTGAGAATGTCGAAATCGTAGACATTACGCCGCACCCAAAAGACCGCACCCCGATCATCGAAGCCGCTATTCATGCGGGTAAGCACATCCTTTCGCAAAAACCATTCGTCACAGATTTGGATGAAGGTAAACGATTAATTCAATTAGCAAACAAGTACAAAGTCAAACTGGCAGTGAATCAAAACGGAAGATGGTCGCCGCATTTTAGTTATATTCGGCAAGCGATTTCAGCCGGAATTATCGGTGAAGTCGTCAGCGCAAATTTCACTTTGCACTGGGATCACAGCTGGATTATCGGGACTCCGTTTGAAGAAATTCACGATTTGATTTTGTACGATTTCGGCGTGCATTGGTTTGATCTGGCGCAATGTTTTTTCGGAAAACGCGAAGCAAAAAAAGTGCAGGCATTCACGGTGCGCGGCATTGCCCAAAAAGCGAAACCACCCATGCTCGCCAATGCTATCATCGAATTTGAGAGCGGAATTGCATCGTTGAATTTCAATGCGAATGTGACGCACGGGCAGGAAGATAAAACTTATATCGCAGGCACAAAAGGCTCTCTTGTCAGTGTCGGCTCCAGCCTTTCTGAACAATCCGTGACGCTTTATACTGACGAAGGTTTTGCGACGCCTGATTTGCAAGGCACGTGGTTTTTGCAAGGATTTCACGGCACAATGGCGGAGCTGCTTTGCGCGATTGAAGAAAAGCGGGAGCCTGTCAATAATGCTCGTGATAACTTACGCGGACTGTCTATCTGTTTTGCTGCAATTGAATCGGCGAAGCAAGGAACGCCGCAGGTTCCAGGCGCAATTCGGAACTTACCGATCCGATAATGACTCATCCACGAAGAAACACGAAGAAGAATAGAGCTTAAAAATAGTTATTTAATTTCTCTCCCCCTTCGTGTTTCTTCGTGTGACTTCGTGGATAAAAAATGAAATGACAGCATCACAAACATATTTTGAAAAAACACTCGCACTCTTGACAAAAGTCAAAGACACGCAGCTCGACAACATCGAACAAGCGGCACAAATTTGCGCCAACAGTATCGCCAGTAAAGGTCTCGTTTTCCTTTTCGGCAACGGACATTCGCGGATGATGTGCGAAGAGATGACGCCGCGTCAGGGCTGTTTTGTCGGCTTCGTAGCCATGGTCGAACTCTCGATGTCTACGCATGCCAATATCATTGGAAATAATGGATTGCGTGCGCCGTTGCACCTTGAAAAATACGAAGGCTACGCCGAAGAAATTTTGAAAGGATTCAAATTCGGAGCGCACGACGCGATGATCGTGATTTCTACCAGCGGCATTCGTCCCGTGATTGTAGAGATGGCGCAGGGTGCGAAAAATCGCGGACTGCCTGTGATCGGAATGTGTTCACGTACGCACTGCGAACAGTCCGTTCCCGCGCATTCGTCCGGGAAAAAATTGATTGATGTAGCCGATGTCATCCTCGACAATTGTTGCCCCGCCGGAGATAGCATCGTTGAATTAGAAGGTTTGGAATGGCGCACAGGGCCAACTTCGACGGTGACTGGTGGAATGATTATCAATATGCTGCGCTCCCGGACGGCGGAATTGTTATTGGAAAAAGATGTGAAACCAATCATGCTGCCATCGCATCAATTTGTTGGGAATACGAGCGCGGCGCAGCAGCTTGACGAATTTTATGAAGGCTATCGCAAGAGCCTCGCGCACCTTTATGAATAAAAATATGGAAGCACTACTAAAAAAATTAAATCTCAAAGAAAACGAAAAAGTAATTCTCGCTAACGTACCAAAAAATCTTGGTGAATTGGTCGAAGCGTTGAAAGCCAAAGCCACGGTGAAAACCAAATATAAGTCTTCAGATGAATTCACGTTTGCGCTTTTATTTGTCACCAGGCAACACGAAGTAGATTCGCTCGCTGCTGCGATAGCCCCGTTAACAAAAGGCGATGCAGCCGTTTGGTTTGCGTATCCCAAAGGTACTTCTAAAAATTATAAGTGCGATTTCAACCGCGATACGGGTTGGAAGATTGTCGGCGAGCTTGGATTTGAACCGGTGCGAATGGTAGCCATTGATGAGGATTGGAGTGCGCTCCGCTTTCGTCGTGCTGAGTTCATCAAAACAATGAAACGCGATCAAAAACACGCGCTCAGTGCACAAGGCAAAGCCAAAACAAAAGCAAAATGAATCTTCTCATGACAGGCTCAACAGGCATCGCTGCTGCGACTGCGAAGTTGGCGGCAAATTCCGGCGCAGCAATTTTTGTCGTCAGCCGCGATGAAGTAAGTTGTGCAATCTTAGCCACTGAAATCAGGGCTTCGGGCGCACGATGCGAATATTTTGTCGGTGATTTGATTGAAGAAAATACCGCGAGTTTAGCCGTCAAAAAATGCGTGAATCACTATCATCGCATTGACGCGTTATTCAACGTTGTCGGCATCAGCGGGAGAAGTTTTGGCGATGGCGCGATCCACGAATGTACGGCAGCAGGTTGGGACATCACCCTTGATACAAATGTCAAAAGTACATTTTTGATGTGCCGTGAAACGATCAAGCAAATGCTACAGCAAGACGTAGACGCAGCAGGATTGCGCGGTACGATTTTAAATATGTCGAGTGTGCTGGCATTTTCTCCCGAACCGAAAAATTTTGCTTCGCATGCGTATGCTGCGAGCAAAGGCGCAATCATCAGTTTGAGCCAATCCATGGCGGCGTATTACGCGCCGCATAAAATTCGTGTGAACGTCATCGCACCCGCATTAATACGCACTCCGATGAGCCTCCGCGCTCAGGAAAATCCTACGATTCTTGAATTCATGAAAACCAAACAGCCGTTGGTTGAAGATTTAATTGATGCGGAAGAAGTAGCGAAAGCTGCGATGTTTTTGCTGAGCGATAGCTCGCGAAATATCACGGGAGAGATTTTGAAGGTTGATGGTGGGTGGAGTGTGAGTTGATTACCAAATTCGAGAGACGCCATAAGCATCAAGTTTTTCATCAATGCTAATAATGGGGAAATTTTCAGCTATGGATTGTGCCGCTAACAGGCGGTCGAACGGGTCGCGGTGATGAAACGGAAATTTAGATACGACTCCAAGATGACTAATTTTTATTGGCAATAGCTGAAAATTGTTTAGTTGTAATTGTTCAGGAATGAAGATTTCAACAGACTTAGGAATTTGAAGCTTACTCAGAGACGATTTAATCGCAATTTCCCACGCGCTTACAATACTCAGATAAATTTCATTGGTGTTATCTTCGATTGCGTTTCGAGCTGTGTCACTTAGCAATGGATTATCATTTACAAAGAAAAGAAGTGTATGAGTATCTAATAAAAGATTCATTCCATATATTCCTTAAAATCATCAAGTGGCTCGTCGAAGTCGGGAGCCATAAAAATCTGCCCAGCCGCACTTCCAGCTTTACGACGTTTTTTGATAGGTAGAATTTGGATGCTTAAATTTTTCACCTGCTGCAATGCAGTATTAAGGGTTCCAGCTTGAGCTATTTTTTTATCGGGTAAAAGTTTAATAACTTTCGCTATCGGCTGCGCAGCTTCAGTGAAAACGACTTCTTCACCATTGTGTATTGCAGTAAGCAGTATTCCAATTTGATTTTGTAATTCTGAAATTTCAATCTGCTGCATAATTACCTCCGAATTGAGATATTAGCATAAATTTGACCGACTGACTTCACGGTTTTGCTGCGTAATATCCCGCTCTCGCCTTCGCTTTCAAACCTTCCTGCTTGACCTTCACTTCCAGTTTTCTGAATTTCCCGTCCCGCGCATCATTCGTCGAATAATACCGCAGCGTGTACTGCGTGCGGAGCTGATCGGCTAATTGAATAAACGCAGCATCAAGATTTTTCAGGGATTGGTCTTCGTCAATTTCGTTGCCGTTCATCGCCATTTGAGGCGCATAGACTTCGCCGCCGGTTTGTTGCGTCAGCGTTTGCATGGCACGTTCCGCAGCGAGGTCGCGGATGTTTTGCGAGTTGGAAATGACTCCGGTGTAGACATTGAAAATTACGGCGTCGGCTGCCTGCGACTGCGCGAGAGCTTCCGTTAATTTGACTTTACTGGTGGTGTCGCCGCCGTCTGAAACGAGGACGATGACGCGGCGTCCTTTGGTTTTTTTCAGGTAATCAGCCGCGAGATAAATTCCATCGTAAAGCGAAGTCGCTCCGCTGGCTTGCAATAACTTTGTCGCATCGTTGAGCAGTCGCGCCTTATTGGTAAAGTCCTGAATTGGAATGATGTCAGTTGAGACAGCAAAGAGCGCAGCTTGATCTTGTGGGCGAAGAATTCTCTCAAAAAATCGTGCGGCAGCGCGACGCTGAAACCGGAGCTGATTTTTCACACTGGAGCTGGTATCAAACAACATCACTAACCGTAACGGAGTCTCATCTTCACGTGCGAATTCAGCAATTTCCTGTAATTTTCCGTCCTCAAAAATCTCGAAATCAGTGATGTTCAATTTGAGAGGAATTGCTGCGCCGGAATTTTTAATACCTGCAATGACTGTCACCAAATTACTGTTAATCCTCAGCGTTTCCTCAGATGGCTCAGACGAAGGTTTAGCAGTATCTCCAGATTTAGGGCCGGGCAATTCAAGCGTATTGGGAATTTTTGGCTTTGATGGAGGAGCTTGTTGAGGCTTTGATCTGACGGGAACATTTCCGCTTTGCGCGAAGCAAATTTCGTGAGTTGAAAAACAGATAATCACTGTTGTAACTGCGTACCACATCAGGTTGTATGATTTTGAAATCATCATTGTGCGACGTTCATGACCTTTGTTTCGCCGATTTCATTCAGCCAATGATTGAATGCTTCCAAGCCGCGCTCGACCTGAAATTTATGCCGATCAGATTTCTTTTTCAGCCTTCTGCGTTCATCGCCTTCAATCTGCGGTAGCAGCGCGAACGTTGTATTGGCAGGTTGAAAATTGCGTTCATCCGCGTGTGCCAAATAATTTACCAGCGACCCCGTAGCTGAATCTCGCGGCGGCGCAGAAGTCGTTTTGCCTTGCGCTAATCTCGCTGCATTGATTCCTGCAATCATCCCCGTCGCCATTGCTTCGGTGTACCCCTCGATGCCGGAAATCTGTCCGGCGAAAAAAATATTTGGATGCTGCTTCATCTGCAAAGTTTTTTCGAGTAAGCGCGGCGAACAAATATACGTGTTGCGGTGCATCTGTCCGAAGCGAATAAATTCAGCGTTTTCCAGTCCGGGAATTAATTGCAAAACCTTTTTTTGTTCGCCGTATTTGATGTGACATTGAAAGCCGACGATGTTATAAGCGTCCGCCATTAAATTTTCTAATCGAAGCTGAACACAGGCGTACGGTTCGCGTCCGATGCGCGGATCAATTAATCCGACGGGCTTCATCGGCCCGAAACGCAACGTGTCGCGTCCGCGTCGCGCGATTTCTTCAATTGGCAAACAGCCTTCAAAAAATTTCGCTTCGTCTTCCATTCCGCTGTGAGGTTTGACACTTTCAGCAACGAGCAACGCATCGTAGAAGCGATCATATTCCTCTTTATTCATCGGACAATTCACGTAATCGTCGCCACCTTTGCCGTAGCGTGCGGCTTTGAAGGCAATGTCATGATTAATGGTGTCACCTTCAACAATGGGTGAAATCGCATCAAAGAAATACAAATCTTTTTCGCCTGTGAGTTCACTGATAGCAGAAACCAAATCCGGTGAAGCCAGCGGACCCGCCGCGATAATTGTGATGTCATCGGGATTGATCCGGCTGACTTCGGTGCGCTGTAGTTCGATGTTCGGATGCTGCTCTAAGGTTGCCGTGATCGCCGCAGAAAATTTTTCGCGGTCAACCGAAAGCGCTCCGCCAGCGGGGACAGAAAAATCCTGGGCAATACGAACGAGTAGGGAATCGCCAGCTCTGAGTTCATCTTTCAGCAAGCGTGGAGCTGATCCGAATTCATCGGATTTCAGCGAATTACTGCAAACTAATTCCGCCAGGTTTGAGGTTTGATGTGCCCCTGTACTGCGCGTGGGACGCATTTCGTGAAGAGTGACTTTGACGCCGCGACTGGCTGCCTGCCACGCGGCTTCAGAACCAGCTAAGCCTCCGCCGATGATGGTGATTGATTTCATTTTTGAATCTTAACAAAGGAAGGAAGATTTTCCCTAATCGAACGCACGAAGCTGCTTAATGAGGGCTTTGGGTTTTGATCTTTGGTCTTTGGGCAAGTATTGAAAATAGCAAGTTGGACGCAAGGCAAACGAGTAGAGAACTTACCCAAAGACCAAAATCCAAAGATCAAAGTTCGCACCCATTATTTCTTCGCCAGCACTACTGGAGACATTTCGACGCCACGAATTCTGCCGAAAAATTCACGTACTTCAGTATAACGTGAGGCGGGAATTGTGCCTGCGGTGACGACTAAATTTCTGGTGAAAATTAATTGCCCTTCTTTGACTTCATAAGTGGCAGAATATTTGCCAAACGGAGTTTCCAGTTTGGCAGAGTCAGGCATTTCGTCTACCTCAAAACCGGATGGAAGGTTAACGCGGACGGTTTCTGAGAAGGCCTCAGATTCCAATACCAGCGGATGTTTTCGCTTCGGTTCCGTTAAGTCGAGATCAATCCGCTGGGAGACCAGGGCTGGCTTGAAGACCAATAACTTTCCGCGCATTGATTGAGCGTAACCGCCTGCTACAAATTCAACATCCAAAGCAAACTTACCTTCAGCATGATTATCCACGGGTTCGATTTTAGAAACTTTCGCGCCCGTGATCGAGCGAGTGATCCAACTTTCGATTTGGGTAGCGTAAGCAGAACGTGCCATCCCACGGAAGATTCTTCGTTCGCCCACGGCTGATTGCCCGATGGAGCGTTCGCTCAGTTTCGCAGTGATTTGACCTTCAGGAGTAAGCGTCACATCGGATTGCCGAATCATCTTATTCAGGTCGGGAGGGGTAATCGGCATCTTCATCAACAGCCCGTCGTTATTGGCGACAATCAATGCCAAGCTGCCTTGTTCGTGGTCGGGCAAATCGCCCACCGGGGTATCGTCATCCGTGGCGTCAAAAATTAGCAAGCGACCTAATTTCGGATGTGTCACGATACTTGGAGAATTGGTTTCATCGCTGATTTTGACGGCGATGATGCAATGATTGAATTGATTGGGAGACGGGATTTCTTCGCGGACGTAATTTGGATCGCCGGAATAAATCACTACCGGATACGCAGTGATGTTCAGCGCCTTGAGCATCGCACGCATCAAGTTGGCTTTGTCTTTGCAATCGCCATAGGACTTTTTGAAGACTTCGAGTGAATTGTGCGGGCGATAACCGCCACCGCGTCCAGTACCAATTTGAATCGAAACGTATTTTATATTTTGCGCATAACGACCAATCGCTTGAATTTTTTCAAATTCAGTTTTGGTGTTGGCAGTTAATTCGCGTGCTTTGCTCGCCAGTGTATCATCAACTTGAACTTGTGGATCGGCGAGTTCGCTGAGGTACTTTGAAACATCCGTCCAGCTTTCAAAGGTTCGCAGGATGCCGGAGCTTTTGCCTGAGGGGGGAAAGACGCGAACAATAATTCTGGGAATCAAGTTTAGAACGCTGGGGCTACTGGATTCATATTTCACCGCTTCGAGGTTCCGTGCTTCCCACGAAAAAGTTGAACCATTCACGGTTGGCTCAAATTTTGCGAAATTGAAAATGACGCCATCCGCCCGCCAGCCTGCCGGAACCGTGACACTGATGCTGGACGAAATAACCGGATGGGCTGCGCCAAATCCCCAGGGGAATTGTGAGAAAACTTCTTTGGATTCGACGACTGATTCAAATCCAAAAACAGCCCCGGGTTCGGCATCGCCTTTACCGGAAATAGAACGAACACGGGCTTCGTCGTAAACGTCACTGTCATCCATCATTGCATCAATAGTTTGATCTTTGCCGTACTTGATGACCTGACCCGAAGGGCGAATCATCCACGCTTTGAAATCCTTTATTTTTTCAGATTCGGTATTGTAAATAGCGCGGGCGATGGCACTGCTTGCCGCATCGCGCGATAGAATCCGAATCGCATGCGTGGTCGTTGTGAGGACGCGCCCACCTTCTTCGACCGTGATTTTTTGATCATCGTTCACGGTTACAACTTTGACTTCTTTATCGTAAGCCGGAATGCTCAGCGAAGCCGCCTGTCGCAACCACGAAGGCGCATCGTCTCCGGCAATAACCGGAGCGATGCTTGCCATGAGGAAAATAATCGTCAGAAATAAATTATTGTTTTTCACCAATACCTGCCTTATTTAGTTGCGGTAGCCGCATTAAATTTTAAAGTAATTTGATGATTATCTTCTTTGTGGATAACATCAAAAATCTGCTTCAGCCCACTGTAAGCAGTAACCGGAAAGAGCATGCCATTGACGGATAACTTACGTTTGTAGATAAGGCTTGTACGGTCTTTGGTCACACCGAGAGAAACATCATACCTAATCGTATTTTCAGCATTGAAGCTTCCAGGTGATTCAGCGTTGTCGAGTTCAAATCCATTGGGTAAATCAATTTGCACTTCACTTTGTTCGGTGTAGGGAAACTTGAAATAGATCGGATACCTGCGATCACTGGAAGCGAATTTAGCAGCCTCTCCAAATTGAAAAAATGCTGGCTGGAGGAATAAACGCTTACCAGTTCGGGTCGCATAATTGGGAACTTTGACGTGGCAAATATAGGTAAATGGCTTCACCGGATCGTTGACATTTAGAATTTTGATATTCGTAATTTCAGCCGCTCCGACGTGCGATTTGACCATGTTCTTGAAGGATTCTTCGCGTTTTTCCTGAGAATCATCATCGTTATAATTTTTCATCGTTCTGGCGAGATGTCCGCTGTACTCAATTTGAATATCGCCTTCCAGCGTCCCGTCTTCACTGAGCTTCAGATTGCCGACGGTTTTTTCGAGAGATTTTTCTGGACTCGAAAGAGGAGTCTTGACCCAGGTTGGTTCTTTGGGATCGGTGATTAAGGCGTCACATCCTTCATATTCCCACGGCAACATTCCAGTCGTGACATATTTGCTGGAAGGGTCGTAAAACTTCCATTTTCCGTCCACATTCACAGCGATTTCTCTGCCTTTTAAAAAATATATGGTCGTAATTGTTGGATCAAAAAAGAATTTACTGCGGTCAGGAATGAGTGCGAAGCGCGATTCAAAACCAGCCGCTGCTGCCAATGCACCAAAGAGAAAATCAATGTCGCTGTTATCACCATATCCGCGTTTTAGTGTATCGCCCGGATTATTATTGTCTTTTAGTTTTTTTCTTTCCTCTGATGTTACTCCAGATGTATCGCTGCTTACATTTTTGATTTTGACGCGGCAAAATTCCAGAAGCTTGGTCATTTTTTCATCTGAAGTCGTGGCTCCACCGATTGCTTCAGCGGCAGCCTTACGAACATCGTCATTGACCTTCATGTACGGCTTGGTATTTTCATAGACTAATTTGCCAATGCTCGTCCAATATTTTTGCGGATCTGGTTGTTCACGGTTGTAAAAAACCAGCATCCACGTACGAACTTTGTCTTCTGGTGGCATGTTGGCTTCATCACGATATGACGGGACATTATTCATCGTCGAGCTGTAAAAACCATTCTTTTCCTTAACGAAGGATAAGTTGACTGGTCCGTTCATGGTGAAGGTACTCATGTTTCCAAGGGTCTCATTTGGTTTTAGATAATATTTAACTTGATGAATGGGGATCGTGCGTTGGAAATAAAGTTTTAGATTATTTGCGCCGGAATTTGTGTGGATTTCTCGATAACGGTATTCAATGATAGAGCCAGGTTCGACATTGGGCATGACGAACGATTTTACATTAAGTTTTAAGCCACTGATTTTTACTTTGGTGCGATCAAAGATGGCATCTTTTTTCAGCTCGACAATGGTTCCATCCGGTTTGATGGTACGCGCCACAATATCTTTAATTCTGTCGTTGCCGAAATATTCAATTTCGACTTGTCCTTGAGAACTGACTCCGCGCTCAGTGAAAATTTTGGTGCGGATATAGTGATTAAAGACTAAATCCATTTGCGAATCGTCTATCTGCACCTCCCAAAGCAACACTTCGGCATCGGCGTCTTTTTCGATCAGGGGAGATTTCATGGAAATATGGGCTGGATCAAGCGGCTTCCAGTCATCTCCGGCGAAAGTTGAAATGTTAAGTGAAAAAACAACGACAAGGGACAGAACAAATACATTCAAAAACTTATATGAGAAAAGCATCATCATCCTCCAAAGGCTGAAAAGTTATCGGGGCAAACGGCTGTGCGACGCGAACGGCTATGGATACTGCTTCGGGGTTTCTACGAGGCAAATAGTAGACTGATTAAGCGGCGAGGGCAATAATTATTTTCGGATATTGAGTAATCAATCATCGTCGCGGTAAATTTTCAGTTTGTTATGTAAAGTTTTCAAGCTGATATTTAATAAATCTGCGGCGCGGGTTTTATTGTTTCCGGTTTTAATCAACGTCTTGAGAATTAATTGTCGCTCCGCTTCATCCAGCGGAATCGGCAACGGCAGGGTCAGAGAATCCTCGTCACGGAGCGTTCTTCCATCAAATAATTGAGAAGGTAAATGTTGCTTTTCAATTTTGATGCCGTCGCAAACGACAATTGCGTGTTCGACGACATTGCGAAGCTCGCGGACGTTACCGGGCCACGGATAACGCGAAAAAATTTCCAGCACTTCCGGCGCAATAATTCTGACCTCACGCGAATGACGTTCACGCAAGGTGTCTACTAAATGTTGCGCCAGCAGCGGAATATCATCGCGCCGTTCACGCAGGGCGGGCAGCTCCAGGTGGATGACATTCAAGCGGTACAATAAATCTTCACGGAGCATGTTTTCGCGGACGGCTTTGTGCGGGTCTTTGTTGGTCGCGGCGAGAACTCTGACATCCACGGAAACTTCTTTACTTCCACCCAGGCGGCGCAGGTTTCGATCTTCTAAGACACGGAGCAATTTCGCTTGTAAAGTGATCGGCATCTCGCCGATTTCATCCAGAAAGAGCGTGCCGTTATTGGCCAGTTCAAAGCATCCTTCACGACGCGCGATGGCTCCGGTAAAGGCTCCTTTTTCATGTCCGAACAATTCAGATTCCATCAATGTTTCAGGGATTGCTGAGCAATTGATCGGAATGTACGGATAGCTGGCGCGTGAGCTAAGTTGGTGAATAGTCTGCGCGACCAAATCTTTGCCAGTGCCTGATTCTCCGGTGATGAGCACTGACACAGCGGAATTCGCTACTTGTTCGATAGTTGTATAAAGCTGACGCATAGCGTGCGAGGCGCCGACTAATTTCCCGAAAACGCCATGTTCGCTGAGCTGTCGCCGGAGCTGTGTGTTTTCGCGTTTGACCGAAGAGCGTTCCAGCGCACGGCGCACCACGACATTTAATTGACGGGTATTAATCGGCTTCTCGAAATAATAAAAAGCACCTTCTTCCATAACGGCTCGCATGGCGTCTTCGATGCTGGCCTGTCCGGTTAATAAAATAACCGAAGCGTCAGGATGAAGTTCGCGCAACTTACCGAGCAACCCAAAGCCGTCCAGCTTCGGCATGTAAATATCGCTGATGACAACATCGGGCAAAAAATCTGCCGCGATAGTTAAGGCTTCTTCGCCGTTGGATGCCACCTGCGTCTGGTAGCCCCAGTCTGTGACCATTTCGCTCAAGCCCGTCCGCGCCGCCGGCTCATCATCAACGATTAGAATTTTGGGAAGGTTCATAATGGTTGGAGTTTACCACGAAAAATACAGTGGTTACCCTATCTGTCAGGTCAATAGCCAGTAAATTCCTGCCGATTAAATAATTTTCAAATAAGCGTTGACGGTATAAATATAAAAGTCGTACTCTCTGCACGTTTGAATACCTTTCAATAAATTCTTTCGGGATGTGACCCCATCATAGTTTCCTGAGCCAGCACAGCCGTACCGTGTTGTAAATTGATTAGACTAATCTATCGGCATTACTAACTACCCTACGCCATCAGGGGAGGTCAATATGCAAATTGAACTGTGTTTAGAAACAGTCACGCCTTTGTTTTTGGGCGGAGCCGAACAGCAACCGGAACTGCGTCCGGCTTCGGTGCGCGGGGCTTTGCGATATTGGTTGCGGGCCGGGTTGGGTGGAGTATTAGGCGACAATCAATTTTCAGAAATTGCCCGACTCGAACGACGAATCTTCGGAAGTACAGATGTGGGTTCGCCGATTGTTGTACGATTATTTTCCCAGGACTCCGTTGCTTCAGCGATGAGCCAATTATTGCCTCATCGCCAACAAGGTAATGCCAAAGCTTGGCCAGTCGGGAAAAAAGTAAAATTGATTCTGGCTCTTGCTCCACACGGCAAACTTCAACCTCATGCCGACGTTTTGCTGGAAAATGCTGTCTGGGCTGCCTTGCTTTGGCTCAGCCTTGGCGGACTTGGGCGAAGAGCAAGGAGAGGCGCAGGCGGGTTTAAAATTACCAGTGTGACCCCGGATGGAAATTTCTCTCAATCGCTGCTGGATTCTTTCGCTGCGCTAAAAACGACACCCGCCAATGCTAATGCTCTGGCAGTGCAAATTGAGAACCTTACAAAAAATTCTCTCGGCTCATTTGGTGAATTTGCGGCACTCAATCAAAGCCCTAGCTTTCAATCGAAAGTGCGCTTTCCCATTTTAAGAGATGAAACACGAATCGTAGTGTGGACTCCCGGTGAAACCAATCTGAGCAATTCCTTATCAGCCCTTTCCGTTTTGATGAACAAAATGTCCGATACCAAGAGAAAACTGAGTGGAAAGTTCGACAAAGCCTTTGGAAGCGTTAACCCTCGATTTGCGTCTCCGCTTCATGTTTCTGTACATCAACTCAGCAATCGGTTGGCATTTGTAATGACTTATCTTGGCTCGGAGATTTGGCAGGAAGGGCAGCAACAACATCTTGAGGTCAAAGAGTTTTTTGATAATTTAGGCGACACGACGGAAGCCTTTGGAGGAAGCAATGAGTAATAATCTTTACCTCAAATTCCACGTTGGGCCCGTGCAGGAATTCATCGCGGCGGCGCGGCGCACACAAGACCTCTGGATGGGAAGTTGGTTACTTTCGCATCTCAGCCGCACAGTTTTTCAGTTTGCGCTTGATCGTGGAGCAACGACTGTACTCCCACATCGGCTGATTCCAAGAGCGGAGCCGACCGATGCTGACACGCCGAATCATTTTTTGCTGCTCGTAGATGCCGCTGATGGAAAAACACTGGCTGAAGAATTGCAAAAAGAAGTCAGCGCAGAATGGCAGCGAATCGCCGAGAAAGTAAGAGTGACATTTTTTTCTGATGTTGACGCAGAGCTTTGGAATCCGCAGATTAACTCTCTGCTGGAAATTTACTGGACGCTGACGCCGGATGATGACTCGTCGAAAGCCCGTGCCGAGGCGCAAGCGGCACTTGATGCGCGCAAGCGATTACGCGATTTTCAGTGGACAGAGCAATTGCATTTGAAATGTACCCTCTGCGGTTTGCGGCAGGAAATTAGCAACCAGCCATACTTGAAAGAGGCACGGGATTGGTGGATAGCAAAAGTGAAAAGCTGTCACGGGCGTTTGCGTGTGTACGAAGATGGCTCCGAGCGATTATGCGCCGTATGTGTAGTCAAACGCGCAGCCTTGAATGCGGGCGCATTTAAACCTGATCTCACCAAAAACGATGGGCATTTTCCTTCGACCAGTGGCGTAGCAGCGGCTCCGTTCAAGGCAAAGATTGTTGAGCAACTGAACGTAAGCAAGGCAGCCGATGAGCTACAAAATTTCTTTGACGCATTACATGCGCTTCATCTGAGGGGCAATGTTGATGATGATTGCATCACCGGACTGAAAGATCGGGCAGACCTGACGCAACCTCTACAGCAAGAGTTACTCAAATTCGATGGCGATGTCTTCTATCCCGAACTCTTCACCGAAAATAAATTCCAGAAAGAATTTCCTGGCGAATCTGAGCAGCTTGCAACCGCAACGAATCCTACCCGTGCTGTTTGGCTTGAAAATGCAGTGACCGCACTCAAAACTTTAGCCAAAAAAGTTGAGGCCAAGCCATCAAAGTACTTCGCCGTCCTGATGATGGATGGCGACCACATGGGGGCTTTTTTCAATCAGGCGAGTCAATCAGAAGCGGAAGCCTTGAGCGAAGCCATGTCCAATTTCGCCAGTCAGCAAGCCAAACAAATTGTCAACGAACATCTGGGGCGAATCGTGTATGCGGGCGGCGATGATGTCATGGCGTTATTGCCGTTGGAAACAGTTTTGCCTTGCGCCGAAAAACTCCAGCAGGAATTTAAAAAAGCCGTCAAAACGATCACCGTCACATCAACAAATGTGAGCCTCCCTACTCCGAGCGCAGGCATTGCCATTGCGCATCACACCGCGCCGCTGGATTTGATTTTGCGGGCAGTTCATCAAGCGGAAAGCACTGCGAAAAATCATTATGGGCGTGATGCCTTGTGCGTTCATGTCCTGAAACGTTCCGGCGAAGAAGTTCGCATCGGTACGCATTGGCAGGCTCAACTTCCATTGCTGGCGGATGCCATCGCACTCTTCAGCGAAAAAATCCTTTCGATGAAATTTGCCTATGCGGTCAGTGAATCCAGCCGCGTTTTGAACAGTTTAGCCAAAGACCTTTGCGAATCCGAACTGAAGCGACTGACGAAACGACAATGTGGCGACAAATACGACAAAGACAATTCAACGCATCAGGATCGCATCACAGATTTGAGTATAAAGCTGGCGGAATGGGCAGAGATGGAAATTGGTTCTGCGCCAGATACCCGCAAATTAGGACTGAAAGAGGTCGCGGACTGGTTATTACTGGCGCGATTTATTGCAGGTGGAGGGCAGGACAATGACTAGCATTTTTATTGAGCCTTCGGATGTCTGGTTGTTCCGTGATGGAAGACCGTTTGCCGCCGCCGATCAAACCCGCGCCGCCAGCATTTTTCCGCCGACACCGCGTACGATGCAGGGCGTGCTGCGTTCGGCATTTATTGTGCAACAAAACAAACGCTTTGATGGCAGCGATTGGGACGACGCTTTCAAATTACAACTTGGTTCCGCCAATGATTTCGGTACTTTGAAGATGAAAGGGCTGGCACTCGCCAGCCGCACAGCCAATGGCATCGAAAAGCTCTTTCCGCATCCGGCAGATTTGGTAAAGCTCAAAACCGGATGGAAAATTCTTCAACCAACGACTAATCATTCACTCCAGGCCAATTGGAATTCCGGGTTGCAACCGCTTTTTCCTGTTCCCAACGATGAACCCGAAAAATTTGAATTAGGTTGGCTCAGTGAAAACGATTTGCAATCGTATTTGTGCGGCACAGGGAATGCACCGTTGCCATCGAAGCATCCTTTCGAGCGCGAAGCCCGTTTTGGCATCGAAATCGAATCCCAGCCGAAACGTACCGCCGAAGGCAAACTTTATCAGGTGGAATTCATCCGCTTGAAAGATAGCTATGGTTTGCTGGTGGAATTTGAAGGTTTACCGTTCAAGCCTTCCGGGTTGTTACAACTCGGCGGCGAAGCCAAAGCCGGACGTTATGAAACGGTCGCCGCAAATCTTTCACTCACACCCGGCACCCGGCTCAACACGCCTGCTGTGCCGCTGCCATTCAAACTTTATCTGGCGACACCTGCCATTTTCAAACAAGGCTGGTTGCCTGATTGGATTGATGCCAACACGTTAAAGGGCGAATGGAAAAAAATTCCTGTCACACTTGTTTCCGCCGCGTTACACAAACCGCAATCCATTGGCGGACGTGATATTTCACTCCCCGATCAGCAACGCGCCATGCATCGCGCCGTTCCAGCCGGCAGTGTGTATTTTTTCGAGACTGCGGCGAGTGCCGCTGATGTTTTTAATGCGTTCGATGGTCAATGCGTCTCTGATGTGGACGCGCAAATTGGCTACGGACTTAGCTATGTAGGAGGTTGGTAAATGTTCGAGACAGCCCAAATGTTATATCTCTACGTCGAAACGCCCTTGCACGCTGGCACGGGCAGCAGCGTCGGCATCGTAGACTTGCCCATTCAACGCGAACGCCATACGAAATACCCGATGATTCAATCTTCGGGTATTAAGGGAAAGCTTCGTGCGGAAGCTGGCGAGAAATTAGACGGTGATGCCGCCAAAGACGACAAGCTCAAAATTATTTTCGGTGATGACAGTGCAGGCGGCAGCAAATATGCCGGAGCCATTTCACCCGGTGATGCGCGGCTTTTGCTTTTTCCGGTACGTTCCCTCGTCGGCGTGTTTGCGTGGGCGACCAGCAATCACGCCTTAGCGCGGTTCAAGCGCGATTTAGAAGCCGCTGGAAAAACAGCTCCGTGGAATCTGAACAACCTGCCGGATAATGGCAAAGCGTGGACAGTCAACAACTCCAGCCTGTGCGCAGGTGACAAAGTTGTGCTGGAAGAATTCGCCTACGATCATCAGCAACACGACGATGTCGGGACAATTGCGAATTGGTTAGCGGACAATGCTTTGCCGCAAGCTCCGCCTGCCAGCGATTCGCCCAAGCCGGACGAATACGAATATTTCCGCGCTAAGCTGAGAACGAATCTGGTCATCCTGCCGGAAACGGATTTCCGTGACTTCACGCAATTTGCCACGGAAATTGTGACCCGCATCAAGATTGACCAAAGCACCAAAACCGTCCAGGACGGCGCACTCTGGACGGAAGAGCATCTTCCCTCGGATACGTTGCTGTACACGCCGTTGCACGCCACGCGACCGCGCGGGACAACGACCTTATTCAATTCGGCGCAGGATGTTTTGGATGCGGTCAAAGATTTAGGACTGGATCGGTTGCAGCTCGGCGGCGATGAAACAGTCGGACGCGGTCTCGTTAAATTACATTTCGGAGGAAACTAATCATGCCGGAAGAATTATCAAGAGCTGTCAATCAGGATCAGGCGCGGGCCTTGCAGGCGTGGACTCTCATCGCCAAAGAAGACAATCCAGAGAAAGTGAAAAGCAAAGAATGGGAAGGCAAATACGGTTCGCTGGTCAAAAACTTTCCGGCGATGATTGTGACGAACGGGTTGGGGCAGGCGTTGGCATTCCTCAAGGCGAAAAAGAAGGAACATCATCTGGGGTTGTATCGCCACGTTTCCGGCTGGGTTACGAAGGAAATCTATGGCGTAACAGGCGATCTACTCGAAAAAATCATTGCTGACAACAGCGCGAATTATCGCCGCGCTACAACTGAAACCTTAGCCTTTGTCGCGTGGCTTAAACGCTTTGCCGAAGCCGAACTCAAGAGCGAAGAGGAATAAAACAATGCTGTATCCATTGCCGAACGACACCGTAGCCATTCTCAAAACGAACAGTGCCAAAATCAGTAACCTTGGCTTGGCGATAGATAAATATCTCAAAGTCTACGAATTATCTGATCGTGATGAACGTGACAAACCGATCAAATCAAGTGAGGTTTGGAAGCATCCGCCGGAAATCAAGCTCCGCAAATGGGCGGCGGAGCATTCGCAAATCAAAACCGAAATGCAAACCATTGTGAAGAGCGTGGCGGAGCGTCACGAAGCCTTGCTGAAATCCGTCAACGCCCGCACCTTCATCGCCGCGCCGGATTATCGCGTCGTCGTCGGCTTCGGTGCGGAACACGTGCTGGAAACGAATTTGTATCTGCATCGCATTTACGGCTTTCCGGTCATTCCCGGCAGCGCGTTGAAAGGCCTGGCGCGTGCTTTTGCTTTCTGGGAATTGGCGGCAAAGCTGCAACTTCCCGCGCTGGATTTTGATGAACTCGACAGGCGGAAACGATTGCCCCATCCGCCGCCTTCGCCCTTGCAACTGCTGGATAAATTACTCAGCGAAGGTGAAGATAGGAAGCGCGAAAAGGCGTTGGGAAATCTGAAGGAAGAACCAAATTGCAGGGCGATTGAATCCCTCCGAAATCTGACGCTGGCAGCGTGGAAAGAAAAAGTGCAGGATTTTTACACTGTTTTCGGAACCCAATCCAATCGCGGTTCCATCACATTTTTTGACGCCTATCCCACGACTGCGCCCAAGCTGGAACCGGATATTTTGAATCCGCATTTTCCTGATTACTACGGCGATAAAAATAAAAGGACGCCGCCGTCAGACAACCAGAATCCGAAGCCGAATTATTTTCTAACCGTCGCCGCGAATCAGGAATTTCGTTTTGCTGTGGCAGGGAATTTGGCAGAGAAAGCTGAAGCGTGGTTGAAACAAGGATTGGCGACATTGGGCGTAGGCGGCAAGACTTCCAGCGGCTATGGTTTTATGAATGAAATCATCCGGCACACGCCGGAACAGCAAGCAGAAAACAGCTTGCTTCTGCAAATACAAAAACTTGATAAAAAAGTCGTATTCAATCAACTTGGTCAATACGTCACGCAATGGCGCAACTTGCCGGATACCGCACCACACAAAAAAACAGTAGCAGTCGCGCTTCTTGAAAAAGTCAAAGAGGCTGACCGGGTGAAAGAGTCAAAAAATAAAGCGTGGTATCAGGAGCTATTGGCTTGTGTTGGCAGTTGAGGCTACTGTTTGTTGCCAACGCGAAGCGACTGGAGCGCACGCGTCTCGCTTGCCGCGAGCGCGTGCAACGCCGCTCGCCGACGTGGCGAGGGAGTGCGGTGATCGCCGGAAAATATGCTCGCCAGAGGGTTGCCTCGCTGCGCTGGCAAACGGCAAGCGAGACGCGTGCGCTCCAGTCATTACAATCTGAGCTGGCCGGACAGCGGCTTTCCTTTATGGTAATCATGACGGGTGAAGTGTGCCAAAATTGTATTTTGCGACCATCTCTGACACAATTTTGTGACAATTTACGCATAGCAGGATATTTTATAATATTGACAGCAAGTTACAGTCAGAATCTTAACCGGAACTTTAAAAATGATCCTCGCAACTTAGAAAATAGTGGACTTAGGAGGATTTTATCGGGTAAAATTCGCCCTGTCTTTGACAATCTGGAAGCAAAAAATGGGGATCGTCGGAAACGCTATTGTAAGTCTTTTAGAATTGATAGGTTAGGAAGGGTAGACTTCTATTGGACGCTGAAGTATTTAGTCCATTGAAACTGGCGTGCGGAACAATTCCTCTGAAAGCGACAACTCCTCTTCTATTGGACGCTGAAGTATTTAGTCCATTGAAACGAAAAAGTTGTTGAAGTTTAGCTGGGTCGTCTAGCCTTCTATTGGACGCTGAAGTATTTAGTCCATTGAAACTTTCATCAGTGCATACCATTCTTCGTTGATAAGAAGGACTTCTATTGGACGCTGAAGTATTTAGTCCATTGAAACCTTCATCCAGTCGGGGTAGTTCGGTTTGACATTGCGGCTTCTATTGGACGCTGAAGTATTTAGTCCATTGAAACAAATTATCAATTTCTTCTTGAAGAGGGCATATGTCATCTTCTATTGGACGCTGAAGTATTTAGTCCATTGAAACTTTCGTTGTCAGCTCGGACAAAATGGCCATGTTTGTCCTTCTATTGGACGCTGAAGTATTTAGTCCATTGAAACTTAAGAGAAAAAGAAGCAGTACTCTCCATTATTTTCCTTCTCTTGGACGCTGAGGTATTTAGTCCATTGAAACTCCATCACGTTCTTCAAAAACCCGAAACAATTTAGTCTTCTCTTGGACGCTGAGGTATTTAGTCCATTGAAACTTCAGACTTTAATACGGTGGGGTGACCCATGCTTGTACTTCTCTTGGACGCTGAGGTATTTAGTCCCTTCGTTACCAAATAGTGTGACTGACCAGAAAATAAATTTGTAAATTCGCTCCGAATTCCCGACAATCAAAGGATGAAAGCGAAATACATCAATCCGTTTACCGATTTTGGTTTCAAGAAAATCTTTGGCGAAGAAGCGAGTAAACCTTTACTGATTGATTTCCTGAATGCGCTGTTGCCGCCTACCCGCAAAATCGTCGCGTTAACTTTCAAAAATACTGAACAAATGGGACAGAGTGAGGCTGACCGGAAAGCGATTTACGATATTTACTGTGAAAGCGAAAACGGTGAGAAATTCATTGTCGAACTGCAAAAAGCCAAACAGAATTATTTCAAAGACCGCACGATTTATTACTCGACTTTCCCGATTCGGGAGCAAGCCGAAAAAGGTGAATGGGATTACCAGTTGAAAGCGGTGTATTGCATCGGGATTTTAGATTTCACGTTTGATGATTACGAAAACGAACCTGAGAAAAATGAAGTTGTCCATACGATCAAATTGAAAAATCAAAATGGCAAAACTTTCTATGACAAGCTGACTTATCTTTACCTTGAAATGCCAAATTTCAAACTGGCGGAAAGTGAACTCAATACTCGATTAGACAAGTGGCTCTTTTTCATCAAATATCTGGAAGATTTTCAAGCGATTCCAGCCATTTTCGCGGACGAAATCTTCACGCAGGCTTTTGAGAAAGCGGAACTGGCAAAATTCGGACCAGCCGAGATGGACAGTTATGAAAGCAGCTTGAAAATTTATCGAGATTTGAAAGGTGTGATTACGACGGCATTTGACGAAGGGAAAATCGAAGGAAGAATCGAAGGGAAAATCGAAGGAAAGATTGAAGGAAAGATTGAAATTGCCAAAGCGATGAAAGCGGAAGGCGAAGTCACCGAAAAAATCATTCGTTTGACAGGACTCACTAAAGAAGAAATTGATCAACTCTAAAAAGGCAGAGAATCTGATCTTGAAAAGGTAAGAATATTACGACTAAGTACCCACGCCAAATAAAGCAGGCTTAGACAGGATTAACAGGATTAACAGGATTAACAGGATTAACAGGATTGACAAGACGGGAAAAAACACCCGCCAACATTGTGGATTCGTAAATCCTGTTCATCTTGTCAATCCTGTCTATACCGGATTTATTTTTCTCCCCTACTTATGAACACTGCACGATTTGCTTCTCAATTACTAAACGTTCGGATGTTGTGGCCTTTTTTGTTAGCGACGATTTGCGTTGCCATGTTCGGCGACATGGTCGAAGAATTGCTCAAACAAGGCATCGGAGCAGCCGTTCCGCACGCCATTCTGACGCCCCTTATTATCATCGGCTTATCGGTATTCTTTTTTTGGATCGCTGTTTTTTCGTTTACGCGTAAGGTGCGGCGGCTGACCGATTCTCAGCAAACCCGGCTTCAGGAAGACAGTCCGCGTCGTCACAAGGGAGTAATTTTATTAGTGAGCCGGACAGAACCCTGCCGCCAAGCCATCCGCTTTCATCAACCAATTCTGGAGCGGGTCTGGTTGATTTGTTCCAACCAGAGCAAACCGGAAGCGGAGACGTTACAACATGAATTCCCTGATTTAATTCCCGATGATCCAATTATCATCAATAACGTCTATCAGCCTTCCGAAATCGCGCATCAGGTCAATGAAATTTATCGCCGTTTGCCGTCAGGCTGGAAAGCCGAAGATGTGATTGCCGATTGCACGGGAATGACGGTGCAATGTTCGATTGGCGTCACGGCAGCCTGTTGGGGACAGTCACGCCCCTTGCAGTACACTCCGGCCTTGTTGGATGCAGCAGGAAAGATTATCGGATCGGGCGACCCGATTGAATTGCGGTTGGAAGACACGATGGAAAAGGGAATTCGATGAACCAATGATTGCTTTAATGAATACAGCCTTGCTCACGGCTTACGGTTCATATCACTATGAAGCGGTCACGCCGGAAGAAGTGAAAGCCTTATTGCAAGCGGGGTTTACTTCCTACATTGGTCACGTGGCGACAGCTCGCGTGCTATCTGAAGAATTAGGTCTTGCTGTCGCACATCATCGCGGGGCTTTTTTGCAACAACGGGAAGATGTCGTCATCGTCGTTAAGCTCAATATTACACGTTTGCCGGAAGGCGCGATTCTGGACGAAGCCGAAATTCGGCGCATTGGTTATGAATTCGGCATCCTGCGTCGCTTGCTGTGAAGGAGTCAAGGTAGATGAACGAAATCTTCAATGTTGCCAATTTGCGTCAAGCGTGGGAGCGAACCCTGGAATCCGATGGCTGTGCCGGAGCCGATGGCGTATCGCTGGAATGGTTCGCCGATAACATTGAAGAAGAACTGGAACTGCTCAGCCGTGAACTCAGTTCAGGAACCTATCAGCCGTTACCACTGACACGGTTTTTTGTTCCGAAAGCCGATGGCGGAAAACGCCCGCTCTGTGTCTTAACCGTGCGGGATCGGATCGCGCAAAACGCCGTGATAAACGTTATTGCTCCGGTCTTTGAGTCCGAATTCGAGGCTTGTTCGTTTGCCTACCGCAAAGGACGTTCCGTCCAACAAGCTTTGCAACAGGTTGTCGCCTTACAGGAACAGGGCTACGTCTGGGTCGTAGATGCTGACATCTCGGCATTTTTTGATAATGTCAATCACTCACTTTTGTTAGATCGGGTGCGCGAAATCGTGCCGGAAGCGCACATTATCCGGTTGATTGAATTGTGGCTGAAAGCGAAAATTTATGATGGTCAGTTAATGACCGAGCCAACGAAAGGCGTCCCGCAAGGCTCACCATTGTCGCCGATGTTAGCGAATTTATATCTTGATACATTTGATGAGCAGATGTTAGCCGACGGGCAAAAACTGGTGCGCTTTGCCGACGATTTTCTCATTCTTTGCAAATCGAAGCCAAAAGCCGAAGCCGCGTTACAGTTGACGAAAAAGGTACTGACCGGATTGGAACTGGCACTGAACGAAGACAAAACCCGAATCACCGATTTTGCCGCCGGATTCAAATTTCTGGGCGCGGAATTTATTCACAACCTGTGTCTGGTTCCGCTGCGTGGCAGCAAAAAAAATGCGGTGCATGCGCCTGTCCAAATGCCGCCGCCGCTGCCCTTATTGCGCATTCGCCCAACGACGCGCACGCCGTTCAATCCGGCTCTCAAAGCAGCTTTGCAGTTTGCTGCGATGGAAACGCCCGATCTGTTTACCCGCCAATCCTTCAACCCGCCTTTCGTCGAATCTTCCTCTCTCCCTGCCGCCTCGTCACCTTTTCCCCCGCCGAAATTATCTACGTTACGCACGCTGTATCTGCACGAACACGGCACTGTTTTGCGCTGTGAAGATGAACATTTGCGGGTTTCCAAAGATGACGTTGAGTTAGCCGATTTTCCTGCTTTCAAAATTGATTTGATTGTGTTGTTCGGGAATACGCAAATTACGACTCCGGCGATGAAATTTTGCCTGAGTCATAACATTCCCGTGATTTTGCTTTCCGGGCGCGGCGAATATTTCGGCTCCATCGAAACCACCAATAGCGAAAATGTTTTATTGCATCAGCAACAATTCGCCCGTTACCACGAAGTCGGCTTCGCGCTCGAAGTGGCGCGTTCCATCGTGGCAGGCAAGATCGCCAATTGCCGCGCTTTATTGCAACGCCGTCAACGCGGCATCAGTGATAAAAAAATCGCCCGCGCTATTGATGCCATGCTCGAAATCAAAGGTGGCTTACTGCTGGCGGACACCATAGACGAAGTGCGCGGTTATGAAGGGGCTGCCAGCAAAGCTTATTTCGAGGGACTTAATGCCTGTTTATCGCCGCCTTTCACCTTGGCGGGGCGCAACCGTCGCCCTCCGCTTGATCCGGTGAATGCGTTGCTGTCATTTGGTTATACGCTGTTGTTTTATAATATTTATGCTCTGGTCAAAGGGCGCGGACTGGCTCCGTACGTGGGTTCGCTCCACGAGTTGCGGCAAGGACATCCGGCGTTATGTTCTGATTTAATTGAAGAATTTCGCGCTCCGGTCGTGGATGGTCTGGTCACTTCTGTTCTGAACAAAAAAATCATTAAGCCGGGTGATTTTTATTATGCTGAAACTTCGTCAGGTGCGCGAGGATGCTTTTTAGCGGATGCGGCGCGGAAAGCTTTTGTCGCTCAATTTGAAGAACGCATTAATACCGTTGTGATGCATCCGGGAGCGGGGATTCAAACCACCTGGCGCGGTTGCATTGATTTACAGGTGGGTCATTACATCAAGGTTGTGCGCGGCGAAATTCCCGCGTATCAACCGCTGGAAATTCGATGATTAGTTCAGCCGTGAGGCAATAATTTTACGGTAATTTCATTTTCCATTAATTCTCAAGCTCCGTAGGAGCGTCATGTTTATAGCAGCAGTGAGGTGTTGGTTTCGTCCAAGCTCCGTAGGAGCGAAATGTGGCACATTTCGCTCCTACGGAGCTTGGAACAGCAAGGAATTCTTTGGCTATAAACATGCCGCTCCTCTGGAGCTAAAACTATTGCTCAGGATGCGCCGCGCATCACTGCAAATTTGGAATTATTCTATGCTCTACGTCATTGCCTACGATATTTCTGATGATCGCCGCCGCACCAAAGTCGCCAAAGAAATGGAAAACTGGGGCGTCCGTATTCAGTATTCGCTGTTTGAATGTGACCTCGACAGTACCCGTGCCGCGCAATTGACCGAACGTTTGTACGAGCTAACCATTGACGAAGATCAGATCAGGGTTTACCGTCTTTGCCAGAGTTGTTTTGAAGCTTCAGTCGCAGTACGCGGCAAACAGGAATTGACGGTTGACCCGGATTTTTATCAGGTCTAAGGCGTTTTGCGAGCATCTCCGACACAGTTTTGTGACATTTAACGGGGAAGACGGATTTCCTTAATGATAGCAATAGTTTACCCGCAAATTATCAGGCAGAACCTTAAAAACGATCCTCGCGTGGTTGAAAATAGTAGACTTATGAGTGTTTTATCAGGTAAAATCGGCCTTGTCTTTGACAATCTGGAAGCAAAAAAGGGAGATCGTCGGAAAGCACCTTGTAAGTCTTTTAGAAGTGATAGTTTAGGAAGGGCAACCTTCCTATGGACGCTGAAGTATTTAGTCCATTGAAACTTCTCCACCGAGGACTTTTCCTCCTTGGTACTGGTCTGCTTCCTATGGACGCTGAAGTATTTAGTCCATTGAAACTTTCTCAACTCAAGTGACTTATAGATCTCATCTTCACGACTTCCTATGGACGCTGAAGTATTTAGTCCATTGAAACACTTTTTTGCGATTTTAACTGCTCTCACGAGGTCGTGCCCTTCCTATGGACGCTGAAGTATTTAGTCCATTGAAACCTTCAACTTGGGGCCCACGTGTGGTTGAACTCGCTTCCTATGGACGCTGAAGTATTTAGTCCATTGAAACGATACTTTTAGGGGAAGATCCGCCGCCGTAGATCAACTCCTTCCTATGGACGCTGAAGTATTTAGTCCATTGAAGCGAGCGAAGAAGGGGTGGTTGGTTAAAAAGTAGAAGTTCGCAGAGCCTGCGTTAATCACGACTACCAATCACGGACTACGAATTGGAATTTGACGAGGGAGAGTTAAGCAGCGATTTGCTGCGGGAATGGTTCTATGCGGCGCAGGTAATAAGCCTCAATTTCATCGGGCGTCCAGATGTGTCCGGTTTCCTTATGTGCTGCGATGATCTCAGCTCCAGAGGAGCGGAATGTTGATAGCTCTGGTGAGCGACAATTCTCAAGCTCCAGCGGAGCGAAATGTGGTAGATGTGAGGGGTTCGGTTATCTGGAAGGCTATAAACATGCCGCTCCTACGGAGCTTGGGAAAATTATCTATCCTCAATGACGCTCCTCCGGGTTGAATAGAGCGTTAAATTTCTGTTCTTTGCGCCTTTGAGGCTTCAATGAAATCGAACACGTATTTATCCTCAAAAGCAATATCAAACTTACGCAGCAAAGTCAGGTATTCGTGCTTAAACGAACTCTTCTGATGATGATGTTCCTGATTGGCGATGTATTGAATAACCCGATCCAATTGCGAATGACCATACGAAAACGCGCCGAAGCCTTCCTGCCAATTGAAGTGCCCTCTGATCCATTTCTGTTCGTTGATGAACTTCGACGAACCAGCCTTAATATCCCGCACTAAATCAGACAGAGCGATGTTTGGCTTCATGCCAATCAGCAAATGAACGTGGTCGGTCACGCCATTAATTTGCAGCATTTTCTGACCCTGCTTCGTGACAATGCCTGTCATGTATTTGTAAATTTCTTCTTTGTATTGCGGCTGAATCAGGCATTGCCTGTCCTGCACGGCGAAGACTACCTGAAGATAAATCTGTGTGTAGGTATTTGCCATCTTTTTTATTTCCAATTAAAAGCTCCGGCGGAGCGACATGTTTATAGCAACCGTGCGCCATAAATTCCTCCAGCTCCGTA
The DNA here is from genome assembly GCA_043783625.1 of Blastocatellia bacterium. Lineage (GTDB taxonomy): Bacteria > Acidobacteriota > Blastocatellia > RBC074 > RBC074 > JAFDVL01. The sequence goes on along the minus strand of JAYVZE010000164.1, from coordinate 18,696 downwards.
GGAGCGAAATGTGCCACATTTCGCTCCTACGGAGCTGGGAACACAATGACAATCTCTGGCTATAAACATGCCGCTCCTCTGGAGCTAAAACAATCGCTTAGGGCGCGTTAGAGATTAATTGTCCGTTTCGGTTCAACGGTTAGGCATCAATCAATTAGCTACACACGATTGTCTACACGTTCAAAACCGGGAGGTTAATTCTTAACGCGCCTTATACCATCAGGTTGTGAAGAGCGCAATGTTGACTTCTTTGGTAGCAGGCAAACCCTGCCGGGGGAAGCTGTTTTATTTCCCGCCCACGGCGCGTTACAATCTGCGCCTGATGTTTGTTTTTTCCCGTTTACAACTTGACATTGAAATGCTGGACGAGGCGGCTCCGACGGGCTTTTGGGGAGCGCGTTTGCGGGGCGGCTACGGCACGATTCTGAAGCGCGGATTATGCGATCATCCGGCGTTGCCGCGTTGTCAGGATTGTTCACGCTGGACGGCGCAGAGTTGCGCGTACCCGACGTTATTTAAGCCCCTGCGCCGACCGGAGCAAACCATTGAACGACCGCTGGGCGGCGATGCTTTGCCCGCGCCGTTTGTGCTGGAGGCCCCGACCGTGTTGTCACCGTTACGGCGTGGGGAACGCTTGCGCTTCGGCTTGGTGTTGATCGGCGAACAGATGTGCGACCAGTTTGAATATCCGGTGCGCGCCTTGGCGGCTTTTGGCGAAGAAGGCGTGTTTGTAGCGGATGGTCGCCGCTCAAAATTTAAGCTGGTTGGCGTTTACGATTCCTTGCAATCGGGAGTTGCTATTTTCGAGCAGGGAATTCTCGCGCCACCGCATCGGATGCAGGCTTCGGAATTTGTCGCGGCACAGGCTCCACTGGGCAGCGAGACGGAAATTAATTTTGTGACGCGTACCTGCATTGAACAACAAAATGCGCCGCGCCGCGATCCACGCAACGGGCAGGCGATCTTCGAGACGTTTTATGATGTGGTTTTGCATTTGCTGAACCGGATTGGCGGTTTGCAGCAACTGTATGGAATCGGATGGAGCGGCCAGCGTGATTTTCTGAAACAGCGCGAAATTTTATTACGCTCAGCCAAAGCCATTAATCGTGTCTCCGCGCCGGAAGACGTTCGGATGGAATATGAAGAACACTATTCCAGTTCCCGCCATCGTTACGAACCATTTGACGGCTTTCGCGGCAAGCTCCGTTTTGCCGGAGAGATGGCTCCGTTTGCCGAATTGCTGCGCCTCGGGGAAATCGTTCACGTCGGGCAACAAACCAGCTACGGGTTAGGCCAATTTACTCTCTCATCGGGTAGCAAGTAGTGTTAGAAATCACCCACTAGCAAGATGATGAATTTTTGTCTTGATCTTGCGCTGCAAGACAGCTATTCTTGTCATGCCCTTGTTAAAACAAAACGAATTCTCACAACCACTGTTCGTTTTGATTCTTTACAAAAATCCAAGGAGTTCACTGTGCAGCAATTGTCTGAAGAATCCCCCATAGTCGGAACACATGTGTATGCATTGCCCGCATCAGCAGAAGCAGAGTGGCGATTTAGCTACCGATTTTCAAAAACCCGAACAAATCATGTAGGAACACTGGCATTTGGTTTCAGTTTGATAGCCTTGATTGTGCTGGCTGTTAATTACTAATCAAAGCAGTAAGAAAGTTATTAGAAATTTCTTGATCTCGGTCAAGGTGGCGTAGCTCTGCGTTCGTTGCGTCACTAATTTATTCCTCACGAAAAAAGTTGATCGAGACCGAAAAGCAAGTTAGGAGTTGAAATCCGGCTCAATGCAGGTCAGCGAACCTGTCCTACCCGGTCCGGCAAAACTCAAAAAGTGCGGCAGTTTTCCATATCTCCGCCCGCTGTCGTCATCACTAAGGTCCCCGCCTATTCACTCAATCACAACCCTGTAAATAAATGTCTTTGCGCGTTCAAGGCAGGATGTTTTTTTCTGGAGACACTATGATGCAAGACCCGGTCAAGCTTTTACTGGTGGGGAGCGACGAATGTGCGCAGCTCATCGGGACGTTATTAAAAAGCCGTGATCAATTTATTGTGAATAATCTTCCGAGTCTTGAAAAAGCCGTAGCGGAGCTGGAGAAGAAGGCGGACTGTCAATTACTCTTATTTGAGCATGAAACTGAGAATGGTCTGGCTATTTTGTCGCAATTGGCTGCCATTAGACAGGCTCATACTGATCTTCCGATCATCATTCTGACCGACGAATCGCATGATCTCGACGAGCAGGCGATCATCAAGGCAGGAGCACAGGATTACTTAATCAAAAGTCATTTGACCGGAGCTTTATTAGAGTGTTCTTTCAAGTATTTAATCAAGGAAGCAAAAACCTTAAATGCTTTGCGTGCCAGCGAAGAACGATACGCTTTGGCGGCGCACGGAACGAACGATGGTTTGTGGGATTGGGATTTGAAAAACGATGAAGCCTTTTATTCCATGCGTTGGAAAATGATGCTGGGCTATGCCGAAAACGAAATTGCCAACCGTCCTGATGAGTGGTTCAGCCGTGTGCATCCTGATGATTATCGTGCATTGGAGCGTGAGCTGGCTAATCATCTGGAAAGCAAATCTTCACATTTTCAGCACGAACATCGGATGTTACATCGCAATGGAAAATATTACTGGATGCTCAGTCGCGGCGTTGCTGTTCGTGATGCCAGTGGCGCAGCTTATCGAATGGTCGGCTCACAAACTGACATCAATACACGAAAGCAGGTTGAAGCTAAATTACAGCATGATGCCTTGCACGACACGTTGACCGGGCTTCCGAATCGGGAATTATTTACTGAGCGAATTCGTCAGGCTCTGGTTCGTTCGCAGTCCGGCTCTCCACAGGAACTTGCTATCCTGTTTGTTGATCTTGATCGCTTCAAGCTGGTCAATGACAGTCTTGGGCATTCTGCCGGAGACGGCTTATTGGTCGAAGTGGCGCAGCGTTTGAAGGGATGTTTGCGGCTGAATGATCTGGTCGCACGATTAAGCGGAGATGAATTTGCAGTCATGCTAACGCAGCTCCGTTCGGTTGAAGATGTTGCCCTGATTTCGGCGCGACTTCAACAATCCCTCGTCGAGCCATTTCAGGTTGCGGGGCGTGAAGTTTACACCTCCGCTAGTATCGGGATTGTCCTCAGAACAGATGAAAATGAAACTGCCGAAGACTTGTTACGCGATGCGGATATTGCGCTACATCGCGCCAAGAGCAACGGCAAAGCTCGTTTTGAATTGTTCGATCCGCAAATGCACGAACAGGCGAAACGCCTGATGCAACTGGAAACAGATTTACGCCTGGCCTTACAGCGCAATGAATTTGTCGTTTATTATCAACCAATCATTACCTTGAAAACGGGACGACTCTCAGGATTTGAATCACTAATCCGTTGGAATCATCCCGAAAGAGGCATTGTCGGGCCAGTAGATTTTATTTCAATTTCTGAAGAAAACGGCTTAATCAATCCGATTGGTCACTGGGTATTGCAGGAATCCTGTCGTCAATTGCATCAATGGCAAGAGGATTTTCCGAACTGCTCAGCTCTGACGATCAGTGTCAATTTATCAGGTAGGCAATTGGCGACGCCAGGTCTGATTGAAAGCATCAAAGCCGTTCTTACCGAGACCGAAATCAATCCGACTTGCCTGAAATTAGAAATCACTGAAAGTGTGATTATGGATAATGCGAATGTTGCCGCCGATATTCTGGGTCAATTGAAAGCCTTGGGCGTCCGCCTGGCAATTGATGATTTTGGTACTGGGTATTCATCGTTCGGACATTTGCATAAATTCCCGATTGATACGTTGAAGATTGATCGCTCATTCGTCAATCAGATGGAATTGTCTACAGAAAGCACCGAGATTATCAAAACGATTCTGGTGCTGGCGCACAATCTGAATAAAGAAGTTGTCGCGGAAGGCGTAGAAAATACGGCGCAAATTGAACAATTACGCTCGCTGGGCTGCGATTTGGGGCAGGGTTTTTTCATTAATCATCCGATGAAAGCGGAGGCGGCGGTGAAATTAGTAGCCGAAGAAAATAGTTTGCAATCGAAGGACGTGAAGCCGTTGTCGGGGTATGCGACGAGGTGATTTTAGTTAACTGCTTTTGATACCGAAATATTTGGATTTATCAAAAAATGATTTAGATTTAATCCTACGAAACAGCACCTAATGTTTTAATTATTCCTTTTGCCTCCTTACTACGCCTGCGATAAACTGCTAATAGAGGGTCTAATCTATGTTGAATTCAGTTTGGGCTGTTGTCCACGAAGGCAGAATCGAAACGCTTGGCAAAGTTGACGCACCGGAAGGCACAAGAGTTTTAGTAACGTTATTAGTCGAAGACGAAGCTGATTTTTGGCAAGCGGCAAGTTCCGCATCGTTAGACGAGATTTGGGACAATGTGGAGGACGATGTTTATGCCGAGCTACTCGCAGCATGAAGTTGTACTTGTTCTCTACCCATTTTCGGATTTGACGAGCGCAAAGGTTAGACCAGCAGTTGTGATTAATGCTGTGCATGTTTCGCAAGATTTATTGGTAGTTGCGCTGACCAGCAAAACGAGCGGTTTATTAGCAGGTGAGTTTGTTCTTACCGAATGGAAAGCAGTAGGCTTAAACGTGGAAACAGCGGTCAAGCGTGGCATCTATACGATTAAAGAAACGTTGGTCAGGAAGCGGGTTGGGAAGCTTGGAGATACAGATGCGGAACGACTCGAACAATCCTTACGCGACTGGATGGACTTACCTTAATCACTTCATACTAAACAAGGGATATTCTCAGGCTTTCGGACAGCAATCACTGATAATTTCATCAACAATTGCGGGAGCAGTATGCTCTTGTGGTTGGAGGTGAACAGGCAATCCGCAGCGTTGTGCGGCCTGCGCCGTGACGGGGCCAATGCACGCAATTTTGGTCTTGGTCAGAAACGCTGCCAGATTTTCGGAATCAAGCAACAGCGATAAATTCGTAATGGTCGAAGGACTGGTGAAGATAGCGTAGTCCACTTTATCTTTCGTGATTAGTTCCTGAACTTCGGTGACAGAAACTTCCGGTAAAGTATTTTGATACGCTTCGGCAACATCAACTTCAACGCCAAGTTTTTCGAGTGTCGGTCGAATGACATCGCGTGTAGCCTTCGCCGCTGGCAGCAGCATGCGAGTTCCCCGGAGTCTTTGTCCGACGCCGAATTTTTTGATAAACGCTGAGACCAGACTTTCCGCTGTGAATTTGTTTGGCAGAAGGTCTACCTGCAAGCGTTCCTCGGTTAATTTCTCCGCTGTCTTTTTTCCCACTGCACAAATTTTCAGAGCCGCTAATTCAGCTCTTCCGTGTCCTAACGCATCAAATCGCTGGAGGAAATAAAAAACTCCGTTTGCGCTGGTGAAAACCAGCCAGTCATAATTTCGTAGATTTTCAATTTTCTGATCCAGTGCTTTCCAATTATCCGGTGGACGAATTTCAATCGTCGGGCAGAGGATGATTTCAGCCCCGTTTTTTTCCAGTGAATAAACTAAAGAATCTGCCTGGCTTTTAGCCCGCGTGACCAGTACTCGCTTACCTGTCAGCGGTAAATCAGCTTTGGGGAGATCGTCATTCCCCGTCCCATTTTTGAGTGCAACGTGATAATGAAGTCCGTTAGTCGTTTTGGCAGGTTCAGGTTCACTTACTGACGTTGGAGGCAGTTCAGCATAAGCCAGGGAAGTTGAACTATTGGGTGTCGTGATTTTATTCAGGACGGGTTCTTGCGCCTTCGCTTCAATTACTCTGGTAGCAATTCCTGACGCCATCGAAGCGTTAATTTCGATGACCGGATTTGAAGCTTGAAGTGCTACCTCTTCGACAGGCTCCACGACATCGTTGAGAAGTTGGTGCGCGCCTGCCGCAATCAAATGGCGGGCTAAGAGGCTGCCAAGTTCGTCGCATTTATATTGTGTTCCGCTGACGGCGTGGCGGACGATTTGCGTTCCTGCCACATCGCAGACCAAGCCTTCAAGTTTAAGGATTCCGTCTTCAGCATTTACTTCACCAAAGGCCGCAATCGGAACGGCGCACCCTCCGCCCAAACCGCGTAAAACGGCTCGCTCACCCTCGACTGCGTTACGTGTCGGCCAATGATTTAAGGCTTCGACCAGATAATTAACCCGTTCATCTTCGACGCGCGTTTCAATGCCAAGCGCACCTTGTCCGACTGCTGGTAACAAATGATGCGGCGGGATGAGGTGAGAAATTTGCGAACTGTAACCCAAGCGGTTTAATCCGGCAGCCGCCAGAATAATGGCGTCAAAATTTTCTTCTTCAAGTTTTCTGAGACGTGTTTCGACATTTCCACGCAGCTCAAGAATTTGCGCATCAGGGCGTAATAATCTTAATTGCGAAGCGCGGCGCGGGCTACTGGTTCCGATTCGTGGTTGGACGGGAAGGCTCAATAATGAATTCACCCGCGACGCCAGACGACGATTGACGATTAAGGCATCGCGTGGGTCTTCCCGTTTGGTGACGGCGGAAAGATGCAAGCCTTCAGGTAAAATTGTCGGTAAATCTTTGAGGCTGTGAACCGCCAGATCAATGCGCTGGTCAAACAGGGCTTCCTCGATTTCCTTGGTAAACACACCTTTACCCGGCATCCGCGAAAGCGACGCTTCAGTTAATAAATCCCCAGTTGTTTTGATGATCTCGATTTCGACTTCTAAGCCATCATGTAAGCGTTCCAGTTCGGACTTTATCCAGTTCGCTTGCCACAGAGCCAGCCTACTGCCACGAGACCCGATGATGAGGTTCGGCATATTTGGATCTTTACTTTGGCGGGACACAAACCAAGAGTATCGTTTTTTGTCACATAGCGCAATGTCTTATAGTAAGCATAGACAGAACTTGAGGTAAATTCCATCTTTAGTTATAGTTTGCAACTTGTCATTTGCCTGTTGTCCGTATTTTGTAGTTTCAGCCTGATTAATATTTGGCGGATACTTACTTTTTTGACGGGATTTCAATCGGTACTTAATGAAGGCATCACTGAAAACCTAATTTATGTCTGACTACGTCGCCAGTCTCGCTCAGCAAATTCGTACGGAAATTCATAAAGTTATCGTTGGGCAGGAAGATATTATTGATCAAATTCTGATCTGTCTTTTCGCCGAAGGCCACGCTTTATTGGAGGGGGTGCCTGGAACTGCCAAAACTTTGCTGGTCAAAACCTTGAGCAAAGTGATTGGTGCATCCTTTAATCGAATTCAATTTACACCGGATTTGATGCCGTCTGACATTACGGGAACCAATGTTTTTAACCTGAATACTTCGCAGTTTTCCTTGCGGTACGGCCCGGTTTTTACGGATTTATTATTAGCTGATGAAATCAACCGGACTCCGCCAAAAACACAAGCTGCTTTGCTGGAAGCGATGGAAGAGCGACAGGTTTCGATTGATGGCGAAAGCCATCCGCTCTCGCCGTTATTTCTGGTCTTAGCCACTGAAAACCCGATTGAATACGAAGGCACGTACCCGCTGCCTGAAGCTCAGCTTGATCGTTTTCTTTTAAAAGTTATTATTTCCTATCCCTCGGCGGAGCAGGAATTGCAGGTGGTCGCCAATTGGCAAGCTGGTTTTAACGCCCGCAAGCTTGACGCCGTAAATTTAGAGGTCTTGAGTGATCCGGCGGCGATTGCCGAAGCGCGGGCGCATGTCCGCCGCGTCACGGTTGAACCAAGCGTCCAAAAATATTTAGTCGAAATTGTCCGCCGGACGCGCGAGCATCCGAATTTACAATGGGGAGCCAGCCCCCGCGCTTCGGTTGGCGTGTTACTGGCAAGCAAGGCTCTTGCCGCAATGCGAAGCCGCGATTTTGTGACGCCGGATGATGTCCGCGATGTTGCGCGCCCAGTCCTGCGTCATCGCGTCGTCCTGCGTTCCGATGCCGAAATTGAAGGAATGACCGCCGATCAGGTCATTGACGAAATTCTTGTCAGTGTTGAAGTCCCGAGGTGAAGAAAGCGGTTAGCAATTAGCAGTTAGCAATTAGAGCTAACAGCTAACAGCTAACAGCTAACAGCTCCATGCTATTTACTCTACGATTTATTATCTTAATTACACTCGGCGTTATTCCAATTCTGTTGGCGTGGTCGCCTGTTTGGAGTAAGTGGTACTTGCTCGGATGGAATTTAATTTGTTTATTATTCGCTTTTCTTGATTACTATCGCTGCGAAGATGCCGAACAGTTTGGAATCGCTAGAAAATTACCAAAACGATTTATTATTGGGGAAGAAAACGAAGTACAGCTTGAAATTACTTCTAACTTGAAACGCCAGATAAAGTTGCAGGTAAAAGACGAATATCCTCCTGAATTAGAGTTACGCGGAGAGCGCCTGCTAACATCAACTATTCCAAGTCGGGCACGCCGCTCAACGATCTTGACTTACAATTTATTTGCCGGAGCGCGTGGTGATTATCATTTCGGTGATTTAATTTTACGCTGGACTGCGCCTTGGGGAGTAGTGACCAGGCAAAGCCGGATTAAGGCTGCTCAAAGTGTCAAAGTTTACCCGAATTTAAGCCCTGCCAAACAGCAGGAATTACTCGCCTATCGCAATCGTGCCTTGCAATTAGGCATTCGCCGGATGCGGTTGAAAGGGCAGGGGCGAGAATTTGAAAGCCTTCGTGATTACGTGCGCGGAGATGCTTTGCGCCATATTTCGTGGTCTGCCACGGCACGACGTGGCAGGCTGGTCACACGCCAATACGAAGAAGAACGAAATCAAAATATTGTGGTGATGATTGATGCCGGACGGTTGATGACTTCGCGGATTGATAATATGTCGAAGCTGGATCATGCAATTAATGCGGCTTTAGCGGTGGGATTTGTGGCCAATCGCGGACACGATAATGTTGGCTTACTTGCCTACACCCGTGAAGTCGTCACGTATTTGCCGCCGCAGTACGGCAACGCACAGATCAATGCGATGCAGGAGGCGTTGTATAATCTGAAGCCGCAAATGATAGAGCCGGATTACGCGAAAGCTTTTCAATATCTATCACAACATTGTAAGCGACGCTCGCTGGTGATTATTTTAACTGATTTGATAGACCGTGAAGCTTCATCGGAGTTATTGGAATATACGGCTAATTTAATTCCCCGCCACTTACCTTTAATTGTAACAATTGGAGACAATGATTTAAGAGCTTTAGTTACTGAACCGCCTTCAAAAATAGAACAAGTTTATCGCCAAAGTGTAGCCGAAGAGCTATTATTTCAGCGAGAAGAAGCCTTAGCTCGAATCACTGAACTAGGCGGTCTGATACTTGATATTCCAGCCGGACAATTATCTTTTCAATTAGTCAATAAATATCTGGAAGTGAAGGCTCGCGGGTTACTTTAACTTATTATCAACTGAATGATCCCTGAAATATCTGAAAAGTCAAAAAACTATGGCGAGATAATCAGCACGACTGCTTTTATTTTAGCTGTCATTGTCGCCGCCTACCTTCGCTTTTACCTGCTAGAGATCAAGCCGCTGCATCACGACGAAGGCGTTAATTCGCATTTTTTACTTAGCCTCATCAAGGATGGGCAGTACAAATATGACCCTGCTAATTATCACGGTCCATCGCTTTATTATTTTACCTTCCTGAGTGTGAAAATATTGGGCGAAAGTGAATTGGCGCTGAGATTTTTCCCTGCTGTCTGCGGCGTCTTAACTGTCGCTTTCATGTGGGGATTAAGGCGAGGCTTGGGTTTGGTCGGTACTCCGATAGCGGCGTGGAGTCTGGCTTTGTCGCCGGGGTTAGTCTATTTCTCACGCGATTTCATTCACGAATCTTCATTTGTTTTTTTTACGGTAGGGATGATTGTTGCAGCTTATAACTGGAAGAACTCTGCCAGTATTTTCTGGTTTTCGATTTTCACCGGGTTACTTTTTACAACTAAGGAAACCTCAATCCATACTTCATTAGTTTTAATAGTTTCAGTGTTATGCGCGATTGGTTGGAAAATAGTTAGAGATTTTCTAAGTGGACGAAAAATGCAGTTCCCAGTTTTTGAGATAGCCCCATTGCTCTATCAAGGATTGCTAAATCTAGCTATATTTTTACCAATTTTTGTCACGATTTACCTCGTCTTTTATACTTCATTTTTTACTAACCCATCGGGCCCGTTAGATTTTCTTAAATCAGTTTTTCAATGGACTGGTCGAGGATTCAGCGAACATATTCACGATCATGTCTGGTCGTATTATCTTGGAATATTGACAAAATTAGAACTGCCATTAGCGATTACTGGAGTCATCGGTTTCGGCTTAATTTTATGGCGCGGTTCACGATTCGGGTTGTTTTTAATGGCTTGGGCGTACGGAATGGTGATTGGATATTCGAGAATTCCGTATAAAACTCCATGGTTGATGGTGAGTATGATTACGGCGCTGGCAGTTCTTAGTGGATATGTCGGACAGGTAATTTTCGATCTACTTAAATTTAGTACACTGCGCTTGATATTTATTTTCTTACTTATGATCCTGATTTCTCCTATTTTTCAGCTAAGCTATACCGTCAATTTGATTAAGTATGAAGATAATAATAATGAGTCAGGATATTTTGCTACACTTGGAAAAGAGAGAGCGCTGATTGCTTATACAGATACGCAGTATGGATATGTTTATGCCCAGACAAGTAATACCGCCAAAGATTTATTTGCAGAAGTAAATCGGATTAATCCCGATAAGATATTTTATACGACGAGAGATTACTGGCCGCTCCCGTGGTATTTACGAAAGTATACAGTTTCAGGTTATGAAGATGAAGCCCCTGAAGGGTTTGAAGGGAAGCTGTTAATCGCTGCCAAGTCGCAGGAGGCGGAAACTTTTCCTAAATTAAAAGGGAATTATGTAGCGAAAACTTTTATGCTCAGACCGGCAACAGAAATTGTTCTTTTTATTAAGGAATAAAACCCAGGTCTTTGGCTTTGATTTTGGGTCTTTGTCTTGAGAGTGACAATCGTGAGTTGTTTGCCCAAGCAACAGATACCAAAGACCCGAAAAACAAAGCCCAGAGACCACCTCACATTACTTTCCGCGATCATTTTTAATATACGCAGTCGTTGCGACAGCCGCCGCCACAATCAATCCTGCGATTAATCCAACTGAAACCTTACCGGGCATTTTGCCGGATTTTACAGTTTCTTTCGCTGAGAATTTATTAACCTCATTGTAATTAATATTTCGATTTGAGGCTTTGCCGTCTTTCAATGTTTCCACTGTAAATGCGGTATCTTTGATTTCGGTGATGCGACCATCAACCGACTCGCCAGACTTTAGATTGACGACGATATTTTTACTAATTCCTAAATTGGTGATTTGAGTTTTGAGTTTTTCTTCTTTCGTTTGCTTTGGGCTGGCAAGCAGCGGCAAATTTCCCACAGCAATCAGACATAAAAATAACGAAATAAATTTTTTAAGCATTCCTGGTTCCTTCCAAATATTTTCTAGTGTTCATTAGCGTATATCGCTATGAAGATGGCTGCAATAGTACCACCGATTCCTGCCAAAACGCCGAGCGCGGTGTAGCCGGCGATTTTGCCAGCTCCCACAACGTCTGAAATCTTTTTAATATCTTCATACGGTACGTCGCGCGAGGTGATTTTTCCATTCGAAGCCAATTGTATTATCAGCAAGTCATCCTTGATCTCAGCGATTCGTCCATCAATTTTTTCACCTGAAAATAATCGTAGGGTGATTTGTTTATTGACGCCCCACGAAACGACTTTAGTTTTATATTCAGCAATTTTTTTAGGCTTTGCCTGCTTATTTTGCTGCGCCAGAACTGACCCGGTACTCAGCCCGAACAGCACCAGCAAGCTAATGAAATTCTTCAATATTTTGTTGTTCATAATCTGTCTTCTCAAGTTAAATTCTGAAAAAAATTATTTTTTTGAAGCTTCGGGAATAAACCTGAAGCACCCTGCGTTATAAGTGTCGAGCTACTTCACGTACGTTCCAAAGACAATTCGTCAATTACCGATCAGCACCGCTGGTGTTGGTTGAGGTGTGTCTATTAACTCGTAACCAATTTTTTGGAGAAACCCATGCAATTTCAAATCAAAGCATTTACCCGTAAACTTTCTATTTCTTTCTTGCTGCTGCTCACCGTCGCAGCCTTTTCAACGCTCGCTTTTGCCGATGACAGTTGGGGAGGCAAATCAGGTGATCGCCCGATTGTCCGCAGCACTGTGATTACCGAATCAGGCACGTATGTTTTGCTGCGCGATATTACCAGTACGGAACCAATTCGTATTCTTGCTTCTGGCGTCACGCTTGATCTCAACGGGCATCAACTTAGTGCTTCTACCAGAGGTGCGGGCGTTGGTATTGGCGTTGAAGGTGCAACCGGAGTCACGATCAAAAATGGTCGCGTCGGCGGATTCATGATGAACGTCAGATTGATGAATTCCACTAATGTCAAGGTGACTGATTTATCAATCGTCGGAACTGATTTAGCACCAAGCGGCGGCCCCAGCGAAATTGGAATTCTTCTGCTCAACGCTCGCGCTTCATTTGTTAAGGGCAACACCATCAGTAACGTCAATCTTGGCATTTTCGTCCGTGGTGGTGTTTCTGCCGGAAATCGCATCTTTGAAAACCTCGTTGTTGGTGGACCGACTCCGGCTAACAGCCTGCTTGGAATTTGTTACAATCCTGCTTCAGGTGCTGGTTCGGATGGCCCGCGTGGAGATTTGATTTACAACAATCACATTGCACGTTTTGGCTATGCGATTGCCATCAGCGAATTTTCAATTAGCAATATTTTCAGCGAAAATACGATGGCTTCCTATATTGGAGGAATTCGTGAAACACAATTCCTGAAAGGCAATGGCGGAACCAACGTCGCCGAAGGAAATATTGATGTAATTATTCCGAGAACCTAATACTTCCTCCGGTAATCTGACGTTTGTTGTGAGGGCAAACGTCAGATTGCTCTGGAAAATTTGTTGGCAATCCAACAGCCAAAAACTGCTACCGAAATTCCTCCCCAAATATCAACTGCGTAGTGATACCTGCCATAAACCGTCGCCGCGCAAACTCCCAACGCCAAAATCAATACGATCATTCCGAGCTTTCGTGAATAGCGAAACGCTGCAATTGTTGACACGATGGAACCAGCTACATGCGCGGAAGGGAAGGCGCCACCGTGAATGCGACCGTGTTTTTCGACGAGGTCAACCAGATGCGTGAAGATGCCTCCGGGCATTGCATTGATTGACTGCAATTGACGCAGCGTGTGATACGGCCCTTCGATGGGAAAAAAAATAAACACGAGGTAGCAACAGCAGTACGATAAACAAAGGGCGAAAACATAAGTGGAAAATTGCTCCTTCGCCCGCAGCCATAACAACAAGGCTAACGCCGGAATCAGCGGCCAATACATGAAGTAAAAAAAGTTCATCGTCTCGGTCAAACTGTAGCTGATGTGTTGCTCTAACCAAACGGTCGGATGCGCTCCGAACATCGCGTAATCAAAACTAATCAAGTACGCATCGAACCAACGCTGGTGAATGATGTGGACGATGCTGTGAATTTCTTCAAAGAAAAACGCCGACAAACCGAGCGGATACCAATGGCTGAGGAACCGCAAAATCGGTGTCTTGGGATGATGACGAAAATACGCGAATGCCGCAATTATCAACGTCAATCCAAGGTGCGTCGCTAATAGTTTTCCGCGCCTCTCAATCGGATTTGGAGAGACGGCTAACAGCATTCCAACGAAGGTGATGTAAAGCAGTGACAGGCGATCAGTGAGATTGAAAGAGCTGATGAGCTTGGTGCTAGAAAACTCAGCGTTGCTCATCGTCAGGTTTTTGGTATGATTCATTTCCATTTTTTAATGTGGCGCGGGTTCTGTACCCACGTTGATTTTTTCCCTGTTAATAGGCGCGGGTAAAGAACCCGCGCCACAAATTTTGTTATTTGAACTGCTCAATTATCCACCCGTTTTCATTGGCGATAGTTCGCAGTTTACGGTCAGGATTTGTCGCTACGGGATTCCCGACGATGCTTAATAAATGACGGTCAGTGTAATGATTGCCATACGCGAAGGAGCGTGACAGATCAAATTTTCTGAATTGATTCAGGGCTTGAAACGTACTCACTTTGGCTTCGTCGTACGGATGTTCTCCGGCGATTTTCCCCAGCAAAATTTTTCCTTCGCTCTGCAATTTTGCGCCGAGGTGCGAACACGCCTGCACGTGATGCGCGAGCGGTTCGACTAATAATTCAAGTGAGCCTGACAGCAGGACTACGCAATGACCTTGCTCCTGATGCCATTGCATTCGTTCAATCGCACGAGGCAATAAATTCGGCTTGATCGTTTGCTCGAAGCAATCCCGCGCGAGAATTTGAAACCGCTCAAGGTTCTTGTTTTTCAAATACGCTTTATTGGCAAAAAAGATGGATTGACCATTCGTTTGAAAGACTCCTTTGAATAATCGGAAGAAATCTCTTGGGCGTAATTCGCCGTATTTCCACAGGAATTTTACGAAGCGAACTTCCATAGAATCACCGGGGAGAATGGTTCCGTCTACGTCGAAGATGGCGGCGATTGGTTGATGATTCATCATAAAATATAAGCTCAGAAATTCTCGGAACTTTTCAAAAATATACTTTTCGCTATCGCAAATGGTACTGACTGGGAGTTGGTGCGACAATCGTAAAATATCGAAACCCTTCAATCATCACCGGAATTCCGCGCATCAAGCAGAGCGCAACCGCCGTGATGACGCTCACAAACGCGGTGATCGGCAAAGCATTTCCCAGCCATTCCAGTACAATTTTATCAATCGGCAATCCCGGCGTAGAAGACATCGTTCGCCATAATCCAAGCAATAAAAATGCGGCGAATTTGACGATGCCATAAGCGGCGCGGCTGGCGCGGGAACCGACTAACATTTTACCCCACCAGGTTGCCATCATGGATTTTTCTCCGAAGGCATTTTGTCCCTGCTTGAAAGCTACGGCCCGCAAAAAATCTGTTAAGCAGCCGCGTGCAATCACAATGGCGGGAATCCAAAACGAAACCAATCCAACGGTCGCAAAATAAATCCAGAAAACATTTTCAATAATACGATCTGCGGTAATATCGAAGGCGGCTCCGATGTCGCTGGCGCAGTTGAAGCGACGTGCGACCCATCCGTCTACGGCATCCAGCGCAATCGAAAGCGTCAACAAAATCAGCGCGGCGATATTTGCCTTCAGTCCACGCCCGAAAAGTCCGACGGAAACGAATGCGAGAATGACTCTGAACAGGGTGATGAAGTTGGCGATCATTGCGAATACCTCCGAAAATTTTGCGGGCTACCGGATTACGATCTAGGTCGTCGCGCTGAATTTATCGCTTTCCAGCAACCCGCGAAGAGATGTAATACAAGCGGTGTGCCAGAGGTTCGGAATTGTCGAAAGCACTAAGAACATTGGACTTTATGTGGGAATTATATTTGAGGATTTATTAAGACTGTCAGATTTTTCGGACGAGTGCAGGAAAAATCACCCGTGGCATAAACTTTTAGTTTGTGCTGATTATGCAAAAGAAATAGTTTGAGAAAATTGTGACCGCTGATGTTGCTTCGAGGTTGAGCACTCTGCACAAACTAAAAGTTTATGCCACTGACTTGCGCACTTACCATCATCAATGGCTAAATATGTTTATGGATGAAGATCGCTACGCTTTGAAATATTTATTGTTGGCAACCGCCGTCAGCATTGTTATCTCGTTTCTGCCCGTAGCGGAAAATATTCTCTATCCCTTCAAGTTATTTGTAACGTTTATTCATGAAGGTGGACACGCGCTGGCGGCGCTGGCTACGTTTGGTGAAGTGCAGGAAATTAGAATTTTTTCTGACACCAGCGGATTAACCTTTTCGCGTGGCGGATTTTCGATCATTATCGCCAGTGCCGGATACCTGACCAGTACCATCTTTGGCGCGGTATTATTACTGTTCGGGCGTAATGCTAAATATGCGAAAGGCGTAATTTTTTTCATCGCTTTTCTGATGCTGGGCTTGACCTTCTTTTTTATGAAGGGCTTTTTCGGGTGGATCGTCGGATTAATTATGGTCGCGGTTTTAGGCTTGACCGCATTTTTTGCCAGTTTGCGCTTCGCTCATTTTTTTCTGAATTTTCTGGCGGTACAATGTTGTTTGAACGCGCTGTACGATTTGCGCGTCCTGTTTGAAATATCCGCGACGACCCGCGAAGCCAGCGACGCGATGAACATGCAAAAGCTGACGTTTATTCCGGCGGTCGTCTGGGCTACGTTATGGTTATTGCTCTCCGCCGTAGTTCTTTGGATCGCGTTGCGGCAATATTTCAAACCCCGTGAAAAAAGTGAAGAAATCGAAATTGAGATTTGAGGATTGCGCCCTATTCGCTCTTTAGTTAAATTGGAACAAGCTCACGAGTCCGGCGTTAGAAAAGACGGTATTATTTCTTGGTAATTATTCATGCGCAAAAGCCTCATTGCGTGGATTCAGATTCAAGAGCTTATTTCGCTCATTACGAGCAAGGAGAACACAAACCATGAGATCAAGCCAACGCTCACGCCGTTCGCAAGGTTTTTCGTTAATTGAATTATTGATCGTGATTTCGATCATCGGAATTATGGCTGCGGTAGCGATTCCGAAATTGTTGACTTTTTTGAAGCAGGGACGGGAAACAGCTGCCATTGAATCGTTGCAAAATATTCACCGCAATCAGGCGGCGTTTTATTCGACCAAGCGCAAATTTACGAATCTTAACGATTTGGTGACTGCCGGATTGTTGGGTAAAAATTATGGTGAAGGAAAAACAGTCAGTGGCTATACTTACACTACGACTGATCTGACTACAAACACTTTTACCGTGCATGCTGATCGTGCCACGGACACCGACGGTGACAGAGATTTCAACATCGCTGAAGATGGCGAAGTCCATCAAATCTATGCGGTAGCCAAAGGCACTGTAGCGCGTGGGCAGGGAGTCTTGTTGACGGAAGAAGCGGGCACGAATAATGCTGCCCCCGCACCTGCTGCGAAATAAAATTTCTCGATTTACCAGCCGCCGCCGCGCGGACAACCCAGCAAAAAGGCTGTTCTGAAAGTGCACTCCGGGCTTTCAGGGCAGCCTTTTTGTCATTTAAGTTGGAGCAACGGGCGAGCCGCCCATTGTACGATTGCGTTCTCGCACCGTAGGCTTTACATTTTCCAGCGATGGACTCACTACAACCACGCACCAAAGCACTTCTCATTCTTGGTTTTTTCGCCCTTGTCGGACTCGGACTCGTCTACGTGTATGACGATGGGTTTCAACAGGACAGTGGCTTTCATTTTTTGTTTGCACGTTGGGGCTGGAAATATCCTTACATGTTCGTTGGCGTGTGGGCGCGTCCGCTTTTTACTTTTTTGTATGGATTTCCCGCGCTGATTGGCTATCAGGCAGCACGATTATTTAGTGTCGCTATCGGACTTTTGACGGCGTGGCAGACTTACAAATTAGCGCGTGATTTAAAGCTCGAACGCTCGTGGTTAGCCGTCCTGTTTATTTTTCTTCAGCCATCATTTTTCGCGCTCTACCCCGATTTATTAACGGAACCGATTTATGGATTAGTTTTTGTCATCGCGTTGCGGCTGCACCTGCGCGGACGAGTGAAAATGGGGATGTTCGTCGCTTCGTTGATGTTGATGGCGCGACCGGAGGGATTCTTTCACGGGATTTTATGGGGCGTCTGGATTCTGTTTGATAAGCGTGTTTCGCATCAATTTTCGCGGCGGATTCTGGCTTCGTTGTTGCTGGCTTCCGGCGGAATTATCTGGTGGGCGACGGCATTTATTATCACCAAAGACCCGCTCTGGATTATGCATAACTGGCCGCGTGAATGGAACGAAGGAATTTATGGCAGCGAACCGTTTTACATGTACTTTCTGCGCTTGCCGGAAATGGTCGGGCCGTTAATGGTAATCCCATTTTTATTGGGCTTGGGGCTGTTGCTCAAACGCCGTGAAATGGGCACGGTGACTTCTTCGTTTTTGCTGTTGTTCCTGCTTCATGCAACCTTTCGGACGCTGGGGATTTTAGGCGATGCGGGTTATCCGCGTTACATGGTTTGTGTTTCTTCGGCGATGGCGATTATTGCCTTGGTTGGTTGGAATACGATTGCCGATTGGCTGAGAAAATTTGCCATGCCGGTGCGCGTGGCAACCGCAAGCCTAGTCATCGGCATCTCATTGCTGACCTGCTTTGTTTACATGGATGGTTTGATTTGGGTGCGGGATGCGTGGGCGATCAAAGATGCGTATAAGTGGTACGAAGCGAACGGCAAACGCCCGATCAAAAAATTAGTTTGGAGCCATACTTATATGTGCGTCCTGTTTGATGCGGATGTGAATGACCGCTCTGATTTGACGAACGATCATGACAAGAATTTAGAAAAGCTAAAAAACTTGCCGGGTGGAACACTGGTCTTTTGGGATTCTGAAGTCGGGCCTTCGTGGTTTAGTTTGAAAGATACGGATTTTGAGGCGGTTGGTTACAAACGATTATTTACGAAAGATTATGAGCTGCGCGGCAAAATTATCCCGGACATTAAATTCAAATACGGCGGCGTCAGGAAGCAAAAAATCAGTTTATTTTATAAAGAATAAGTAATTGGTGCGCCAGCATCCTGCTGGCA
>JAYVZE010000163.1:0-44695 GCA_043783625.1 Blastocatellia bacterium | reverse complement strand
GCAGAAGCCCGCACGGAGTAAGGGCGCAACTGCGCAGAAGACGCCCTTACTCCGTGCGGGCTTCTGCATTATTCCAGTCACGAATTGAAATCCACCATGACACTGCTAAATAATACGCCGGAAAGATCATCGAAGCATAGAGCAACAGGTGTGTTGACTCCGTCCACGAATACAAAATCCAGGCCAGCAAAATCGCCCAGACTGAACCCAGAACATTCGTACTTGTACTCAATTTGCCGCCGTGCGTGGTGTACAAATATTTCGACGGTACGAACGTTAGCAACGCTAAAAATACAATTATGCCCAAAGCAGTTTCCGGCACAGGTCGCAGCACGTATAAATAAAACGCGACGATATTCCAGTATGACGGAAAGCCTAAAAAATAATGATCGTCCGTTTTGATATTGACCTGACAAAATCCATAGACGCTGGCGAGTAAGGGAACCAGTAACCAATATTGATAGGATGATCCCATCAACTCTGCACGCCAAATCAATAACAACGGCAGCGTCGTATAAGTATTGAAATCAATCAAATCGTCCAACCTTCGACCATCGAAGCTCGGCGCATATTTTCTGACATCGGCTTTGCGCGCTAACCATCCATCCGTCGTGTCAATAATAGTGGCAATCACCATCAACAAGAACGCGAGTCTGAAAGCCGGATCGCCGCCGCGTACGATTAAGACTGCAATCATCGCCGCTAAGACTAATCCTAATGAAGTATAGAGGTGAACACTCCATGCGAGAATTTTTGCCATTTCTGAAGTTTACGATGAAGTCTCACAGTTGCAAAATGAATGAGGGAGAATAGACCACGGATCAAACGGATAATGGGGGTTTTCGCGGGTCTGATCCGCGTAGACCAGCTTCATCCGCGTGATCCGTGGTCTATTCTTTTTGTGTTGGAAAAGCTGTTAATTCGCTACAATCTCAGCTATTGTTAAGACTCTACGTCGGACTTTCATACCGGAGAAAAATTGTGAAATTCAAAAGAAAACTGCCACGAATAATTTTAGTGCTGAGCTTGTTTGCGCTGCCGCTGATTTTTTTGCGGACTGGCGCAGCGGAAAAAACCTCGGAAGAAAAAGGACTGTACAACCTCACGCATAATCCCTACGGCATGATGATTTTGACCGACAAAATGCTGGAGAAGATTCCGACCGTTTGGGAAAAAGAATGGCAGGATAAATTAAAACCCAACGATCTTGAATCCATTCGTAAAGTCGCGTTTGAGCGGTACGGCTTCAATGAAGCGACGTGGGAGAATCGTGGCGGTCCGATGCAAATGGTCGTGAATGAGCGCGGCAATTGGGTGCAAAATTGTATGCTTTGTCACGGCGGACGCGTTCCGGTTTCCGGTGAAAGCATGATCGGGATGCCGAATACAGAATTGGACATGCAAACCCTCTTTGATGATTTGACGAAACTGACAAGATATAAACTTCCCTATTCGATGAACTTCGCTGCATCGCGTGGACGTACGAACGCCTTTATTTTCAGCCTGGAATTGATTCGACTCCGCAATGAAGATTTATCGCAACGCAAAGATCCCGTGCCGATGGGCGATTACAAAGACAGTGATCTTGATCCGATTCCGTGGTGGCATTTGAAAAAGAAAACTGCGCTTTACGCGGATGGGTTACTCAAAGGAGATTTCGTCCGCCCGATCATGCAATTCACGATGGGCGAACCGAGCGGAGAAAAAATCAGGTCATGGGAAAATGATTTCAAAGACGTGCTGGCATATTTAAAAACGATCCAGCCTCCGAAATATCCTTTGCCAATTGATAAACAACTTGCCGGAGAAGGACAAAAAGTTTTCGAGAAAACCTGCGCTGGATGCCACGGGACTTATGGCGCAAACGGAAAATATCCAAACAAAGTTGTTCCGCTCGAAGTCGTGAATACTGATCCGGTACGCGTGCAGGGGCTAACAAAAGAATTCCGCGCCTACTTCAACAAAACGTGGTTTGCGCAAAATAGCTCACACGCGGAGGAGGCGCCGACAGGTTATGTAGCTCCGCCGCTGGATGGAATCTGGGCGACTGCGCCATATTTTCATAACGGTGCAGTCCCGACGATTTACGGAGTTTTGACCGAAGCCGCACGTCCAAAATATTTCCGCAGAATCGGAGGTGCGAAGGATTACGATGCAAAAAATGTTGGCTTGAAATTTGAAACGCTGAACGCTCCCGCTGCTTCTGAGTTAGCCCCAGAAGCGCGCCGTCGCGTCGTGGATACGACGATTCAAGGACTCAGCAATCAAGGTCATCCGTTCGGATTTAAGTTAACTGAAAAAGAGAAGTGGAAAGTGATAGAATATTTGAAGACGTTGTGAGCGAGCCAATGATAAAAATTTCTGACTACCCGCAACTAAGTTTTATCGCCTGGAATCGGCGCAAGGATATTCTTGTAACGGAAAAAGAAGCCTTGTCACTTTATGAAGCGAATTGGCGATGGATTGAGGAAAAAAATCTGACGCCGGAAGAGAAACAACTTATTGAGATGTTGGTGCAGAAAGTAGGAAGTGGAGTTTTGAATGTTTAGCCGTCCGCATCATCAGCGAATCTTCAAAATTCTCTTCGCTCTGGATGCTGAGTTTTTGCTTCAGTCCGAATGTTTTTTCGGTGGAGGAACGGCGATAGTCATGTTGCTTGGCGAATACCGCGAATCAATTGATATAGATTTTTTATGTTCTTCTGGAGATGGCTATCGAGCGATTCGTAATTTGGTTTTTGACAACGGACTGAAAGGTTTATTTAAAGAGAAGGTGACAATCCGTGGTGATGTGAAGTCCGACCAATACGGTGTGCGAGCGGTGCTAGAGGTTGATGAAGTTCACGTCAAATTTGAAATTGTTAGAGAAGGACGAATTCAGCTTTCAGGCAGTCACTACCCGAACCTGCCTTTGCGGACACTTTCAGTAGTGGATTTATTTGCTGAAAAACTTTTGGCGAATGCGGATCGGTTCAATGACGATGCCGTGCTCAGTCGAGACCTGATTGATTTGTCAATGCTGATAAATGCGTATCAAGAAATTCCATTTGATGCGTGGGCGAAGGTGGAAAAAGCCTACGGCAATAGTGCAGTCCAGGCATTTCATAAAGGAATAGATTTCTTGAGTAGACCAAAGTATTTTGAAAGTTGCTGCGAAAAAATGAAGCTTGAGCCGAACATCAAAACTTTGATTCTTCCAATGCTGGAAAAAGAGCGAGCAAAATTATGAACTACCAAGATGAAATCAATCACGAATTTAAAACGCTGGTTACGCGGCGACATTTTTTCAAAGAATGCGGCGTCGGGCTTGGCTCTATTGCCTTAGCGTCATTGCTGAACGACCACGCCTCCGCGTCTCACTCGGCACTCAGTGCTCAAAACTCAGCACTCCAAAAAAATCCGCTTGCGCCAAAATCGCCGCATTTTACTCCGAAAGCCAAGCGGGTGATTTATCTTTTTAATTCCGGCGGGCCGTCGCAGTTGGACATGTTTGATTACAAGCCGAGCCTTGAAAAATACAACGGCAAACCTGTGCCAGCGGAATTTGTGAAGGGGATCAACTACGCGTTTATCCGTTCGGATGCGGGGCTATATGCGTCAGAATTTAAGTTCGCCAGGCATGGGAAATCTGGCGCGGAAATGTCTGAGGCGTTAGTCCATTTGCCGAAAGTCGCGGATGACATTGCAATCCTGCGCGGGATGACTACCGATGCGATCAATCACGCTCCCGGTCAGATTTTTATGCAGACGGGTTCGATCCAGTTCGGACGCCCAAGTTTTGGTTCGTGGGTGACGTATGGTCTGGGCAGTGAATCGAAAGATTTGCCCGCGTTCGTAGTCCTATCGTCAGGCGGAGGAACCAGTGGCGGCGCGTCCAATTGGGGTTGCGGATTTTTGCCGACGTATTATCAAGGCGTCCCGTTTCGGCGCAGTGGAGACGCGATTTTGTCGCTCTCAAATCCGCGCGGCATCACGCCGGAGATGCAACGGAAATCTCTTGATACGTTGAAAAGTGTCAACGAACATCACCTTGAGTTGACGGGCGATCCTGAAATTGCGACGCGAATTAATTCATTTGAGATGGCGTATCGAATGCAATCCAGCGCACCGGAATTAATGGATTTGAGCAAGGAATCGAAAGAGACTTTGGCGTTGTATGGAGCTGAACCGGGCAAGGCTTCGTACGCCAATAATTGTTTGCTCGCGCGGCGGATGATCGAACGGGGTGTTCGATTCGTCCAGCTCAATCACGAAGCCTGGGATCATCACAGCGAAGTCAAAAAAGGTGTATTGCAGCAATGCAAAAATACCGATCAAGCCAATGCGGCGTTGATTATGGATTTGAAACGCCTTGGTTTGTTGGAAGATACGCTGGTGCTGTGGGGCGGAGAATTCGGACGAACTCCGATGGTCGAAAGTAATCCTGATGCCCAGCGCAGCCTCGGTCGTGACCATCACAATAAAGCCTTCACGATGTGGGCAGCAGGCGGCGGAGTCAAAGCCGGAATGACGATGGGGCTGACCGATGAGCTGGGATTCAATGTCGTCGAAGATCGCGTCCACGTCCACGATTTGCACGCGACGATGCTGCATTTATTAGGCTTCGATCACGAGAAATTAACGTTCAGATTTCAGGGCAGAGATTTTCGATTGACGGACGTTCACGGAGTGGTTGTGAATAAGATGCTGGCGTAGTGAATGTTCAGAGTTCAAACTTCAGTTTGCCGAACGCCGCGCTTCGCTGGCGTTCACACGCTGAAGCGCGAACTCTGAACGAGGAACGAAAGCTATGTATGAATGGCGAAGGATGAGGGAGGAGGAACGGGAGCAAGTTTTAGTACGACGGCAACGGCACAAGCTCCCATGGCATTCAGTTCCACATCTTGAGTATCACGGCACATTTCGATTTATCTTCACAGCCGCATGTTATGAACATTTCCCGATTATTGGCAACCAGACAGAGCGATTAGCCGAATGTGAAAAAGACATCCTGACAATTTTTCAGGAACATGAAGCACAAATATTTGCGTGGTGCTTTTTACCCAATCATTATCACTTATTACTGGAAACAGATCGCATCAAAGAGTTGCGAAAAGCTGTGGGGAGATACAACGGGCGAACGGCGCGGAGTTGGAATTTGGAAGACAATTCAGTAGGACGCAAGGTCTGGTATAATTTCTTTGAGCGTCCTATGAAATCAACCGGACATTTCTGGGCGAGCTTGAATTACATCCATCACAACCCCGTCAAACACGGCTATGTAGAACGCTGGCAGGATTGGCCGTATACCAGCGTCCACCAATATTTAGAATCTGTGGGAAGAGAACGCGCCCTCGAAATCTGGCGCGAATATCCAGTACTGGATTACGGAAAAGATTGGGATAGGTAATCGCTCAGAGTTCACGTTTCAGCGTGTCCACGCCAGCGAAGCGCGGCGTGGGGCAAACTGAAGTTTGAACTCTAAACGTCAAACTCTGTACTTACGCAATAATCTTTTTCGCCACTACCCCCGCCACATCGGTCAATCGAAAATCGCGTCCACTATATTTATACGTCAACTGCTCGTGATCCAATCCGAGCAAATGCAGCACCGTCGCGTGGAAGTCGTGAATGTGCATGCGATCTTCGACGGCGTGGTAGCCGATCTCGTCCGTCGCTCCGTAAACAAAGCCTTGTTTGACTCCACCACCAGCCATCCAGATCGAATAGCCGTAGGGATTGTGGTCGCGTCCGTCGCCGCTTTCGCTGACGGGGGTGCGTCCGAATTCTCCTGCCCAAATCACGAGTGTGTCTTTCAATAATCCCCGCGCTTTCAGGTCTTTCAATAATCCGGCAATCGGCTTATCAACTTCGTGCGCGTTCTTGGTGTGGTCGTTGTAAAGATTGGAATGCTGATCCCATTTGTAGCTGTGCGTGCATTGAATATAGCGCACATTGCGTTCAGCGAGACGACGCGCCAGCAAACATTGCCAGCCAAAATCAGCCGTTATCGGATCATCCAAACCATAAAGTTTTTTTGTCGCGTCGGATTCTTTGTCTACTTCAAACGCTTCGGGAGCTTCGCTCTGCATCTTGAATGCCATTTCAAACGCTTGAATTCTGGTTTCAAGTTGCGGGTCTTGTGTGTGCAATTCCTTGTGGCGGCGGTTGATATTTTGTAGCATGTCCAACTCGAATTTTTGTTCGTCTCTGGAATGCGTTTTACTCAGCAAATATTCAATCGGTTCTTTTTGAATTTCTTCGATTTTTAAACCGGAGTTGCCAATCGCAGTGCCTTGATACGCGCCGGGCAAAAAGGCGGAAGACCAATTTTTGGCTCCACCGTGAGACAGCGCAGGTTTGATCGTGATGAATCCCGGCAGGTTTTGATTTTCGGTTCCCAGCCCGTAAACCGACCACGAACCCATGCTCGGACGCACAAATGTTGAGCTGCCGGTGAAGGTTTGGAGTAATGCTGCGCCGTGATCTACACCTTCCCCAACCATCGAACGAACGATGGTCATGTCGTCTACGCATTCGCGGGTGTGCGGCCAGAGATCGCTGACGGGAACGCCACTTTTACCACCTGGTCTGAATTCCCAGAACGGTTTCATCAACGGTCCGATGGGGCCATCCGCAAAAGCGAGAGGACGTTTGATCGGAAGTGGTTTGCCGTGATCGGTAATCAAGCGAGGTTTAGGATCGAAGGAATCTACGCTGGAAGGGCCGCCGTGCATGAAGAGAAAAATTACGCGCTTGGCTTTCGGCTCGAAATGCGGTTTGCGCGGAGCTAACGGGTTGTCCGAGACTTGAGTGCTGAGTGCTGAGTGCTGAGTGGCAAATGCCTCGTTCAGCAATGAGGTCAAGGCAACGGAGCCGAAGCCAAGTCCGGCAGCACGCAGCCAGGCGCGGCGCGAAGTCGGTTTTTCTACGCGGTTGTAAAGAGAATGAAGAAAGTCTAATTCATGTTTATGCATAAAAATTAGTCCAAATAGGCGAAATCATTGGAAGCCATTAGGATTCGACAAAAACTTTGCCACGCTTTTAGTTCAGCTTTTTCGCCAACAAATTTTTGCTGATACGCTTCGAGGTATTGCAATGCTGAAGTGACTTCATCTGGCTTCGCCGGACGATTCAGGATGCGCGTATAGGCTTCGTTAAGACGTATTTTATTATCAGTTTTACTAGCTAAAAGTGAGCTTGCGACATCTTGCGAGCGGTCGGTTAAGAAGCCGCTGTTCAGCCAGAATAAAGCTTGTGTTGCAACGTTCGTCAGTTGTCGTTTACCTGCTACCGTCGTTGCGTCTCCGAAGTCGAAGAGGTTCAGCAAAGTCGGTAAGTTCGCACGTCGGAGCGGAATATAAACGGAACGTCGTTTCAAAGTTTCAGGGTTTAAGCTCAAACGTCCTTGTGAGGTTTCGCCGTCGGTTCCGCGTCCGGTTTGCAGTGTGCCGCCGACGGTGTAATCAATCGTTCCGTCAATGGCGAGCAATCCGTCGCGCATTTCTTCGATGGAAAGCCGCCGCCGATTGAAGCGCGATAACATTCGATTATCGGGATCGGCTTCGACGGCTGATGGGTTTTCCGAAGACATTTGATACGTGCTGGAAAGCATCAGCGTCCGATGCATGGATTTGATGGAATAGCCGTTTTTGACAAATTCCTGCGCCATCCAATCCAGCATTTCCGGGTGCGAAGGCTTCTCACCCATCTTGCCGAAATTATCGGGAGTGCGAACGATGCTTTCTCCGAAGTGCCAGCCCCAAATCCGATTCACCATCACGCGCGAAGTCAAGGGATGATTCGACTGCGTCAGCCAGTTCGCCAACTGCAAACGACCGCTTCCGGTGAAGCTCGGTTTGTTATCGTACTGCGCTAAAATCGCAGGGAAGGAAGGCGGCGCATCGTCTCCGCCGCTGTTATAATCGCCGCGAATGAAAACTTTTTGCGGAACGACTTCACCGTCTTCAACAGCGCAGGCCATGTCCGGTTCCGGCGGCATATTTTTCTTGAGGGTAGCAACTTCCTGCTGCAAATTTTGCAGGTTCGCCCATTGCTTCGCGTCAAAGTTTTTCTGATCTTTGGTGGAAATTGTGAAAGGCCCGTCGGAGAAATAAACGTCATTGAAGAAGCGATCTTCGCCCGCTTCCATTTTCGGTTTTTCGGGGAGCGGCTTGTTTTCGGCAAGTGCTTTTTTATATTTGGGCAGCCATTTGGCGAACATTTCCTGCCATTCGCTGAAACGTTTTTCGAAGCGAGTTTGATAGCCTTTCGATACTGCGAAAAGCTGCGCAGGTTTCGCGTCATTCCATTCGTTCAGGTAGCCGCGCACCTTGTCGCTCGGCTTCAAATATTCAACCCAGCGTTTCAAAATTGGTTCAGAAAGATTGGAAGATTTGGCTACGTCTTCAAGCTTTGCCCCATCCTGATAAATTTTGCGAGCGGCGAGCATGAAGTCAGCAAAGCGCAGTAAATATTGTCTGACGAGCGGGTCTTTGACTTCATCTTGAATGACTTCGATGGCAAGTTTGGTGCGTTTGTCTTTTTCGTTGTGCGCTTTTTTTGCAGCTTGATAGGCTGCAAATTCTGCTTTCGTCACGAGCGGTTTTTCAAGCGGAACTGACACGTGCGATTCGACGTTCGAGAAACTTTTCGTACTCGCAAAAATGCCAATCATCGAATAATAATCTTTGGTCAAAATCGGATCGAATTTGTGATTATGGCAACGCGCACACGCCATCGTCATTCCTAAAAATGCTTTGCTGGTGACATCTACCTGTTCATCGTAGACATCATAAATCATTTTCTTTTTGTCTTGCTGCGCGATGGCTTTAGCTCCAAGCGAAAGAAATCCGGTCGCTATAATTCCGCGCTTATTGACTTCAGCTCCGTCGGGCGAGGGAATTAAATCTCCGGCGATTTGTTCGCGCACAAACTGACTGTAGGGCAAATCATTATTGAAGGCTTCGATGACGTAGTCACGATATTTCCAGGCGTGCGGGTAGCGGTGGTCTTCGTCGTTTCCGGTGGAGTCAGCGTAACGCGCTACGTCTAACCAATGTCGCCCCCAGCGTTCGCCGTAACGGGGAGAAGCCAGCAACCGCTCGACAACTTTTTTGAAAGCGTCAGGCGATTTGTCAGCAGTGAAATCGCTCATTTCCGTTTGTGTTGGAGGCAGTCCGGTGAGATCAAAAGTGGCGCGACGAAGCAAAGTTAATTTGTCGGCGGGAGCTGCCGGAGTCAGACCTTTTTCTTCAAGTTTTGCCAGGACAAAATTATCAACCGGAGATTTTACCCACGCGGAATTTTTGACTTTGGGAGGAGTTACAGGCTTGAGTGCCTGCCACGCCCAGAAGTTTTTTTCAGCTTCCGTGAATTCACGAACGGAAGCATTTTTAGGAATATTGACCACGGCTTTGGCTGCTCCCGGATACGGCGCACCCATTTTTACCCACGCTGTCAGGTCAGCAATTTGTTCGGCTTTGAGTTTTCCCGTCGGCGGCATTTTGACGGTTTCATCGTAGCTGATAACTTTCAGTATTCGGCTCTCTTCAGGTTTTTCTTTGTTGAGAATTGAGCCATTTTCACCGCCCTGCGCAAAACCTTCGGTGGTCATCAAATCCAATCCGGCAGTCAGGGTTTTGGCGTTGTGGCAACCTGCACAATTCGCGGCGAGGAGCGGACGAATTTTCTTCTCAAAAAATTCAATCTGTTCAGGCGTTGCCGCTTGTGTATTTTTGCTGTGCCCTTGGACAGAAGCTCCGAATTTAAAGGCCGCCAAGCTCAGGAAGAAAATCACGAAGGCTGTTTTAACGGTGAAAGCCGAGGATCGTTTCATGTCTGAATACTCCAACTACAATGAAAGTAAAAAACGGGTAAATTGTACGGACTAATAATAACGTCATTGATGACGACGTACCAGCGAAGTTTTGGTAATGATCGGAAGTGAAAGGAAAGATTTGGTAAATCCCGGAGAATCAGCAAAAATTCCATTCGCCCCAAGATTGTTTTACCATCTTTCCAGCGCGGAGAAAAGTACTGATGAGCAGGGACTGGAGCGCAGGCGTCTCGCTTGCCGTTTGCAAGCGCAGCAAGGCAAACCAGCCTCACACAGGAAACTCCCTAAAGATCATACATACTTCTCGCCACGCCAGCGAGCGGCGTTTCACGCGCTCGCGGCAAGCAGGATGCTTGCGCGCCGATCAATCTACAAAGCGATACTTTATTAACGTCCAGACCGCGCTGAATCCGTCGCGCCAGGTGATTTTTTTCCCTTCGCTGAAATCACGCCCGTAATAAGAAATCGGCATTTCGTAGAGCTTGTATTTGCGCTTGAGAACTTTCGCAGTAATTTCCGGCTCAAAATTGAAGCGATTCGATTTGATATTAATATTTTTAATGACGTCGGCGCGGAAAACTTTGTAGCAGGTTTCCATGTCCGTCAGGATGGTGTTGTATAAAATATTGGTCAGCAGCGTGAGAAATTTATTACCGACAAAATGTAAAAAATTGAAATCCCGTCGAACTTTTGCCCCTGTCATTCTTGATCCGTAGACAACATCGGCTTTCCCGTCCAGAATTGGTTTGAGTAATTCCGGGTATTCGCCGGGATCGTATTCCAGGTCAGCATCCTGAATTAAAATAATATCGCCCGTTGCATAATGGAGACCTGTTCGCAGGGCTGCACCTTTGCCCATATTATGCGCATGAAAATAAATCTTTTGCGACTCCGTCGAGGTCATTCCCTGCAAGATTTCGCGCGTCCCGTCTTTCGATCCATCGTCAACAATAATTAGTTCTCGTGCTGAAACGCCGGGAAGCTCTACCGCATTGACCTTGGCGATAATCTCATGAATGGTGGAAGCCTCGTTATAGACGGGCATTAAGATTGTAACTTTGGGTAAAGTTGGCATAGCAGATACTTGTTGCAGATACTTGTTAATAATGCAGCCCTCTTCCAGCTACATAAAGATAATTTCTAATCAGTGCAAAGTTGAAGAGAATAAACCAGACCGTTACCACAGGCAAGCAGAAGGGAATCAAAGGCAATCAGCCTGTCTGATTGCCTTTGATTTGAAATTCGATTCAGGGAGATTCAAGCCGTAGTTGTTACACTTAGTTGATGGCAAAGCGTGTCGTTAATAAAGGCGACCAGCTCAGGGGTGAGATCGGAAAGGCTGCCGCTGCCACAGGCTGCCAGAAAATCTTCCAGCTCGAATTGCAGCGCCTGATCGCCAACTTCTTTGACTTTGTTGCGTAGTTCACTACGGTGTCGCCAGATCGCCAGACTGTAATAAGTTGAGGCCGCGCTGGCGATTGATTTTAAAGCATCCAACAAGCTGCCGAGATGAACTTTGCGATGTAAGCGAAAGGAACAGCAGCATTGTGGTTGATGTTGCAACAGCTCCATGACGGGAAGGTCGCAACGTGTTTCCTCTGCCATATTCAGCATCATTTGCGCGTCGCGTTCAAATGAACCACCTTCCAACTTTAAACCCATGAGCAAACGGAATTGCTGCCATTCGCCGCTGGCGCAGAAGCCGGAGATCAATTCACGATTGGCGGTTGGGCCGACATTGGCTTCGTGTGCCGCAGAATAAAATTCGCTGTAACGTTTACGAAATTCTGAGAATTTAATTTCCAGCGCGTGGCGGGAATCAGTGTCGAGCAGGTGCTTTGATTCCAGCACCTGAAGGGAAAGCTCCGCCCGTAGCTGTTCAATCTGCTGATCTGAAGTTGGTTCGGCGGCTAACAGGTAATTGCGGAGCGACGAAAAGCTTGGCATCCAGTTTAAGAATCCGCTCAGTCCTTTCATCTCATCCTGCGTGCGACGCATCGCAGATTTATCGAAGCCGAAAATATCAGCAATTCTTGACAGTGCCGTTCCAATATCTACTCTTTCCTCGACGGCGGCTTCGACCAGTGCCGATGCTCGCGCGAATCTTTGTTTACTAATTTCCAAGGCTCGCCACGAAGAGAGCGTTAATAAATCCATGGGCATGGCTTCAAAGCGTTCGGCCAGTTTTTGTGCCTCCCACTCGGCCAGCCAGATTTTCAGGGCCAGGCGAATCCGATTTTCTGAATCGGGCGTTAAGGGCGGTGGCAGGTCTGGATTACCGGTAATATTGCGTGCCCAATCAGCAATGATATTCGGAGGATAGCTGACAGATTGGGTGCGCTGAATTGAAGTATAGGCTTCCAGTGAGCCGCTCAGTTGGAGCCCTTCTTTGGTTAATTTTTCACCATTGCTATCATTAAGCAGCTCTACTAATTTACTCTCGACTAAAGCTCCAAGCACGATTTGAAAGGCCGTCTTGGTTAATCCGTAAGGCGCTTGAGACATAATCTCTTGCAGCGGTTTAAGTGAGATGGCAGCAATCCCGGATTCCTCTGCCTGTTGGTCAATCAGCCCTAAAATAGCTTGAACGAATGGTTGTGCGGCTGATCCACTGTTGAAAATATCTAACTGGTACTGGTCGTCTTGTTTGGTGACTAACCCCAGCGGAGAGGCGAATTGCGCCACCAGCTTCTGCGTCTCTTCCTGATTCCGTACGTCGTCATCCCCGGCGAAGAAGTCTACGAAAACACGGTGGACATCGTCTTCGGTCGGAAGCGTTTTAAACTCTGGATGATGAGGCAGGAACGTCGTCAGGAGCCCGTCAAAAACTAAAGGAAGGAAATCCGCAAATGAAATCGCTGTTGAGGTAAAGTCCCCGATATCGGCGACCAATATATTAATTGGCTCAGAATCCTGAAGAAAGCTAAATTTTCCTTCACGCAGATACTGTTCCTTAAATAATTCCTGAACTTCCTGAAGGAGAGTTTCTTTGGTTTTCTCGAATTCGTCCGAGATGAGGCCGGGATGAAAACCAGGGGAACCGATCAGCTCATTCAACGCTAAAATCTTCTTTAGAGGCGAAAGCGAAGTCTTATTTTTTATCGCGCCTGGATGCCAGTAAAGCGTGTCGGGATCGTGCAAAACCTCGGTTTTCTTCTCGCTCTCAGCCAGATTGAAGGGGAGCACTTTGAGCTTCCATTGTGCTTCACTGGAGAAATTGTTGCTCAGCGAAACCTCGGCATTAAAATAGCTGCCACGCCAGATAAATTCTCGTTCGAAAGAAGGTTCTTCGATGTATGGAAATGAAATAAGGCAAGCAAAATCAGTGAAAATTCCAGTCCCGAAATTGAAAAGTGTATTACTTAGACGAGCATCATCTGAGGGGATTTCGCGCGACAATTTCGCCAATTCAGCCTCGACATTTGAATCGGTTGAGTTGGCGGAAGAAAGTAGATAGCCACAATTCGTTCCGACTCCGTTGACATTGATTGCCTCAGGACAATGCTGTATGAAAATTTCAAGAATTCTTGAGACTTTTTCGTAGCCCTCCAGCGGTGAGCCTTCGACGTAAAGCATCTGCGCATCGGTTAACTGTTGCACCGTGGCGGGTTTACCGGCAGCCGAGAAGAGGAAAAATGTTTTCAGGAGAAGTTTTGCCCAGAGCCTTTCCGAGACTGGGAGTTTAGAAATGGCACTGGAAATAATTTGATCGTACAGCTTAAAAGCTGCGATCATCGGTTCGTACTTGCGGAATTCGTACTCGTATTTATCAAAAATTTCGTCAGGCGTGACCAGGCTGGTGGCAGGGCGACTCATGACGCGTCCGGCTGAAGCGGCAGCAAAGCTGGGTAACGAAAAACTTTGCGCGGCCTGTCGAAATGAGCTTGAGAGTTCATTAATAACCGGATGAATCGGATAATTGACCGCCAACTCGTCAAGCGAATATGAGAAGGTCGGAAGGAGTTGTAAAATCGAACTGTGTACTTCTTCTAACTCTTTCTTCTGTTGAGGCGTTTTTCGTAGCACTTTCCGCGAAATAATCTGGTTAATGTGGTCGGGAGAAATAGAGTAAGTCGTTGGATTTGACCCATCCACGCTGATCCCTTCTTCATCCCTAACAACTAAGGCTCGCAAAGGTAATGAAGCCGATTGGCGGGCCAGCAACGCCAACCAGTCCAGATCGGACTCGGCCTGATCTGGAGCGAGGCGCCATCGTTGCGAGAGGTTATCAACAAAAAGGATGATTTGGGCGCCAAGTGGTAAAGCTCCTAAGGCCTGCTCGAAGACCTGTTCTCCTTGAATCGCTTTAGCCCATTTTTCATCATCAAAATACGAGGCCTGCTTAAGTGTCGTACATAATGCTGCCCGCAAGCGAGCTTCAAAAGGTTCGTGTTCAAATCCGGCGAAATTAATTTCAATGGTGGTGAGGGGTTTGTCGCCGAAATAACCAATCGCATTAAGAATATTTGAATCGGCAATGAGCGAGCGATAGGTTTTACTGCCGATAATTACTTTCAGAAATGCCAGCAGATGGCTCTTCCCCACTCCTCGCTGCCCGGTAATGATATGCAGTGATGGTAATTCACCATTGGGAGAAGACTGGCGTGGAGAAGAAAGATCGGCAATGATCCGAGAGGCCAGATTGCTGAGCTGATCCGTAATCAGAAATGAACTGATAATCCGCTCTGGTTCAGAAAAACTGGTGATCTCATTGTAATTTTGCAGCTCTACGAAAGATTTAACTTGGCGCATTTCGTCACGAAATTGGGGAATCTAGATGGTTTTAAGAGGGTTGATTTCGTTCGGGTAAACAAATAATTAGGACGGACTTTTTTTGACCGGGCACCGAATCAAAAGAAATTTATCACAGGGGAATAATTTAAAGCAATTTATTTGTTAAAAAATGCTTTACAGGTGTTGCGCTTCGCAAAATAATAAATTATGCTGAGCATACGTTGTATGCAGATTTTAACATACAGCCTAACCAATTATGTTGCGTTATTCAGTATCCAAAATACTGATTTTCGCGCTACTGATATTTTTCGGGGTGTTCTGGCGCTGCGAGATGAGCGAATAGAGTTTAATGATAGGTGTTTGTTAAGCTTTCTCTCATCAAGCGATAATTGGAAACTACATACTGCAAGAGACAGTAGTTTGTAGGATCAATTTGTAATGAATTTGTTTGGATAAATTCTCTGCTAATCCATACGATTCAATATTTACAGTAAATTTTGTGCTGATGGGATTTGTTATGTAATTTTCTCCCCAAAATTACAAGATGTAACCTTTCGTGTCAGCACTTCCATGATTCCTACTGGTCAAAGGTTGATTTCCCAGAAGGTGAGAGAGATGAGTCCATTAGAAAGTAATGAGCTTTTGTCGGCATATTTGTCTGAACAAGATGATCATTTAGCGAGTAATGTTGCAGGGCGGTTAATGGCCACCATTGCACCTTTGATTGAAAAAATTGTGGCGGCGAATTTACGCAATTTGCCGGGAATCCCGTCACATTTTTCGCAATTACAGGATATTCCAGACGTTCGTCAGGAAGTAATGATCCGCTTATTAACTTACTTCAAATCTTTACGTGAAAAAGCGGAGCCGAATCTTGTTAGAGACCTTGATGCTTATGTCGCAACGGTGAGCTATAACTGTTGTTACGAATACAAGCAGCGCAAATATCCGCAGCGGTTTCGCTTAAAAAAGAAATTACAATATTTATTTACGCATCACCCGTCACTTGGCATTTGGCAGGATGAATCGCAGGAGTGGTTTGGTGGGTTACGTGAATGGGGGGGCGACCTCAGACATTGGCAGATCCAGGCTCCCCAGCGAACGCAGCAATTATTGAATGACCGGCTCCCAACAGGCTTACAGCATGTGCCTGATGCAACTTTGCGAAGAAATTCTGCTGCTGAGCAGTTAGTTGGTTTATTCGATTGGTCACAGGAATTTATCCATCTTGGCGACTTGATTACGATCTTCCAAAAATGGTGGAATTTATCTGATGAAACCGTTCAGCTTGAAGAATATTTTCTGAGTCAACCGTTGGATATTTTGAAAGTTGAAACAGCTCTGGAAAACAGTAAAAAGCTGAAGACAGTCTGGTCGGAAATTGTGCTCCTGCCTCTGGCACAGAGAAAAGCGCTGCTACTTAACTTACGCGATTCCGTTGACCGGGAACTGGTGACGCTTTTGCCAGTGTTGGAGATTGCCAGTCTTCGTGAGATTGCCGCAAGTTTAGAAATTACGCCAGAAAATCTGGCCCAGGTCTGGAATTCCCTGCCATTAAATGACCAGCAAATAGCGACTGAAATGGGGTTGGAACGACGACAGGTAATCAACCTTCGACGCACCGCCAGAGAGCGTCTCATGCGCCGCCTGAGTCCGTAAAGTAAATCTATGGGTGTGCCAGTATCTTGCGCTGGCACTTAGTTGGGAGACGCTTCGCTCTGCAAGGACTCACCAGCAACACACCTCGAAAAATTTAAAAATATTTTTTTCAAATACCAACATGGTTCGAGAGTCTCTGTCTTTAATAAGTAAGGGGACTTGCAGTAGAACGCAATGCAGGTGATCCTCAGCCGATTTTTTTGCGTTTTCAGAGAGAGGGTGAACTTTTTTGGTGGAAGACTTTAAGGAGATTGATTTGTCGCATTTGACAGAACAACAAGTTGTTCAGTATGGGCAAAAGCAGCTTTCCGTGGCGGATTTGCTAGCTGTTGATGAGCACCTTTCAGTGTGTGTTGCGTGCAGAAAGCAAATAGTAGCTTTTATTCAAGCAAGCCTGCGTTCGCCGGAAAATATTCCTTACGGTTATGAGGTGAATTCTCATTTGGTTTATGAGGATCAGGTGAAATACTTCTCAGGGCAGTTGACTGAAGAGCGGTTGGAATACTGTCTGAATCATATTATTTGGTGCGAGCCGTGCCGAATGGAACTGCTGGATTTCTCACTATTTTGTTCGCATGTTAATCCAGTTGGCGATGAGCTGACAGTGAAAAGTAAGCGCTTGAGAGAAGGCTCAACGACTGCCCCAAAGCCTTCCACAGGTTTTTCTTCTCAGTACTCAGAGCAATTTTTCAAGTTCTTAAATGATTAGGTTTTAGCAAAGAACTAGCTTCAATCTTCCGGGTAAAATTCAAAATTCAAAATTTTTTTCTGTTGTTTTCTGTGTGATTAGCAGTAGGAAGCAGAGAAGCCAGACAACGATTCCCGACGTTGTCATTATTCCGGGTTGGAGGTTGATTCCCTGAGAATTGACATCTACTGTAAATAGGTTGATGATCCCTTCCGTACTTAATCAGGTCTTCCTCGAATATTAATATCTTTTTTCAGAGGCATACGCCCAATGCACGACCTCTTGCGCCACGATCAACCTCAAACGATTAACCAATTAATACTCAACGCGACCACGCAGCGTGGCGACAAAGCCACGATTCGTTACAAGCGCGATAAAGTCTGGCGTGAAATGACCGGAACGCAGCTCATCGCGCGAATTGCCAATTTGACGGTCGGGCTGCACCAGCTCGGCGTCAAAAAAGGTGACCGCGTAGCGATTTTGGCGGATAGTTGTCCTGAATGGAGCATTACGGATTATGCAATTCTGGCCTGCGGTGGTGTCACTGTCCCGATTTATCCGACACAAGCCATAGATCAGGTGGCGCACATTCTCGAAAATTGTGGAGCCGGATTTTTATTGCTTGGCAACTTGAAAAATCTCAAGCGAATTCAACCCGTTCTCGACCAGATGAAAAAGGCTCCTCAGCTTTTTTTATTCGATGAAAAAAGTGAAGGTTTACCACGCCTGATTGATGTCGAGAATCAGGGAAGCGCAGAAATTGCCCGTCAACCGCAGCTCTTCGGGGTCTTAGTTTCAGCGGCGACTCCTGACGATTTAGCGACGATTATTTATACGTCCGGGACGACTGGCGAACCGAAAGGCGTCATGCTTACGCACCGGAATCTGGTGTTTGATGCGCTTAGTGCGGGGCAGTGGCTGGGGCCGAGTCCTGAAGATATTTTTCTGAGTTTTTTGCCGTTGTCACATATCTTCGAGCGCACTGTGATGTATTTGTTGATGCACCATGGCGTCCAGCTTTGTTATGCGCGAGGGATTGAAACTGTCTCGGAAGATATGAAGGAAATCCACCCGACAATTGTGACGGGAGTGCCCAGACTTTTTGAGAAAATTTATGCAACGATCATCAAACGCGCGGCTGATGCGCCTCCGCTGAAGCAACGGATTTTTCATCAAGCTGTCAAAGTCGGTCGTCAAGTCGCCGTCCTCCGCGATCAACGTCAATCAGTTCCATTCACTTTAAAAATACAATTATCCGTTTTGGATCGGCTGGTTTTCAGCAAATGGCGCGAAGCTGTCGGAGGTAAAATCCGCTATTTTGTGTCGGGCGGAGCCGCGCTCCCAAAAGAAATCGGCATCATTTTTTCGGCTGCCGGGATGACCATTCTGCAAGGCTATGGCTTGACCGAAACCTCTCCGGTAGTGGCAGTCAATCAACCTGATAATAATCGTTTCGGGACGATTGGACAGGCGATTCCCGGCGTCAAGGTGAAGCTCGCAGCCGATGGCGAACTGTTAGTGCAAGGCGATTTGGTGATGAAAGGCTACTATCAAATGCCGGAAGCGACGGCGGAGATGATCCGGCAATATGACGATGGTGAATGGCTGCACACGGGAGATATTGGCGAAATTGATGAGCAGGGATTTATTAAAATTACGGATCGTAAGAAAGACCTGATAAAGACCAGTCTGGGAAAATATATTGCCCCGCAGCAAATTGAAAATCTGATTCGCGGCATTCCGATGGTCGAGCAGGTGATTGTGATTGGCAACGCTCGCAAGTATCCTGCGGCGTTGATTGTTCCAAGTTTCGAGGCAGTGAAGGCGTTCGCCGAATCGCTGGCGTTGGGGATTAAGGATCGAATGGAATTAGTCCAGCATCCGCGCGTGGTTGAATTCTTCAAGAAAAAGGTTGATGAAGTTACGAAGGAATTGGCTCCGCACGAAAAGATCAAGAAAATCGCGTTGCTGGCACAGGAATTTACGATTGAAGGCGGTGAGCTGACTCCGACTTTAAAAGTGCGTCGTAAGAATGTCGAAGAGAAATATCACGAATTGATTGATTCTTTATATCCCAAGAATGAAGCGTTCGATGCTTAATTTGGGAACTTCCCGAAGTCCGAAGCGTGTTCTAAAGGAGCCTGGAATACTCCGTTTTTCCAATTCTTGAAATCTTACGCTTATGAAAATTATTTTATTACTTCTCACTTTATCTGTTGTTCTGGTTCAGGGCGTTCGCGCCCAGACTGGTTCATTCCTTGGGGTTTATCTGGCTGATCTTGATGAAGCGCGAGCCAAATCCTTAAAATCCCCTGAAGTCCGGGGAGCGGTCATCGGAAAAGTCATTAAAGACAGTCCGGCGGAAAAAGCCGGACTTCTGGAAAATGACATCATTATTTCATTTGATAACCAGCCGATTTTGAGTGCCGTTAATGTCTACACTTTTTTGTCGGAGGCGTTACCTGGCAGCAGCGTCTTGCTTAAATTTATTCGTAATGGTTCGGAGCAGGACATCACGGTCATTGTCAATGAACGCCAAAACCCGAATGGTGGCAGTGAAGCGATCAATCAAAATCAGTATTCGCCCATCCGCCGAACACCGTCACTGGGAATTTCCGGGACTACTTTAACCGATCAGTTGGCGCTCTTTTTTGGCGTGACGACTAAATCAGGCTGGTTAATTACGGAGGTTGAGACTCGTTCTCCGGCGGCGAGAAATGGCTTAAAAGCGGGGGATTGCATCGTCTCCATTAATGAGCAGGGAGTGAATTCTCTGACCGCAATTACTCAGATTTACAGTGAATTTTCATTGAAGGGAATGATGAATGGAAAACCTGTTCAGGAACTCTCCGTAAAAATAATTCGAGAACAAAAAGAAATTTATTTAGCGATCAAAATCGAGCAATTCAAGGATTAACCAGCGAGGGTGGTCGGTGAGCAGTGGTCGGGTTCGGCAGAGTTCTCGAAACAACTGCCTTGACCGATCACCGCCCACTGCCCACCGATCACCGTTATGAAACCCCTCCCGGATGGTGAAGAATATTATCGCCTTTTATTCGACCTCACGCCCTTACCTACTTTTGTGTACGATCAGGAGACGTTTGCTTTCCTCAACGTGAACCGTGCGGCGCTTGAATGGTACGGTTATTCACTGGAAGAATTCCTTTCTCTTCAGGTCAGCGAGCTGATATCTCCTGAGCGGTTTGAACGTTTACAGGCGGAGCTTAAAAAGAACCGCCAGTTACCGCTGATTCAGGAGAGTTTGCAGCATCGCAGGAAAAGTGGTGAATGGGCTGATGTTGAGGTCAGTGCTTATACAGTTGAATTTCAGGGGCGAATGTCTCGATTAGTCATCGTCAACGATATTACCGAGAGGGTCAAATCTGAAGCTCGTCTGCGTCAGGCGGAAGAATTCTATCACACCCTTTTTGATAATCTGCCGCTTCCCGCCTGGGTTTATGATTGGGACTCATTGATGTTTTTAGATGTTAATCAGGCGGCGATCAACGGCTATGGTTACTCACGCGAAGAGTTTCTACGGATGCCAATCACTGAAATTAGAACTCCTGAAGAGGGGGCGGAGCTGCTCAAACATTTTAAGAAATTGAGTGATGAGCCGGAAAATTCCCAGCCGCCGTTAAAGCATTGGCGGCATATTACCAAGCGCGGAGAGGCAATTGACGTTGAAGTTGATACTTTTCCGATTTCGTTTGGAAATCACGATGCGAATATTGTGATCGCTAACAATATTACTGAGCGGCGGAAGCTGGAACAGGGGTTGCGTGAAAGTCTGAGGCGCTTTCGTGAAATTTACGAAACGGCCTCAGAGGGAATTTTTATCGCGGATTTTCAGGGGAATCTTCTCTCCTTCAACGATTCAGTAGTCAGGCTGATGGGCTATACGCGTGAAGAACTCACTCACAAAAATATTCGGGATTTAATGCCGCCGGAAGATTTTGAGTATGTGAATATGATCGTGAATCGAGATTTAAAAGATGCCAGGGACAATACCATGTATGAAGCTTCCTGTGTTGATAAATCAGGTAAACGATTTCTGGTTGAATTCAGTGCCTCGTTGGTTTTTGAAAATGGAAAAGCAATTGGAATGCAGGGCATCGGGCGTGATGTCACGGAACGAAAACGCCTCGAAGAACAGTTATTGAAAATCCAGAAACTAGAAGCTCTGGGCCGTCTGGCGGGTGAAGTTGCGCACAGTTTCAATAACAGCCTGACAGTGATTCAGGGCTTTACAACGTTGCTGAAACGATCCGACCCCGGTACTGAAAAACAAAAAAAGTATCTCGAAAATATTTATCAGGCGGGAGAAGATGCTGCCAGATTGACGGCGCAGTTGCTGGCTTTTAGTCGTAAGCAAATTACGGAACCTGAGCGATTGAATCTGAATGAAGTGTTGATTGGAATGGGCGATATGTTACGGGTGGCGCTCGGCGAAGGGATTACGCTGGAAATGTTTCCGGCTCCCGATCTGGAAACTATTGAAAGTGATCAGAGTCAGCTTCGACAGGTGTTGATGAATTTAGTTTTGAATGCGCGTGATGCCATGCCTGATGGTGGCTCAATTCTTATTTCAACTAAAGTTGTTTGTTCTGCCAGTGATCCGAATTTATCCAAGACAAACCCTGCCAGTCGCTATGTCAAACTCACGGTTGCAGATACTGGAACGGGGATGACTTCCCAAACCCAGCGACATTTATTTGAACCGTTCTTCACGACGAAACCTGAAGGGCAGGGGACGGGGCTGGGACTTTTTACAGCGTATGGAATTGTCAAACAAAGTGGTGGATTTATTGAGGTTTCTTCGCAATTAGGGAAAGGAGCGCAATTCGATCTTTACTTTCCGGTGAGCGAAGAAAAAAAATCTTCGACGGTCGTGCATAAAGAATCAGGCGAGAACTCCACTGGTTCCGGGGCGATCCTGCTGGTCGAAGATGAACCTGTAGTCAGGTCATTAGTCACAGAAATATTAACCGATTGTGGGTATCGTGTTGTCACTGCCCGCAATGGAAAAGAGGCGCTCACTTTCGTTCAGGAAAATAAAGTCGCTCTTGATCTGATCCTGACCGACGTTAAGATGCCGGGAATGGATGGCGTGACATTAGCCAGGCTTGTGACTGAACTGAACCCGGCGATCAAAATCCTGTTCATGTCGGCTTATACCGAAGAAACAGCAGCGATTCAACACGAATTGAGGAACGGTCGCCAGTTTATTCAAAAGCCGTTTATTCCTGAAAACTTACTGCGAAAAATCCAGGAATCGTTAGCAAATGCAGAAGCCCGCACGAAGTAAGGGCGTCTTCTTCATTCAGAGATGCGCCCTTATTTCGTGCGGGCTTCTGCATTTGCTAACCGGAAGCAACTTCCGAGTCCATTTAAAAACGCCGCTTCTGTTTCGGATTGGCTCAGAACTTGAGCCGAAAAGCCGGATTCATTCAGCAATTTTTCCCAGAATTTCCCGATTTCTCCGCTGCCGGTGATCAGAATTTTTTGAGTATTCTTGAGCGTCTTCGATTGCTTAAAGCCGGCAAAATCTGATGCCACAAAAACACCAATCAGAAAAGATAATCGTTGCTGCGGAGTGCTGTCACTTTTTTGCTCAAGCAAGCGGACGCAAAATAAGGCCCGCGCCAAGCCCGAATTTTGTTGTTCACGCATTCCGGCCAAAGCCCATTCAAAATCAATAAAATCAGGCTTTTCGTGCGGTACGGCACTTGCTAAAATTGTTTGTGTTTGCGTCGCATAAATTAATTCTCCGCTGATTGTAGTTACACTCGAAGCTACGCGCCCTGCTTTGTCCACCTGAATTACTTTCCAATGTGAACCCAAATTCAAAACCGAAAATGGAGCTTGGAAATTTTCAAGTAATCCCAAACAAAGCGTTTCTTCGCCGCGCATTAAATCTACTTCAGCAACATTTTCAGGAGTGCATTGCGCTGAGCCGCTTCTGACTCCAGTGACAAGATAAAACGGTAAGTCCGTGATGTCGGAAAATGAAAACACCTGTGTCTTGGCGGCAAGTTCGGCGATTCCAACGGGAGCTGAAAGATGCGGAATATCTGCCAGCCCCAACACCGAAGTAATCATCCCCGCCGCAATCACAGCGGAGGCTTGGTGCGTCAATTGAACTTCTGCAATTAAATCGCAGAGCGCAGCTTTGAGCTTGTTATTATTGCCTTCGCGGGCAGTGTCACGAACGCCGACCATCGCTTCCGCCCGCGCTAGAATTTTATTTTCGGCGACTAACCAGACGCGCGAATTCGTCGTGCCGGTATCTACAAAAATAACAGGTTTCATTTTTTCATCGCCCCGGAAAATTCTGACGCTCGTGTCCTGAGTTTAGCAAAAGTTGTATCCGCGAGAATTTCTTTGCCGATTAGCTCTGAACCGATTCCCACCGCCCAGGCTCCGGCGCGTAGATATTCTACAGCGTTTTCCGGCGTCACTCCGCCCGTCGGAATTAACTTCACATCATTCAGCGGAGCGCGTAACGCTTTCACGTATCCTGGCCCCAGCGAAGTCGCCGGAAAAAGTTTTGCCGCATCCGCTCCCGCCGCCATTGCCTGTACGACTTCCGTTGGCGTGAAGCAGCCCGGAAACGAAGCAAGTCCTAACCGCCGTGTTTCCTTGATGACAGCCACGTCGCAATTTGGAGAAACAATAAAAGTTCCGCCCGCCTCGGCTACCTGTTGGACTTCTGTCGTAGTCAAAACAGTGCCCGCGCCGATAGCGCAGCGAGAGCTGAATTCCTGCGCAAGTTGTGAGATTTTCGTTAAGGCATTCGGAGAATTGAGGGTGACTTCAACGGCAGTGATACCACCTGAAATCAAGGCTTCGACCATCGCCGCCTCGCGTCCGGCGAAGTCTCCGCGCAGGATGGCAATGACGCGCCCTTGTTCGATTTGAGAGAGAATTTGTTGATGATTCATGCAAAAAATAATGTAGCGTAAACATCTTGTTTGCGCTTCCAAACTTTCTTAACGGAGCAGCAACCAGAATGTTTGCTGTACGCTTTTTTATTCAATAATTACTCTATCGCTGCTGCTGCGCCCGAACGTTTCCGGTTCGTACATCTCTTCCGCTTTCGCCGGAGGAGCCATAAAAATCCCCGGCGTCGTCGCACGCGTCACGTAAGAGTAATTGTAGACTCCCTCCCAAAGCAATGAGCTGAAGGCTTCGACGCGTTCATCGCGTAAATTCTGATGCTCGAA
Organism: Blastocatellia bacterium; assembly: GCA_043783625.1. Lineage (GTDB taxonomy): Bacteria > Acidobacteriota > Blastocatellia > RBC074 > RBC074 > JAFDVL01. Next base: position 20,572 of record JAYVZE010000163.1, on the reverse strand, counting down.
CCATCGGCTTTGTCGCCACCAGTATTTTCCAGAATCAGGGCTTGCTTCAATTTCGGGATTTACTTTTAACGCCGGATTCAGTGCTTCAAAGCCCGCTGGCATTGGGTCAACCAACGCTACATGATAACGCCGCGCCGAAGTTGACATTGTTAATTTGACGCGAACACTGGCTCCGGCTTTGATGCGCCAGCTTCCATCCGCATTACGTTTGACGTCGTCAGGATTATCTATCGCTTCATAAATTCGCTCGACCGTGAAGCCATGATCTGCGGCTTTGAGGTGTAAATTCGTCGGCGCGTACTGCATTCCAATTCGATAATAAAGACGACCCTGACCTTGCTTGTTGAGCGTTAAATTATTTTGTTCACCAAGCGATTTCATCGGGACATTGAGCTGGTGGCGATCCGTGCTGCGACCGGAAAAAATTTGTTCGTTCGCGCAGTCATCACCGAGCCAGACACGGGCTACAAAATCCGGCGTGACCTTTTCATAAGTCCGAAAATATTTGTCGAGCGCGAGCAGGATAAACGCATTTTCCTGGGTATTCATCCAGCGTCCCTGTTTGCGATTCGCCAACAATCCGCGCACGATTTTCGGAATTAAATCACTGCTTGGCTGGTCAGTAATCAACGCTTCAAGCAGGATGCCGTCAGTGCGGCGATTGGACGCGAGAAGCAGGTGCGCTCCGTCTTTGTAGGCGGAAGTGAAATGCGCGGTTGTCGCAGTTTCTTCGACACGATTATTAATAAGTTTTCGAATTGCAGTGACTTGTGAAGTGGAATTTTTTTCACCCGAAAAGACAGGCAAAATCCATCCCAGCGTTTCCATTGAAAAATTGTTGAGGTCTTCACCGGCGATTAATTTTCGTGCAGCAGACTGGTGCAATTCCGCTTCGTTCGGAGCCAGCCGATTTTTGACGTAAAGCGAATAGGCAATCAAGGCTCGCCGCGCTTCAATGCCATAATCGGCGGGAATGTGGGCTTCAATATTGCGCAAATAATTATGTGCATTGTCGAGCATTTTTTTCGGAACTGTGAAGCCTTTTTCTTGTGCCCGTTGCAGTGCATGTGCGACGTGAATGCTGAGGTACGGCCACGATTTTTCGCCGCGTTTCCAGAAGGAAAACCCACCATCGGAATTTTGCATCCCTTCCAGTTTTTTGATGTCGCGGACGACGGCGGATTCCAGTTCCTGCGCTGATGGCAAGCCCTGCTTATCGAAGGCGGACAGCACATCGCGCAGCGCGGCGATGGCTAAAATTCGTGACGAAACCTGCTCGGAACATTCGTACGGATAACTTGTCAAATACAGCACCGCATCCGTCAACGCCTGAAGCTGGGTGGAGGAAGTTGTGATTTCCAATCCGCCAAATTGTTTCAAGGTATCGGGCGGAGCTTTGACGGGCTGCACGATTGCGCCTTCGTCTAATTCTCCGTACGTTGCGAACGCTTCGGTCGTCGCCGGAGTCCAGACAGGCAGCGAAACTTCCGCAGCGTCGGCGTAATTTTGTCCATTGATAATTGTTGTCGCTGCAATCTGAAAATGTGCTATACCGGGTTTGTTGGTGATGGCAGGGAAGCGAATTTCGACGTGGTCATTGGCAGGAATTGTGATGCGCCTGCCCGCCGATGTACAGCAAACTGTTAGTTTGTTGCTTCCTTGCAAAACTGTAGTTTTACCCGAAACCTGTTTGTCATCCAAGTCATTCAACAAACTAACAGTTTGTTGTACGTCGCGCACCGCCACATTCACTTGCAACGGTTGATCGGTCTGATTTTGGAGGACGACGGGCAAGGCAAACTGGTCGCCAAAATTCAAAAACCTCGGAGCCGAAGGACGAATCATTAACGGCAAGTTTGCCGTGAGCGAAGATTCTCCCGTCCCGAATTTCTTCGCTCCGTCCGTAGCGACAACCATCACCCGATAGCGCGTCAGGCTGTCCGGCAATTTAATTTTCACCGAAGCTTTGCCGTTGGCATCGGTGATGACGGAAGCGGAAAATGCGGCAAGTGGATTGAAGTTGATGCGGGCGTTGATAGTAGGTTCGCTGCTTTCACTGGAACCCGCGCCAGCGTTTCCTTTGCCACCTAGGACAGTCCACTTAGCATCCTGTTCTTCTGATCTGGCGAAATTTCCGTTTGCAATTCGATATAGTGCGATAGCTTTAGCTTTGGGTTTTTCTACTTCAGGAGCCATTGACATTTGAGGCGGAGCACCTTTTAAAGCTGGTCTAGGAGTTGGAGCCGGAGGTGGGTGAACTGGAGATTTATTTTTTTGTTTCAATTCTCGCTCATTCGCCAAAACTAATTGATCGCGCTGATGTTGATCCGTGACCTGCTCTTCGCGGTCAGGATAAAACGTCTCCAATGGATCGCTCAGCTTGTAACTGCTCAAGGCTAAAATCGCTTCATCAACAACCACTAAAGTAGCTTCGCTTTTGGCGAGAGGTTTGCCGTCATTGTCTTTGACTTCAAGGTCAACGGTAGTTTCTCCTCCGGGCGCAAGTGATTTATGACGCGGCGTAGCTGTCACATTCAACTTACGCGTGAGAGGTGGGATTTTTAGATTTAGATTTCCAGTGGCAAAGGCGGGACGCTTCGGCAATTTTTCATCATTTTTTTCAGTGCCGCGTAGCGTCGCTCCGACTAAATCTACCTGTACAAAAATATTAGGTGTCCAATTTTCCTGGATCGGAATTTTCAGTGTGTGCGAGGCTGAATTCATCGTGAAGCGTTCTGTTTGTACGATGCCGGAACGCCGCAAAGTCATCACGGCTTCAGCAGGAAAAAATGGAGCTTGAATTAGAATTTCTGCGGTGTCTCCCGCGTGAAATTCCTGTTGATTCGGAATGAGTTTTACTTCTTCCTTTTCAATATTTTCAGTGTGCGGAATTTTTCCTCCCGCAACCCATAGTTGTATTTCGCTTTTGTTCAGACGTTCTTTGTCGTCACGAATTTCAGCAGTCACGCGATATGTTCCGCCTGATTTTACAGGGAATTTAAACGGTACAGCTTCGGTGCCGGACTTTACAATAAATTCCTGCGGATTTTTTTCTTCTTCGATCCATTCCCCTTTTTTATAGCTCGAATCAAGCAATGCCACGCGCAATTTTATCTCTCGCCCGTTGATGGCTGTGCCCTCCAAATCCGTGATGATTGTTTGTCCAGTGAGCGGCTGACCTTCTTCGACGAAGGTACGATCTGCGCGTAACCCGACATATAAATCAGCCGGATGTACCAGCAACGAAGCCGAAGACGACCATTGTTGACGATTGACATCGGTGACTTTGGCTTCGGCTTTCACGGTGTACGGGCGAGAGGAATCAGCGGAGTCAAAATCAATGTGTAAATGATGCTTGCCGTCAGCTCCGGTTTTTGAACTAAAGTTTTGTATATTTGGGATTTCGTAATCCGGGTTGTGCGACCACCACGGAGTCCATTTTCCGAAGGTGAATTCATCACGATTTGGAGGCGTGAAGTTCGCAGGAGTGGCGGTGATATTCCATTTCGTTTCAGCATCAGAAAGCCCGCCACCGGCGAAATACGCTGCGCTCACGTTGAGGTCTGCGCTGCCGCCGATGAGGTGATTGGCGGACGTAACAGCAGTTGTGACTTCGTATTCAGGGCGACGAAATTCCTGTACTTGAAAGCGATGAGAAAAAGTGGTGGCATTCGGAGTCGTTAAATTCAGGCTGGCGTTGCCGAGATTAATATTGTCAGGCAATTTGCAGGTAACGTCGAAGGCTCCAAAATTATTAATCGGAATTGTGCCTTTCGTGATTTCATTGCTGCGACTGTCAGTAAAAGTAAAGTTGATTTTCTTACCAATATTCGAAGCAACTTCGACATCACCGTTTTTGGCATTGTTCAGACGACGAACGTAACCTTTAAAATGTACCTCTTCGCCGGGACGATACATCCCGCGATCATCGAACACATGCCAGTGAATTTCACGCTCACTAAAAAAAATCGAATTGTTATTCAAATAGAAATGATTAGCAGGCAGAATCGCAGTATCTGCGCCGCGCCGCGCAATTAGTAGTTGCTCATCCGATTTCGATGAAATACTTTTTGGAAGAATGATTTTTGCCAATCCATCGGCTTTTGTTTCGGCTGTGCCTTGCGAAAATTTTCCATCCACCAGTTGCAATTTTGCACCCGCCAGCGGCTTTCCATCTTTCAATGAAGTCGCCCATCCGATTAATTCCGTCGCGTCTCCAAACGAATCCAAGCCGATGTTGGTGGATTGAATCCAGACAATTGATTCTTCATCGTCCTCTTTTGTGCGGCTGGTTGGTGTGACAACTAACACGACGTGACCGTAACCATTTTTTAGCGCAGGAGAAAGGTCAATGCGCGTTTCGATGGTTTCTTCAGGCTTGGCATTAAGCAGAATCAGTCGTGAAAAAACTTTTTGCCCGGGAGCTTTGGCAGGTTTATTTTCACTGCGTTTTTCTTCAAATTCGAGGAACTGCGAATACTGCTCCGGTTGCACGGAATACATCGTCACATTAACGCTTTTGTAGTTGGTGCTGTAATAAGAAATTGAACGCGAACCATAAGGATCAAGTGTGTGCAATCCACTCTCCGCTCCGAAAAAATTAGGATCAGAACGACCAATCCGAAATGTCTGCGAAACCGAAGCTCCAAGCTTTTGTCCGAACTCATCAGTCAAGTTTGGAGAAATGACAACTCGATAGGAAGTGAGAGGTTTGAAATTTCCATTGATTGATAATTCCTCGCCACGGTTAAATATTTCGAGGTTCTCAACTTTTGGAATGACTTGAATCAAATTCTCGTCAAATAAATTTTCGTCGAGGTTATTGCTGAATTCGAAGTCAATGCCAAAATAAGGGCTGCATTTTCGTCTCGAGCTGGTTTCGCCATCGCAGGAAGATTTTTTTAGCTGAAACCTTCCGTAAGTTTTGAAAGAGTAGGATTGATCCTTGATTGTAGTGCGTGTTCCTTCAACAGAAGGCGTGCCTACCGGAATGACAATCTCAAACGATGAATCGGATGGCAGCACGATATTTTGCCCGGCGGAGTTTTCACTCACCGTGCGAAATACCAGCCAATAATTTTTGATGGAATTTGCCGCCAGCTCCTTAATATTTTTATCCGCCTGAATTTCTTCACTGGTCGCAAGTCGAAGCTGCCAGCTTTTTCCGGCTCCATTCAACTTGATTTTTTGCAGGACGATTTTCGGATCAATTTGTTGGTCAAAACCTACGAAAATTAGAGGATTTCCCGATACTTCGTTGGATTTTGGATAGACTTTTGTGACCTGCGGTGGCGGAGTTTTGAAAGTGAAAATTTTTGACGTGGCTAATGTTTTTCCGAGGGCAGATTTTGTTCCCGCAGGAATTTCGACACGAAATTCGGAAGCCATCGGGAAGCGATTGACAGGATCAAAAATTATTGTCTTCGTGCCGATCCATCGCCATTTTCCAGCGACTTCGGGAGTGATTTTTACTGGTACAACTTTCGCGGCTTCTTCTTGCGAAGTGACTGCTACCATTGGCTGTGAAAAGGTCACGCTCAATTGCGGAGCGAGCGGGACTTCGCCTTCAGGGGAAAATCTCACGACTTCAAGCGCACTGTTTGAAATGATGGGCGCATCGGCGACGACATTGTTCGGGAAAGTTTCAGCGATGGTTTTCCCTGTACGCGGAGGCGGCAGAGAGCGATCACGGAACGCGAATTCTTTTTCGGAATCCTCAGCGAGTTTGGGAATTTCCAGCCGCTGAAGAATTTTTTCAGTTTCTTCCATCGAAAGAGCGGTTGCTGGCGTGACGGAATTTTTTATGGACTGTTTTGGCTTTCCTTCACTCAGGCGAAATTGTAAACCTTTGGGAGCGGGTTCAGGTTTCGGTTTGGTTTGGGCTGAAACAATTGCGGGTGAAGATGGCAATAACATTCCTGCGATTAATAACTGACAAAGCAGATTTTTGGTGAAGCTCATGGATATTCTCCCTAGCTGAAAAAAGGTCACGCAGAGAATAAACGATTCTCAGGCTGAATACTTAGACAATTTTTTTGAGAGAAAGTTCCGAGCGAAGGATTTTGATGCTGAACAACGGACGGCTTGCCGTTGTCTGAGCTTAGTTTTCCGTCCGTCAGGAAGGTTGTAATTCTTCGTAAGTCTCAGGATTTAAAAAATCATGAAAGGGAATGAGCGTAGCAATTTCCCACTCAACGATTTGACCGAAGAAACTGGCGAGAAGGATTTTAGGATCGGCTCAGTTGTCATTTGTTCCAGGGCTTTCGCCGGAACCCTGAAGTCAGCTAATTCGCTGTCATTTGTTACCGTCCAGAGTGTTTTGCGCATCTCATCCGGGGTCATCACTAAAGTGACTCGATTGAATGATAAGTGGCAGATTATGGATGGAATTAAGAAGGCTAAAATTTCAGATAGCAGCGGATTATTAACGCCGGTTTTGGCAACGAGACTCTGAAGCAAGGGGGCTTCCAGTGCGGTTTCGACCTCAGCCGAAGTGAGTGAAATTTGCTCTGCTCCGTTCATCCAGGCGTGTACCGTAGCAGCCAGCCCTGCTTTACGAAAACGGTCAAGGAAGCCTTCGACACCACCGATTTCGCTATTATTCATGGTCGAAATCAACGCGGATACGACTGCAATACTTTTGTTTCCAAGTTCAAATTTGAGTGCGGTCTCGTTAATGAGTAAATCTATGAAAGCCATCGTTACTTCTCCTGATCTGGGCCCGGTATGCAATGTCAAATAACGTCAGACATCGTGTGTCTAATCGGTCATCCGGGGTCGGTTAGTAGTGTTTTGGTAGGAACGAGAATACATGGAGGCCGGAGGATTAGTAATCAGTAATTTTACGGATTTGAGGGACGTGATTGCACGTAGTTATGTACCTGTCACTTCTTTAAGCAATTTTAAAAATGCCTTTTTGCGTTCGGTATTAATGCCCCAATTCACCGGCGGACTTTGATAACCGTCACGGTAATCGCTCTTGCCCGGATCAAAAAATCCCCACGAAGAACAGGCTCCAACCGCCTTCATCATATGGTTGACAGGCTGGTCAAAATCGAAGTGATCGTCTTCATTGAATAAAATCGGCATCGGACGATACGCCGGATTGCGGAGCCGCATAAACATTGGGGTTTGCTGCGGTTACTGTCGCCAGAGCCTGGTAACGAAAATGTCTGCGTCGCATTATTTATTCTCACGCACAGTTGGATATTTGATGCCGAGTTGTTCTAAATAATTTTTGTACTTTGCCGGATCGTAATACAGTTTTTTCAGTTCCGGCGCGAACTTTTCCATCTTCTCTTTGTTCAGTTCAATTGCAGGCACATCTTTTTCGCCAATCAACGGTTGGTATTTAATTTCTTTCGTTTGCACGGTATTAAAATATTCCCATGCTTGTTTGATATTTTCGGGATTGAGCAAGAAATCCAGTGCTGTCATCGCCTGTACTTTCGCACCTGCGAGCGAACCTTTGTGGGCAATCGGAGTCGCCATCGCAATCGCATTTTCCCAACTATGACCAGGCAAATTGGGAATGTTCGCGGGGTAACGCAAATACACCATTGGTACATTCCAAGAAATATCGCCGACGTCATCGGAGCCGCCGCCTTGCGGTTCTTTCGGTTTATCCAGCGGCGTGACCTTGTCTTTCAATCCTTCGACTTTGGCTTTGATTTCTTTTTGCAGGGCTTTGGCTAACGTCTGATCATTGTCATCCCAGGTGGGCATTCCGACAGCTTCGATATTTTTTTGTTGGACTTCCGCGACGGTTTTGTTGAAGTGGTTCGGCCACGCGGAACCGACTACGCGCCAGTCAACCGTTGTTTCAGTCATCATCGCGGCAGCCTTTGCCATCGTGTTGCCGATCTCAAAAAGCTCCTTGATTTTTGGATATTCAAGTTCGCGGAAGTAATACCAAACGCTCGCTTCGGATGGAACAACATTAGGCTGATCGCCGCCGTTGACGACGACGTAATGCGAACGCTGATTCAAGCGTAAATGTTCACGGCGATAATTCCAGCCAATGTTCATCAGCTCGACAGCGTCAAGCGCACTGCGCCCTGACCACGGCGCGCCGGCAGCGTGGGCAGCTCTGCCATGAAAATAATATTGGACGGAAACAAGTCCGCTGTTCACCGCAGGCTGCCCCCAATTCGTAGCGAATTCGTGACTGACGTGACTGCCCAGCATCACGTCTACATCTTTGAATAATCCGGCGCGGACAAAAAATGCTTTGGTGGCGACCAACTCTTCCGCAACGCCTGGATACAGGCGAATCGTGCCGGGGATTTTATTTTTCTCCATCAATTTTTTCAGCGCAAGTGCGGCGACCGTGTTGACCGCCATTCCTGAATTATGGCCTTCGCCGTGTCCGGGTGCACCTTCGATAATCGGATCGTGATAGGCCACACCGGGCTTTTGCGAAGCGCGTGGAATGCAATCAATGTCGGTGATAAATCCAATGACAGGCTTGCCCGAACCATAACTCGCCGTCCACGCCGTAGGCATTCCGGCGACGCCACGTTCAATTTTGAAGCCATTTTTTTCGAGGATGCCCGTGATGTATTTGCTGGTTTCGTATTCCTGAAAACCAAGCTCGGAGAAACTGAAAATGCTGTCCACCATTTGCTGCGTCAGCGGTTGCATTTTTTCGACTTCAGCGACAGCTTCACGTTTGAGCGCATTCACATCAGGATCAGGAATTTTTGAGGTAGTGGTTTTGACCAATGATTGTGCAGGTATCGTGAGCGTTAGCGAAAGTAAAAGAGAAAACAAAAACAGGAAATTGCGTTTCATCGTAGTTCCTCCGAAGTCGAAGCAGGTGATTAAAATTAACTAGATTGGAAAAGCGATGTTCGTCCTTTGCAGAGCATTCGTCAAGAGGATGGGTGATGTGCTTTGAGAAGCGGAAACGACTTGGTATCTCGCAATAGTTACCAGGTCGCTACCGCTCACTGTACTGTACCTTACCCGCGCCCGATATAATCCTGATGCATCGGCATGACAATGGTTTCCAGCATCGTGATATGTGGCGGAAGCGCAGCCATCGCAAGTACGGCTTCGGCTAATTCGGAAGGCTGCATGGATGGTTCTTGTCGTGCGGCAAGTCTTTCGACCGCGACATTTCCGGGATGTAGACAGCCACAAGAAATTCCAAATTCTCGGCCTTCCAGCGCAGTTACTTGCGTTAATCCTACGATGCCGTGTTTGCTGGTGGAATAGGCGACAGAGTTCGGGCGTACGCGGTGGGCGGCGATGGAGCCGATGTTGATGATGCGTCCACCTTTTTGTACGCGCATGATTTTCATCGCTTCTTTCGTACAAAGAAAAGGACCGCGCAGATTTACGGACATGATTTGTTCCCAGTTTTCAAGGGTTTCTTCGTGAATTGCGGCATAACTAAATGTGCCTGCATTGTTGACGAGGATGTCTAATCTGCCGAATTTTTCCATTGCGACGGCGAAAGCGTTCTGTACCTGATCTTCCTGTGAAACATCCGTCTGAACAGCAATAGTATTGGGGAGTTCTGCCGCTAAAGATTCTATTTCGTTAATGCGCCGTGCGGCTAAAATTAGTGAGGCTCCTTCGCGTGAAAATGCTATTGCGGTAGCTTTTCCGATCCCACTTGACGCTCCGGTAATCAGGGCGATTTTACCTGCTAATTGATTCATTATTTTTTCTTGCCTTTCGGAACCTGTTTGCCTTTCGGCGGTTGAATGTATTTGACTTCGATGTCGTGACTTTCCAGCACATCTTTTTTCTTGCCGTTCACACCCATCAGCCGCACTCGATATTTGCCGTTGGGGTATGACCGTTTCATCATTGTGACAGAAATTTTAGGGATTGTATCCGCCGCTTTCTGACCTGTCCAGAGAACTTTGTTTTTCTTCGGCTCCAGAATTTCGACGGCATAAAACGGGTACGGCTTATCAGCGGGCTGGTGAAAAATCAGCGTAAATAAACTTGAAGTTGGCGGTACGACTACGGCGGTGACAGGGTTCGCGTCAGGTGTCACAGGCTTGGCAGCCGTCGCCAGTGGAACAATTAAGGTCGGATCGAAATCAATAATTGGCGTGTCGAGATGCGCTTTTGCCACGTCTTCTAACTCTTTTTGCAGCGTATTGTTTTGGATGCCTAGTAATTCCTGATTGCTCAACACCTGTTCTGCATTATTAGCAGTGACTGAAGCCTGTAACTGCGCCATTTGTTTCTGTGCATCATCAATTCTGACTTGTAAATTTTCAGGGGTTGCGGGTTCCTGAAGCGCGGCTTCGACTCTTTTGGCGGACTCCAGTTGCTGGTCAAGTTGGATTTTTTCGATCTCGGCACGATGGCGATTGTGCAGTGCCAGAATCCACGTTCCCAGTGCCAGCGAAGTGATGAAGAATAGCAAGCAAATGGATGCCGTTAGCGCAGTAAATCCCGTTGCAGTTTCAAACCGTTGCCAACGTGAAACCGGAACTATCGCCGCCTCTGCTTCGGCTTCAAGGTTCAAACTTTCCGGTTCATTCATGGCACTTCCCCCGACTTCACCTAGAATATTGATTGGTTCCGCGTGAAGTTCCTCCAGCGCCTTTTTCGTCGAATTCATCTATTTTATTTAACTCCAATTCAAAAATAATTCAGCTTTTTCGGTTCTTCCAACCTGAAAGTAAACCAAACCGTACCACTTTCGTAAAGAGTTATGGCAAGCTTATTTCAAAGCGATGACTAAATTGCGGTAAGCTTTGCTGCCCTGATTCACCAGCGTCGGAGCCGCTTCGCCTTTGTTGTGCCAGATAATTTCGCCGGGGACGCGATGCTTGACAATTTTCTTGCCCGCCGCATCTGTTGATTCATAATCAGCTTCGTCAATGAAAACGATGATTTGATCGGACGGGCGCGTATAAGGTTCGCGCACGGATTTTGGGGGAGCCGTAACTTCGGTGATATTGACGCGAGCATTCTCAAGAACGGTTTTGCTCACGGGAGCCACGGCTTCCGCGAATTTACCTGCCATTGCCAGTCCCGTTCCGATGCCGCTCACGAAAATAAAGATTGCGACCCAATAAAACTTTTGATTTTTCATTTCTCTCTCCCTTGGTGAAAATAAGTAGTCGTAGTAAAACCATTGCAGGCTTATTTTCCTCGCAGTTCACGGATAACTCAACAGGTACTATTGAATGACCGAAAATCTTTCTTCTATTGGATTATTGATGGCGGGTGCGACTTCGATTAGCAACGTCATCAAAGATGTCAGCGCGAAAAAAGTTCTGGAACGCCACGAAGTCATCGCTTCGACATTCTGGATCCGGCTTTTTGCAGCAATTACATTTGGAATCGTTCTTGCATTTCGCGCTTCGAGCGGATTATTGCCCGCGATTAAACCTGCCGCCGGGCCATTATTAGGAGTCGAAGGCTGGGACGCTTCGCCGCTGATGACGTGGATGGTGTACCTCACCATCGAAGTGCTGATGGTCGCGTGCAATACGATCATTATGTTTCGCGCGATTCAAATCACCCCGATTTCGGTGTGTATGCCGTACATTTCCTTTACGCCGATTTTTTTGATTGCAACGGATTATTGGATCAATGGCGTGATCCCGGCAGAGCAATATTGGATCGGCGTCTTTCTGATTTTCGTCGGCTCCATCGTGATGCACCGCGAATTATTTTCAAAGGGTTGGCTGGAACCCATCAAAGCCATTTATCGTGAGCGCGGCTGTTTTTATATGCTGATTGTCGGCTTCGTAAATTCGCTGACGAATCCAATTGATGCGAAACTCGTGAAGATGACAGACCCTTTTGCGCAGGCTTTTGCCTTCGGAATCGGGATGGTAATTTTCTTTTCTGTTCTTGCGTTGATTCGCAAAGCCGATACGGGAAAAGTCATCAAATCCGTACCGTGGTGGGTAATGCTCGCTGGATTGCTGGAAGCCGTCGCCTTAATTTTTCAACTGGCTTCGCATAATTATTTGCCCGTCGCCATTACCATCAGTATCAAACGCGCCGGAATTATTTTGACCGTTTTGCTGGGCTGGTTGATCTTCAAAGAAAAAGGAATTGGCGATAAACTAATTGCTTCATCGGTAATGCTGGCTGGAGCAATTATTTTTTATGCGAAATTATCAATGCAGGCCGGAATCATTTTAGCCTTGATAACATTGACCGGAATGATCGTTGCACTGTATTTGACGAGGAATCAAAATCTTACGAACAACGTAGCGTAAACATCTTGTTTGCGCTTCCGAATAGATATGGAAAAACTCTACGAATGGGACGAAGATGTTCCCGACCACGCACCTGACCTTTATGATTTTAGCTCAATCGCTGACTGCCTTGATGGATTGGAGCAGGTTGATAATACTGCGCTTCAGAGCTACTACAATCAGGGGTTTTTAGCGATTGAAAATGCCTTCACGTCCGCCGAGATGAAATCTTCCACAGATGGATTGGCGGATTTGATCGCGGAGAAAAATCCTGATTTCAGTATCATCCAATTCCACTCCAAAGTACGCGACCGATTAAACGAATTAACGCTCGAAGAAAAGCTCGACAACGTGCGAAAAATCGGGCAATTCACCGATTACGACGAACGCCTGAAGACGATTGCGTTTCATCCCAAACTCATCGCCGTAGTCGAAAAAATTCTTGGCGCGAAAGCTGAACTCTATCAAAGCATGGCGTTAATTAAACCACCCAATGGACGCGAAAAACCGTGGCATCAGGATCACGCATATTTCGATTTAACGCTCGACACCAAAGTCGTTGGCGTTTGGATTGCGCTGGACGAAGCAACAATTGCCAACGGCTGCATGCGCGTTCTGCCGGGTAAGCGTGATAAAGAAGTGAATCCACATTTTATGATCCGTGATTGGCAACTCTGTGACGATCAATCACAAAATTTTAAATCCCAAGCTGTCGCCGTCCCGCTGAAACCGGGTGGCTGCATGATTTTTGACAGCTATCTGCCACACGGAACACCAAGCAATTTTTCACAGTTGCGGCGCAAAGCTTTGCAATACCACTACGTCGCAGTTGGGACGCCGCGTACCAGCAAAGAAGAGCGCGTGGAAATCTGGGGCAGCGAAGGGAAAAATGTTTCTTGTTAATCTTTGCTTATGAAAGCTTATGAAACTAAAACTCGTCAAAAGTTTCTGGGGAATGACCGGAACAATTCCCGAAAATATGCAGCGCATCGCCGACGCCGGATACGCCGCTGTCGAAGGGCGTACGGCTCCCATCGGTGAGGCGAAAGAATTTCTCAAATTGCGCCAAAAACTCAACCTTGATTATGTCGCGATGGTGCTCACCGAAGGCCCCGATCATCGCTTAGATTTCCGTGCCAAAGTTGAAGAAGCCTTGCGCTACGAACCAATGCAAATCACTGCCCACAGCGGAAAAGACAGTTGGAGCTTCGATCAGCAAAGAGAATTTTTCACCGAAGCCTTAGAAATCGAACAGCGCATCGGCATCCCGATCAATCACGAAACACATCGCAGCCGCGTGATGTTTACACCGTGGACGACAGCGAATTTGCTGAGAGAATTTCCCGAACTTCACATCAACGCCGATTTCAGTCATTGGCTGAATGTCTGCGAAAGCCGCCTCGAAGATCAAACCGAAAATCTGAAAATTTGCATCGAGCGGACGCGCCACGTCCACGGTCGCGTCGGTCACGAACAAGGCGCACAAGTGAATGATCCGCGTGCGCCGGAATGGGCGGAATACGTGGCGTTGCATGAATCGTGGTGGGACGAAATGGTAAAAATTCGGATGGCTGCTGGCGCGGAAAATTTCACTTTTAACCCGGAATTTGGTCCGCCGAATTATATGCCGACATTGCCGTATAGTTGCGAACCTGTCGCCGATTTGTGGGAGGTTTGTTTATGGATGGCGCAGCGATTTGAGAAGAGATTTTCGCAAGTTGCGGTTATGCAGTAAACTGATGATCTACTTGAAAAAATCATGAGGTAAAACCAATGTCACAAGCGTTACCATTAAAACAATTCGATCTCACCAATATCGTTAATCATCTGGTGACGGAGGATGATGAGCCTGTGGATAATATCTTTTCTGAAAAACAACAACGCCTCTTAACGGAACCGCTTTATAGCTCCTGGACACCGCTCCCTGATGAAGATCAGCCGATTTCACCGCGTCCGTTTATGGCTGCCGCAAATGTTGGGATTTTCTTTTCAGTGCATCAAAGTCCGCTCGTCCCGGATATGTTCCTGAGCCTTGATATTGAAGTCAACGCGGGATGGAACGCCGATGAGCGACGCTCCTATTTTGTCTGGGAACTTGGAAAATTACCCGAAGTTGTCGTCGAAATTGTTTCCAACAACGTCGGCAATGAATTAGGCAGCAAGCTCAAACGGTATGCCGAATGGGGCGTTACTTATTATGCCGTTTTTGATCCGCTGCACGAATTAGGTGAGACCGTACTGCGAGTTTATGAATTAGGTTTTGGCAAACGCTTCCGGCTGCGCGATGATTTTCAACTGCCATTGCTCGGATTAAGTTTGACCTTATGGGAAGGGCAGTACGAAGACATCACGGAAACCTGGCTCCGCTGGTGCGATCAGGACGGGCAAATAATTCCCAGCGGGAAAGAAGGACGATCCGCCGCTGAAGTTCGCGCCACTCACGCTGAAGCCGAAGTTGCACGATTACAAATTGAATTGGCGCGGTTACGTGATTCACTGACCAAATAAATTTCAAAATAGAGTATACCGGAGGTGATGAGAAACCTATCAAAAATGCTATAACTGAAGATCGAAAAATCACCTACTCTCCTTCCTCAAAATGAAAAAACTTTCAATCGCCTTCGTCGGCTGTGGCGGCATCGCCGATCATTATTTACAGGTGTATCGTGACCTTGAATGGGTCGAGATGACGGTTTGCATGGACGTGAATCTTGATCGTGCGAATCACGCTGTTGCGCAGCTCGGAGAAAATTCCAAGGCGCGTGCGACGACGAATTTTGCAGATGATTTAGGCGATGACGTTGATGTCGTCATCATCAATTCGCCGAATCATTTGCATCGTGAACAGGTGGTCGCAGTGCTGGCTGCGAACAAACATGTGCTGGTGCAAAAACCGTTGGCGGCTTCGCTCGAAGACGCGGAAGCGATTGCGGAAGCGGCGGCGCAGGCAAAACTTCGTGGCGTTATCAGCGGGCTTTATATGAGTTATTTTGATCAGCCGCTGATGCACGATCTCAAAGCGAAATACGAAGCCGGATATTTTGGCGACATCACGCATCTGTACGCACGGCTGATGCATCGCGGTGGGTTAACTCTCTCGAATGAAATTTTATCAGGCAAGCAAAATTGGCGTGGCTCGGTAGCGCAAACTGGCGGCGGAGCGTTTATTCAATTGGCTGTTCACTACGTTCATTTGTTTGGCTGGATGATGAATTCTAAAGTTGTCCGCGTCATGGCTATGACGAAAAATCAGCATTGTCCGGGTATCGAAGGTGAAGACATGGCTTGTGCGATTTTAGAATTCGCCAATGGCGCATTGGCGACGCTCGACATGGCTTGGAATACAGCAGGTGAACAACTCTCGATTCACGGTACGCTGGGGACAGCGGAATATATCGGCAATAAAACATTGCTCATGAATAGCATTGCGCAAAGTTCGCAAGTGGAAAAAACGGCAGCTCCGGGAACTGCTGCGCGTCAGGAAGTTTCGGAAATTATCGCACCTGCGCTCGGAGATTGTTCGAATCCATTCAATCAACATCGAATGTTTTTAGAAGCTGTCCGCGATGGACGTGAACCGTTCGTTTCTGTAGCTTCAGGCGCGGACGATTTGCGTGTTGTGCAGGCGGTGTATGAATCTGCCCGGTCTGGCCGCGCGATAGAAATTGAACAAAAATAAGTGACCAAAGACAATTAGACAGGATTGACAAGATAAACAGGATTTTTTTGGAGTCATTTTTGATAATAGTTTTCGATTAATCCTGAAAATCTTGTCAATCCTGTCAAAAAATATTTACTCTTCACCTTTATGCTTAATCTTGGAATCGTCGCTGACGAAATTAATCGTGACTTTCGTGAAGCCGTGAACATTGGCTTGCAAGCGGGAATTCGTCGTTATGAAATTCGTTTCTTGAAAACCGGACGCGCTCCCATGTGCGATGAATCCGAGCTGCGAGAGATTGAAAAAATCCGAGATGGCGAAGGCTTGGAAATTACGGCACTCTCGCCCGGTCTATTCAAATGGACGGACACGAAAGAAAAATTTGAAAAAGAAATGCTTGAAGTTTTTCCGCGTGCGGTTGAACTCGCGCAGCGTTGGAAATTGCCTGCCTTAGTAATTTTTGGATTTTGTAAACAGGGTGCGACTGAGGCAAACGCCGATACGATTTCAGGCGAAAATGTTCCGATGTGGGTGATCGAATCTTTAGCCGAAGCTGCTGAAAAAGCGGAAGCGGAAAACCTGCAATTATTCATCGAACCTGAACCTGTTTGTTATGCTGACAGCGGAGCCGCGACGGCAAAGATCATTCGCCGGATACGCGCTGAAAATCTGAAAATTAATTACGATCCCTGTAACGATGCCTGGATGCTGCGCCGCGATCCGATCAATGATTTTAATGATGTCGCGCCGTTTATCGAGAACGTTCATATCAAAGATCAGTTGGACGCTCCTGTGGGAAGCGGCATGCCGACGTGGGTCATTCCCGGTGAAGGAATGATGAGTTGGCGCGATCATTTGAGTGCTTTGATGATGATTGGATATTCTGGTCCGGTATCGTTGGAGCCGCATATTGACGGGAAGCTTGAGACGATTCTAGCTTGTAAAGAAGCGATTGAGAAGATGTGGGGATAAGTTTTTTGAAAGTACTTTCGTTTTTCGTCGCATAGTGACGATTGAACTCAAAATTTTTTCAGCCGTCGCTGACGCGACGTAAACATAAATTGCACTGACCGTGGGTTAAAACACCACGGCTAAATTCATCTTGTCGCTACGCGACCGTAAATGAAATTATGAACACCGTATTTTCGCGGCGCAATTTTCTCGCTTCCGCTTCGGCTGCAACTGTTGCTTCAATCCTCGCGTCCGAAGTTTTGGCGCAAGAGCCAATTATTGATATTCATCAGCACACGCACTACGCCGGACGTACCGATGAAGCTCTCATCGCGCATCAAAAAACGATGGGGATTTCAAAAACTGTTTTGCTTCCGGCGGGTTCAAAATTAGGGCTTGAGGCTGACATTTTCGGCAATGATTCTGCGCTCGCGCTCGTCAAAAAATATCCCAAACAATATTATTTTTTTGCGAACGAATTGCCTGATATTGCCGAGACCAAACAAGCTATCGAAAAATATTTAAAGCTGGGAGCCATCGGCATCGGCGAACAAAAATATTTCGTAGATTCTGATTCCCGTTCGATTGAATTCATTGCGGCAATTGCGCGAGAATTTCGTGTTCCTGTGCTTCTCCATTTTCAGCACGGGAAATATAATATGAACTTTGCGCGGTTTCATAAAATCCTCGAAAAATTTCCGACGGTGAATTTCATCGGACATGCGCAAACGTTTTGGAACAATATTGACAGTCAAATTGATCAATCGGATTTATATCCAAAACACAAAGTTACTGCCGGAGGAATCACGGATCGGCTGTTATCAGATTATGCGAATATGTACGCTGATATGTCTGCCGGTTCGGGATTGAATGCGATGACACGCGACGAAGACCACGCCCGCGAATTTATAAAACGGCATCAGGACAAGTTGCTTTATGGAAGTGATTGCAACGATACTATCGGGAACGGTGAAAAATGTAGCGGGGCGCAACAAATTGCCATGATTCGGCATTTGTCTCCAAGTCAGGAAGTTACGAAAAAAATCCTGGCTGGTAACGCTCGACGTGTTTTAAAAATCTAACTTATTTATGAAAAAGTATTTCTGCCTCGTCTTATTTGTCTGTTTATTCTCACTTCCCTTGTCAGCGAAAGGGCTACGCGCCGGACTCGCTAAAGTTATCATCACGCCGCCCAAACCAATTATGATGGCGGGCTATGCCGCACGTACGAAATCTTCCGAATCTAAATATCACGACATCTACGCGAAGGCTTTAATTATTGCCGATGACAATGAAAACGGCACGAACCGGATGGTGTTGATTACGACTGATATTCTGGGTTATTCGCGTGAACTTGCCGAGATGGTGGCGGACACTGCAAAACAAAAATATGGCATCCCGCGCGAACAGATCATGTTCAATGCATCGCATACGCACACCGGACCGATCATTCGACAAAATTTAGTCGGCGCAATGCAAGTGGATGCGGAACAGGCGACGGTGATTCACGAGTACGCACAATTTTTGCACGACCGGATTATCTGGGTGATCGGGCAGGCCATGAAGGATTTGTCCTCGGCAAAAATTTCGATGGGACATGGCGTTGGGAACTTCGCTGTCAATCGTCGCGAAAAAAATGAAGCTGGCAACATCGTCATCGGACTCAATAAATCCGGCGTCGTAGATCAAGACGTACCCGTTCTGCTCATCGAAACGCAGCGCGAGAAATTGCGCGGCATTGTGTTCGGCTATGCCTGTCACAATACGACATTGACGGCGCAGTTCTATCAAATCAGCGGGGATTATGCGGGCTTTGCGCAGCAGCAAATTGAGACTAACCATCCCGGAACCATTGCGATGTTCGTGATGGGATGTGGAGCCGATGTGAATCCAAATCCGCGTAGTTCGCTGGAAATTGCCCAACAACACGGCGCATCTCTGACTTCAATTGTTGAGCAAGTGATTGAAGGCAAAATGAATTCGATCAAAGGCGAAGTGAAAGTTTCTTTTGAGCGCGTGATGCTTCCCTTCGGCACGCTCCCAACCAAAGATACCTTGGAAGCGCAGTTGAAAGATGCAAATGTCTACAAGAAAAAACAAGCAGATCGAATGTTGGGTCGCCTGATTCGTGATGGTAAACTACCTTCGGAATATGCGTATCCGATTCAGGTTTTTCAGATCGGCGACGACTTCACATTAATTGGTTTAGGCGGCGAAGTTGTGACCGATTATGCGTTGCGATTAAAAAAAGAATTAGGTACGAAAGGCCTGTGGGTAGCGGGTTATTCAAACGAAGTGATGGCATATATTCCTTCGGCCCGAATGTTCGCAGAAGGCGGCTACGAGGTCGTAGATTCGATGATTTATTACGATCAACCAACCTCGTGGAAGCCGGAAATTGAAGACATAATTATTAACAAAACAATTGAAATGGCGCAGGGTGTTGGGCGCAAGAAATAGTTAAATTCACGCGGAGCGTATGGAGTGCGACGGCTCGGCGTCGCTTTGGTTTTCATCGCGCGACTTGCGGCGGACGCAATACCAAAGCTACGCCAAGCCGCAGCACTCCATACGCTCCGCGCTACATTAAAAATTTCCTTTAGAAAGGGCAAAAATGAGTGATCTAAGAATTGGAATCGTCGGACTCGGATGGGTTGCCGGAGCGCATATTGAAACTTTTAAAAACGTCAAGGGAGCGAAAGTTACGGCGGTTTGTTCACGTCGAAAACTTGATCCGGCGGAGTTGGAAAAACAGTACGGGATGCCGCTCACGGTCTACAACGATTACAGTGAAATGTTGAAAGACCCGAACATTGATGTGATTGATATTTGCACGCCGCATCCGCAGCATCCGGCGCAGGCAATTGCGGCAGCGCAGGCGGGCAAACACCTCATCATTGAAAAGCCGCTCGCGCTGGATTACAAAGATTTACTCAAGATGCGGGAAGCCATTCAGAAGGCCGGAATCAATACTTGTGTCTGTTTTGAAGTTCGCTACAGCGCACATTTTGGCGTCATTAATTCTGTCATCAAAGAAGGTTTGCTCGGCACGTTGCATTACGGCGAAATTGATTATTACCACGGCATCGGGCCGTGGTACGGACAATTCCCCTGGAACATCAAAAAAGATATGGGCGGCAGCAGTTTGTTGACGGCAGGCTGTCACGCGTTGGATGCTTTGCTGATGTGCATGGATGACGAAGTGGAAGAAGTTGTAAGTTACAGCAATCGCAGCAAAAGCAAAATTTTCAAGCCTTACGAATACGATACGACTTCGGTGACGATGCTGAAATTCAAGAGCGGAAAAATCGGCAAGACGGCTTCGGTAACGGATTGTTTGCAGCCGTATTATTTCCACATTCACTTAGTTGGCAGTGAAGGCAGTTTGCTTGATAACAAATTTCATTCGCAAAAATTGAAGACGAATAAAAACAAATGGAGCCAGTTGGAAACCTCTTTGATTGATTCCGGCGATGTTTCCGATCATCCGTACCAGCCACAATTCCAGGCGTTTGTTGATTCAACCAAAGCCAAAAAGAAAATGCCATTA
Source organism: Blastocatellia bacterium (assembly GCA_043783625.1). Taxonomy (GTDB): domain Bacteria; phylum Acidobacteriota; class Blastocatellia; order RBC074; family RBC074; genus JAFDVL01. Next base: position 225 of record JAYVZE010000163.1, on the reverse strand, counting down.
ACGGATTTTGAGACTGCCTTTGAAACGCATCGTGTAGTCTTCGCGGCAGATCGTTCTGCGGCGACTGGCAAACCTGTAAAAATGCCTGAAATGAAGAAGTAGTGTCGCCGGGAAAATTCACATGTTGTATAGAACCTGTTTGCAGTTTAAGGGGAAATCGTTTTTACTGGGAAAAGGGGAGATACAACTGATTTAACAGTACCGCAATTCGAGCTGTTGGAGCAA
>JAYVZE010000162.1:0-15651 GCA_043783625.1 Blastocatellia bacterium | reverse complement strand
GAGCTTTCGGTTCCAGCCATAGCAGACCTCCTAGGCAGAATGCGCGGTCGCAAAGCCAGCCACCGCAGAGTCTAAATCGTCGGTCATCTCAAATAAATCAGGGAAGCCGAGAATCTCAAACGTATGGCGGACTTTCGGAGCCAGTCCGAAAATTTTCAGGTCGCCGTTTTGTTCACGGATTTCTTCGATATAGCTCATGAACACGCCTAATCCGGCGGATGCGATATAGCTTAACTGCGTACAGTCAACCACCATCTTGACTCTGCCCGCATCGAACTCTGTTTGAATCGCCGTATCGAATTGCGGCGCGGTATGGGCATCTACATATCCTTCCAGCGCAATGATGGAAATTCCGTTTTTATGACTGGTCGTAACATTGAATGGGTTTGACACTAATGAATCCTCCTTGATAATCGCCGTAATGTTAGCATAATCAGCAGTACAGGCAATTCACGGGTGAATAAATACGGACGGGGAAACTTCATCGTATCGAAAACTAACTACAATGGCAAAGCAAACCAAATTGATTCTCGGCAGTATTTTATTTGTTTTCTTCTTTTTAAATTTGGCGGCAGGGATGCTTTCGGCTTTCTATCAATTACGCGATTGGAGCAGTTGCGGTCTCAATACCGTTATCAAAGGAAAAGGGTGGATAATTACCGATGTTACCAAAGACGGGCAATCTCCAATTCTACACGTAGAAGACGAGGTCTTGGGGGTAAAAGGTTTGCCACCGAACTTCACAGTAAAAAATCTTTCCAATGATCTACCCATTCCAGCCGGTAGCGAATTAACCTTGATTGTCCGCTGTCAGGGAATTATCCATGAAGTTCCAGTCCAGACCTATGGTGCCTCACCAAAAATTTGGTTGAAAGAAATTGGCGGTTTCATGATGATCGCCAGCTTTTTGGTAACAGGATTATTGATTCTGCTGGTCAAATCCGATGATCCGCAAGCGTGGCTCCTCTCACTGATGCTGGGCACATTTGCAGGTTTGTTCAATTATGCCTTGACCAATATTCCATTATTATTATTTTGGACAGCTTTATTGACGCGAGCTTTCAGCTTTTTATTTCTTCCGCTCTTTGTCCATTTTTTTGCTGTCTTTCCGCGCCCCTTACCGATATTGAACCGCTGGCCAAAATTTTTGCATTTTGTTTATGGGTCATTTTTGTTCATCATCCTTCCTCATTTCATTATCCAAAGGATGCAGAGTCAGGGGATTTTTCAATTCCAGCAGATTGAATGGCTCACCATTTTTCGACAATTAATCAATTTGCCCGCCATTGGATTGATGCTCGCTTTTTTAGTAACGGGGATCGTCGCTTTATTAATCAATTATCGAAGGTCAGCTATTGATGATCGGCGTAAACTTCATCTCGTTGTCGTCGGTTGTAGCGCAGGTTTTTTTAATTTGCTCCTGCTCGTGCTTTCAGAAGTATTTGGCTTCAGTCAATCTCATCCCCAGGTGCATGAATGGATCGCTTTTTTGACATCTCTCACGTTACCGCTGATTCCGATTTCATTCGCCTACGCCATCATCAAACATCAAGTCATCCCTATCAGCCTGATTATCCGGCGCGGGATGCGGTACGTGCTGGTTTCACACGGTTCAGTTATATTGGAAATGGTGCTGTTTATTGGAGTCATGACAATTTTTCTGACTTCATTTTTTCAGTGGTTCTTTCATTCATTTCCTCCGAAGGACATGCGTGCGTTTGGATTGACGGTTGGATTTGTCTCTGCCGTAGCGGGAATTATTTTCTGGAATCTTACTCGTCGCTTACACATAAAATATCTCGCTCCCGTCATTGATCGAAAGTTCTTCCGGCAATCCTACGATTCACAACAAATTATTTCCGAACTGGTGGAATCACTACGAACAACCACCAATCAGGAAGACCTGTTGGCACAAATTGCCACCAAGATTCGCTCAGCCTTGCAGACAGAATCCGTAGCAATTTTGTTGCGCGGTGCTGCTTCCGAAGATTATGCCAGTGTTTATTATTGCGAATACAACCCCGTTGACGGCGGTAATATTCACTACGAAAATAATTTCAGGTTGCCTGTCAAATCAAATATTGTTTCGCGCCTGCATAACTCCAGAGAGCCTGTCAACATTGACGAAGTATCACTTCCAGACGATGAAATCGCTCTACTTCGGCAAATCAAATCAGAACTTTTATTGCCGCTTTCCAGCCAAACAGAATTGTTAGGAATCGTCTCTCTCGGTTCACGATTAGGAGATTTGCCCTTCTCCACCGAAGACAAAGAGTTGCTGATGAGCGTTGCGGGGCCGGGAACGTTCGCACTCGAAAATGCGCAATTGATGGGGCGAATGATTGAAGAGGCGCGCCGCCGTGAAGAAATCGAAACTGAAAATGAAGCGCGTGCGAAAGAATTAGAAGAAGCGCGCCAAATTCAGCTTTCAATGTTGCCACGCAATGTTCCAAAGAGTCCCAACTACGACATCGCAGCTTACATGAAAACTGCCACTGAAGTCGGCGGCGATTATTATGATTTTCATGTCAATGCCGAAGGCGTTTTGACCTTAGTCGTAGGCGACGCGACGGGACACGGATTAAAAGCCGGAACTATCGTCACGGCCACGAAAAGTTTATTCAATAATCTGGCTGGATTAAATGACATCCCGGAAATTTTTCGTCAATCTTCCAACGCGCTGAAGATGATGAATTTACGTGCCTTGTATATGGCGATGACAATGGCAAAACTCAATGGTTACGAACTGACCGTGAGCCTCGCAGGAATGCCCGCCGTATTGATTTACCGCGCCAACACGAACACCGTCGAAGAAATTGCCCTGCGCGGAATGCCGCTGGGAAGCATCAAGAATTACGTTTATAAACAGCAAACAACCACGCTGGAAATCGGTGACATCGTCGTGCTGTTGAGCGACGGCTTTCCCGAACGCTTCAACCCTTCCAGTGAGATTTTAGGTTTTGAAAAAGCCGGAGAAATTTTGGCAGATTCCGGTTCCCTTTCCGCCCAACAACTCATCAATAAATTTATCCAAATCGGCGATGAGTGGGGCGATTCCAGACCGCAGGATGATGATGTGACTTTTGTAGTCCTGAAAATTATCAACCCAGCTACAAATAAATTGTGAAGATCGAAATTAACTATCCACGAAGTACACGAAGGAACACGAAGCATTTCAACTATTTTTATATGTAGTTACTCGTAGCATCTTCGTGCTCCTTCGTGTACTTCGTGGATAATTTCTTCTTTCCGAAAATATCCAACTATGAAAAATCACCCATTAAGAACCACTGTCATCGGCAGCTACCCCTTCCCCGGATGGCTGGAATTTGCTGTCCAGAATTTAGACCAATTCGGCACAGAAGACCGCAAAGAATTGCAGGATGATGCCGTCATTACGGCGATTCATGATCAAGTTGCCGCCGGATTAGATGTCATCACGGACGGCGAACAAACACGGCTGGATTTTAATTTATCATTCTACGGATTTCTCGAAGGCATTGAACTCGAACCCACCCAGCCGCGCAGATTTGGCCCGCCCGCCCACGATCAACGCGGCAAACATAAAATCATTGGAGAGCTAAAAGCTCCGCGCGGACTTGGTGTAGTTGAAGAATACAATCGCTTAGTGCGACTCTCCCGCTCAGCACTTACGACTCAGCACTCAGCACTTGCCTTAAAAGCTTCCGTTCCCGGCCCTTACACGCTCAGCGGGCGTTTGTTACCGAACGGACAATACAAAGATCGCTTTGCTATTACTGAGGCATTGCTGCCCATTGTACGCAAAGAATTAGAAGATTTAGTCGCCGCCGGATGCCAGGAAATCGCTGTAGACGAACCCTCAATGAGCTGTTACGCGCACCGCGAAGACCCGTACCATTTCGTAGATATTTTCAATCGCACCATCGAATCCGTAACCGGAAAATGTCGCCTGTCCACGCACGCATGTTTTGGCAATTACAAAGGGCGTGCCGTGGGACTGCGTTCCTACCAGCCAATGTATCCGGCCTTCTTCGACCTCAAGGTTGATGAAATGCATTTAGAAATGGCGAGCCGTGAATTTTCCGAACTTGAAATTATCCAAACCATCGCCGAAAAAATGGATGTGGCGGTTGGTATTATTGATGTCAAAAGCTATTACATCGAAACTGTTGAAGATGTCACACGCCGCGTCCGTGAGTGCTTACAATATGCTCCGGCTGATCGTTTGGCTTTTGCGCCGGATTGTGGATTGAGCCAGACAGCACGATGGGCAGCGAAACAAAAACTCAAGAATATGGTCGCGGGAGTGAAACAGGTCAGGGGCGATTAATCAACGCTCATCCACCTCATTTACCTGCTGCGAATTGCAAGAATCCGGTTGACAAGTGTAGAATCATGCCAACCCTCTAATCTAAGCAGAATAGCGTCAAAAAATAACCGACTTAAAGGAAAAATAATATGCGTCAATGGATCATCATCACACTTGCTGTTTTTACTTTCTCTTCTTTAGCCCTGGCACAGTCCGACTCCAAAGCGGAGCAAATCATGCATCAGGCTCGTGCAGCCATCAGCAACGAAACGCAAACCAAAACATTGAAAACACTTTCGGTCGCTATGACGATTCATCGCACGATTGGCGAAACACATCTGGAGCGTGATATTGATTATGACATCATGCTCCCTGACACTTTTCGTCGCCACGAAAGCCAGCAACCATTTACGACCGTGACATCAATGCTGGATGATAGTTACCAGACATATAACGTTCCCAACCCCGCCGCCCGTGCCGGAGATGTACTGCGCGAAAACAGCAACGACCCGCAAGCGGTCATCCGCCGCCGCGCTGATTTTACGCGTGTTCTGCTGGGCTTGCTTTTAATCAGCCCTTCCTCGGAACCCGTCGAATATAGTTACGCAGGTGAATTTAAAGAGCCGGACACCCTCGCTGATATGATTGATGTCAAAGGAAAAGATGGCTTCAAGGTGCGTTTGTATATTGACCAGAAAACAAAACGCCTGTTGATGCTGACGTATCACTCAAAACAGCTTTCGCACGCCGTCCGCTCGCTGGCACGTCAAACACAGCCCAGACCAAATGCGCCACAGGACAATAAGAAACTCACCGAAGAACAAGTGGCAAAGCGTCAGGTCGAGCAATGGGCGGAGATTGAGAAGCGTCGTAAAATGTTTGAAGAAGCCCTGGCACAGGCTCCAGAAGTAGAGTACCGCTGGGAATTCAGTGAGTATAAAAATATCAAGGGAATGAATTTCCCCTATCATGTGGTTAAATCAGAAGCCAACCACGAGTATGAGGAATGGGACATCAGCGCATTCAGAATCAATCCGAAACTTCAACCGGCAAAGGTGAAGTAATCCGGCTCTGACTGAACGAGAGAACACAAAAATTAACGTTTCGTAGTTCCCTGATTTTCATAAATCTTTAGATTGGCTGTGGCGGAACCAATGCAGGCGACATCAAGTTTTCCATCGCTGTTCAAGTCTGCAATGGCACAGGCTGCTGCTGCAATTCCGCCATCATCCAAACTCTGACGCATCCATTTTTTGCTTTTCGGATCGAAGGAATAAAGATAAACGCTGCGCCCTGTTCCGCGATAACCGGCAATAATTTCGTCGCGTCCGTCACCGTTAAAATCTGCTGTTAGCAAGGTGTGTCCATCAATTAATTTGTCATCAATCACCAATCGTTCCCAATCATTTTTGCCGAAGCGGTAGACGGCGACCTGATTGCCGTGCCATGGCTCAATCGTAGTCAGAAATCGTTCTTTGCCCAACATCCCAACAGCAATTTCGCTCGCCCCCCCCTTCGGCCACGGCGCAGGATCACCCGCTACTAATTTATTGCGCAGCCACTTCCCTTCTTTGCTAAAGCGAAATAAATCAACTCCTACAAAACTGGCAGTCAAAATATCTTCACGCCCGTCACGATCTACATCCAAAATACTGATGCCGTGCAACACACCTTCCAGCGCACTCGTAATGACTTCGCGCTTCCAACCCTCAGGACGGTAAAACACCAGCGGCATATTGCCCTTGTATTCGGGCGGCGGCACAGTTGCGCCCGCGAGCGGAGCATTCACTAACACTTTTTTCCCACTGCCATCAATGTCTGCCCAGCGCAAACGATGCGACGAAGGAAGCCGATCAATTTCAGTCGCGTCCCAAAGCTGCGCCGGATCGCCTTTGCATTTAAGGATCGAAACAATGCCGGGGCTTTGTCTGGGATCGTTAGCAAATTCCTGCGCCAGAGCAATTTCCGGGATGCCGTCACCATCCACATCATACGCCGTACAATTAATCATCCCTGACGCATTGTTAATAATGACGTGACGCGCCCAGGTCGGATTTTCAAACCAGACAAGTTCTTTCATCCCACTTGCTAAAGCAATAATATCAGGCTTCTGATCGCGGTTGAGATCAGCAATTACGACTTGATAACCACCACGCAAATCCGTCGCCAGCGTACGTTCCTGAAATTTACTTTGGGCAGACGCCGTAGCGACACTCAATACGAGTAAAAATATGTGCGCGAGAATTTTATATTTTTTTTGCATCATAGTACTTACCCAAAATCATTCTAATGAGAAGTGGGCATAAGTTAAGACATGTTTTTTCATCAAACTGCACTACCACAAAATTTTTGCCTCCTCCAGCATTTACGCATTGACTCGTTTAAATTTCAGCGCATGCTTTCATAAAAGACTACCGTATCAGAATAAATAAATTGACCTTCATTTACTATCAATCCTGCGATTAATGATAGCGAATATTTTGAAGACAATTTATAGGTAAAATTAAATATGAATAAAATTATCCTGTCCGTGCTCGCCTGTTTTATCTTGAGCTGGTCAGTTTCCGCACAATCGGGGAGCGGACGATTGAAGGGCTTTGTTGCAAATTCCATAAAAAATGGTTCCGCGATTGATGCCAAGGTTGAGCTTCGTGCCATCGAAAATCATTCGGGAACAAAATCGGTGGAAACTACCAAAACTAAAGGTGGTTATTACGACCTTGAAGTTTCATTCGGTTATTACCTTTTGACAATTTCGGCAAAAGGCTACGAAACCTATCAAACGAAAGTTTATATTCCTTCAAGTTCGACGCTTGAATGGGCGACAATTTTGGAGAAACAACCGAAGAAATCTAAGCAGAAATAATACGCTTTTGAAAAGGTAGTTATTCGGTCTGGATGTATTTTTCGAGTAGGGAGTTTCGACAGACTTTAACCCCTCCATCACGCCCTTCCAGAAAATGGAGTTGACCACTTTCAATCCAACGATAAATCAGGCGTGGTGAAGCCTTGATTAACGTCGCGGCAAGTTCCGGGCTGAGCCACTCGACCGGAATCAGACAGGCTTGACAGACGGCTCTGAGTGATCCCGGTGAAGGTGTAATGACAACAATGCGTTCGGTCTCAATAATAATTTCAGTTCTTTTGCCCATAAATAATATTGGGGGATTTTATCGGGGCGGATTTTATTAAGACTCCCCCTCCTGTTTGAGGAGGAGAGCTTTTCACACGTCTCGAAGCGAAGAATTCCTCCGTGTAATTTTACAATTTTTTGGTCACGCCGGTGATGGCTACCCCCGTGTCAGTCCCCGTGAAAAATGTTTCCTTGCCATCGTTCACAATCACAAAACTTCCATTGGAGCTGAGACCCAGCACGGGCAAATGCAACGTCACAACGCCCGTACAATCATCATTGACAATGTACGTTCCCACGAATCCGCCTTTGAATGATTTGCCGCCTAAGTTGACGTTGTACGTCGCGTGCAAATTACCGTAGCCATCAAACGTAATTGGCCCCGCTGCCGCGATCTCGGCGCCCAGTACAGTTCCGCTGTATGAATATCCGTGCGTCCCTTTCATCGTACGCGGTGAACAACGATGGCGGCGTTCCTGCTCCTGCTCGTTTTGTGAAAATTGATCGGTGCTTTGCGCCTGTACATTTTGGACGAATCCATGTGAGCTACGGCTGGTGGTCAGCCATAAGGCAAAGAATCCGACAAGTGTGATGGTGGTCAAAATAAGTGAACGTTTCATGCTGCTTCTCCTGATTTATAGTGGTTAGAAATTGCTCTTCCGTACAGCTCTCTTCGCTGTGCTGTCCGGCTGGTGGAAGAATACGGCGGGAGCCTAAGAAAAATCTTCAGGTTCGTTTGAAATTTTCCTGAGTTTTTTCTCTGCAAATCTTCAAGACAAATTTGCACCTGAGTAAGGCTGAGGTTTGATCTTTTCGCCGTACTCCATACACTGTAAAGTGAACCAACTGGTACGCCAGCATCTTGCTGGTCAAATTTTCCCCACCAGTTGCCAGCAAGATGCTGGCGTACCAAAAATCTTAGAAGGAGTACCCGCATGAAAAACGCAGACAAAAATTCACGACGTAGTTTTTTGAAAAAGGCTACGGCGGCTACGTCAGCCGCGATTATCACCAGCAAAACACGCACTGAAGCCAAACCTATTGACATCACTCCTGAACCGGAACCGATCAAACAAGTCTCGCCGAATGACCGCATTCGCATCGCTTTAATTGGCGCGGGCGGACAAGGCACTGGTGACACAGCAGCAGCTCTCCGTGTGCCCGGAGTGGAATTAGTTGCCGTCGCAGACATTTACGACGGTCGTCATACGGCGGCGAAAGAACGCTTCGGCAATCATCTTTTCACGACGCGCGATCATCGCGAAGTTTTAGCGCGCAAAGATATTGATGCCGTCATCATCGCTACGCCGGATCACTGGCACGCGCCAATTGCGATGGAAGCGATGAAGGCGGGCAAAGATGTGTACTGCGAAAAACCGATGGTGCAGCAATTGTGGGAAGGCTCCGACGTGATCAAGGCTTACAAAGAATCAGGCCGCATCATGCAGGTCGGCAGCCAGTACAGCTCCGGTATCATTTACCACAAAGCCAAAGAGCTGATCGAAAAAGGCGTCATTGGAAAATTGAATTTAGTGGAATCCGCCATCATTCGCCGCAGTGCTGAATCCGCGTGGCAATACACGATTCCGACCGATGCGTCGCCAACTACGATTGACTGGGATCGCTTCATCGGACGTGCGCCGAAACATGCATTCGAACCGATTCGCCTTTTCCGTTGGCGCAATTATCGCGATTACGGCACAGGCATTGGCGGCGATTTATTCGTCCATTTATTTACGGGAACGCATTTGATTACTGGCGCAGTCGGCCCATCAAAAGTTTTCTCCACCGGTGGCATTCGCTTCTGGAACGATGGACGCGATGTACCCGATCAATTGCTGGGATTGTTTGATTACGAGGCTTCGGACAAACATCCGGCGTTCACAGTGAATTTCAAAGTGAACTTCGCCGACGGCAGCGTCAACGGCTACGGCCCGACAACCTTTCGATTTGTTGGCGATGGCGGCGTCATTGATTTGGATGACGGTGTCAAGGTCACGCATCGTGATCAAACCACTAATAATGCAACCTTCCCGAACGGAGCGTTCCCGAAAGCGATGTTGGAAGAAATGCGCAAGGAACATCTGGCTAAATATCCGCGCAATACAAACCCACTACGCGAAGCTCCGGCAGACATACATTTCGTGACAGCCAACGGTTACGACATGCATCAAGAACATCTGAAAAATTTCTTCGCAGGCGTCCGTGCCCGTAAGCCTGTTTTCCAAGACCCGACCTTCGGATTCAGAGCAGCGGCTCCAGCCTTGCTCAGCAATGTGAGTTATTTTGAAAAACGTATTGCGGAATGGGATCCGATAAATTTAGTCGAGAAAGGGAAAGTAGCGAAGAAGTAATTTTAAGGCAGACAGGATTTACAAGTCTAAAAGTCTTGTAAATCCTGTCCATCTCTTTTGACATCTATTTTTTCTCAACACTATCGCTCGCGCTGCTTAGCACGTCATAATTATAATTAATCAGAACCCGTTTAGGTCTTTTGGGTAACGTCACCTGATACTCTTTTGAAGTTGAATTTCCACCGATAGGCACGTGTCCAAGGCGCACCACATGGTTGTCTTCAAACTCCAAATAGACGGGTACAATCATGGCAAAATTATTGGAAACTTCACTTTGCGTTAAGTTGAATTTCAGTAAAGTCTTCCCTTCCGGTGCCCCGGCCAAGCTGTATTCCAATTTATAACGCGGAAGTTCTTTGCCATACACCCATTGCGTAAAAAACCAGTTCATATTTTTTGATCCGGTCATGTCCATCACGGGCAGCATGTGCTTATTTACCGTATTGAGAAACGCCTCGGTCGAAGCGTTTTCATTATAATTTGATTTCACAAAATCCTGCATCATCGCCTTGAAGGCTTTGTCGCCTTCTTTGTTATCCAACATCATTTGGCGCAGCATGTGTAAAATAAACCCACCCTTACGATACGCCGTAATTTGATAGGCATTCGGGTATTTAAAAAATCCGCCGCGCCATCCCATCCAGACAGGTGACACATCATTCGCCCGCAAATTGTAAGAATTCTTTTTCGTAATTTCTTCCTGTGCGTGCTTCCAGTAATTCAGAAATTTGTCAGGTTTTGGCTCAGTCATTTTCAGATACAGTCCTGCCGAAAAGAAGGCGAACCCTTCCGACAGCCATTGATCGTGATAGGAAGCCCAGCCCACGATATGCCCCCACCACTGATGTGCCACTTCATGCGCATTGACTTCATCGACAAATTCATTCAGACCTGAATTGATATTTCCGATTAACATCCATCGTTGCGTCGCGTCCATATACGCGAACAACGGCATGTACACCAGTGAAGGCCACGACTGACCGAAATTCATTTGTGGTTGTTGCGTGATTGCAATTCTTCCGTAAGGCAAAGCTCCAAAATAGTTTAAAAATATCCGTATTGAATTCTGCGCTTCGGCCAGACTTTGCCCAATCAACCGAGTCGGAGCCATTCCGCCAATTCCGGTGTTTCGTAAGCCATCGGGCATTTCGGCTACAGCGTAGCCTTCGATTTTATATTTGGTCGGCTCGTCAGAAAGTTCCTGTGTTTTAAATTTGCCGTAGTTAAATCCCGCCACCGCCAATGGAATTTCCGACACCCACTGCGAAGCAATAAAATCATCTTCTTTCCATTCTTTCGTTTTTTGCCCGACACTCACCAGCACATATTGCTTGGGAATTTTGAAGGTCAGATCGAACGTCGCACGATCCTTAAAAGTGTTCACATTCGGATACCAACTCGTACGTGCGCCAACGGCAAAATTTCCCCCGCCAGCATCCTGCAAAACTTTATCGCCCTGATACTCAATGGTAATTTTGTACTGTTGCCCTTGCACCAAAGGTTCTGACAAGATCGCATAAAATGCTCCATCTTTTTTCTTGTCTTCCTGAATAAAATTTACTTCCTTATCACTTACAGTCACCCGGGAGACGCGCAGTTCCGGTAATAACCCAAGAGGCTGAAGGCGCATTATGACCTTGTTTGCTTCACAAGGTCAACCAACACTTTTTGCGCGCAAGGCTATGCAAAAAATAAATGTTGAAGTTGACAGTTCATTTGATAGAATCTTGATTCAGATTTCCTCACCTTGAACGGGGTATTTATGAAAAATTTTCGCATCCTTCTCACCGTCCTGATATTTCTTAGTTGTTTTAATCTTCACTTAATCGCAAAGCCTGTCATTCAAATTGTTCAGGGCAACAAGGCTGAAGCACTTCTGCAAAATGGTCTTACATTATCGCAACTCGGCAGATATTTGGAAGCAATCTCAGTACTTGAAAAGGCGTCCTGGATGATGCCCGGTGACCCTAAGCCGTACACTTTGATTGGCGCTGTGTACGAGATGCAGAGCAAATACAAAAGTGCATCGGAGGTTTACGCAAAGGCGATACGGCTCGATAATCAGGACAAAAAAATATACATCAAGAAGGCAAATGTGGATTTTTATCGAAACGCTCTGGATGACTCAATCGCCACTTGTCGGCAAGTTCTCCAACTTGATCCCAATTTTGCTGAGGCTTATTTCGTACTTGGTCGGTCGCTCTCGGCTGCTGCAAAGCCAAAGAGCGAAGTGAGTGCCGCTTACCAATCAGCCATCAAAGCTGATCCAGGTTTTCTTGCGCCTTATGTACCGCTTGGGGTTCTTTTGCTATCCGCAAAAAATGTAAAAGGTGCAGAAGCGATTTATCGAAAAGGCATCAGTGCGGATCCCCAAAAAATGACTGGACGCTTTCAGCTTGGTCATTTGCTTATCGAACAAGGACGCTTAGTTGAAGCACGCGAACTATGGAAAGATGCAACTTCAGATGTTGAGGAAGAATTAAAATACCACTTGGGGACACTTGAGTACGCAGAGAACTTGAAGCGCACGAAAGACTTTCTGGCAAAAAAGCCAAACAACCCTGATGCTCTCGTCCAAGTCGGACTCGCAATGATTGGTGGTGAGCACAGTGTTATTGACAAGCGACAGGAACAAGCAATCGTGTATTTCAATCAGGCACTCAAGTTAAAGCCTGGCTTTGCAAAAGCGCAGTACGGAGTCTGCAAAGCGTATATCCAACTCGCTAGTCTTTATTCGAGTAAACAAAAGCTCGCGGATCAGGAACTTGCGAAGATGAGAAAAATGGATGCAGCGATGGCGGACGAATTAGAAGATTATCGAAAAAATTTTGATAATGGATTACCGAGAGGCACTGTCCGTTCTCCGGCGGACTTGAATAAGTAAACTGTTCGATGGACTTCGCTAATTGGCTAAAATATTTCTGGCAATGGCTGGCGCAATTTTTGTCAACCGATCATCATTCGTCCAAAATTCATCACAGCCATAATGTAATGCCGTAGCCAGATGAATCGCGTCGGGAGTTTTCAAGGATTTGTGATCGGCTCTCAGTTGTGCGGCTTGCCGAAACATATCTCGTTCACTTGGAAAAATAGCTGCACGCTCAAACCACTTGCGATATTTTTCCAGCAATAGCTGGCTCCTGTTTCTGAATGGCATTACTAGACATTCCATCTCCGTTAAACCTGAGATCTGAAAAATTATGTCAGGGTGCTTTGCAAGCAGAGTCTCGACGGCAGGCGCAAATATCGGATGTTCTTCAACCAGATAAATTACCACGCACGAATCAAGATAAACGCGCAATGAATTTAATCCCATGATTCGCGCGCCTCAGTAATTTGCGCCTCAATTTCTTCAGCACTTGGGCGAGAATTTGGTGGTAAGCGATTCTCATGCAGGAATTTTAAAAAATCCCCAGCAGTTCCTTTGCGGCTTGGAATTTCATTCGTTTCATAAAGTAAAGTTACGATGGCGCGTTGTGGTTTTGAAAGCTGTAATGGTTCAAGTAATCGCACGTTGCCGTTAATATCTACTTCAGCTTCAAGTCTATGCAACATAATCATTTTCTCCTCTCATTCATTTTACTATAGAAAAGTTCGGCATTCGATAAATTCCTGACGAAGGTGAGAATTGACCGATTCGCACCTCCTACTCAAATCTTCATTGAATTTTTGCTGCTGTCCGCTGTATCCTTCACGCGCTCGGAATTCGTATTTGCTCATTGAGCGGCTTGAGATGTTCAGCAACCAAAAAACTGCAAAGCGGTACTCGCAGTCTTATCCATTTTTCAAACAACCTTGCAATTCCGATTTTGGAAACACGAATGAACTCCGCTGCGTACAATTTAGCAGCTCTGCGTAAAATTTCGCTGAGTAATTGACTGGAGAAAAACTTATGAAAATCGGTCGTGTAGAAATTCGCCCCGGCGGCGTCATCTTAATTTTATTAGTCATGGCAGGTCTCGTCTTTGCCGGATTAAAACAACTGGGCATGTTTGATTCGCTCACTGCCAAGCTCAATCCTAATACTGGCAGCAAAGGCTCCATCGTGTTGGACAGCCGCGAAAAACTTGAAAACATTTCGCTCGCCAACTTGCCTGCTTCGGCGGTCAAAGCTCCAGAAAAAACTTCGGATAACCCTGAAGTCGTCATCGGACTTTGGACGTGGCAAACCGAATCGGGAATCATTGACGCCGTCGGAGGTCCCGGAAAATCCGGCGATTATCCCAGCGCGTGTTTATGCCAGGCCGGAATTACTAATACGAAAATCGTCATCGAAAACGATACGTCAAAGCAAGTCGAAGCACTGTCAACAGGCGCGATGCAGTTGGTCACAACTACCGGAGATCAATCCGCCGTTGATATTGCCGGAGCCAATAAATTGCTACGCGGCAACAAAGCCAAAGTCGTCTGGTCAAGCGGATATTCCTTCGGTGAAGATTGCTTAATGGGGCCGGAATCGTGGAAGAAAGACCCGCAACTCGCGCGCGGCTCCGTCGTCGTGACCGCTGTTCCTTACTGCGATTGGAACGTCACTGTCAACTGGGCAGCAGATAATCAAATCCCCGTTAATCCCGATGAACAGGTCTACGATCCTGAAGCCATCAACTTCGTCAACGCGACCGACCACATCGAAGCTGCGCAAAAATTTGCCGCAAATGCCAAAGTTTCGCTGCGCAATCGTGCTTCCGGCAAGAATGAGGATCATCCAATTGACGCGGTAGCCACGTGGACGCCGGGCGATGTCATGGCGGTCAAAGCGCGTGCTTCAGTGAATTACAAAAACAAATCTGAAAAAGTGCAGAAGATCGTTTCGACCAAAGAATACAGCTACATGATGCCGCACATTCTATTTGGCAACGAAGACTGGCTGAACAAACATCGTGATTACGTGAAGACCTTATTGCGCTGCGTCGCACGTTCTAATGAGAAGATTCAGACGGACCCGAATTACTTTGCGAATCGCGTTTCAGCTCTGAATTCATTGGTCTTCAATATGGATGGAATGGGACCAAGCTTCTGGAATACTTATTTCAAAGGACAAGTTGAAAACGGAGTCCCGCTCGGCGGTTCGCGTGTCAACAATATCGCCGAAGTTCGCCACCTTTTCGGACTTGACGGCAAAGAACCTTTTGAACGCAGCATTTTTGGTATCACCTATACCGATCACGGCAAACGCTTACAGAAAATTTTGCCGGATCGCCTGCCGACAATCACGCCGGTCAGTCAGGTCGTTGATCTCAGTTTCATCAAAGAAATTACCGATGAAAAAACAGCGGCTCCGGTGTATCAGGCGGCTTTTGAAAGCGGTCAAAATCAAGGCACCGTCGTCAAAGCGAACTATCAAATTTCATTTGACAGCGGATCGGCGAAAGTAAAACCATCCGAGATGGCGACGCTTCAGGAAATTCGCAGCCTGCTGATTCGCGCCAACGATACGAAAGTAATTGTTGAAGGTCACACGGATAACGTCGGTGATGACGGAACAAATATTAAGCTCTCGAAAGAGCGTGCACAGTCTGTCTGGCAATGGCTGAAAGCGTCTGATCCATCGGCGATTAACATCAATGAAAAACGATTGGAAAATGTCGAAGGCTACGGTTCTTATCGTCCCTTGCCGGGGAATGGAAATAAAGATGACAAAGAGAAAGCCGCGAATCGTCGCGTCGTGATTGTCTTGAGATAATTGAAAAGGGAGCAGGGGCAAGGGGAAAAAGAGCTTGAGAGTTTCATCTCTTTTTCCTACTGATCCCTGCTCCCTTACCCCTTATCGCTCTTCATTAGTGTCCGGTTATAAGTCTAACAAGTTCAACTGCTTAGAAAGTGAAGTAGGTGGAATTTGTAACGGACACTCCTGAAGTAGGTGAATTAAGGGG
>JAYVZE010000161.1:0-67989 GCA_043783625.1 Blastocatellia bacterium | reverse complement strand
GTTTGAAGTGAGAGGACTAACTCCGAAGTTAGAAACAAAAACCTTCGGAATTCCAACTCTTTGTTTACTTTTTGATATGCGAATTATGGTGAGTAAAATCTGGTTCGTCAAGGGCTGGTATGACCATTAGCTGATTAAGTTGCTGACTTGTTACTCATTCGGGACGCGATGATAATTTCGGTTAAAGCTGGGCTGAATCCTGAGTATTTAAATTCAAAACCCGAAGCTACCAAACGTGGAGGAACACTGGGAGCGCAGGCATCTTGCCTGCTGCTTGCAAGCGCAGTGATGGAAGCATATTGGCGACCAAGCACGCTAAAGAAAAAAGATTCCTTGCCACGTCTGCGAGCGGCGTTGCACGCGCTCGGGGCAGGCAGGATGCCTGCGCACCCAGTGCTTATTCCGGTCGAATCAGTTCAGGATTAAATTTCGTCGGCTTCCCTGCCTGCAATGCCGCAATTTTTGCTTTGCCTTGCTGCACTTGTTCTTTGGAATTCAGGAGGGAAACTTCCAGTGTGAATTTTCGTGATTCATCTGGCTTTAATTTCGGGACGCGTCCGGCTTTGCGCTCAATGCTCCGATTCGACGGGAAACCAGTCGCCGGCTCCAGCCCTGTGACGTAGCCTTCTTCGATGGCACTGGTATTTTTCCAGAGCGTAAAATACGGCAAAGTCGAAGTGTCGTAACTCATCATTACAGCTTTGTCGGCTGCCGGATTATGCAACATCACTGACGTATAATTTTGCTGATCTGCGTAGGGAATCACTCCATACACCTGCTCAATAAAACCTTTCGTCGGCGTAGCATAATCAGCGTATTGATTCAGGCTTTTCGCGGCATGCGCATTGAAAGGACGAATTTCCTTCACAGCGGCGACAAATTGCGATCCTTTCTCAAGCAGCGGCGGGCCGTAGTTGGCGTGATAAATAATCTGGAATTCCGATTCGTACGCGCTGTAATTTTTGATCGTGTCTTCAATGCGAAAACTGCTGCTCATCGGCTCCGTAGAAATTTCTGTCCACAGTTCTAATTTCGGGCCGTAAAACATGCGCTCATCGACGCGCCCGCGAAGGCGAATCCGATGAGCGCTGTCAATAATTACTTCGACTTCGGAGGCAGGCGTATTCCCGATTTTTCCGTGGACAGTCAAATCCATTTCGGCTTCGTCGCCGGTGTTGTTAATGAATTTGTCTTTGCCCGGATGCCCGGCCCATTCCAGCCCGCAACGCACCATCATTTCGTTGAAGCCTTCCAGCCAGCCCAACCCGCCGCGACTTTGCAAATTGATAAAACTCGGATGCACAATTTCTTTGACCGGAGAATTCCAGCCCAGCGTCACATCTCCCATGACAACTTTAGCGATGCCCATGCCGCGTGTCGGGATGACTGAAAATGTGAGCTTGCCGTTATTGACGACGATCAGGTCTACACCTTCCTGCTTGCCGCCGTGCAGCGTATATTTCTGGACTGACCAGGAACGTTCGTCCTTGAAATCACGATTGGAAATTTGCCAGGTATCGAGGTGAATATTGCGTTCGACGCTGGTGAGCGTTTGCGAAAAATGATTTGTTTGCGCCATGGGATTGGTAAAAAGAAAGGCTGCTGCGATGATGCAGAGACAAAAGTTTTTGGACATTTAATGTTTTCTCCAGAATGGTTTGAACTTCAGGCGAATTCTACCAGAGAAAATAAAAATCGCTAAGTGCTCGCAACCTTCCGTCGCAGAGCGACGCCTGAATTTAGCCGTGGCGTTTTAACCCACGGAAATGAATGTTGTGCGTTTTCGTTTGTCGCGTCAGCGACAATTGATTTCAGGCGTCACTGACGTGACGAAGAAATTATTTAAAATCCGCTACCCGTGGGTTGAAACGCCACGGCTAAATTCAAATGTCGCTCTGCGACAAAAAGGAAGACATGAAATCAAAAATACTAATAATGCTGGCGTTGCTTTTTCTGTTACTCGCTCCAACGCAGGCCGCAAAAAAAACCGCCATCCAAAATCCGCCATCCAAAATTCTAGCGGTTCTCGAAACGCAAAAAGATGCCTGGAATAAAGGCAATCTGGAAGAATTCATGAAAGGCTATTGGCGTTCAGACAAGCTGACATTTTTTTCAGGCGGGGGAAAACGCGCTGGTTACGATGGAGTGCTGGAACGCTACCGCAAGACCTATCAATCCGAAGGCAAAGAAATGGGCAAGTTGACGTTCAGCCAAATTGAAGTGGAAATGATTGGCAAAAAAGCTGCCTTCGTACGCGGACGCTTTGATTTAGTGCTGTCGGACGGAAAGAAATTAGGCGGATTGTATACGTTAATTTTTCGACAGTTCAACGACGGGTGGAAAATTATCCACGACCATTCTTCGTCGGAGTAGCGACTGGAGCGCGAGCGTCTCGCTTGCTCCGTTTGCCAGCGAAGCGATGCAAACGAACCTCCCGCCAGAGATTAGTCGGCAATCACGCGCTCTTCCCGCCACGTCAGGCGAGCGGCACTACACGCGCTCGCGGCAAGCGAGACGCTTGCGCTCCAGTCGGGGAATTGTTAATTTCTGAAGAAAATAAAAAACTGAACCCCCTAACGCATTGACAGCCCCTTGCCTGCTTCCTAGAATGGCGACTTACTCTAAATTTATGATTGGCGGAAAATAATTTGCAAACTGATATAACTTCAACGCCTGAATCTTCACCCGCGAAAACAGCCATAGCCTCCATTGCCGCTCTGGTGTTCCCCGGTCTTGGACATTTCGTGCAAGGCAAATGGGTCCGAGGAGCTTTGCTCGCCTTCAGCATCGTCACCATGTTCATGCTGGGCATCATGATGAAAGGCAGTTTATTTACGCCTGTCGCGGAAGATAAATTGACGTGGGTCTTCTCGGCGCTGAATGTAGGACTGGGATTGCCTTATTTTATTTGCCTGGGAACGGGCTACGCCTTCACGGGTGATACTGCCGCACAAACGTTCGAGTACGGCAAAACTTTTCTGGCGATTGCCGGAGCATGTAATTTTCTGGCCGCGATGGATGCCTTTGACATTGCCATCGGGAGGAAAAAATGAGCCACTTCTCTGCGATGGTTGCCTTCAGTGCCCTAGTCGGAATCGTCTTTTCGGTGATCTCTTCGGAACATAATACGCCGATGGAGCGCGTCCTTTACGGCGTCAAAGTTTTCTTTTCCTTCGTCGGAATCGGCTTCGGCATTGCCTGGTTAATCTATTTTCTACCAAGATAATTTTTCGTGAGATCGCCGTACGGCAAGCAGGGACGAAAGATTCAAGCATCCATCTTTCGTCCTTTTTTATTTGAAGAAATTATCCACGAAGGGCACGAAGAAACACGAAGGTTTTACAAACTATGATTAAATCAGTGAGAGCGATAAAATTCAGACCGTTTCATTTTTTCTTCTTCGTGTTTCTTCGTGCCCTTCGTGGATAGTCTTCCGTTTCTTAGTTTATGCAGTCGCAAAAAACCACTTTAATGCTGGATTCCGTTCGTCGCATGATGCGGCGCGGAGCGACTGCGCGCGCCATGAATGTGCTGCATAAAGGGCGTCCGGCAGATGTGGCGCAAGTGCTGCAAGGTTTGAATGAATTAGACCGTCACGCTGTTTTTGCCGCACTCACGCAGTATGACCGCGAACTCGCTGCCGCCAGTCTCAGCGAATTCGGCGTCGAAGAAGGTCTTGATTTATTGCATACACTGTCCCCCGAAGGCATCGCCGGAGTCTTGCAGGAATTGCCTTCTGACGATGCGGCGTTGTTTGTCGAAAAATTCCCGATGGAAATCCGTGAACGCCTGCTCGATTTAATGAAAATCGAAGCGTCCACCGATGTGCAGGAATTGCTGAGCTTTGCTGAGTACACCGCCGGACGCATCATGACGCCGGACGTGTTTGCGCTGAATGAGGAATTAACCGTCGGCGAAGCGGTCTCCGCCATTCAAAAAGCCAGCAACGACATTGAACTGGTTTTCTATCTTTACATCATTGATGACCGCAATCACCTCGTGGGAGTCGTCTCCCTGCGCCAATTATTGCTGGTTCCGCCGACCACTCCGCTCCGAAAAATAATGAGCAGCGACGTCATCAGCGTTCGCACGGAAACCGATCAGGAAGAAGTCGCACGCATCGTCGCACGTTATAACCTGCTGGGCGTTCCGGTGGTTGATGAAGAAAATAAATTGGCCGGAGTCGTGACCGTAGACGACGTGCTTGACGTTATCCGCGAAGAAGCCACCGAAGATATTTACGCCCTCGCCGGGGTCAGTTCCGAAGACAACGCCCTCAACTCGCCGATGCGTTCGGTCAGGTTACGGCTCCCGTGGTTATTGGTCAATCTGGCGACGGCCATTCTGGCTTCCACGGTTGTTCATCTTTTTGAAGGGACCATTGCGCGCGTCACGGTACTCGCTTCGCTGATGCCGATTGTCGCCGGAATGGGCGGCAATGCCGGGACGCAAACTTTAGCCGTTATCGTCCGTGGCTTAGCCCTCGGAGAAGTCACGTGGGACAATGCGCGGCGTGTTGTTGTCAAAGAAGCACTGGTCGCGTTAGCGAATGGATTTGTGACTGGAATTGTGGCGGCAGTGATTGTCTGGCTCTGGTATGGGCCAAGCGCGAAGATGGGATTGATCGGCGGCATCATTGCGCTGGCGATGTTAAATAATATGCTGATCGCAGGCGTCGCCGGAACTGCGGTTCCGTTAATCCTAAAACGGCTCAAAGCTGACCCAGCACTGGCATCAACTGTTTTTGTCACGACTTGCACGGACATTGGCGGATTCCTTTCGTTTCTAGGAATCGCGACCTTGTTAATTAAATATTTGGTCTGATAATTTTTTGAGGTAATAATTTTATGTATTATGCAATTGCGGCTGGACTCGTTTTATTAATCGGATTGGCGATCTGGAAATTTTTCAATCAATATCTGAAATATTTTATCATCGCCGTCGTTTTGGCAGTACCCGTAATTTATATGTTCATGCCAACGGCTGAGATCAAAGACCCCGTCATCGGCAAGCTTGCCTACGGAGTTCAGACAAAAAGTTTTCTGGGAAAGATTGTGGTTAATGACAAGCGTGCTGGCGAATATGTCGTCGAAATCAGCGGACTGAAAAAAAGATACCCGATTGAAAACGTCATCGTCAGTGATAAAATCATGCCGAAAGACCCGACTCCGGCTGCTTCTGAATCAACTGCCGCGCCATCACCCGCTGCTACCAAATAGGATTTGTAAATTATGACTGCAACTCTTTCAACTGCCATTGCCGTTTTATTCATCCTGATAGCGGGATGGTTCATCGCCAAATTTTTCTTCAAAGTCCTGAAGTGGTTCATCCTGCTCGTCGTCGCTGGCGTGATTGCCGCGATGCTGTGGTATCAGCCGTGGACGTGGGTGCAGTAGCGCAAACTTTCCAGTTTGCGATTTGGCTGATCTCGTGACTGACAAAAAATCAAATAGCCCTGCGAAATACTGCATTTCTCAGGGCTAGGTTTTAGTTGAGCGATAACGCAAACTGGAAAGTTTGCGCTACAAATATTCAGGATTCTTTTTCCAACCAATCACCATCGAATAAAAATTATTCCATCCGTGCAGTGCAACCATTATCAAATGCCCTGGAATAAAAGCAAGGAAGCCGCACATCGAAGCGAAATGCAGAATCCGCACCATCCCAAATCCACCCAACATCTGCGCAATCAATCCTAACTGCACCGGTTTATACAAAGTGTATCCGGTGACAACAACGGCGATTCCAAATAGTAACGTCGTCGTGTATGCCAGTTTTTGCAGTGGGTTGTACGGCTCCAGTTGTTCAGGTTTTGACTTGAACAAAAAGTAATGTTTCGCCATCGGCAGGATGCCTTTGATTTCACGCGGAAACAAAATCACGTGTCGCCACTGCCCCGTCACTACAATATAAATCGCATAAATAATTCCTGTCAGCGTGAACAACCATGAAAAACTGAAATGCCATTGCAAAGCTCCACCCAACCATCCGCCCAGCCGTACGATTTCAGGAATTTTCAAAAAATCTATCTGCGGAACTTTTTCCCCGAAGCTTGGGAACGCCATGAAGATTTGCAGCCCACTCGCCGTCATCACCAATAAAGACAGGGCGTTCAGCCAATGCGTGAAGCGAACGATAAACGGATGTTCCAACGTATGCGTCGCTACTTCAGTTGTAATCGCGGTAATTTCCAGCCCTGATTTTGTGGTTGCCATAATCTTAAACTCCTCCGTACCACGAATAGCCCTGATCTTCCCAGTAGCCTTTTTCCGGCTTCAAAATATTCGTCACACGCATCAGATAAACGTGCTTCGCCGATTTGTATCCCAGCTTGATCGGCGTATGAATCCGCAGTGGCGCACCGTGCTCATTCGCCAACGGCTGCCCATACATTTCATAACAAAGCAGCGTCTGTGGATGCCGACAACTGGCTATATCGAACGATGAATAATAATCATCCAGACAACTGAATTCGATGTATTTTGCCTGTGGATCAGCTCCCACTAAAGTGAGAAAATCACTGAGCTTCGCGCCTCCGAAATTGCCGATGACGTTCCAGCCTTCGACGCAAATATGCTTCACATTTTGCACTTGTTTTGGTAACGCCTTGATCTGTTCCAGCGTGTATTCACCGGGCTTGGCAACCATTCCTTCGACAATTAATTTGAAAGACCGTACATCATTTGTCGGGTCATAATCGCTGTAACTATTGATCGGGAAACGATCATAGTCGGTAAGAAAACTGTCTGGATAAATTTTCGCCAGACTGCTGCTCCCGAATAAATTTTCAGAAAGCCGATCACTAACACTCAGTCCTTTTTGAATGAGCTTTTCATTGATGCCTGGAACGGCGATAGCTCCCGCCGCAAGCAGTGGGAGCATCTTCAATAACTCTCGACGCTTGATGCGCCGAAAACTTTTTTCATCAGTAGTTTTGTCCATAAGAATAAGTTCGGAAAGTTCGCAACAGGAAGAAGTTCGCGGTTCGTAGTTGGAAGGTTCATAGACTTCAGATATTCTCTGCAACCAACCCACTGCGAACCGCGAACTAACAACCGCGAACTTCCCTTATGGTAATAAAACACGATCAACCACGTGGATAACTCCATTTGACTGATTCACATTTGTGATTGTAATCGTCGCCATTCCACCTTTACTGTCAGTGATTTTAATCTTGTCACCAACCATCGTTGCCGTCAACATTCCGCCTTGCACCGTCTTCAGCATCGCCTTGCCGCCGCCCTGCTTAATCATGCGCTCCAGAGCTTTGGAATTATAACGACCAGCAACGACGTGATAGGTCAACACTGCGGTCAGCGTCCCTTTATTTTCAGCCTTCAGAAGGCTTTGTACCGTTCCCTTCGGCAGCATTTCAAACGCGGAATTCACCGGAGCGAAAACCGTGAACGGCCCTGCGCTTTGCAGTGTTTCGACTAAACCTGCCGCCTTAACCGCCGCCACTAAAGTCGTGTGATCGGCGGAATTGACAGCGTTTTCAATGATATTTTTATTGGCGTACATCGGAGCGCCCCCGACTGTCACAGGCTTTTGCCCAAACGCGGCAGATGCGAAAGTCATTCCAAGTGTTAATAAAAATAATGCAATTTTCGATTTCATAATGTTCTCCATGTCTAAATGTTTTTTTACTACGGGTTTATTCCCCTGCCTCACTAACACCTACGTCAACTGCTATGAAATCGGATTTATGAAAAGAGTCTATCGAGTCTTTAGAGTGCTTAGAGTCTTGAGAGTCGAAGAAGGAATTCGCTAAGCGAAGCGGGCTGTGACCCGACAGACTTTACAGACTCTACAGACCCTATGGACCTAGTCTTACTAGACTTATCCTCACTGAGCCGTTAATATCCCGTCGTGATGATGCAAATGAATGTTTCCAGCTCTCTCTGTTTTACCGCATGTTGTTGTTGCACGACGACATGTTGTTGCTAATCACCCCACTCTTCTTTTCCCCATTAACAACAGCAATTCAAATCATCAGTAAGGAGATTTTATGTCTATTAGAATTGGCGATGTCGCCCCGGATTTCACAGTCGAAACTACGTCAGGAACCATCAGCTTTCACGAATGGATCGGCGATAGCTGGGCGGTGCTTTTTTCGCATCCACGCGACTATACGCCCGTTTGCACAACCGAACTCGGCGAGGCTTCACGCCTCAAACCCGAATTCGACAAGCGTAATGTCAAAGTCATCGGACTCAGCGTAGACCCGCTCGCTGACCATTTTGGATGGGCGAAAGACATCGAAGAAACACAAGGCTGCGCGTTGAATTTTCCGCTGATTGCTGATGAAAGCAAAACCGTAGCGAACCTCTACGAAATGATTCACCCGAACGCCAGCGATACCTTCACTGTGCGCTCCGTCTTCGTCATCGGCCCCGATAAAAAAATCAAATTAACGCTGACCTATCCCGCCAGCACGGGAAGAAATTTTGCCGAGATTTTGCGCGTGATTGATTCCCTGCAATTAACCGCTAAACATTCCGTAGCGACGCCGGTCAACTGGAAAAGTGGCGACGACGTTATAATCGTTCCCGCCATTTCCGACGAACAAGCGAAAGAAAAATTCCCGCAGGGATGGAATACGATCAAGCCGTATTTGCGCGTTGTAAAATTATCGTAGCGTAACCAGCCATGGTTGCGACAGGCTTTGCTCTTGCAAAGACTAATCTATTTCTCATTCGCAACCATGGCTAACATCAAACTCTCCTCAACCTTGCCCTTTTCCAACCGAAAATTAATTTTATGAAGGTAGAAACCGTCAAAGGAAATCTTTTGCACCAACCTGTCGAAGTAATCGTCAACGCTTGGAATCGAAATTTTCTGCCGTGGTGGTTATTAATCCCATCTGGTGTTTCCGGTACGATCAAACGGGAAGCAGGATTGCAGCCATTTCGAGAAATTTCCAAACACGGTTTGATGCCACTGGGAAGTGCCGTTTTGACTTCGGCTGGTAGTTTAGATTTTCGTGGCATCATTCACGTAGCTGGAATAAATATGGTTTGGTTCGCCAGCGAAAAATCTATCCGCGATTCTATTCGCAATGCAATGAACATTGTGCATGAACATAATTTTCAATCCGTCGCCTTCCCCATCATCGGTGCAGGATCAGGCGGCTTTAGTCAACAGAAAGCTCTAAAAATAATACTAGATGAATTTGAGAGAATTGAATCTTCAGCTAAAGTGATTGTCGTGGAATTCCAAAAATAACAACCTAACTTATTGAAAATATATGAAACAAATTCGCTGGGGATTAATTGGCTGCGGAGACATTTCGCGCAAGCGCGTCGCTCCGGCTTTGCGGGATTTATCCAATGTAGATTTTGTTGCTGTCAGTCGCGCTCGCGCTGAACTGGCGCAGGAATTTGCGGAAGAATTCGGAGCGCACAAATGGTATGCCGATTGGCGCGAGTTGTTGGCGGATGATGAAATTGATGCAGTGTATATTGCTACGCCGGTGCATCTGCATGCGGAGCAAACCATCGCCGCTGCCGAAGCTGGCAAGCATGTTCTCTGCGAAAAACCGATGGCATTGGATGTCGCGGAATGTGCCCGGATGATCGCGGCGTGTGCGGCGAATAACGTCAAGCTCAGTATCGCGTACTACCGACATTTCTATCCGGTCGTTGCTCGCGTCAAAGAAATTATCGCTTCCGGCGACATCGGAAAACCTGTCCTCGCACAGATCAATGCGTTTGAATTTAATGCGATGCCACCGGACGATCCGCGCTATTGGTTTTTCACGAAAGAAAAATCCGGCGGCGGTCCGATGATGGATTTCGGCTGTCACCGCATCGAAGTTTTGACTAATATTTTCGGGGCTATCGTTGACGTGAAGGCATTCACCGACAACTTACTTTTCGACCGCGAAGTCGAAGATACGAGTGCCGCATTTTTCAAATTTGCCAATGGAATACGAGCTACTTTGACCGTAACACATGCCGCATTTGAGGGTCAGGATACGCTGGATATTTTCGGCTCTGAAGGTTCATTGCATATAATGAAATTAAATCAAGGCGATCTGCGGATCGTGACGAAATCCGGTGAACGTCACGAAAACCATCCGCCACACGCCAACCTACAACTGCCATCCATCGAAGATTTCACAAACGCCATTCTGGAAAACCGTATGCCGAATGTGGCCGGAGAATCAGGCCGCGAAGTCGCACAAATTGAAGCAGAAATTTATGGGCAATAATGCCCCGTTGCATTTTTTACTTGGACTATTTTCATGAATCAGTAAAATGTCTATTGAGTGCCCCCTACTCACCTTGCCGCCCCAGCATAATTATCTTGCCTTCCGAAAAATAATTTGACCCTTTCCACAAGATTTTGCTGCGTATATTGATGTTAGATTTTTCCCGAACGGGGGTGCAATCTTATGAAATCCTCACTACCGATTCTGTTCTGCATTGTAGTTCTCGTTTGCCCCCTTACAATTTGGTCGCAATCTACGAGCACGGCTTCTGCTGCGGCAGTTCAATTTGAAAATATTTCCGTTGAGGCTCCCGTATTTTTGCAAGCCAGTTCCGAAATCGAAAAAGGTCAGAATTTCCGCGCTCTTTGCCATCGCATCTCAGAGCGGCAAGCCGCAGCAACTAACACTGAAAACGTGTTGTTGCGCAGTATTCAGCAGGCGATGACGACGTACGAAAGTAATCTTGAATTCCGCGCCCAATTGTTGAGAAATCCAGCGGATTGCCTCGCTCGACTGAGGGCGAGCGCAAGCCTGGAAGTCTCCCGTTAAAAAGCGGAGCGATGGCACGATAGAAAACAGTTTGTTTACAACGAGAAAATTATGAAGATGAAATTATTGAGCGGGTTGGTTTTGTTATTTGCGGCGTTTTTGTTTTGCGAAAATGCTTCGGCACAGTGTCCGGTTGATCCTAAGTGGAAGGAATTAATGGACAAGGGAAAATATAAAGACGCAGCAGAATACGTAATTGCAAATAAAGATGAATGGATTAAAAAATACGGTGTGTTCTGCTTTAATTATTTTGGTGCAGAAACCATTCATAAATCGGGACTCCAGGATGATCTAGCGGTATCTATAATGAAACAGGCAATCAAAGCTCTTCCTGATTCTTATAAAGAAAATTCGACGGAGTGGCACAAAGCCGTGCATTGGGCAATTGAACTCGCAGAAAAAGAATTAGCTGCAAATAAAATAGACGAAGCTAAAGCAAACCTTAATTGGGCATTAGAAGGAAGTTTAAAAGCTGGATCATGTCCCGGATATCCGATTGAAAGTAAAGATTCGCATCACATCCAACGCTTATCAGAATTGAATGGCGATATCGCTGTTATCAAAGGAAACTTCGCAAATGCAATTAAATTTTATGAGTTTGCCAGGAGCACTCCTGAAGTTAAAAATAAAATAGCCAACGCAAACGAAAAGATTTCTGCTTCTCTCAAGTTTGAAATGGTCAAAATTCCGGCAGGTTCATTTAAGATGGGAGCTTCGCCTGAAAAAAGAAAATGGGCCACGGGCGAGTTTTACGATTGGAAAAGTATCAACCCCGACGAAAAACTTCGTAAAAGTCAGGAGCCGGAACACAAAGTTACAATCAGCAAAGATTTTTATCTGGGCAAGTATGAAGTTACGCAAGCCCAATGGAAAGCGGTCATGGGAAGCGTGCCGAACAGTTGTTACGACGGATTTGATGTTGGCGGGGACGATAAACCTGTCGTCTGTGTAAGCTGGAACGACATTCAGGTTTATATCAAAATGTTGAATGCCAGAGGAAATGGCACATACCGTTTGCCGACCGAAGCGGAATGGGAATACGCGGCACGGGCTGGAACATCATCTACTTATTTTTGGGGAAATGATGAGAAAGATGCCTGTAAGTATGGAAATGTGGCAGACGAAACGGCAAATAATGGGAACGTGCAACTTTACCGAGTCAAATGCAAGGATGGATATAAACACGCCTCGCCAGTTGGAAAGTTTTTGCCTAATCCATTCGGGTTATACGATATGAGCGGAAATGCGTCGGAATGGTGTCAGGATTTTTATGGAGATTATCAAAAAGAAAATCAAATAGATCCAACGGGTCCGGGTTCATCAGATAAGCACGTTGTTCGTGGTGGCGATTGGGATGACAAGTATTTTAGCCCGGGCTTTCATGCTGGCTATCTGACCAAATTGGGATCCAACGATGTGGGCTTTCGTCTGATTAAGGAAAATTAGCGGTCGGCAGAAATCTACATTTTTTAGATGGAAGAATCGCTGGCGCGGATGAACGCAAAGGACAATTGATCGTTTTGCAGGACGAAATTTTGACGAAACAATAACGAAGCAGTTGACAGCGTAAAGTTCGGAGTTCAGGCTCTAGCCAGGCAAATCCTGAACTCCGAATTACTATGCAACGCAAAAACCTTACAATCATAGCCCTGCTCATAATCTCTGTAGCTTCACTTCTCAACGCGCAGAATCCATACCGCAAATACTCGACCGTCGAACGTCTGCAACCCGAACACCTTCGCGCCGTTCAGACAGATCGCATGCGTCATCAGCAAGCACGCCATCAAATCAATCTCATCAAAGATTACAAAGATTTTCGCGCGATTATGCACGTCCACGCGGAAGACTCTGCGCACACCGGAGGCACGCGCCCTGAACTCCTCGCTGCCTGCAAGCGTACGGGCGTAAATATCGTGATGCTCACCAATCATTGGCGTCCGCCCGTAGATTTCATCAATGATAGCTGGCGCGGAATGCACGATGGAGTCCTCTTCATCCCCGGTACGGAATATGAAGGCTTCCTCGCCTATCCGAAAAAATCTATCATCAAACGCCCGTACAAAGGCACGGAAGAATTCACAAAATTAGTCACAGAAAATGGCGGCGATATTTTTCTTTCGCACATCGAAGAGCGCCCCGAATGGTCTACGGCGAAACTGACCGGGATGGAAATTTATAATCATCACGCTGATTTCAAACCTGAAACCGAATTTCTCAAGTGGCTGCAATTGACACTAGCTGATCCTGATGGCATTGAAAAATTCCGTCAGATCACAAAGGATTTTCCGCAGGAAGTTTTCGGAGCGCAACAGGATTATTTAGAAAATTATATCGCCAAATGGGACGCCGACAGCCAGCTCCACCGCGTCACGGGCGTCGCCGCCAACGATTGCCATCACAACCAGGTCATCACCGTCAAAGTCGGCGCACCTGATGCACTGGAATTATGGCTGACCGGAGACAAAGAACCGTCGTTCAAAATTAATGCGAAAAAGGCTCCGCGCATCCCCGAATTAACCAAAGGAAAATCCATCGGCGACACCGTAGCGCAATTCGATCTTGATCCGTACGACCGCAGCCTGAGCTATGTCACGACGCATATTTTGGCGAAGAACCAAACGGAAAATTCCGTCCGCGAAGCCCTGAAAAAATCTCACGCGTACGTGTCACACGACTGGCTCTGCGATCCGACGGGCTTTGTGTTTGTAGCGAAAAATAATTCTCAGCAGGTTGGAATTACGGGCGATGAAGTGAAGTTGATTTCGGATTTGCAATTGCAGATTGCGGCTCCGACGAAGGGCAAAATTAAGCTGTTTCGTAATGGAAAAATTGTGCAGGAAATTGTCAGTGACAACTTAGATTTTGCCGTGAAAGAACCCGGGATTTATCGCGCTGAAGTTTGGCTGGAACTCGACGGAGAATGGCGTCCGTGGATTTATGCGAACCCGATTCGTGTGGGATAAAAAATTTAGCGAGCGCGAAAGCGTAGTGCGACGCCAAGCCGTCGCACTACGCTTTCGTGTTTTCAAACAGCTCCTGAACTATCTATCCTTCCAGCGTCTCAAATTGCGCCAATGGCGTATCATTCAGAACCCGTGACCAGTGTTCGTAATACGCGCCAGCCGAACGGTAGCCGCCGTGGGAGCTGACTACTTTTTTACAATTGACGACAATGACACCAGGCGAAGTTGCCTTAATGATGTCGGGATGCTGCGGACCTTTTAAGCCCAGCGCACGATCCAAATCGCCGAGGCGGTAGCCAATCTTCAGCGTATTGTCTTTGTCGCTGTGATACACCAGACAGCGACGGCAGTTCAGCAGTGCGCCATTGAATTCCTGACCCGGTTCAAGACTTTCATCGTCTACCGCAGGAGCTGTCAACAGCAGGTTATCTACGAAGCCTTCGGTTCCTCCGGCCAGTGCTTGGAGGGCGACTCGTGCGCCTAAGCTGTGGGTCTGAACGTCTACAGTTTTGGCATTTCTGGAAACAAGTTCCAGCAGGCTCCGAAAGAAACCGCCGGAGCGATTGGCAAAGGGAACGGCGGGGAAAAATCCGATTGGAGTCTCGAAGCCCGGCCAGGTGAATCCCAGCACTAAATCATATCCCGGCCCTGCACCAATGGCTGGATCATTCATCAGTCCCGAATCAATCAAACCTTTGAGAACTCGCTGGTAAGACGAGGCCACATTGGTGAGCGGATTCCTGAATCCGTGGATGAGGATCAGAACATGCTTGCCGCGCATTTGCTCCGCTAGATTCATTTCATCAAGAGCTTCAAATGTATCTAGTTTTGACATGAACGGGTAATTACGGATTTCATTTTTGGCCGAAAATCCACGGCTATTGGAAAAATCTTTGCGGCAGCTAATCAAAATCATGGCTATCTCCTTTTGAGGAAAACTTCCTCGGTGCAGATTGATAATTGAGCTGGAATGAATCCAGCTCAGAAAATTTCGGGGAGAATTTTCCGACGAGATCAGTTAATCAAAAACATTAGGGGAGAACTGATTTTGTTGGCTTATTATGAGCGGCGAGAGAATAACACTTTTAGAAATTTCTGCAATAAAGAAATTTGTTTAGAGTTCAAACTTCAGTTTGCCGAACGCCGCGCTGCGCGGTCGTTCGCTGGCACGCTGAAGCGTGAACTCTGAACTTTAATTCAATCCCCAATCGTCCAGCTCACGATTGCGGCGCGATTGTTTATCTTGCTTTTCTTGTTTGTAGCTGGCTTCGCCGGATTCGATACTGCGCGAAACTTTCTTTTGGGCGTGCAAGCCTTCCAGCAAAAGTTCGCATCCGACAATTAAATGGGCTTCCGATTGGCTTTCGATTTTTCCTGCACTGGCAGCTTCGAGTAAGCCTTTGACTTTGCCGAAATTCGTCATCGTTTCCGCCGTACTCGCAGTTTCGAGGAGCTTCACGGATTTGCCTTGATTAAAATGATCGAGGATTTGCCGCGAATCTACGCGGGCGTAACGGTCAATGAAAACTTCACCGCAAGCCCGCCGAATCAGCTCCTGCGCGATACGTTCGGCTCCAACCTGTTCGCCTTCGTACTCCAGTTCAATCTTGCCCGTGATCGAAGGCAACGAAGAATAAATATCAGAAATACGCGGCGAAGCAACGGCTTCATTGTTCAGCAAAGCGCGGCGTTCAGCGTTAGAAATTACGGCTTCAAGTACCGAAATTGGCAACCGTTGACTGACGCCGGAGCGTTGATCCAGACGTTTGTCATCGCGGGCTTGAAAAGCAATTTGCTCGACAATTTCCCGAATCGCGGGCGGGATTTCCAACGTGATTTCAGAGCCGCGATTCGTCCAGGCTTCCTGTGAAGTGATGGCGATTCCGCTTTTCAAGGCAGTTGGATAGTGCGTGCGAATTTCGGCTCCGATGCGGTCTTTGAGCGGCGTAATAATTTTGCCGCGTGCCGTATAATCTTCAGGGTTTGCCGAAAAGACCAGCATCACATCCAGCGGCAGGCGTACGGGATAGCCTTTGATTTGAATGTCGCCTTCTTGCAGGATGTTGAATAATCCAACTTGAATTTTGGCCGCTAAATCCGGCAATTCGTTGATCGCAAAAATCCCGCGATTCGCACGGGGTAACAAACCGAAATGGATTGTCATTTCATCGCCGAGAATATGACCGCCACGGGCGGCTTTGATCGGGTCTACATCGCCGATGATGTCAGCAATCGTCACGTCCGGCGTCGCTAATTTTTCAACGTACCGCGCATCACGATGAATCCAATTGATTGGCGTCGCATCGCCTTTTTCAGCAATCGTCTGCTTACCGAAGGCACTCAGTGGAGCCAGCGGATCATCATTAATTTCTGAGCCTGCAATTGCCGGAATTTCAGCATCCAGCAAATCGGTCAGGGCGCGTAAGATGCGGCTTTTGGCTTGTCCGCGCAGCCCCAGCAAAATGAAATTGTGCTTTGCTAATAATGCATTCACGATTTGCGGAATCGCGGAATCATCGTAGCCGACGACGCCGGGGAAAAGGGTTGCGCCGGATTTGAGTTTGGCGATGAGATTGGTACGGATTTCGTCTTTGACAGAACGAGTGTGATAACCGGAGGATTTCAGTTCTCCGAGAGTTTGTGGACGTGACATTAAAACCTCAATTTATAAAAAATAATGCAGAAGCCCGCACGTAGTAAGGGCGTCTTTTCATTCCAAGTACACAGTTACGAAGTTGCGCCCTTACTACGTGCAGGCTTCTGCATTTTTATTTCCGGCAAAATCGGTAATGATTTCCATTAAGGCATCAAGAGTATCATCAAAGAAATGCCCGGCGCCTTCGATCTTGATTAAATGTGAATTATTTTCCGGCGGCAGCGATTCAATTAATGCTTCAATCGGAGCTAATGGCGCAATTTCATCCGCCATCCCGTGAATAAACAATTTCGGCTTGGTGCAATTTAGCAGCGTCGCACGTTCGTGCATTTTGGCCGGAGCACCAATGGCAATCAGGCGATTGACTCGTTTATCGGCACAACCCAGTCGTAACCCAATGGCCGAGCCAAAAGAAAATCCGGCGACGATCACTTCGGTCGCTTTGGTTTGCTTGCCGAGCAAATAATCCAGCGCAATTCGCGCATCTACGGCTTCTCCTGCGCCGTCGTCAAAAGTTCCGGTACTGTGTCCGACGCCGCGAAAATTGAATCTCAAAACTTCAAATCCAGCATTTTGCAAGGCACGCGCCGCACGAAAGACCACTTTATTGTGCATCGTCCCGCCTCCCATCGGATGGGGATGCAAGACCAATGCCACGCGCTCCGCCAGATGATTTTCGGGGCGATAAATGGCTTCCAGTTGACCGTGTGGAGCGGGGATAAAAAGGTTTCCTTTGGGATACATAAAAAATAATGATAAAAAGATGTCATTTCAGAGCTGCATACAATTACAAAATTGATTATACTGTGCCTGCCCTGTTTCAAGCTTAGTCTTTTTTTAGCCTGAACGAAAGACGATCAGACGAGCGGATGAATCCTAAACAAATCGAAGAATTTTTTCACCTTTCGCCAATCCAAAAACGACTCATACAATCGTGTGAGCAGTCGTCGTCACCTGAATTATTCTTATCACAATTTTCCTGTACAATCGCGGGGGATTTTGATGTTTCAGCCTTTAAGCGAGCCTGGAGTAAGTTATCGGATCGTCACCCATCGCTGCGATTAACGTTTGTGAGCACCGACATTAAAGAGCCTGTGCAGGTAGTAAATCGCAGCGTCAGCACAATTTTTGAAGAACACGATTGGCGTCCATTTTCTCCGAATGAGCAAGAACAGAAACTCGCAGAGCTTCGGCAAGCCGATGCCCGGATGAGCTATCAGCTTAAATCAGCGCCCTTGTGGTGGCTCACGCTGGCACGGTTGGATGAACAGCGTTACCATTTCATCTGGACTTTTCATCAAGTCTTATTTGATCGAACCTCAATTGCGATCCTCTGGGAAGAATTATTACTTTGCTACGACGCCATTCGTCAGGGCAAGAATCCCGAATTGCCGCCCACCCCGGTTTTCAGAGATTATATTGAGTGGGTGAAAACCCTTGAGACAGCAAAAGCTGAGCAGTTCTGGCGCCGGCAGCTCACCGGAATACAAGCTGCGACCAAAGCGATGCCAATTGATTTTCAGACTTCGCTGTTAATCCCGTCACAGTTGGTTCAGAAAGTCACTGCGGTGCATCCCGGACTTGATTCGACGACAATTTTATTGGGTGCCTGGTCACTGCTGCTGAGCCGATTCAGTCAAACGTCACAGGTTATCTTCGGTCTCAAATCCAATGCCCGCCCGAAAGAACTGGCTAACGCTCAGCGCCTGATTGGAAACTTCGATAATTCGCTCCCCCTGGTTGTCGCAACTAACTTGAGCTTGTCAGTACGAGACTGGCTGAATAAATTGCAAAAAGACCTGACAGAGATCAGCACTTATCAATCATTTTCCAACGAGCAAATTCGCAGTTGGAGTGAATTCAAACCAGACACTTCCCTGTTCGAATGTGAAGTGCGCGTCATCGAACAAGACGCGTTGGCTCAGATTTCTTATGCTCATCTTGATCTGACCGTCAGTGAGTTACGTCTCATCGAACCCGGCTCCGAAACATCGTCATTGGAATTTCAACTGGTTGAAAACGAAATCAGCTCAAATCATCCTTTGACCTTTTCACTGGAGAGCGTTTTGGAAAGTTTTGCTGCTTCGCCTAAAAAAAATATCAACGATTTATTACCACCTCCACAGCCCGTCACGGCTCCGGTAGTTGAACCAGTCACCGAGGTTGACTCCGAAGCTGAAATGGGGTGGGTGAAATGGATCAGAGCCTCGCTTAACGTTAATCAGCGGTTTATCGAACAAGTGCGAGAAACCCCTGGAATGATT
This sequence comes from Blastocatellia bacterium, assembly GCA_043783625.1. GTDB lineage: Bacteria > Acidobacteriota > Blastocatellia > RBC074 > RBC074 > JAFDVL01. Next base: position 49,344 of record JAYVZE010000161.1, on the reverse strand, counting down.
GCGGTCGGAGATGGAAAAAATTCGTTCACCTTTCTGGAATTGAATGCTCGGGCGCAAAAACTTGCGGCGCAATTAACTCACTTAGGTGTGACGACGACAGTTCCGGTCGGAGTTTGCGGCACTTCGCCATTACTGACAGCCGTGTCAATCCTGGGAATTCTGAAAGCCGGCGGAGTGTATGTTCCGCTCGCTCAGCCTCCTTCATCAGACACGTTGCGAAAAATTCTGAAGCAGACTTCACTGCCAATAATTCTGACGCAGGCGAATCTGGAAAATAAACTTTCGGAAGCAATTTCAGTTGCCTACAATACTCCCGGCCCGGCTTTGCCGTTCCCTACCATCATCAGCCCGGAAATTATTTCTTGGCAGCCTTCTCAATCAAATTCTCACTATTTCCCCGAAGTCAGTGATGACCATCCGGCGGCGATCATTTATTCGCCTTCCAGTGGTGAAGAATTATTAGTCGAACGGTTAGCTCATTATAAACTGGCAAAATTATTAGACGACCCGCTCAAATGGTTTTTACCGGTTGTTAATCCGGTCTGGAAATTATTCACAAACGGTGAGTTGCCCGCCTCTCAACCCGAAATTGAAGAATCGCTTCCCGAAGTTAAAATTGAAGCTCGACCGCCTGAGCCTGTCATTGAGTTACCTGACCCAGACTCAGAAACTCACGATTTTCCGGCGATCCCCGACCTCGCCGACCTGAGTAGTTTAATTGATGAAGACGAGCCAGCAGAAGTAGAATTGGTAGCGAAGACTTTAGAGAATTTAGTTGAAAAAAATAGCGAAGCAGAAGTTGAACCGGAAAACAACTTAACTGATTTTGTGATTGTTGATGAACCTGAGACAACGTCGACTTCGCTCGAAATCTCGCCGACGATGCTCCCCGCTCACAACTGGTTTCTTGACCAAAAGTACGATAATCCACACTACGGAAACCATGCGTGGCTGGTCGAAATAAATGACACGCTCCAACCTGAATTGCTCAGAAAAGCGCTCCTCCGCTTGATTGATGAGCAGGAAATCCTGCGGATGAAATTTATCAAAACCGCTGATGCGTGGAAGTCGAAATTCGTCGAACGCTTACCCGAATTACCACTGGAAATTATTGATCTTTCCGGTAAATGGGCCAGCAGCCAACGCAAAGCTCTGGAAGATAGTGCCGCGCGAATCCAATCGGGGCTACATCTTTCTTATAGCTCCCTCTTCAACGTGGCTTATTTTGAACGTGGAGTTGAGCGAATAGATCGCCTGTTAATCGTGCTGCATCGGATGATTAGTGATGATGATTCTCGTCATATTTTTCTGGATCGCCTGATGGTTCATTATGAAGCAGTGGCCAATAATAAAACGCTCCCCAATAGCGACAGACCCACTTCCATGAAGCGTCAGCTAGATCGGCTCCGTTCGATTCTGACGCCGGAATTCATCACCGCAGAATTACAATATTGGAAGAAAATGCGGGAGACTTCATTCCCGAAATTTGGTCAGCAGCTAGAAGAAACGATTGAGACCTATGCTACGGTTGATAAAGTGTTCATCAATCTTAATCCGGTCGAAACGCAGTATTTATTGGACTCGGTAGCAGGCAATGAAATGAACGAAATGATCCTCGCGGCCTTATCACTGGCGCTGGCCAAGTGGTCGAAGCAGTCACGGGTCTTCCTCGAAATCGAAACCAGTATCCGTCAAAACCCATTGTTGCGACTTGATTTGTCCAATACGATTACACCCGCGACAACACGGTATCCGGTCAAATTTGAGATTGAAAAAAGCCCTGATCCAATCCAACAAATGAGAAAAATTCGTCAGCAATTTCGTAAGGTTCCCCATGCTGGTTTTGGGTTTGAGCTGCTGAAATATTTTGCCGATGCTCAAACGAGAACACTCCTCAAGAAAATCCCGCGCCCTCAGATTTCGTATCAATTTATTGAGCTTTCAAAACAGGCAACCAAATGGAAAACTGCCCCGGAAGCGACGGGAGCAGAGTTTGATGTAAATAATAAATTTTCGCCGGAAATCGCAGTTTCAGGTAATTTTAATAGAGGGATGCTCGATTTTCACTTGAGCTATTCACGAGGCCGATACCAACAGACTCACATCGGTGAACTCGCTAATTATTTTATCGAAGAACTACGAGCAATCATTTCAAGTGCCAACAGTTTCGATGATACGAATCCATAAATTAAAGCAACCGATGCGCCAGTGAAGGCTTGGTATCGTTGACTTCTATGGTTTCTCCAGAAAATATTTTGGCGCAAACAATCTTTCTCATTGTTTGCGCCAACTAAAATACCAATTAATTTTCTTTCAGCCAGCTACATTCCACTCTCATCCGCCGAAGGACCGTAAATTGAAGGCACGGGAATATCGTTGAGCCGCAAATAAACGCTCAACTGTCCGCGATGATGAATAACATGGTTCATCACGAAGGTGCGAATAACGGCCACACGGGGCATTGTCAGAAGGGTTTGTCCACCCGAAAGCAAGGACCAGTTTTTCATCAAATCTTCGTCGCTGACACCAGCCAGCGCGGCGCGGGCAGCGACGACATGTTCATCAAAGGTAGCCAAAATCGCTGCCGATGAGTTCATTGCGGGCGGCTGATATGCCGGCCCACCAGGAGGATTCATATCCAGCGCATCTTCAGAAATAGTCGGCATTGTCCACGACACCATTTCGCCCAGATGCGCGGCGAGCTGACCCATTGCCATTGATTTTTCGTGCGGCTTCCACGCAAGTTTATCATTGGGAACACGTTCCAAGACTCGGCGTGTAGTCGCCATCTCCATATCGAATTCAGGTAAGATTGATGCTGCGATTGACATTTAGTTCCTTCCTTTTTTAGTAGTGTAATTAACAAGACTATTGTTGTTTTGGTTTGTCAGAATTTTCATAATAGCCTTCCGATTATGCTTACAGAATTTGCAAGCGGCTGTGACGCTCCAGAATTTATCACACGAATTGCTCGAACGCCAGAACACCATTCACGACAGTTGCTGCCACTGAATAATCGGAATTCAGGATCGCAATATCAGCATCTTTGCCAACTGTCAGCGAGCCTTTCCGCGCTTCAACTCCGCAGCGTTTCGCGGGCATCATCGCAGCCATATACGCCGCGTCAATCAAATTCACTCCGGTGAAATTAACAGCATTCATGACGGCGCGATTCATCGTCAGAACTGACCCGGCAATTGTCACGCCGTCCATCAAGGTACAAAGTGCGCCTTCCACTTTCACACTGAATTTTCCGAGTTGATAAATACCATCGCCGCAGCCCTGCGCCGTCGTCGCATCAGTAATCAGAGCCAATCCTTCACGGCCTTTATTGCGCATCGCCAGCCGTGCCATCTGCGGATTGACGTGAACGCCATCCAAAATTATTTCGGCGCAAATTCCCGGTTCGTTCAGGCAACAGGCAGCCAAACCAGGCTTGCGATGATGGACTCCTGACATTGCATTAAATAAATGGGTCGCGTAGGTTGCACCCGCTTCAATCGCCGCCAATGCCGTATCGTAATCGCATTCGGAATGCCCCAGTGAAGCAACAATATTTTTGGATGTTAGGATTCCAATCATCTCCATACTGCCGGGGAGTTCCGGCGCGAGCGTCATGATTTTAATTTTTCCATCGGCAAGTTTCAGCAGTTCTTCAAGTTCATCAAAATTCGGATCGCGGATTCCCTCGTCCGGCTGCGCACCTTTGAATCTGATATTTAAAAACGGGCCTTCCAGATGGAGGCCGAGAATATTTGCCATCGGCTCTGAAGTATTTTCCGCTTTCGTCGTTGCTTCAATCGCAAAAAGAATTTCTTCGTGTTTGGCAGCAATCGTAGTTGGCAACCACGCCGTAGTTCCGTACGCCAACATTTTTTTCCCAGCCCGTTGAATTCCTGCGGCTCCATCGGTCATCACGTCATCGCCTCCGCTGCCGTGGACGTGCGTATCAATAAACCCCGGCAGGACAAATTTCCCTGCGGCATTGATAATGGTTGAATCCGGCTCTGGCATGACCTGCGCGGAGTCTCCGATAAATTTTATTTTCCCGTCTTCACACAACAGGATTCCTGCTTCAATTTGCTGATTTTCGGTAATGATCGTACCGCCTGTAATGGCAAGTTTGTTTTTCATAATTTCAGTCGCATTCCAGCTCAAAACGCCTATAAACAATAGTCTATTTTGTGCCAGTCAAAGAAATACGGCGCAAAATGTTGCGGTTGTCTCTTCACAGTTTTGAAACATTATGGCATGATCGGCGTGTATTATTAATCAGGCAGATTATTAGTCTTGTGCTCCCCGAGAGTAAAAAAATTTCTGAACAAGGAATTATTTTTACCTGCCCCTGTCTCTTCGGCTCTCACTGGTTCCGAAATAATGTCAGCCGAAGTCCATTCTGAGGAAGGTTTCCCCGTTTCAAATCCGTCTCAGTTAGATACCTCATCTTTCAGTTAATTGAAACGCTGATGCTTCGCTCTTCCCTCACAAAGACGATCCAGCCAACTATTTTGAGATGATATTTATGAAATGTCCGAATTGTCTGAACAACCTTAACGCCAAATTTGCTTATTGTCCGTATTGCCGAAAACGTCTTCCTACGCTTCCTACTGCAACGATCAAAGAAGCGAATTCTTTCCATTTTGAAGAGCAGAATCAACCCCGCATTTTACGCGGAGCCTTGCAAATATTTCTGCTGATTTGCTGCGTGATCGCTTTGGCTGTCGTCATTAATTTTATTAGCTCGGACGAACCGAAACCCGTTGTCAGCAGTACTGACAAAACGGCTCCAGTCCCCGAAGCTGCCGCTAGTAACGCAGTAGTTGCTAGTGAAATTTTACCGTCAGCTATTGCTGCCCCATTAGGCGTTGTGCCTCAGGCAAAAGCCCATCCCCAACCTCAAACAATTACAATTTTGTCCAGTTCAATTGTCGCTGCGGCTCAGGCGGGAAGTCCACGACCGGAAGTAGCAGCTAAAACAGTGCCAGTCCTGACCGCCACCAAAGCAGTTGTCTTGAATAACGCAGCGGATTTCTTACCACGACGAAAAACACAAGTTGTCGAACATAAAACGATTAAGCGGGAAATTCCACCCGCACCGGAAATGACGAAAGTAAATTCTTCAAATTCTGAGCTGCGCCTGGAAGTTGATTCGAGCGCCGTCATACTGCAAAAAAATATTGGTTTGGTTTCAATTAACAGCTACGTTCCGGCTCGGATTTATATTGATGGACAATTTTCAGGAGTCACGCCACGCGCTGTCAAACTGGTAGCCGGAGAACATCACATCAGTCTGATGGCCGAAGGATACCGTGAATATACGCGCAAAGTAAAAGTGGATGGTCATCAACAAATTGGCATGGTAGCGTCAATGACAAAGAAAAATACGACGCAGGTTGCCGGAATTGTTGAGCAGTAATGGTGGCGTGATACGCTTTCCAAATCAATGCAGAAACCCGCACGCAGTAAGGGTGCCTTCACAGTGAGACGACACCCTGCGTGCGGGTTTCTGCAATGGTGAACTAACAGTTCACCGTACCAATTTACTCTGTGCGCCAGAACTGAAGTGTACCTTTCCGGTCGCCGGTAATCAGCGTTTTTCCATCGGGTGTGAAATCCAGATAGAAGACGCTGCCACGGTGCGACTGGCGCGTCAACACCTCAAGCCGGGAAGAGGTATCCCATAAACTGACAAACCCGTCCTCACTTCCAAGCACTAACCTGCTGCCATCAGGCGAAAAGACAAGCGCAGTGATGTGTCCCAGCAATTCGTGGATCGTATGTAACAGTGCCCCTGTTTTTACGTCCCGGATGTGAACCGTATCGTCTTCGCTGCCACTGGCTAAAAATTTCCCGTCAGGTGAAAAAGCGATGGCAGAAATAATCCGTTGATGCCCGCTGAGTGTTTTCACGAGTTGACCGTTCACCCCCCAAATCCTGACCTGATTGTCAAAGCTCCCTGTCGCCAAAAAATGCTGATCCGCTGAAAAGGCAATTTTATTGATAAAACTCGGCAATGGTTGGCTCATGAATCGCAATTCTCCGGACTCTGCATTCCACAGGCTCAACCGATTGTCGCTCGCTCCTGCGGCAATCCAATCCCCTTGTGGCGAATAAGTCAACGCTGAAATTTCTCCAGTGTGTCCCTTTAAATTGAAGCGTTCTTCAGTGGTATTAATTTCTACCACCCTGATCGTTTGATCTACTCCGCCCGTGGCCATTCGTTGACCGTTCGGCGAAAAAACTATTTTGGAAATAAATCCCTGACGGCTGGGAATGCGTTGAATTAGCTGTTTATCATTCACCTTCGATAGCAAAATAAAATTCGGATTCTCCGTGCGGACAAAATACTGACGATCCGGCGAATAGCCAACAACCGTGAAATTTTCAGGAAGCTGTTCGACCTCTCCTTCATTCAATAATTTTTGTAAATCCCAAACCCGCGCCGTATTGTCCAACGCAGCAGTTAGTAATTTCGTTCCATCCCTTGAAAACATGATCGAAGGAATTTCATTCGTATGCCCTTTTAGCATCGTCAATCTTCGACCCATTTCGACATCCCAAACAATGGCAATGCGCTTATCGGCACTTCCCGCCAATTGCTTACTATCGGGCGAAAAGGCTAAGCCTTCGACCCAGCCCGCTTCAATCGGAAAAGAACCAATTTCCTGATTCGTTTTTAAATCCCATACTTTTACGAAAGGAGTAATTCCACTAGCTGCGAGCTTCGTTCCATCAGGAGAAAAGGTCACTGCCCAACATTGCCATCTGGACTGATTTCCGACAAACGGGAGCTGTTGACCTGTCTGCGCATCCCACAACTTTACCGAACTTAAATTGCCTCCGGTCGCAATGATTTTTCCATCAGGCGAAAAGGCAATAGCCCGGGTCAAATTATCATGCCCTTTCGTCGAAAATAATTCTTTACCCGTGGCCGCGTCCCACAATTTCCAAAGGCTATCATCGCTGCACGTGGCTATTTTATTGCCGTCAGGAGAGAAAAAGGCGCGATTTACTTTCGCTTGATGCCCTTTGAGAATGATTAACTCCTGCCCGGTTTTTGCATCCCAAATCCGCGCCGTAGAATCTACACTACTGGAAAGAATTCTGGTTCCGTCAGGCGAATAGGAAACATGCTTGACGATGTCGCTATGACCGGAAAGTTGCAGCAGCAACCCGCCATCAGAAGTATTCCAGACGCGCACAATTTTGTCTTCTCCGGCGGTTGCAATGTTCGTGTTATCCGGCGAGTAAGCGGCGGCATAAACTCCTTTCGGATGAATCAGCGCCATCATTTCCTGATTATTATTGAGCAGACGCCAAAAATATTTCCATTCAAATCCACGGAGGTCTTCTTCACCTTTCGCCGGAATATGCGCCGTATACAAAACCCTTCGCCGCGAAGCCGCCAACTCGTGCGCAATATTCGCCTGCCGCCTCGTCGTGACAATTCCACCCAATAAAGACAGTATTATCAGCGTTGCAGCGATGACATATTTTTTATTTCGACGGAGGAATTTATCGGCGCGGTAACGAAACGTGGAGGTCCGCGCCAGCACCGGTAAACCGTCAGAATAACGCGCAATGTCTTCACTGAATTGCAACACCGATTGATACCGTGCTTTTGATTCTTTTTGCAGTGCCGTCAGCATAATCGTATCCAGATCGCCACGTAATTCAGTGCTTTGTTTGCCGGATAAATTTTGAGCGGCACTTGGTTTGCGCGGTTCCTCTTCGCAGACAACTTTTATCATTTGCGTCAGCGACAAATGATTAATTCGATAGGCACGTTGTGCCGTCAACAATTCATAGAGCACTAAACCCAGGCTATAAACATCCGTCGTAGTCGTCACCGTTTCGCCGCGCAACTGTTCAGGGCTGGCGTATTCCGGTGTCATCATCGTCAACGTCCGCGTAGAGTCGGCACGGTTCAGCGGCTCTTCCGCAGACAATAATTTCGCAATTCCAAAATCCAGTAATTTCACGCTGCCATCGTTCGTAACGAGAATATTTCCCGGCTTTAAATCACGATGAATGATGAGATTTTGATGGGCGAATTTCACGGCGTCGCAAATCTGTTGAAATAATCGGAGCCGCTGTTTAAGGTTAAGATTTTGCTCTGCGCAGTACTGCGTAACAGGCACTCCTGTCACGTATTCCATGACGACAAATGGCAATCCGTTTTCGGTTGTTCCGCCATCTAAAAGCTGGGCGATGTGCGGATGATTCAGCGTCGCCAAAATTTGTCGCTCACGCCGAAACCGCTGAATTAATTGATCGTTGACCGGATTCAGTAAATGCGGGTAGACCAATTTTATCGCTACTTCCTGTGTGAACTCTCCATCATCGCGCTCCGCTAAATAAACAATGCCCATGCCACCACGTCCGACCTCACGCACGATTCTGTAATGTCCGATATGCGATTTGACGGAATTTTCAAGAGCAGCGTTTTCGAGTGCGCCCCACGCCGAATTTATTGAGGGAGAATGGTCAATGAAAGAACCACTATTTTCTGTAGCGGCGAGCAGGGATAAAACTTCGCGGCGGAGGCTGTTATCTTCGGGGCAAAGCCGCTCCACCACTGCCTGTCTTTGCGGCGGCGCAGCATCTAAAACTTCATCTAAAATTGTATCAATTTCTTGCCACCGTTGCGGATTCATCAAGTCGCTCCGTTTAGCTCCCGATACAGCCAGGCTTTGGCCTTGATCCATTCCCGATTGACAGTAATCACGGAAATTTCCAAAGACTGCGCGATTTCCGCAATACTCAACCCGCCAAAATATCGAAGCTCAACAATTTTACTTTTGCGCGGATCGAATTCAGCTAAGCGGTCTAAGGCTTGATGTAACGCAACGATATTTTCCAGCGTCGCAGGAAGGCGCGGAACTTCATTTTCTTGAAACGCCATGAAATTAATCTCGCCGCCACTTTTTATACTATTTTGCTTGCGGGCATAATCCACCAGAATTTGCCGCATGATGTTTGCTGCGATAGAGAAAAAATGAACGCGATCCTTATATTTGGCGGGAGAATGTGCCGCCATTTTCAGCCAAGCTTCATTGACCAGAGCAGTAGTTTGTAATAAATGGTTGGGATTTTCAGCGCTCATTCGACGCTGAGCGATGGCATACAATTCTTCATACACCAGCGAAATTAATTGATCTCGTGCAGCCGAATCCCCATTACGCCATTCGATCAAAAGCGAGGTCACCGGAACTTCTATTTCCATACCATCCACCAATAAAAACTAAGGTCGAAGCGTCAACTATTCGTTAAAATTCGACCATTTCACCAGTTGCTGCACCAGAGGATTAGCATACCTAACAGAGGACTTCGTAGAGCATTTCTTCTATGGAATTGTGATGCAGAAAGAATAGCATATTGGAACTTGATCCGGTAGGGGAAATAATTTCCGATTTCCATGATACAAAATTTCGCTCCCTCTCGCTTATACTCATGAAAAGCAATCTTGAACAAATTTATCGCTGGAAAATGCTAACTTCGCTCAACGCTGATAAACAATAAAGCCAGGTTCACTGAACGCATTTCCGCAAAATAATATTTTCAGACAAACGAACAGCATCTGTGCTGATTCGCTTGCTACTACCGTTAGCCCTGTTCTCAAGATGGAGGAAGCCTCGTGAAAAGAATATCCTTAAACCAATCGAATCGAATTTATGTGTTCATTGCCGTGTGTGTACTGGGAGCGTTCGCGCTCGCCAGTGGAGTAAAAGATGCAAATGTTTTTGCATCTGCGGCGAAAATGTCACTAATTCAATTTAGTACACCAACTCGTCTCCCAGATGTTAACCTCTTTACGCCACAATTTTTCACAAAAGGTTCGTCGTTGCTTACAACAGCCCCAGCTGCAATACAGGCAAGTTGTACTCAATCCTTACTGAAAAAATCCCAATCACTGCCATTTGCGACAACTTCCACCGATATTCGAATTCCCATCGTTGAGGATTTTAACAAGGATGGAAATCTGGATTTCGTCTCGGTGTATTACACAAACTCTTCCACTGTTGCTGAATATTATGTCGGTGATGGCACCGGAAATTTAAGGCTTCAAACGAGATTTTCAGTACCCGATGGAACCTGGAGTCTGGTAAGCGGCGATATTAACGGGGACGGGAAAAAAGATTTAGTGGCTTTGGGGCACGGTAATTTCACTGTCTTGCTAAATCAAAACGGGACGGGGTTTAGTGCCAGCGCAGCGATCCCGTTTCCAGTCGCCCGCGAGGCTTTTTCGATTAAGATTGATGATATGAACGGGGATGGAAGAGCCGATGTCATTCTTAGTCAACCTGGCCCTTTCTATTTTAATCCAGTAAATACGTTATACCTACGCAATGCGAACGGTTCTTTTACTTCAAGTACTCTCGGATTTGCCAATGGAACTCCGGCCTTGACCGGAGATTTCAACGGTGATGGAAAAGCAGATGTCTTAGCCGCCGAGCTAAATTATCCATCAAATCAAATCTGGCTGGGCAATGGTGCCGGACAATTCACCAAAGGCGAATACATCGCGTTGAATACTTATGTCAATTTTTATGGACTGGTTGATTACAACCGGGATGGCAGCCTTGATTTAATTGGCTATACGAGCACGGATCGTAATAACAATTATACGGCGGAGTCGAATCGCTTTGTCGCATTTTTGAATAATGGGCGAGGCAATTTTACCAGCAAGGTCTCTCAGCTTTCTAACGAAATTGTTTACTTCGGCTCCATTGGTGATTTCAATAAAGACGGGTTGCCGGACGTCATGATGACGAATACGCAAGTCTTGATAAATGACGGTCTTGGAGGAATCTGTGTTGTCGAAAAACCATTTAATGGTCCAAGCATTCTAGGAGTGACAGCAGGCGATTTCGATAAGGATGGTAAAAGTGATGCCGTTGTCACAAGCATTTCATACCTTACTTCACTGGGAGGGGAATTTTCAGTTTGGCTAAATAACGGAACACGTCAAAATACACTACCAACCATCACGAGTGTAGCCCCACTGACACTTGCTTACGGTAGTACGCAGACAATCCAAATTGCTACCGTTTCAGATCAGGAGACTCCGGTGGATCAGTTGCGATTGGTACTATCAAATGCAAGTGACCTCAGTAGTTATCTTTCAATCACCAACATTAAAAATGTAGCTGGTAAAATTACAGCGACAATAACGGTTAGGTCAGATTTCATTCTTGATCCCGCCACCAGCATAAACCTTGGACTCTCATTATTTGACGCTGAAGGAGCGGGCGCATTTGCTTATTTGAATATTTCTTTTACTCAACAAACACAGAATACGCCGCCAACCATTACTCCATTTAATAACTCTACTCTATTTCCAGCCTTAGAACCTATTACGCTTGCTGTCGCGACAGTCAATGATACTGAAACTCCGGTTGGTAATTTGACGGTCACAGCAACCAAAGTTCCGGCAGGACTCACTGTCGGTCAGATCACAAATGATAATGGAACTATTCGGGCAATCTTCAACATCGCCTGCAATGCAACCACTGGTGCGAACACGATTGAATTTACGGTTACTGACGGAGGAGGCGCGACTGCCAAAACCAATGTTACGTTAAATCTTGGTTCTGTAATTCCGCAATTGACCGTGCCTGCGTCAATCACGATTGGCCAGGGACTCTCAACTATTTTTGAGACACCGTACTCGGGATTTGATATTACGGTAACAATTCCCGGATTCACTGGAAAAATTGTGAACAGCCGACCGGCCTCGTTCTACCCTAACGAATCTAATTGGGGATTGATTGACGCAGGGCCGCCAGGGCAATATACCGTCACCGTCACGACTCAAACCAGGTCTACTTGTTCAGGTAGCGTCATCACAAAAACATTTTCATTAACTGTGACTGGAGCTTCGGCTTCCTGCGTCTATCCTACCTTTCAGGCTGGAAAAGAATTTACGGCGAAAATGGGACGGATGACGTTTGCCGATTTCAATAAAGACGGCAAAACAGACTTGATTTATTCGGATAATGCTATAGGCGGCAGCGTCGCAACGTCCCCAAACATATTGCTACGTTTGGGGTTAGGCAACGGAGATTTCGCCGCGCCGCTGACGCTGGCCTCGTTCCCGGGTGTCGGTTCAATTAAAACGGCAGACTTGAATGGCGACGGAAACCTTGATGTTGCTGTGAGCGGAGCCACCTTGTCTGTGATCTATGGGAACGGTCAAAACGGCGCGCTCAGCGTTTACAACTCGACGGAAAAAATTTCTTCGATTGAGCAGATTGCGGATTTGAATAAAGACGGTAGGCTCGATATCGTTGGCATGGACGAATTTTATAACTTTGGTCCCCAAGCCGCCTATCAACGAGTAACCTCGCTTATAAATAAGGGAGCGAACACCTTTGTCAAAGGAACTGTCCCGTCCATTTCCTATCCCAAATCAGCCCTGCTGCTTGATTACGATCTGGATGGATCATTAGATTTGCTGGTTTCTTCTTTTGGGGGAAACAGCCTTATCAAAGGTGACGGACAAGGCAATTTCTCTGGAGCAGCCATCGCTTCTCCTTCGTCTCCCCTATTGCCTGCCGGATACGATTCATTCCTCTACAATATCGGAGACCTGAATCTTGATGGCAAAACCGATTACGCCAGCACGGTTGGCTATCCTGACGCACCCTATAGTCAGGTCAACAATGGATTCCTCAGTGTACTAGGTCAAAAGATACTCGGCTTTGATTCTTATGGATTTTCCGCCCCATTAACTCCAGCCAGATACAATGCTGATCTTTATCCTGACCTCGGAAGGTTTTTCAATATTCTGATCAATAATGGACAAGGCGGTTTTTGCGCGGCGCCGAAGTATCCGTTTAATGTCTCCAACTCCGTTGATCTAAATGGAGACAATTTGTCAGATGTGGTCGAAGTCACTGCGACTGGATTTAAGGTCTGGCTGAATACCACTGGTGGCACAACCAATACACCGCCAACAATCACAATGACAGCATCAAGTGTCTCACAGGGTGTCAGCGGAGCAGTCCCAGCTTTCGGCACAGTGGCAGATGCGCAGACTCCTGCCAGCAATTTACAACTGACCGCAACAAATGTGCCTGCGGGCGTCACGCTGACCAATCTTCGCAGCGTCAATGGTGCGGTCAATGCTGACATTGCTGTCACTTGCGGAGCCGCCACCGGAACCTATCAAATCCCGATCAAAGTCACCGATGGCGGAGGATTAACGGCGACGGCAAACTGGACGTTATTTATCAATGCGAATGAGGCTCCGTTGCTGGGGACGTATGCCAATACAACCGTGACTGGCAGTAGTAGTAATATCACGCCCAGCCGCACGCCGGGCGACGATGGAACTATCGCCAACCTGACGGCGACTGCATCATCCTATACGGGAAATATAAGTATTTCTGCCACTGGTATGGTGACAATCACCAATAACAATGTGGCAGGAACTTATCCCGTCACCATTAGAGCTACAGATAACTGTGGATTATCCACACAAACAACATTCACCTTCACGATCCCCCCTTCAACTGGATGTCCGTCACCAACCTTCGGCACGCCTCTGAACTACAACTCCAACACCCAGCCCTACAGCATCGCCACGGCGGATTTCAATGGCGATCAGTTGCAGGATATGGCAGTCGTCAATGGTGGAGCTGACACGATCACGATTCTGATGCGGCAGACGGATGGCAGCTTTATCAAAAATTCTGCGACGTACGCGGTCGGGCCGTGGGCGAATTTCGTGATGACTTCGGATTTCAATGGCGATGGGAAATTCGATTTTGCGGTGACGAATAAGTCGAGCGATTTAGTGACAATTTTCCTGGGTGCTGGCAACGGGACGTTCACGAAAAAAGGCGGGTATGCAATCGGCAATAAATCTACGGGTGGAGCTGTCGGAGATTTTAATAACGATGGCAAGCCTGATTTGATGATTTCCAATGACGGTCAGGGAACCGTGGTACTGCTCATCAACAATGGTGATGGCAGCTTCAAGGCTCCCAAGCAGTTCGGCTTCAATGTTTTTGATGCGCCGCAGCCGGGCGTTGTGAGAGATTTCAATAAAGATGGAAATCTCGACATCGCCATTCCTCTGTATAACTCCGGCTTAGTCGCCATTATGCGCGGCGACGGTTTGGGCAATTTCAATACGCTCTATTTCCAAACAAATCTCATCGGAATCGGCCCCATCGCCGGAGCGGATTTCAATGGAGACGTGAATGACGATCTCATCGTCGTCGGAGGAAACAGCCTCGCTGTCACCTTGCTCGGCAATGGTAACGGGACTTTCGTGAATGCCGGTAATTTCGCTACAGGAGGAAATAATGTCTCTTCAATTGCGGTGGATGATTACAACAACGATGGCAAAAAAGATTTGGCAGTTGCGGGCTACAGCGACAGCGTGATTCGAGTTTTCAAGGGAGTCGGTAACGGAACCTTTGTCGTGAATTCGCCCACGCTCATCAACGTCGGAAGCCATCCGCTGGGATTGGTCAATCTTTACAGTGCGGCGAAGGCTTCACTCGCGGTTGCGAATAATGGTTCGGGAACTGTTTCCGTGATTCCTAACGGCTGTTCTCAGTAATTGCACCGGGTTGTGGTCAGTGATCGGCAGTCAGAAATATTGCCGCAAAAGTAACAACTGGCCGCAAGCATTCTCTTAATTTTGTTCTCAGCCCATCTTGTCATTTATTCCGGGCTGCTCAAGAAAATTCTTTGAGCAGCCCATTTTTTATCTGGTATCTATGTTGGCTGCTCAGAGGCAAGTTCAGCCGCCAGAGAAATTTCTCTGGCGGCTGAACTCGTTTTACTGACCGTTCATGAGATGAATCAGGAACGCATCCGTATAATAAGCGGAAGGTTTGATCCCGAAATTACTATCGTATATCGCATAAATTCCGTCACGGCTAATGGCAGCACGAGGCTCAAACCAATAATCGTCCAGGACACGTGTCCGGTGATGAGCTAAATGACGGACTTCAGTCCCATCAACTTTCACGAGTAGAACTTCGTTATATTTTACCTTCCAACGACTTTGCCAATCAGCCGGCAGCGTCCCGGCAGCAGTCCCAAAGTCTATGTCAGTCACGCTGACCAAAACCCAGGGATTGCGCCCATTACTGTTGGCACTGATATGCACTTCCTGATACCAATCAAGCGGAAGGAGACAGGTTTTCTGGCTGTCCGATAACCTGATTTTTTCAACCCCATTATTTTCGCAACCTGCTGGAGGAGCCGGATCACTTGATCCAAGGACAAACAAAACCTCATCTCCATTCAGGTCGCGCCCGCGATCTCCGTGAGCGGCGTAAGTGATGACCTGACGAAGAAAATTCATGCCCTGATCATATAACTCAAATCCTTTAAATCGTCCCGTACCAGTCGAACCCCAACGCACAATGACGTTATTATTCGCGGTCATGTCGAAGTAATCAAAACCACCGGCACTACTGATGTCTAAGGTTGCGCCAAGACTGTTAGCACTGATCGTATACACTCCAACCAGTTTCTTATCCCCAATAATTACTAAATGATTACCATCTTCCGAAATATCACTTTCGCCCCCGCCAAAATTGATTGAGGTAAATTGGGTGAAGGCGCGAACGAGAGATTTTTGTTTCGTTGAGACATCAAATTTTAAAATTTGATTGCCTGTGTGGAAGTAGAAAATATTCGGATTGGTCGTACTCCAGCGTGGCTCATTAGACCCGCCCACCATTGTTTGCGTTGGGGATGAAATAATCGTCCCTGCCCGATCCACCACGTAAAATCCACTCTCCTCACCCAGTAGCAAAATCCGCGAATTATCACTATTGAAAGGAGACATCGTGGCATATTCGTGATGTACGCCCTGAGACAACTGTGACTGACCATTACTTAGTCGAGTGATAGTTGTTCCATACGCTGAATCAGTGAAATCGCCACCAACAGCAGGCGGAGTCCAGTCAGGATAATTGGCTGGCAGATGCACAAAACCATCATCCAAACGTCCTGCTACTGTTCCGGTATTATTTAACTGTCCAGTCGTGAACGTATTATTCCCCGAAGTCGCTAGATTGCCGGCAGCATCTTTTGATTTCACTCGATAATTATAAGTAGTGTTCGTCGCCAGACCGGTTATATCAATTTGATGTCCGGTGGACATAGTAGCAATGGTTTTTACACTTCCATAAGCCGTAGTTGTTCCGTACTCAACCTGCGAATCTGCGGCTTCATTTGTAACCCACGTGACAGTTGCACCAGTCGGGCTGATGCCAGAACTGCTGATTGAACTGATGACTGGTGGCGTGGTGTCAACTGGTGGCGGCGGTGGGGTAGTCGTGCCAGTTGCAATGACCGTATTGGAAATAGCCCCATTCAAATCAAGAAAAGTCGTATCCACGACCAGTGGATAATTGGGTTTTGTCTGACTCGTATAAAAGACTGTCCCGTCACGATAAAATTTAACTACGCCTCCTTCAATCGAGATGCGAAAAATCGTTCCTGAGTTATAGATTGTACCTCCCCTGTACACATTATTCTCACGGGCTTCGGCGATAAATCCGCCACCGGCTGCCAGAGTTGTTAAATGGAGCGCAAAATTAATTGATTTATAACTGACTCCGGCATAGTTTTGGGTCAAACCTAAGTAGCGGTTTTTAATTGCGCCAGAGGCTGAAAATTCTACATATCCGTCGCCGGAATTTATTTGTTGCAAGGAATTGGCTCCGGCATCCGGTGAATCATTGATCCCGGAATTTTTGGTTAAAGTAACACCGGAAACTGTACATTTGACAAGATTTGTCCAAGTTACATTTTGAGGAACATTTGCCATTATGAGAGGAGCTGCTTCCAGGGATTTCAGGGGAATAAGGAATATTGCAGACAAAGCTATAGACACACAAATAGTGATTAACGACCTATTCATTAAAAAAAACCTTTCGAATTGGAGGATTTCGGGCTTTTATGTCATCGCGCTTTAGAAAGGGGTGGGAAGGCGAAAATGACAGACCCGTGACGCAGATGTTATTACACTTTCAGGTAGCGGACACTGGAAGTTATTGACGCTTCCAAAGTCTTGAACAGAAAAGGTGGCATCCGCCAATGAGCAGAAAATGAGACAGCTTGTGAGGTAATAGGGTGTGATGTTGGGCAGAACTAAGATTCTTGATCTTGTACTCAACTATCAATATTACCGGGGGATAACATTATTTGTAGGTGCAATTGCCGTACCAAAGAGTTAAGTAATCCCGGTATCTTTGTTGGCAGGCATTTACATCCCACGGGAACTTACCGATGATGAATTTTTGTGTACCTCTTACAATTCTTGAAGTAAGTATTTCATAGCACAATTGTGCTACATGAGAAATAATCCGACTCTTAACTGAAAAAATCAATATGGCACTAACAGCAGTAATAATTCTCTATGCCTGCTTCCTGCTCGTCGGCTGGCTCGCCGCCCGAAAAGTGAAAGATGGAACCACCGCAGATTTAATTCTGGCTGGGCGTTCGATGCCTTTGTGGATCGCTACACTGACGATGACGGCGACGTGGGTTGATGGTGGATACCTTCTCGGCACTGCGGAAGGCGTTTACAAATCCAGCGTCGCCCTTGGCATGCAGGGTGGTTTATGTTTCGGAATCAGCTTGATTCTGGGTGGATTATTTTTTGCGAAGACGATGCGCAAGCACGAATTCACGACGCTGATTGATCCGTTTGAAGCACGCTTCGGGAAAAAATGGGCGGCAGTTTTATTTATTCCGGCGATGCTCGGAGAAGTTTTTTGGAGCGCGGAATTATTGGTTGCGGTTGGCTCTACGATCAGCGTCATGTCCAGTTTGTCGCTGAGCATGGCGATCATTATTTCTGCGGTTGTCATTACGACGTATACGATGCTCGGAGGCATGTGGTCGGTCGCTTACACTGACGTTTTTCAGCTTGGGTTAGTGGCGATTGGATTACTGCTCGCCATCCCGTTTATGTTATCGGCGGTGGGCGGTTTTGAGGCAGCGTGGGCAGGTTATGCGACGTTTCATCCGAATGGAGCTTCTATCATTCCGCCACTTCACGCCGTTGGAGGAATCTGGACGACGCAGACGATTATTAACTGGTGGGACGTGAGCGCGATGCTGGTTTTCGGTGGAATTCCCTGGAATTGCTATTTTCAGCGCGTGCTTTCGTGCCAGTCTCCGAAGCGGGCACAACAGCATTCAATTTTTGCCGGAGTCTTAACCATTGCTTTCACCGTACCGCCACTTTTGTTGGGAATTTCAGCCGTCAGTTACCAATGGCCAAACAATTTATTGGCACAATTAACCGCTCAGCCTTCGCAAACGCTGCCAATGATTTTTCAGTATGTAACGCCGCCGCTCGTGGGGATTCTGGGACTTGGCGCAATCATCGGAGCCGTCACTTCCAGCTTCAGTTCCTCCATCCTTTCCGCCGGATCAATGTTTGCGTGGAATTGCTATCATCGCTTATTGAAGCCGGATTTGACGGTGACGCAGATGAAGCGATTAATCAGAATTTCTATTGTGGTACTGGGTGCGTCGGCGACAGTGATGGCATTCAAAGTGCAAAGTGTTCAGGCTTTGTGGTTCTTCACAAGTGATCTGATTTTCGTCCTGCTTTTTCCGCAATTATTGTTTGCGTTGTTTGATAAAAAAGTAAATCGGATCGGATCAATCACCGCGTTTTGCGTTTCATTATTTCTACGCTTAGGCGGAGGCGAGCCGTTATTCAATTTGCCTGCTTTCATCCCCTACCCTGAAATCTTTGCCGCTTTTTTACCCGGCGATCCAAAAAGCTGGTATGACGGAGGCACGTTGCTGTTTCCGTTTAAGTCTTTAGCCGTAACAGTTGGAATTATTTTGTTGCCAATCGTGTCGCGTTTGACTATAAAGTGGGATCAACCCCTGCCGCTTAGAAAAGCCCCTTAACACGTAGTACGCAATGAAATCTAATAATTCCTCACTTCTGACAGCACTTAAATTTACTGCCTTAGCCTTTGTCTTCATCATCGGTTATCAAGTCGCAGGCAAAGCTTATCCGCAAGCGACTGCGATTGTCGGGTGGGTGCTTGGATTTATGATCGGGATCAAATTTAGCTTGCGAAAAACCAGCGAAGAATAAGTGTCCAACAAACTTCAGTTTGTTGAGACTTCGCAACAGAGATACTGTTGCCGAAAGAAGCAACAAACTGAAGTTTGTTGGACATTTAATACCCTCGCGCTTTATCCACAACATTCAGCAAAGGTAACCCGTTCGAATAGCGCCGAACATTCTCAGCCACCAATGCCATCAACCTGATTTGTCGGCTTGGCGCATAGCCCGAATTATGTGGCGTGACCACTAAGTTCGGACAATCCCAGAATGGATGATCTGATGGTAATGGCTCCGGCGTAGTCGCATCCAAACCTGCACCTCGAATTTTCTTTTCTTTTAAGGCTCTCACCAGTGCGTCATTGTCAACCAATCCGCCACGCGAAACATTAATGAAATATGCGGTCGGTTTCATTTTATTGAAAACCGCATCATTGAACATTTGCCGGGTAATTTTGGTCAGCGGCGCGGCACTCATCAAGACATCCACTTGCGGAACCATCTCCAACAGCCAATCCGGGTCGTGTAATTCGGCTACGAATTCCGGTTTGGGAATCGGCTTGGCATCTGTCGCCAGCACTCGCATGCTGAAGCCGTAATGCAGGCGACGTGCGGTGTCTGAACCGATGCCGCCCATCCCAACAATGCCAATCGTCTTATGGTAAAGATCATCCAACGGAACCGATGCGTTGCGATATTTTCGCTCCTTAAAATTTGGAATCGAATCCTGCGCGAGTCCACGCGTGAGGCTTAACAATAATCCAATTGCTGTTTCTGCAATCACAGGTGAGAAGATGCGCTGCATATTGCTGAGGATGACCGGATGTTGAATCATTTCTGGATACAACCATTCAACTCCTGCCGCCCACGTTTGGAAAAATTTCAATTTTTTCGCACCCACTAAACTTTCACGTTCGATGTTCCCAAGAATCACTTCGGCATCGGCAGTATGGCGTTTGAATTCTTCACGATCAGTGATGATATGAAGATCAATATTTTTCCCGGCGGATCGAATCTGCTCTACTTCAGCGGGCGATAAATTTACTGAACAGATTATCTTTATCGACCCGGTGGGAGCTTTTGGTTCGAGTCGTGGAAACGATTCTGCCGTCGAAGCGATGGCACCCGTTGTGGCCAGTCCAGCCAAAAAATTCCGACGTGAAAAATTATCTTCGATCATAGTTTTTCCTCCTGTAGTTTAATGTCCGATTTGTGATCCTCATAACCCGAAAACAAACAACCCGTTCCCTGAAGAAATCGCCACGTATTGCTTGCCTCGAATCGAATAACTGATCGGATTAGAAACGATAAGCCCTCCCGCCATAAAGTTCCAGAGCGGTTTGCCTGTCATCGCATCCAGCGCGTAAAAATATCCTTCCCGGCTTCCACCAAACACTACTCCACCGGCTGTCGCCATGACACCCGCCATCACTCGCGTTGGTAATTTATATTCCCATTTTTGCTGCCCTGTCTTGACGTCTAACGCTTTCACTACGCCATAACCTTTGACGCCCGGAACGTCTCGCCCATCTCCACCCATAAAAAGTTCTCCGGCGTGATACACCGTAGCTTCCTTCACAAAATATTGTGGATCGTTGTCTGCCGCCAACACGTAAAAGAGTTTTGTTAATGGACTGTATGACGGGCTGTTCCAGTTCGTTCCGCCCCAAGTGCCTGGATACAAAAGAGTGCCTTGCGTCGTTGGATCAACGTTCGGCAAATAGAGCGGTCTTCCTTTGGTATCTAACTCCTTCGCCCAAGTCTGCTTGACATAGGATGTACCGCGCAAAAATTCTCCGGTGGTACGATCCAGCACGTAATAGAAGCCGTTGCGATTGGCAGTGACGACTAATTTTCGCGGGCGTCCACCAATGACTTCATCCAGTAAAATTGGTATTTGATTTGCATCCCAGTCATGCGTGTCGTGCGGCGTAAATTGAAAATGCCACTTTAAGTTTCCCGTGTCAGCGTCCAGAGCAAGTAAACTGTCAGAATATAAATTATCTCCGGCGCGGCTGTCACCATTCCAATCAGGAGCGGGATTTCCAGTCCCCCAGTAAATCAAATTCAATGCCGGATCATACGAACCCGTTAGCCACGTTGGAGCACCGCCTGTTTTCCAACTATCACCTGCCCATGTTTCATTGCCTTTTTCACCTGTCGCAGGAACCGTCCAAAATCGCCATAGAAGTTTTCCGTCTTTCGGACTGTATGCATCCAGAAAGCCACGAACACCAAATTCCCCTCCCGCAATGCCGACAATTATTTTATCTTTGATGGCGAGTGGCGCTCCGGTCATCGAGTAACCCGTTTTGTAATCGGCGACAACAACATCCCATTTCACCTTTCCTGTTTTAGCCTCAAGTGCCACCAAATGGGCATCAAAGGTGCATAAATACAGGGTATCGTCAAGAATCGCCAGCCCGCGATTCGGCGTCCCGCAACACCCGCGAATATCTGCGGGAGTCGTTCGACGATACGTCCAGAGAGGGACGCCCGTCGCCCCGTCCAATGCGGTTACGACGTGTGGTTTCTCAGCCAGATAAATGATTCCATCCACAACCAACGGAGTCGCTTCAACTTTGCCGGGATCGCGCATTTGATAGACCCACGCAGTTTTGAGTCGTGCGACATTTGTCCGGTTAATTTGTTTGAGCGGGGAAAAACGATGGGATTGATAATTGCCCGAATAGGTTAGCCAGTTCTGCGGCTCTGCGGCGGCGTCACGAATTCGTTGAGATGGAACTTGCGCAAAAATACTATTTGCTAAAAAACAGATCGTCAACGTTAGGTACAGTACGAGGAGCGGTAGCGACTTGGTAACTCTCAAATTTACCAAGTCGCTACCGCTCCTCGTACTGTACCGCTGCGCATTTCGTTCTCCTAAAAATAATACTCTCATTCCCCACCTCGCCGGGTCAAAACATAAGCAACAATGTCGTCATCGTTCAGAGTTACGCGTTTATGCGTGAAGGTCTTTAGAAAAAACGTACACGCGTGAACGTGTAACTCTGAACATCACTTTCTGGGACCATAAACTGGAGCAGGTTTTCCAACTTCCAACGCCCCTAAATCAGGATTTTTCCCCGTGAAATCATCATTCACATTTGGCAGTTTACATCCGGCATCTACGGCTGCGCTGTTCGGCTTCAAGCTAAAATCCAGATCGCCGATTTCATAAATTTTGTGCGGTTGCGAGGCATCAGGCGGTCTGACATTTTTAAAAATATCGTAATCAATATTGATGCCATGTGCTTCTAACCCTGTCGCTTTTTGAAACTCCACAAGCGTCTTGAATTTCTGCGCCGTTGCATTCGTCAGTTCGTAATCGCGCAGCTTCCCGTTCGCTGGAGCCGTCCAGACAAATTGTGGTTTATCAGATGGATTCGCACGATAGCCATTGTAATCCAGCGTTGAGTACGCCGTAAAACTTAGATTGCCGAAGACAGGTCGTTCAGGATGATTCGTGCCAAGAATTAAATTATTTCGATAATGCCAGTTTGAATATCCACTGGCATTGCTGTTTTCGGTGATGAACGTGTTGTGATAAATCAGGACTCCGGCGGGGCTTCCGTTGCCTGTTTTCAAGGCTCCACCCATCGGTACACTGTAAAGAACATTGCGGTAGAAGTACGCCGGCCCACCGAACATCGGCTGCGCGCTGATGCCGTGCTGCGCGGCATTAAAACCGCGATTGCGCATCACACGAATGTTGTGAACTCCGCCGTCCGATTCAATAAAGTCATCTACCATCATGAAAATATCATTATTGTAAATATCAATCGCAACGCCTTGTTTCGTTGCATCCTGCGGCGGAGTTCCGTACGTGCTGACACAAATTCCATCGTGAAAGTACGCCACATAATTATGACAAATCACATGTCCTTGTCCGTAAACTTTGATGCCGATGAACGATTTTAATTCCGTCGCTTTGTACTTGCCAAAATTCGACCAACCGATCAAACGATTACGGTCACCGCGTCCCGTGATGTAGTTGTCAGCAAAATAAAAATTCTTAGAACCTTCGTATTCATTGAAAATCGCTACACCAACGTCTTCGATCCGGCAATTTCGGACAACCAAGCCGCTGCATCCAATCAGGTCTTTGAGTCCAGCGTAAAAGGCAATATCTGTATTACGAATCGTTAGATTTTCAAAGTAATTATAATCTGCCCCCATCACATCAAAGAGCCGATAATTTCCCGCACCGTCAAAAATCGCTTCGCCATCGCCCGCGCCTTTGATGACAATAGGTTTTTCCGCTGTACCTTTATTTGTGAAAACATACGTGCCGTCAAAAGGAACACCATACGTCGTGACGTAATTCATGCGATCCGCTTTATACAGTCCGGCGTGTACCAAAATCACATCACCGGGCTGCACTGGGCGCTCATGTACCGGAGCCCAATCACCTGTGCCGGGGCCGTAATACGCTTCTTTCAAGCCTTTGAATGAAGGCTCAATTTTCTTGCCTTCGTAATCAGGCGGATAAACATGTAAGGTTCGTCCGCCAGTAAAGGCTTTCGGAGTTTCACGTGTTTTCACGGTGATGGCTTGCGAAGATTTTCCGCTCACGCCATCAGAATCAGTCATCGTGAAGCGGCATTCATAAGCAGTATTTTCTTCGAGATCAAGAATGCTGCCCGCGAACATGCGCGGCGTCCAGTATTCTAAAAAATTGCGCGCCCGTCCGACTTTTTCATCGCCAATGCGAAGTAAGGGTTGCGCTTCTTTCCATGCTGTTGTGCCGGCTTTACGATACTGAACCGCAACTGACGCATTACGATTTTCGTCGCCGCTGATTTTCCATTCAAAACCCAGGTTAAGCAACGTTGGCGGTTCGACAATAAATTCGCCGGAAGTTGTGACATTCGTTGTTTGCGCAAATGCCGGGGGAAAAATTGTCAGCAGGATGAAGATGAATAAGGGCAAGAAATTTTTACGCATTATAGTTTGGGGAAAGCTGCAATAATTTATTGAGAAATTGACTGAATATTCTGAAGCGCGGAGCGTTTGGAGTGCGGCTGCGCGGAGCCGCTTTTTTTTCATTACTGTTTGCGATGAACGCCAAAGCTACGACAAGTCGTAGCACTCCATACGCTCCGCGTTTCGGCATCTGGGTTTATCGAACTTACAACTGCCGGACTTCCACTAAATTATTTTCCTCTTTCGCAAGCACCACAGGATTCCTTAATTTTCTTCCAAAAACCGGAACTTCAATCTCGAATACGTCACCAGGCTGGGTATAAAAACCGCTCAAACAACTCAGCGCGGAGGCTCCGAAGTAATGAATATGCACATCGCCGGGGCGGCGAAAAACTTTGTACTTGAAATGATGATGCTCAAGATTGCCAATCGTATGCGACATATTCGCTTCGCCGGTGAGGACTTCACCAGCCCACGCAACTTCGCCAGCGCGTAAGATTCGCGCTTCACCGCGCAGGTTGTCGGGCAAATCTCCGATAAAGATTTCAGGCCCGAACGAACATTGCCGCAGCTTGGAATGCGCAAGATATAAATAGTTCTGCCGCTCGATTTTGTGATCGGAATATTCGTTGCCAATAGCGAACCCAACCCGCAACGGCTCACCGTTGTCGGCAATAATGTAGAGTCCAACCAATTCAGATTCTTCGCCGCCATCTTCGGCATACGCGGGCAATTCAATTGGATGTTCAGGAGCCACGATGCACTGCCCGTCGCCTTTGTAAAACCATTCGGGAGCCACGCCAATTTCACCGGAAGCAGGTTTGCCGCCGTCGAGTCCAAGCTTGAACATCTTCATCGAATCCGAGAGCGTTTCCGTTTCAACGTTCAATTTTACATGCATTGCATCGCGTGATTGCGCACTGCCGAGATGCGTCAAACCTGTGCCGGACACCAGACAATGCGCCGGATCGGGATGATCCAAGGGTGGCAATACTCGCTGGTCAGCGATCAATTTATCGTAGTCGAATATTTCATCGCTCAGCCGTGCTGCCACGAAATCTGACAGTTTAGTATTCGCACGAAAAGCAGCGAGCGCGAGCGCATGAACACTTGCAGTATCGTTTAAAGTTGTGATGGATTGCCGATCAGGATTTACGATTCCGACACGGCGAGAATTTTGCTCGTCAAGAAATTGGATGAGATTCATTACTGTCATTGCTCCGGTGAAAAACCGTCGCAATCATCCCACAACTTCGTTGATTTGTCAGATTTTGGAAGACAAATTAAAAAATAGTTTCAGCGTATAAATTGCTTATTTCACGATGCCAATGGGAAAGTCATTACCATAGCCATAGCTCGCCGGATACTGCGGCGTCCCGCGATATTTGGCGGTCAACTCCGGTACTAATTCCTGCAAATAAGCGTCCAATTCTTTGACAGTAATTTTGCGATCATTAACCTGGTCGGCTTTACCTGTCATCGCTTCCAGCAAAACGTAAGTGAACGTGCCATGACCTAATTGCTTAAATTCTGAGGCGAATTGTTCAGTGCCGGAGGCCGTCAACCAATGCGTTCCTGTCGCCCGTGCGAGCTGGGCAATCGCTTTTTCTTCGGCGGCTCCGCGTGCCGCGACGACGTTTTCCAAAGCTCCCGCCGATTGGCAGGCATCTAAAATAAAAAGCTGTTTTTGCGCTTTGATTTCCTTGGAATACTGCTGCATCAAAATCGCGGATACTCCTTTTTGCGCCAGCACATCATCGGCGCCATAAAGCTGTGTCACATCGCTGGGAACTAAATAAAATTCCTTCTTGTCATTCATCACACCATGTCCGGCGAAGTAAAAAATGAAGACATCGCGGGGCTGCGCCAAAGCTTTGATTCTGTCCATTTCCGCTGCAATTCCTGCTTTGGTAGCCTGCGCATCTCCCAAATATGTTGCATTGATTTTGGCATACAACCCGACGCTGCTGCGCTCCATCATGGACTTAAAGGCAGTCGCGTCAGCCGTCGCATAATTCAAATTGTATTTCTGATTTTTGTATTGATTGATGCCAATGACTACCAGATATAAATTCGCCTCCACGCTGGCCGGGATGACGGATTTCGCGGGCTTACTCGTGACAATGATTTCATCCGGCTGGCTTTCAGTACGCTGCGAATTTAAGGCAATGGCTTTGAATTCGTTATCTCCGCTGCCCAATGTCAGTTCAAATTTTTGAGATTTCGTTTTCTCCAGCGTGTCGTTCTCAACCGTCAGATTGCGCGTCCCGCCGCCCACCAATTTACCATTTTGATAAAGTCTGATTTCGGAAATCCCGTCATCCGGGCATTGCGCTTCAACGGTCAGGCTGATTTCCTCTTCGGCAATCTGGTAACGCCGCGCGGCACTCTTTTCATCTTCCACTGTCAAATTGCGTTGCCCGGTTGGGACGCCAATTTTTACCAATGGAGGAGCTTTCAATTTATTAACATCTTCCTCCGGTGCGGGTGGTACAGTTTTACCGCCGAGCTGCTTCATAACCAAGCCGGGAACGTAGTATTTTTCAAACAGGCTCGCCAAAGGGATGCTGATCATGTCCCGCACAAAATACAGTTTTTCCATTCCCTTTTGTGTCCCGTCGAAATGTCCGTCAGGAGTCACAGCCACCCAGTCTTTGGAATTTTCAAAACTGAATAATTTGAATAATTCTATGTCCTGATCTTTATTCCAAACACGAATCGTATGATCCAATCCGCTGGACACAAAATGTTTTCCATCCGCCAGCCACGACACGGTTCTGACGGTATTGGAATGTCCATTGAAGATGCGCAATTGCTTGCCTGTCTTCGCATCAAACATCACGACATCGCACTTTTGAGAATTAAATCCGCCGTAAGAAGCCAGCAGGAATTGTCCGTCCGGCGAAACCGAAAGTTTTCGTCCCTGCCAGTTTTTATACGACGCAAATTTCACCTGTTTTGTCCAGTTGGAAGTGTTGTAAGAAATCGGGATTCCGCCTGAAAAAACATACAACATTTTACCGTCAGGACTGAACTGGCAATCGTCAATTGAGGCATAGCCACCTTCACCTTTGACGGTAAAAGTTTTAATCGTTTCGCCGCTGTCAGTTTTGACGATTTGCACTTCACCATCATTCCAGCCCAGTGCGACAAACAGACTGTCAGGTGAAAACGTTGCCGCGCGGGAGCCAATAATGACAGCATCGCTAGCGTTCTTCGTAAATGATTTACCGGATTCAAGATTCAAAATTTGAAAGCGTCCGTCTGAATCTTTTTCCATGTGCACAACAAATTTCCCATCGGCTGACCAATCAAAAACGGCGCGATTATTCCGGTTGGGGTTAAGTGCCAGACTCTGAATTTTCCTGCCAGTTTTAAGCTCAAAAATCCCGTCGCTTAACAGGGCTTGAGAAGCGGAAGCATTCAACGCCAAATAGCGGGAATCCGTCACATTTGGCAACGTCTTGATTTGCCCTGATTGCAGATTCCAGATTTTTGGCTGAAAGCCATCGAAACTGCCCAGCAACCAGCCCGATTTGGAAGCCGTGACGCTTAATCCATTATCAGATTTTCCACGCATTTCGACCATCACGGATTTCGTCCTCAAATCCACTACCGCCAAAGCCTCGCCATATTTTCCTGTCGCAGCCAGATAAAGCTCCTCGCTTTCGGCTTGCCAGTAATCTCCCGGCGGTAAAACGTCTTCTACTTTCTGACTGAGTTCATTCCCTGTTGGTAAATCGTATTCGTAAAAAATATTCCCTGAAAGCAAAGTGAGGCGACGACCATCAGGCGTCATACGCAGTGAATAAATTGAGTGCTTCGGCATTTTTTTTGATGACCATAAAACCTGCTTCGTAGCCAATGACCACGCCTTCACGTCACCACTGCCATCTTGCGCAAACAGGAATTTGCCATCCTTCGACCAATGACAATAATTCACTTCGCCACTAAATCCGCCGAAGACATAATCAACTGCCTGATTGCCGCCCGACTTTATTTTCCCGAATGGATTTTCAAAAATTCCGACGGTGTAATCAGACGCTGAAAGTGCTAGATATTTTTCATCAGGAGCTACGGCTAGATTATTCACGCGATAATCTTGATTACGACTGCCTCCGTCTTTATTACTCCATTTGATCGCTTTGATTTCTTTGCCTGATCCGGCTTCAAAAAATACGAGCGACTTCCCCCAACCCGAAGCAACGAGATAGGTGCCGTCTTTGGAAAAATAAAGCCCCGTCGCACGAACGCCATCGCCAGTGCTATACACAGGCTTACTCGTCGCTACCTCATAAACTTGAATGCTGAAGCCCGACCGGACAGTCGTGCCAATTGCTAACATTTTGCTGTCAGGAGAAAATGCAGCAACTGCCATATCCTCGCCAGCTTGCGCGAAAACCTTCAATTGTGTTCCGGTGCTGCGCTCCCACAAGATAACCTGCCGATCAAAGCCGCACGTCGCTACGAATTTCCCGTCCGGCGAAGTCGCAATGGAATTAATAAAATTGGAATGCCCGGAAGGAATAATCAATTCGACATTCTGCGCCTGAAGATTCACTAAAAATAAAAAGACCCACAGCAAAAATAATAATCGGCGAGACGAGAGTATGCTCATAAAATAAATTATTTAACGACCCCTATCGGGAAATCATTTCCAAAACCATAACTAGCCGGATATTGCGGAGTGCCTTTATACTTGGTCGTCAGTTCCGGCACGACTTCCTGCAAATAAGCGTCTAATTCTTTGACCGTAATTTTGCGATCTCCGCCTTTGTCGGCTTTTCCGTTCAAGGCTTCTAATAACACAAAAGTAAAAGTTCCGTGTCCTAGCTGCTTGAACTCCGAAGCAAATTGTTCACTGCCGGAAGCCGTCAACCAATGCGTTCCAGTCGCACGTGCAAGCTGCGCTATCGCTTTTTCTTCTGCCGCGCCGCGCATCGCAACCTGATCCAAGGCGCCCGCCGATTGACACGCATCCAGAATGAACAATTGTTTTTGCGCTTTGATTTCTTTGGAATATTGCTGCATCAACAATGACGACAAGCCTTTTTGCGCTAACGCTTCATCCGCGCCGTACAATTGCGTGACATCGTGCGGGACAATATAAAATTGTTTATTTTCACTCATCACACCGTGTCCGGCGTAATAGAAAATGAAGACATCTCTGGCTTGTGCCACGGCTTTGACTTTTTCCAGTTCAGCCGTGATGCCCGCTTTCGTCGCCTGCGCATCGCCGATATAAACCGCATTCACTTTGGCGTAGAGCCCTGTGCTATTGCGTTCAATTGCTTCTTTGAAGGCCATCGCATCAGCCATGGCGTAATTCAAATTGTACTTGGGATTTTTGTATAGATTGATGCCGATAATCACCAGATGCAAAGTGGAACCAGTGCTTTCTGCTACCGCCGCTTTAGGCATTCTATTGGCGACAATAATTTCATCAGCGCGGCTTTCTGTCCGCTGCGTATTCAAAGCAATTGCACGAAAAATGTTATCACCATCGCTCAATTGAATTTCAAAAGTTTGTGATTTTTGCTTTTCAATTTTGTCATCTTCGACACTCAGATTGCGCGTGCCAGTGCCGACCGCTTTGCCATTGTGAAAAAGCCTGATTTCGCTTACACCATCGGTGGCGGAAGAAGCTTCAACAGTGAGTTTGATCCGTCCGGTTTTGGATTGATAACGGCGCAACGAAGCAGTGTCGTCAGCCACTTCCAGATTCCGAATTTCGAGGTCTACGGGCGGCAAAATCTTCGCCAGAGGCGGAGCCTTCAAATTCTTAATGTCATCTTTTTCGGAAATGGGCGCGAGCGTTTCTCCGGCAATGATCCGCTTTAATAATCCAGGCGTATAATATTTATCGTACAAGCCTTCTAAAGGAATTACTTCTAATCCTTTGACAAAATAGAGATTCCGAATGCCGCCGGGAGTCCCGTCAAAGCGACCGTCAGGAGTGACGGCGACCCAATCATCGCCTCCCGCAAAACCAAACAACTGAAGTTGTTCACGGTCAGCATCCTTATCCCAGATGCGCAGGGATTGGTCGTCGCTGACGCTGACGAAATGCTTGCCATCCTTCAACCATCTAACGCCCATAATATTCAAGGTGTGTCCTGTGAATGTTCGTAGTAATTTTGCCGTTTGAGCATCGTATAGATGAATCAATCTTTTTGTCCCCGATCCTAATAAAAGCTTGTTATCAGGGCTTAGCGAGAGGCTCCAATCTTCCTGCGCAGCAGTCTCATAAATGGCTTCATTCACCTTCCAGGCAGTGACACTGATTGCTTTTATTTCTTCGTTAACCGACGCATACAGCATTTTCCCATCGGAGCTAAAAACCAGTGCCTGCACACCGTCTGAATACTTATTTTTGTCATAGGGGAATTTCAAGGTTTTGATATTATTTCCTGAAGTAGTGTCGTAGATTTCTACTTTTCCCTTAGCCATGCCAATCACCAGCCAGCGACTATCGGGTGAGAACACCATTGCGTGAGCCGTATCACTATCTTTGAGCTTACGATTGATTAACTCTTTTCCTGTCACTGCATCGTAAAGGAAAATGGTTTCCGTTCCATATTGTTCGTTGGGGTATTTGTAATAGGTTCCAAGTGCAAAATAATGACCATCAGGCGACCAATCCTGTGACCATACTGTGCCTGCACCCTTGAGTGAGAACAAGGGGTTATTACTGTTAGTTTTCAAATCCAAAATACCGTTTGGATTGACCAGGCGTTGCCCTTTAGGATCAAGGATCAGGAATTTCGAATCTGGTGCGACGTTAACTCTTCGCATGCGACCAGTTGCTAAGTCCCATAATTGCGGAACGCCGCTCTCGAAACTAACCAGCGTGGAGACATCTTTCGCCATGGAAAATTTCCAGCCGTTATCAACTCTTTGACGAAAGGAGGAAATTTCTGTTTTCGTTTTCCAATCCACCAGAGCCAGCGAATTCCTGCCGATAAGTTTCAAATATTCCCCTGCATTCCACGTCGCAAACCACTCCGTATCATTGCCGCTCAACTTACTTGCCGTATTGCTCAGTAACTGCCCCGTGCGTGCGTTCATTTCGTGCAACGTCTCATTCTGCACCATCGTGAATCTGGTGCTATCCGCTGACCACACAATAGAATTGACGTTTTTGGGCAAATCTTTCGCTTGCCAGAGTCCTTTCATTTCTGCCGCTGACCAACAGAAAAGTATGCCATCCGAGGTGGCGAATAATAACAATTTCCCATCTGGCGACCATTTCGCTACAGTGACAGCTTGCTCAAAAGCTCCAATTGAATAAGTTGCTTTTCCTGCTTCAGATGAAGCTAAACTTGCGCTGGTGACATCAAAAACATCAATTGATTTTCTACCTGTGCCAATTGCGTAATAACGGTCATCCGGTGAGACGGCAATAAATTTTGCGTCATCGTCCGCCATTAATCGCCGCACGCCGGGTTGCGGTGGAGTGCCGAATCGCTTAATTATTTTTCCCGTGGATGCCTCGAAAACCGTCATTCGATAATCGCCACCTGCGGTCACAAGATACTTATCATCTTTGCTAAAATAAGAATTCTGCGGATCACCGGCTTGCGTTGTGGCATACAACAATCGCTCCGTTGCCGTTTCAAAAACCTTGACGTTCGATTCCTTGAGTCCGCTATAACAGACCGCATATCTTTTTCCGTCGGAGGAAAACGATACAGCACTGACAGATTTGGCGTCTTTGAGATTTCGCAATTGCGCACCTGTCCGCATATCCCAAATAATAGATTTGCCATCTTCGCCGTGCGTATAAAGAAATTTCCCGTCGGGCGAGACCTCAAAAGAGGTCAGCCCTCTGGTATGTCCGGTTGGAACAATCAATTGCGGCGTCTGTGCCTGACACAAACAACTGATCGTCAGAATAAAAATAAAGAAATATTTTTGCATGATTCTCTCTGGTTGATGGATGAAGTAAATGCGAAATTATTCGTGAGAAATTTCGACCATCAACGGCACAATACCGCCGCGCGTTTTGCTGGTGAAGCTAAACCCGATGGCGTTATTGTCGTATTGCACATCGCCTTTGCTAATCAGCTTCGAGCCGAGAGCCGCTCGAATTTTGCGTGAGAGTCCGCCCGATTCTGCGGACATCACCTCAGCAATTGTTTTGGAATCCAATTTTTCTGTGGAATACAAAATCAACAAATAATCAGTTCCCTTGTTGTCGTCCATCTTGATAATTTTCGTATCAGAAGGAAACGCCACGATGGAATTGGCTCCGACGTGCGTCGAAATCTGATCGTCGAACGGCAGGATACGATTTACTTTTCCCGTCAAATCAGTCGCAAAAGCATAGATATACGCCTGTTCGTTGATATTCAGATGAAACCGGAATTTCGTACCTGACAGATAAGATTTGTCCATGCGGTACGCGACCATATCTTCACCTGCGCTTTTTTTATCCTTCCTCACAAATTCATCTTCGACCACCAGATTGCGCGTTGAAACGCGGCTGGCGGACATGACGGCTCCTGTATTGACACGAAATTCAATGCTGCCTTTTAAGTTATAAGCCAGCACTGGTGCAGGCGTCGGCTTCGGAGCTGGCGTTGGAACGGGCAGTGGTTTCGGAGCCGGGGCTGGCGTTGGAGTCGGCTTCGGAGGAGGCGGCGCATCTCTGATGAATTCAGGAATCGGCGCGTTGGGATTGCCAAACAACTGGATTCCCAACATGCAAAAATAATTGTAATCCTTGTACCGCACCCACACTAATCCATTGCTTCCCCACGTACGTCCCCAGGAATTCATGAGCAGAAACGCTCCGCCCTCTTTGCGGTCATCAAAGCCAATGACAGTCATCGCATGCTTGCCGTGCTGCCATCCGCCAGTCGCTTCAGAAGGGTCTGGATTCCACACATCGCCTTTGATTCCGTGAAAACTTTTCGGGAGGTCGAACCCGACAATCACCGGCGTATTTTCCAACAACGCCTTTTTCGTGGTGTCAATTTTGAAGCCTTCCTCTTTCGGGTCTTTATCAGAACCAAAAACCAGATGCCAATCCAGTGCGCGATATTGCCTGGCTTCGAGTTCCGCCTCGGCAGTCCAATTTTTGCCGCAGGTATACGGCACAGTGCGGATGAACGGGACACCCAGATTCAACATCCCCTCAATGGCTTTGCCTGGAGGCGCACCCGTTTGGCAGTTATCATTAGTGGTGATGATTTTCTGAAAAAGATACGTTGGCGAAAAAGCCGCTTTCGTGATTTTCTCGCGGTCGGTGATTCCGTGCGTCTGCGCAAAAATAATCGTCGCCGCAGAATAGGCTGTCGCCCACGCCATACACGTTCCAAATTGCCCCTGATCGCCAGCGTAGGGAGCATATTTTTCTAACGAATATGCTGGCGGCATGCCCCGGTAACTCGTGAAGGAAAGCTCCATCTTGCGCGGCATTCTTTCCAGTTCGGCTTTGTCATAAATTAGCCCTGTGCCTTTTTCCTGAGCACCGGGCTGCCCCATGACAAATAACGCCGGAAAACATATAAGGAGGAGAGTAAGAAGTATTTTTTTCATATTGCAGATAAATCAAATGTCGGGTTGTGGAGAACCAATCAAGGCTTCACGGAGAGGGGGATTGTGAGTAGATAGCAGTTTTCTATCCGGGTTTCATTCTCTCATTGTTGAGAAAATATCCAAAGCATTATTTTCCGCATTTTCGTCAGCGTATTCGCCATTTTAAAGTCTCTGTCAGGCTGAGATAATTGCAATCAGGAGCTGTAAAAACAAGCTCCCCTCCTGTCTTAGGAGGGGTCGGGGGTGGTCTGGCTGGCATTTATTTACCCGTTGTTTTCTTCAGACAAAGGCTGTTTTCCACACCAATATATTGTCCGTAATTCTGAGTTTTTTCGTAGCCACTTCTCTCATAAAGTCGAATCGCTTCAGGCTGTTTCAGCCCCGTTTCCAACACAAAATTCGTGAACTGTAATTCCATCGCCCACACCTCTAATTCAGACAAAATACTTTGTGCAATTCGCTGTCCACGAAATTCCAGTTTGACGAACATTCGTTTGATTTCAGCAGTATTTTCTGAGAATGGCTTGAATGCGCCGCAACCAACCGCTTCTTTTTCCACGAAGGCAACGACGACGTTTTGAATGCTGTCAATTTTATTGTATTGCGCATAAAACTCATGCTCATCTCCATCACGAATTTTGAGGTCGCGGTCAAGTAAAACGACGAGTGCTTGAAAATCTGGATTGTCGGAATTGGTACGAATCAGCTTCATTATTCCTTCGTAATCGTCTCGTCCATATTCAACAAAACCCGCGCCACCATTGTCCACGGAGCGAGTTCGTGCAAATCCATGCCTTCGGGAATGTTGCTCACATCCATCGCAGTGACGTAGACCGCTGACGCGGTTTTGCCTTTGAATTCTGCACGTTGCGAGTTGAGCAATTTCAAGAATTCCGTTGCCTCAAAAGCGTCAGGGTTTCGTCCGGTGCAGAGTCGAAACGCGTACGCCAATTTTTCTTGATCTGCCGCGCCGCCTTCCTTCCAGGTGCGCAACGCTAAGCCCTGCGCGGCTTCCATAAACATGACATCATTCAGCGTCGTCAATGCCTGCAACGGTGTATTCGATTTCACGCGGCGCGTGCAGGAAAAATCTCCGTTCGGCGAATCGAAAACTGAGAGGCTTGGATACGGAACGTTGCGCTTCCAAAATGTATACATCCCGCGCCGATAGCGATCATCCAATTTGTCGGTCGGCCACGGAAGTTGTGCGCCGTAACCCAAACTTAAAACGCCATCAGGAATCGGAGGATAGACCGAAGGCCCGCCGATTTTATGGCTGAGCAAACCGCCCGCCGAAAGTGCTACATCACGGACAATTTCAGATTCCACGCGCATACGGGGCGAGTGCGCGAGCCATTTATTGTATGCGTCTTTTTCCTGCAATTCAGGCGTGATTTTAGAAGATTGGCGATACGTTGCAGAAGTCGCAATCAATCGGAGCATAGATTTTACATTCCAGTTTTTCGATTCCGCATTCCGCACTCCAAATTCCGCATTCATAAATTCTGTCGCCAACCAGTCTAACAATTCTGGATGGCTTGGTTTCTCACAACGATTCCCGAAATCTTCAGGCGTCAAAACTAATCCTTGCCCGAAATATTGTTGCCACATTCGATTGACGATGACACGGGAAGTCAGCGGATTATTTTTGTCTACGATCCACTGCGCCAATCCTAACCGATTGCGCGGCGCATCCTTCGGGAACGGATGCAAAAAGGCAGGTGTCCCCGGCGTTACTTCTTCACCGGGGTTTTTATAATCTCCACGTTTGAAAAGATGCGTCGTCCGCGCCTGCGACCGTTTCGCTAACGCCAGCGTGATCGGGCCATACGGCCAGTCCTTCATCAAATCATCAATTTTTTTATTGTCTTCCGCCCATTCAGTGACTGTCGTGCGGTAGTAACTGAACAATTCATTTTGCTGCTGCTGCGAACGCTGCACCGCTGGAATTTCAAGGATTGTTCTGACGTGCGCGGGGACGACATCAGCGGTTGGATTCGGATCAGTTGTCACTGAAATCTTAAAGCGTCCGATGTTCGGCTTGCCCCACGAAATGGACTCATCAAATTTTTCAGCGAGCTGAAATACAAACGCTGTCCCTTCGTCAAAGCCAACCGGATTTTTTGTCGCAATCACAATGTTGCGCGATTGATTGCGCTTAATCGCCCCGAAATCATTGCTCCAATGCGTTTTCAGGTTGCCGTCAATAATATTGCTGACGGGAAAATCCAGCCGCGACATGTCCGCCGAAGCATTCGTCAAACCAACTTTTTCGAGTGCTTCCGGTTTACTTACCGGAGCAGCTTCAGCAATAAATTCTGAAAAATATAAACTGCCATCGGCGGCGCGTCCCGGCCCGCCACGTGGCAAATTCGTGTCCGCAATCAAATCAATCCGAAATCCGGTGATGCCCTTGACCTTCGTTTTCGCTTTGACAATGTAATTATTCGCCGTCGCGTTGTCGCCTTTCGCAATAAACGAACCGTCTTCCATCTTGTCGAACTTCACGCCAAACGCTGCGAAAATATTGGCGTCATCAATCGGAGTCCATTTGATTTGATTCTGTTTTGCTTTGGTTTCCCAGCTCGCAACGAGGTCTTCAGGAGTCCTTCCGGTGCGCGTCCGCAACGACATTTCAACGTCGTGGATTTTGCCCGAAATCTCAGCGCGTTTCTTGTTTACTTTGTCATCAGGAACTTCAAGATCAGGTTCGTCATCGCTGTTGAGAAAGGCGAAAAATTGATAATACTCGCGGTGCGGAATCGGATCGAATTTATGCGTATGGCATTGCGCACACGCCACAGTCAAACCGAGAAAAGCCTTACCAGTTGCGTCTACGCGGTCAATCAAGCCTTCCGTTCTGAATTGCTCGGGGTCTACGCCGCCTTCTTCGTTTTGCATCGAATTGCGCAAAAACCCGGTCGCTACTTTTTGATCGAGAGTCGCGTTCGGCAGCAAATCTCCGGCGAGCTGTTCTATCGTAAATTGATCGAACGGCATATTTTGATTGAAGGCTTTGATGACGTAATCACGGTACGGCCAAATCGAACGCGCACGATCTTTTTCATAACCATTCGTGTCAGCATACCGCGCCACATCCAACCACCAACGCCCCAGCGTTCGCCGTAATGTTCAGACGCGAGCAAACGATCTACAACTTTTTCATAAGCGTTCGCAGAAGTGTCCGCAAGGAAATTATCAATCTCTTTCGGAGTCGGCGGCAGCCCGATTAAATCCAAACTGAGACGACGAATCAGCGTCGCCTTATCTGCTTCGGGCGCAGGCGCAAGTCCCTGTTTTTCAAGCACCGCAAAAACAAAATTATCAATCGGATTTCTCGTCTTAAATTTCGTAGCTGGAATTGCAGGACGCACTGGTTTCACAAATGCCCAATGCTCTTCAATTTTCACCGAAGCGGCATCCGGCCAGACCGCGCCTTCATCAATCCAGCGCTTGATTAAAGTAATTTGTTCAGGCTTGAGCGAATCGCCGCCCATCGGCATTCTGGCTTCGCCACCTTCGCCGAGAATACGATGCAGCAGGCGCGAATCTTTGCTGTTACCAGCCGTAATCGCTCGCATCGCTACCTGCTTCGTATCCAGCCGGAAATAGCTGGAAGCCCTCACTGCTCCGTGGCATTTGTCGCAATTCGCTTTGAAGATCGGTTGAATATCGCGCACGAAATCAACTGTCTGAACGGCATCTGTTTTCGTTTGCCATAAAACCGTACCAGTCACGATAAAAATAATTGCCAGTGCTAAGATTCGTTTTGTCATGTCGTCCTCAAAATTGCCGCCGGAGAATTTGTCGTAGAAATATTTTCACTTTCAAAAGAATTATTATTGTAGCAAGTCTTTAGTGCCAGGAGAATTCTCCGCACTCATAATCATTACGCCAGCATCTTCTTCGCCACTACGCCCGCCACATCCGTCAGGCGAAAATCCCTACCCTGAAAACGAAAGGTCAGTTTTTCGTGATCAAATCCTAATTGGTGCAATAACGTGGCGTGCAGGTCATGGACGTGTACACGATCTTCCACCGCATCAAATCCAAGCTCATCCGTTTTCCCGATGGTGACGCCCGGCTTGATGCCTCCGCCGGCAAACCACATCGCATAGGCTTTGTTGTGATGATCGCGTCCTTTGTAGGCGTTATTTTCCGGCTCATCCTGCACCATTGGAGTGCGCCCGAATTCGCCGCCCCAAATCACAATCGTATCTTCCAGCAGCCCGCGTTGTTTGAGGTCTTGAATCAATGCCGCCGAAGCCTGATCTGTCGCTTTCGCTTGTGATTTCACGCCTTTGACGACGTCACTGTGATGATCCCAGGCTTCGTGATAAAGCTGCACAAATCGCACGCCACGTTCGACCAGACGGCGCGCCAAAATGCAATTATTCGCAAATGAATTTTTGCCTGGCGTCGCGCCGTATAAATCCAACGTCTCTTTGGATTCTTTGCTCAAATCCATCAACTCAGGGCCGCTTTCCTGCATTCTGTACGCCATCTCAAATGAATTAATCCGCGTAGCAATTTCAGGATCGCCGTCAATTTCTAGTTCGTGTTCATTGAGCTTTTTCAGCACATCCAGCGTCCGCCGTTGCATCTCACGATTGATGCCGCGCGGATTGGAAAGCGACAAAATCGGATCGCCGGATTTGCGAAACGCGACGCCCTGATAAAATGTTGGCAGGAATCCGCTGCCCCAATTTGAAGAGCCGCCACTGGTTCCGTTGGCAGAAGTCAGGACGACAAACGCCGGAAGGTTTTGCGATTCGCTGCCCAAACCATACGTCACCCACGAACCAAAACTGGGACGACCGAATTGCACGGAACCCGTATTCATGAAAATTTGTGCCGGGGCGTGATTAATCGCATCGGTGGCAATCGTTTTCACGATGCAAATATCGTCAACAACTTTGGCGAGATACGGCAATGCTTCAGAAATTTCTGCGCCGGATTGTCCGTGCTTGGCGAACTTAAATTCCGAAGCGTAAAGCGCAGCGTCTCTGTTGATGAAAACATTCTGAATGCCTTTAAGCATTTCTTCCGGCGGTTTCTGACCGTTGTATTTTACGAGCGCAGGTTTGTAATCAAACAGATCAAGATGCGACGGCCCGCCCGCCTGAAAAACATAAATCACGCGCTTGGCTTTGCCGGGAAAATGAGGAGGTTTAGAAGAAAGTGATGAGTTTTGAGTGATGAGTTTTGAGTTTTGTGGCGATTGGGCAGAGCTATTTTGTTTTAGTAAGGAAGCCAGAGCGATGGAACCAAGGCCTACACTACAGTCTTTAAAAAAGTGGCGGCGCGTGACCATTTTTTTTACTTCTCTTGTAATTTCACTTTCGTAATTCATCGGAACTCCTATTCTTTTTACTCATCACTCATCACTCGTTACTCAACACTATTTCCTAGTAATCGTCTCGTCCAAATTCAATAAGACCCGCGCCACCATTGTCCACGCCGCAACTTTGTGCAGGTCAATGTCGGGTGGAATGTTGTCTAAATCAGCGGCTGAAACATACACCGCCATCGCGGTTTTGCCTTGAAAATTTTCGTATTCTTTTTGCAGCATCGCCAACAATTCCTGCTCTTCGATACGGTCAGGTTGACGCGCAGTACAGAGCTGAAAGGCGAAGCGCAATTTCGATTTATCATCGCCGCCGCCTTCTTTCCAGACACGCAAAGCCAATCCCTGCGCTGCTTCCATAAACAATTTGTCATTCAGCGTCGTCAGTGCTTGCAACGGCGTATTTGAGCGAATGCGGCGCGGACAGGATAAATCAGCGTTCGGAGCGTCGAACGTTGACAGGCTGGGATATGGCACAGAGCGTTTCCAAAATGTATACATCGCACGGCGATAACGGTCTTCGCCTTTGCTGGTTTCCCATTTCATCGCACCGCCAAATCCCAAGTCGAGAACTCCATCAGGAATCGGCGGGAAAACCGGCGGGCCACCAATTTTATTGCTGAGTAACCCACTGGCAGCCAGCGATAAATCTCGAATCGTTTCAGCTTCGACGCGCAAGCGCGGGGCGCGCGTCAACCATTTGTTGTACGGATCTTTTTCTAAAAGCTGTGGTGTTACTTTGGAGGATTGGCGATAGGTCGCGGAAGTCACAATGAGGCGATGGAGAGCTTTCATGTCCCATTGCGAATTGCCGATTGCGGATTGCGGATTATTTGTTGCGTTGGTTTTCTTCAAATCCGCATTCCGCAATCCCAAATCCGAAATCCCATCGCGCAGCGCGATGGCGAGCCAATCCAACAACTCAGGATGCGATGGCGTTTCACAGCGCGTGCCAAAATCTTCAGGTGAAGCCACAAACCCATTGCCAAAATATTGTTGCCAGATTCGGTTGACGATGACTCGTGCCGTCAGCGGATTCTCTTTTGAAATCACCCATTGCGCTAAACCTAAACGGCTGCGCTGCGCATCTTTGGGAAATGGATTTAAAAACGATGGCGTGTCTGGCGTGACGGGTTCTCCTTTATTTTTCCAATCTCCACGTTTGAAGATTTTTGTTTCGCGCGGAGTTGAACGCTGCGCCAGCGTTAATGTAGTCGTGCTGTCAGGATACTCTTTCAACGCTTCGTTAATCGCTTTGCTCGCGTCGGCGCATTTCTCGTCTATCGAAATAAAGTAAGCCAAAACTTCGCGCTGTTGTTCTATCGTGCGTTGTTGGGCAGTGATCGAAAGAATATTTCGCACCTTCGCCGGCAATGGATCGAAGGGCGGTTTTTCAGCCGTCGTCACCGACAAACGAAAGCGTCCAGTGATTTGTACACTGCCTTGATTATGCGCCAAAGTGAACGCCAGATTTGTCCCGCCATCAAAGCCGACTGGCGTTTTCGCAGTGAAAACAATTTTGCGATTTTGATTGCGCTTGCCCGGCCCGGCGTCGCTATTCCATCCGGTTTTCGTGTCACCATCCAACACATTTTTGACGAGAGAATCTGGTCGCTCAAAATCTGACTGCGCCTGACTGAAAATTATTTTTTCAGTTTTGTCACCGTTGCTTGCTTCGACTGCGAATTCTGACAACGAAAGCGTGCCATCACTGGAAACGCCCGGCCCGTTGCGGCGCAAAGTGGGATCAGTCAAAAATTCCAAGCGAAAGCCCGTGATATTTTTCAGGTTAGTTTTGGCTTTGACTGCAAACGAAGCATCACCGTAGCGATACGATTCGACGCGCACCGAACCATCATCGCAATACTCTTCGATCTTCGCGCGCGATGAATAAAAGCTGTCAATTTTTAAGACTTCCCATTTGTCTTCGTATTTGCTTGCCTGCGCTTCCCAGTCCTGTAAACGTTGGGTCAAACCTGCATCCTTCGCCGACATTTCATTTTGAATCTTCTCAATTTTGTCTTTTATCGCAGCCCGCTTGGCGATAACTTCCTGGCTCGGAGCTTCTAAGTATGGCTCTTCGTCGGAATTAAAAAACGCGTAGAATTTATAATATTCATCGTGTTTGATCGGATCGAATTTATGCGTGTGGCATTGCGCGCAATTCACCGTCAAGCCCAGAAACGCCTTGCCCATCGTGTCTACGCGATCAGTCAAAGCTTCGACGCGAAACTGTTCTGGATAAACTGAACCTTCTTCGTTGCGCATCGAATTGCGCAAAAATCCCGTCGCGATTTTTTGATCGAGTGTCGGATGCGGCAACAGGTCTCCCGCCAATTGTTCAATCGTGAATTGATCGAACGGCATATTTTGATTCATCGCTTTGATGACCCAATCACGATACGGCCAGATCGTGCGCGCCTGATCTTTTTCAAATCCGTTCGTGTCAGCATAACGCGCTACGTCCAGCCAGTGTCGCCCCCACTGTTCTCCGTAGTGTGGCGAAGCCAGCAAGCGATCCACTAATTTTTCGTAGGCGTTGGGCGAAGCGTCGCTAACAAATTTTTCAACTTCTTCGATAGTCGGAGGCAAGCCAGTTAAATCAAGGCTCAGGCGACGAATGAGCTGTGTTTTTGCAGCTTCCGGCGAAGGCACAAGTCCATTCTGTTCGAGCTTCGCCAACACAAAATTATCAATTGGATTTTTTATCCAGGCTTTGTTTTTGACTTCAGGAATGGCTGAACGGACAGGTGCAACGAAAGACCAATGCTGGTTAAGTGATGAGTTTTGAGTTGCTGAAGCTGTCTTCGCATCCCAAATCGCACCTGCGTCAATCCATCTTCGAATTAAATCAATTTGTTCCGGCTTTAACGAATCGCTGCCCATTGGCATTCTTGCTTCGCCGCCTTCCCCTAAAATTCGTTGCATTAGGCGGGAGGCCTTGCTGTTGCCGGGAGTGATAACTCTTACGGCAAAGCTTTTTTCATCCAGTCGCAAATCCGCTTGCGATATTTTTGCACCGTGACAGCGTTCGCAATTGGCTTTGAAGATTGGTTGAATGTCGCGCACGAAATCAACAGTCTGCACAGCATCTGACTTCGTTTGCCAAAAAACTGCGGAAATGAAGATTACAATAATTGCCAGTATTATTATTCGCTTTGTCATTTCAACCTCAAATCAGTACGGCCCTAATTATACATTAGCTGAAATAAAAATTTATCCACGAAGAACACGAAGGGACACGAAGAAAAAACCAAAAACTGAATCAAACAGTAAAAAATTGTTTTCTAATCGTGCAAACTTTTTCCCTACTTCGTGTCCCTTCGTGTTCTTCGTGGATAAATTTTCCATAACCAATGCTCGTTACTCAACTTCCGGTAACGCCCAACTAAACAAAATCCCGCCCATCGAACACGCCACAAACTGCCTGCCATTCACCGCATAGCTAATCGGTGAAGCGTGCGGGTCGCCTCCGGTTTGTGTCTTCCAGAGCAATTTTCCGGTTTTCGTATTCAAGCCTAACACATAACCATCCGTAGTCGTCGCAAACGTCACGCCGCCTGCGGTAGAAATTAAGCCGTTGCCGAGTCCGCCAGAGTTCAATTTATAATCCCACATTTTCTTGCCCGTCGCCGGATCAAGCGCCATCACTCCGCCCCAATCTTTTTCGCCGGGCGGGAAAAATTTGCCGCCCCAGTACGATTTCCCCATCTCGAATTTCTGGTCTTCTTTGACGTAAATATTTCCTTGTTCTCTGTAAGTGAAAATAAAAAATCCGCTCTCAGGATCGTACGATGGCGATTGCCAATTCGTGCCTCCGGTTAAGCTGGGATACACCAGCGTACCTTCATACGTCGGCACTTTTCCTTCTAAAATCGGACGACCTTTGGCATCCAATCCTTTCGCCCAATTTTGTCGTGCGAAGGGAGTTCCGAATAAAAATTCTCCCGTCTCACGATCCACCACATAGAAAAAAGCGTTACGATTTGCGTGCAACATTACCTTGCGCATTTTGCCTTTCCACATCAGATCCACGAGCATCGGAGTCTCGTTCGCGTCCCAATCAAAAAGGTCATGCGGAGTGAATTGAAAATGCCATTTGCGCTTCCCTTTTTTCGGGTCGAGCGCGACGACCGAACAGGAAAACAAATTATCGCCTTTGCGCATGTCGCCATTTAAATCCGGCCCCGGATTTCCAACTTGCCAATACAGCGTGTCGGTTTCAGGATCATAAGTTCCGGTCGTCCACGTCGGCCCTGCGCCGTTTTTCCAACTGTCGCCTGCCCACGTTTCATTGCCGAATTCTCCGGGGCCGGGAATCGTCCAAAAACGCCACAGCCGCTTGCCTGTCGCAGGATCGTACGCGTCTACGAAGCCGCGTACGCCGTATTCTCCGCCGCCGTGTCCGGCAATAATTTTATCCTTGATCGCCAGCGGAGCCATATAGGAAAAGTAGCCGTCCGCCGCCGAAGCCATTTCTGTTTTCCAAAGTTCCGTTCCAGTTTTTGCGTCCAGCGCGATCAAATGCGCATCACCCGAACACATAAATAAACGCCCGTCCAACATCGCAAAGCCGCGATTCGGATTTCCCTTCACGTCGTGATTGACCGGGTCTTTCGCCTGATATTTATACGTCCACAAAGTTTTTCCGGTTGCGGCATCCAACGCATACGCATAATTCGAAGCGGCAGTGACGTACATAATGCCGTCTACGACCAACGGCGAAGCCTGCATGCCGCCGTTGCCCTGCGGTTGAAAAGTCCACGCCGTTTGCACATTTGAAATGTTGTTGAGATTGATTTGCTTGAGCAGCGAATAATGTTGCCCCTGATAATCGCCGAAATACGTGAACCAGTTCTGCGGCTCTTTTTTGGCGTTCACGATGCGGTCAAAACTGACTCCACCTTTGATCGGAGTCAGCGCAGCTTTCGATAAATCCGGTGATTTCAGCGATTTTAAATACGCGAGCAAATTGTCCATCTCTTCAGCATTCAATCGCTTGCCGAAAGTGTCAGGCATAATTGATTTTTCAGCGTATTTGATTTCCGCGAGGTCTTTTTTCTTCAGTAAATAATATTCTTCATCGCGCCCGAAAAGAGCCAGCGAAAACGTATCTTCATTGCGGCGCAAGCCCTTGATGACTTTGCCATCTTTCGTTTTCACTTCCACAAAACTTGATGTGTAGCCTTCACTCGAACCCGGTTTCAAAATCCGTTTTTTCAGTTCATCCACGCTCAAATTTCCAATCGTCGAAAGGTCATTCGCGTAGCGGCTACCTGTGCCGTTGACCATGTGGCATCCCGCACAATTCGCCTTGAATGTAGCTTCTCCCGCCGTCAGATTTCCGGTAATTTTTTCAGCACTGGAACCGCCCATCGAACGAATAAAACTGACGAGCTGCCAGACTTCTTCATCCTTCAATCCCGTCGCAGGCATTGAAGTCCCGCTGATTCCATTCTTAATCACATCAAAAATCTGTGCATCTTCGTTGCCGTGTTTGAAGGTTCCCTTATTGAGCGCCGGCCCGCGTCCGCCATCGCCTTTGGAGCCGTGACAGCCCGCGCAGACGGAATCATACATCCGCTTGCCCGCTTCGATGGCTTCGGCTTTTCCTTCAAGCGGATTTTTTGAACCGGGGCCATGTTGCGCCAGCACGTACGCCGCAATTGAAATGATCGTGCAGGAAACAAAGAAGAAAATCTTGCGTGATTTGTTCATAAGTTTATTTTTGGAATTTAGTTGTAACTTGAGCGTGAAATTTTGCTCGTGGATTCACGACAGGCAATACTATAACACAATTTAGCGAGAAAGAGGACGCACTCGCAGTGGATGAAATTTTTCATCCCGGATGGATTTACACTCGCCTTTGACAGGTTGCAACGTCCTGTTTTCTACCTCCGGCAAATAATATTCTGGAGAATTATGAGAGTAGGA
This sequence comes from Blastocatellia bacterium, assembly GCA_043783625.1. Taxonomy (GTDB): domain Bacteria; phylum Acidobacteriota; class Blastocatellia; order RBC074; family RBC074; genus JAFDVL01. The sequence continues at coordinate 4,522 of JAYVZE010000161.1, read as the reverse complement.
ATTCCAATGGTCTTTATTTTAAAGGCATCCGCAGCAGATTCCCTTCATGCACCAAATACACATACCCACTTGTTTCATCAGCCCAAATGCTGGTGCTTGCCACTTCCAGCTTCGGTAATTCCATTAGAGGTTGAAAGGTAAAATTCTCAACATTATACAATCCAAATGTCCCCGCACCTTTGGCCGTGTCGAAAAACGCAACCCAATACGAATGAGGTATGGCTGATGGTTGAAGTGGCATGAACGTTTTCGAAATCAGTGGACGCAAATCGCCCGTTGCTTCCTGCAAAGTACCCGTTCGCCCATCTAACCAATATGATTTTTTATTTGACTCGGTACTTCCTCCAACTTGGATTGGAGCGAGCAAGATTTTACTGCCTCCAGGCATCGGAGCATGTGGATACAACGCACCTTGCACTGCTGTGAGCCTGACTAAATATTCTTCTTTCGTCTGCAAATTTACGCGTACGAGCATGTAGGGGCTTTTACTTGCTTCGCCAGAATATTCGACCCGTGTAGTAACCAACCATTTTTCATCCGTAGTAACTTCCAATCCATAAAAATTTCCGCTGAGAATCTTCTCCGGTTTTCCCCCGAAGGTGAATTTAAAGATTCCTGCATCATCCGTTGGTGAATCTTTCGTAATGTACGCAATTTGCTTTGACGGAATCACGCTCAAAAATCTGGCAACCCGACTTCCGTCCTGCCTGATTTTTGCCAGCTCATTATTTACCTCGAATGATTCAGCTAATAAAGACGGGGAGGTTGTCACTCCGCCTAATTTTCCTCCATCAAAAACATACCACTGCGCCGGGTTGCGAGGTTCATTTGTACTTGGGGTGGATTCTGAAATTCGAGTAAAAATCCGCAATTCTTTTTTCTCCATTCCTACCCGGTAAATTGGATTCTTTTCATCCGCATAAACGACTTCGACACCTTTGATTTTATCTTCAATGTCATAGCGAATTTTGAAATCTCCCGTTCGCATCAACGAATAAAAAATTCCTGAAAGCTGCTCATAAGGCGTAGCGTCTTTTTTAGGTGCACGACGCAAGTTTTGCAGAATAATTCGTCGCCCCGAATCTTTTCCAACTCGCAAAAATTCCGAACAGTTTATGCTGTCAAAAGGATTCAGAAAAGAATAGACTTCAGGGTTTAAATCTTCGATCTCCGGCTGAGAAAGAATGGATTTCAATTCTTTCAATTCAGCACTCGACAGCATTCTTTTCTTTTGAAAACCTTTGGAATTTTGCAGGCTAAGTTCGGCTGCCTCACCTCTAATACGAACAACGATCACGGGAGAATTGTTTGCTGCTACCTGAGAATAGTCTGGAGGAATAAACGCAAATATTGTATCAACGCTCTTCTCCACGAGAATTTCTTTCTGGAATTTTTTTTCGTGATCTTTTTTTGATACACCTTTTGACCTAACTTCGTCAGGTATCTTGGTGGCATCTGTCTGACTTCCTTCACCTACAATCCAAGCCTGATTCGGATGGTGCGCCCAAATCATCTCGCGTGCAGCGCGGCTGTTTTCCATTTCTAAATAATTTTCCGCTACTGTGACCAAAGCCGGATTGCTGAGCAAGGGCATAATTTCCATCACGAGTAATTTGTCTCGCAGGTATCGCGCCGATACCAACAAAGCGAATTGTGCCTTGCTGTCTTTGCCGCTCAGAATTTCCTGCGAGCGTCCGTTTTCACCCAGCATCACTGAAGCAATTCCTGCGACGTAGCCGCCTTCTGAAACCAGCGAAAGCAATGTTTCACTGACATTTTTCTGAAATTCTTCGCGCTCAGATAAGGCATAGGTCATTGAGTTCGGGGAAACATCTCCACTGCGAATGCGCTCAAGAAAATTGAGTTGGGCGATTCGATTTTTTTCATATACCAACCTTGCTTGTAAGCGTTGGGAAATCACTGGTTCCTTCGGACGTAATTCCTTGACTCTCTCAAGGATTCGCAGAATTACTCCATCGGTGAGCGAGCGAGGTTGCCCGTTATTCATCACAGAACCAATCAGTTCATCCAGTGAAATGTTTTGCATCTCTCGCCCTCTGTTCCTTCCACCTGTCTTCGCTTCTTCGGCAATCTCAGAGCGAGTAAACGCTTCTAATCCATTGACTATTTCCTCATCTGAAAATCCATTCTCAAAATAAACTACCATTGCCAGATAAGAACGAAGCTCATCTTTCGTGGTTGAAAGCGAACTCTTAAAAAACGGAATAAATCTGGTCTTATCAATGCCGATCAAGACAGACACCGCCGATCTCTTAACACTGTCCTCTTCTGATTCATCAGCAAGAATAGACATCATTGCTGGAACATATTCTGGCTTTGGTTTCACAGATAGCAGGTACAAGAACCCCCCGCGCCCTGACGCCTGCGCCCAATTTTTATTCGTCAGCCAGGGCATCAAGGCTTGCGTTATATCTTGAGAAACCGGTGATTCTTCCATCTTTCCAGATGATTGAGAATACCTCGCCCCTCTTCGTGCTGAGACTAGGAAACTGACGGCAGCGTTATGAATTGAAGAGTCAGGACTTTCTACGAGCTTGATAATTTTGGAAATCAATTCGTCATCGTTCGATGTATTGACACGAGCCAGCATATTTTCGCTGAAATCCCGTACAGGAGCTTTTGGAAGGGCACTACCAGCCGCTCCACTCGCAATATTGCTCTTACGATCAGGTTGCGGGTTTTCAGTTTGTGGCGGTTTGATGCCCGTCAAAGCGGGATCACTAAAAAGTGAAAGAAACCAATCATCCCTGCCTTCCCATTTACCTTCCATGAGCATCTGAATCCCCATGCTTCGTTGATAAGGGAGCGATTGACGATTGGCAATTATTTCCTTTAATCTGGTAAGTATCATTTCAGCTTGCGCAGAATCCTTCACCTCCACAGCATGTTGATAACTAAGCCTCAGTGCCTCAAACGCTTGCATTGGATCACTGCTCTTTGTCATTTTCTCAATAATCGGCTTAACCGCATTCCAGTCAACCTGTGCCAACTCACTGAAGCCGCTGCTTCGATCAATCTGCGCACGCGCTAACAATTCTTCACGAAAATATTGACTATTTGCGCCGAGGTAATTTTTGATCTGATAAAGTCCCTGTCTTTCATTTTCAGGAGTTTCCTGCACCATTTGATATAAGGCATCGAACGTCGTTGACGTTTTCGGAAACAATCTCAAAAAAGGATTACAAGTCTCAGGACGATTCACGCAGGCATCCAGTAACCTTTGATTGACGATTTCGGATGGTGCGTTTTTACTGTCCTGACTTTGATAAGAGTGGCGTTGCCAATAATTCAACAACTCTTCCAGTGGAGCATTGTCCGCAGGAGGTTTATCGTCAGGGTTAGACGGATTTTTTATGCGCGGCTCAACGGGCTGCATTTTACTAATTTCCGTGATGACGGATTCGAGGCTTGGCGATGCCGCGAGCGGCTTTGGCGCAGGTCGCGGAACGGGTTTCGTTTGCGCGTTTAATTGAGAAGGAAAAGCGAGAATCAAAATTAATAACGAAGTAAATACCTTGCTGAGGCTGTGGAAGTTCATGAACGTCTCCTGCACCGTTGGATCTATTTTATTTGTGGCATTGAAGGGACTCCATTGTAACGCAAAAAGGTTAGAAAATAAAAAGGGATGAAAGATCGCAAAAAGATAGATTCAATTGGAAATTTTTACTAAAACTCATCAAATGATTTTGAAAATGATATAATTCTGATTCTTAAACAACCCTTTTAGCATTGGAGGTAATGTAAAATGTCTAACTTATTAACCTTTCAACCGAGAGAACATGGCTGGGCGGCTACGATGCCGCCTGAGATGGCGCATCAGGCTGGTGTAGAAGAAAATTCTCTCTTCATCGTTCATTTGAATGACGGTGTCATTACTACCGAGATATTGCCACCCATCAGCGACGAAACAAAAAAACGAGTAAGTGAGTCTATCTTAAAATTCAAGGAAGCTTTTGCGGAGATGAAACGGTTGGGAGATTGAATAAATGCAATACTTCACGTATGCCGAAGCTGTCACTGAGCATATCGAACTAATGCGGCAGTTAGACGAAGTTCGTTACGGTGTATTTGATCGAACTTTGATTGAATCCGCACTTGCTCGCCCTCAGCAAGCGGCTGCTTATGCTGCTAATGATCTATTTGAACAGGCAGCAACACTTTGCTTTGGTCTTATCAAAAATCATCCTTGGATCGGGGGTAATAAACGTACTGCTACTCACTTGACAGATTACTTCTTAAAACTAAATGGATCCGAGATTGACTGTACTTTGAGTGAATTACTAGAGCTAGTACTCTCAATCGAATCTGATAAATGGGGTATAAGTGATATTACAAAGTGGCTGCGCCAACACTCGAAAATATTCTCAACCGCTTGAATAAATCAGTAATGCTACAAAATATATCATTAGTGTCCGGTTATAAGTCTAACAAGTTCAACTGCTTAGAAAGTGAAGTAGGTGGAATTTGTAACGGACACTCCTGAAGTAGGTGAATTAAGGGG
>JAYVZE010000160.1:0-13808 GCA_043783625.1 Blastocatellia bacterium | reverse complement strand
AGTTTCAAATTTATCGGGCGTGAAAGTGTCTTCGGAGCGGCTCCCCGCGATGGCGTCGCCACTTTCACCAAACGTCCCGACGGAAAATCTGTCACGGGCGCAATTGCAGGTCAGGCTGACGGCAAAGCGTACAAAGAAACTTCAGTGATTACTTTTGATGAAGCGACGAAAAAAATGACCTTTGCCGAAAAGCTGGTCAGTGGTGTAAAACTGCAAAGTGAAGGAGATTGGAGCAGTCCGATTGCCATCAAATTCACCATTCCACCCGTCAAATATAAAGGTCAATCACTTCAACTAAAACGAACTATTTCGATTGTCAGCCCTCATTCTTTCGCTGTCTTAGAGGAGCTATCAGAAGACGGTGGCCCGTTTGTTCGTTTGGGAAATTCAATTTTTGCCAAAATTGAAGCGAAATGAGGTAGCTCAAATTTAATTTTGGATTATACTGCTTACCGACCGTTCGGTCAGTCAATCAGAAGACGTACCGTCTTCCTCGGAGGTAAAAATGGACGATTTGTTATTAACGAAAAAAAGGGGAATTATGAAAAATAAACTTCGCCAAAGCGCAGTTCTCGTGGTGGGATTATTCACCATTGTGATGTTTTCGATGGCGGCTTACAAGACGCCACCTGCAACCGTCACTTACACCAAAGACATTGCGCCAATTATCAATAAGAGCTGCGCGGAATGTCATCGCGCCGGAGAAATTGCTCCGATGTCGCTGATGAATTATGCCGAAGTCAGACCCTGGGCCAAATCAATTCGTGAACAGGTCGTCAGTCGTCAAATGCCACCCTGGTCGGCGGATCCGAAAGTCGGACATTGGGCCAATGATCCGAGCCTCTCGCAAAAAGAAATTGAGACGATCACCGCCTGGGTAGCCGCTGGCGCACCTAAAGGCGATGATAAAGATATGCCTGCCGCACCAAGCTTTACGCAAGGCTGGACGATTGGAAAACCGGATGTCGTCTTCACGATGCCGGAAGAATATTCCGTTCCGGCTGATGGCACAATTCCCTATTTGTATTTCACGATGCCAACCAATTTCACGGAGGACAAGTGGATTCAGGCTATCGAAATTCGCCCCAGCAATCGAATGGTCGTTCATCACGTCATTGCGTATGCGCAAGCAGGCGGAACCAAAACCAATGCCGCTGGCGGCGAAGGCGACATCAACAATGGACGGCAACACCTAACCGGAATTACGCCGAATAAAACAGGCAGCGTTTTCGCGCCCGGCTCGGCACGACTCATCAAAAAAGGCAGCAACATTGTCTTCCAGATGCATTACACGACGAATGGTCAGCCTGGAAAAGACCAGACAAGCATTGGATTCGTTTTTGCCAAAGCACCAGCGACGAAAGAAATTTTGACGGGCAACATTCTTGATGCGCAATTCAAGATTCCCGCCGGAGACGACAACTACGAAGTCAAATCTTCCCGCGTCCTGAAAGAAGATTTGTTGATTTCCTCGTTTTCACCACACATGCATGTGCGCGGAAAATCAATTGTTTATACGGCTTATTATCCTGATGGACGTTCCGAAGTTTTATTGAATGTTCCGAAATATGATTTCAATTGGCAACATACCTACATTCCCAAAGATGAAATCAAATTACCTAAAGGAACCAAATTAGAAGTCGTCGCGCATTTCGATAATTCCACCAAAAATAAATACAATCCCGATCCGTCGCAGGTTGTTCGCTGGGGCGATCAGACGTGGGAAGAAATGATGATCGGCTGGTACACCGCGACCCGTCCGATTGAGCAACCGAAAGCACAAATTACTTCGGGTTCTTCTTCCTCTAGTCGTTAGTCACAAATCGTACCTTGACAGCGGTCGGGCGGTATCAAAAGTATACTGACCCGACTGCTGATTTTTAGTTCGCTCCACAATTTATTCGTTCTGGTTCTGAATTCCGGGAAGATTGCCCCATAACTCTGACGAGTTTATCAACAAGGAACAACCGTTATGCTACGCACCACCATTATTTTACTGACGCTGATTTTCGTCTTCGCTGAGACAAGCGCACAATCTCCCGCCAAAAATGATTACAGCAAAAGCGAAACGTGGCTCTGTCGTCCCGGCAGGCAGGACGCCTGCACCGTTGACTTGACGACAACTATTGTCCCGTCCAATGGAAAGTTGAGAGAGGAAAAATTCCAGGGCGATCCCAAAGCACCGATTGATTGCTTTTATGTTTATCCGACCGTTTCCAATGATCCGACGGCTAACAGTGATATGAATGCGGGACCGGAAGAACTCAGCGTCGTCAAACATCAGCTCGCACGGTTTGGATCAAAATGTCGTATTTACGCGCCACTTTATCGGCAGGTGACATTGACCGCGCTGCGTGCCAACATGACCGGAAAACCAATGGCGGGAACGGATCGGGTAGTGGGCTACAACGATGTGCTGGATGCCTGGAAATATTACCTCGAACATGATAATCAGGGACGCGGTGTAGTCCTTATCGGACATTCGCAGGGTTCCGGCGTTTTGATGCAACTCATCAGAAATGAAATTGATGGTAAACCAATTCAGAGCCGCATCGTTTCCGCGTTGTTATTAGGAATGAACGTCGCTGTGCCGAAGGGCAAAGATGTTGGTGGAGCTTTTCAAAAAATGCCGCTGTGTCATTCTGCCGATCAAACCGGATGCGTCATTTCTTATGTCACGTTCCGCGAAAATGTGCCGCCTCCGGCGAATTCATTATTTGGAAAAGTAGCCGGCGATGGAATGGTTGCCGCCTGCACGAATCCTGCGCAACTCGGCGGCGGTAGTGGAGAACTCAAAGCATATCTCGGAGCTGGCAGCAGTATCGTTTCGTCGGCAGCGAACCCCAAACCCTGGGTGATGCCGGAACAGCCGATCAAAACGCCTTTTGTCAGCGTTCCGGGCTTGCTCACCGCGCAATGCGTCCAGAACGAAAAAGGTTCCTATCTGGCTGTCACAGTTCACGGCAATCCGGCTGATTCGCGCACTGATGAAATCTCCGGCGATGTTATGGCGAACGGACAAGTGCAGGCGAATTGGGGATTGCATTTGATAGACGCTAACGTGGCGATGGGCAATTTAGTTGAGATCGTCGGGCAACAGGCAAAAGCTTATTTGAAGAACAAGAAATAGTACGCAATCGGAGACTCAAAATGAAACGAATTCTTAGCATCAGTTTAGTCAGCGTCGGCTTACTTGTTGGACTTTTCTTAATTACCGGTTCCAGCCGCACTAAAGCTCCTGCGACCGTGACATTCACCAAAGACATCGCGCCGATCATGCAGAAAAATTGTCAGGTCTGCCATCGCACCGGAGAAATTGCGCCGATGTCATTCCTCAATTACAAAGAGGTTCGTCCGTGGGCAAAATCCATCCGCGAAGCCGTCGTCACTCGCAAGATGCCTCCCTGGTTTGCTGATCCGCAGTTCGGAACATTTTCCAACGATTGCCGCTTATCACAAAAAGAAATTGACACGATCTCGGCGTGGGTCGACGGTGGCGCAAAAGAAGGCGACGCAAAAGATATGCCTCCGAATCCGAAATTTCCTGAAGGCTGGACGATTGGAAAACCTGATGTCGTCATCTCCATGCCTGAAGTCTACAACGTGCCGGAACGCGGCGTGATTCCGTACAAATATTTTGCCGTACCAACGAATTTGACCGAAGATAAATACGTCCAATTCGCCGAAATCAAACAAGGCAATCGCAAGCTCGTTCATCACGTCATCGTAGACGTACTTAATCCCGAACCCGGCAAAGAACCCAAGCCCGGCGAAATTGATCCGGCAATGGCGAGGCAAAAACAAGGTGGAGATTCTGATGGACGCTTAGTCGGCTGGGCTCCCGGCGAAGCTCCATTAACGCTTCGCTCAGGTCAGGCAAAATTGTTGAAAAAAGGTTCGTTCTTAGTTTTTCAAGTTCACTACACCACCTACGGCGAAGCTGGTTCAGATCGTTCCAGCGTGGCGTTAATTTTCTCAAAAGACCCGGTCGAAAAACGCGTCGTTACTGCCGGAGCATTTCAAACCAATCTGGCGATTCCTCCCGGCGATCCGAATTACGAAGCCGCCGCCGAATTTGCTTTCAAGGAAGACAGTCACATTGACAGCCTGCATCCGCACATGCATTTTCGCGGGAAGGATTTCACTTTCAAATTAGTCTATCCTGATGGCACTTCAAAAATGCTGTTGGCGGTTCCGCATTATGATTTTAACTGGCAATTGACGTACACGCTCAAAGAAGAAATCGCCGCGCCCAAAGGCAGTAAACTCGTCTGCGTCGCGCATTACGATAATTCGACAGGAAATAAATTCAATCCCGATCCAACGAAGCTCGTCAAATGGGGGCCGCAAACCTGGGATGAAATGATGATCGGTTATTTGGACTACACGATAGACAAGCAAAACCTGCGGATTCCTGCGCAGACTGCTGCCAAATAAAAGAACGTACAGTGGGCTGCCAGCCCGCTGATTAGATTCTCATCAACTTGCTGTTACGCGAGAAAGTTTATGAAACGATTATTTGCAATCCTGCTCTTAACGCTCGTAGCAATTGCCGCGATGCTCACCACGAAAAGTGCCGCCGTAGAAAAAGCCGCTGCGGTGACTTTCAGTAAAGATGTCGCGCCGATCATCTTCAATAAATGCGCTAACTGTCATCGCCCTGGTGAAGTCGCGCCGATGTCGCTCACGTCTTATCAGGAAGTCCGTCCGTGGAGCAAAGCTATTCGTGAAGAAGTCGTTCAGCGCACGATGCCTCCGTGGTTTGCTGATCCGCATAACTCCGCTAAATTCGGCAATGATCGTCGGCTGACTGATGCTGAAGTCGCAACAATTTCCGCGTGGGTTGACGCCGGAGCACCAAAGGGTGACGACAAGGATTTACCGAAATTACCGGGCTATACGCCCGGCTGGACTTTCGGCGAACCTGATTTAATTGTCGAAATGCCGCTTGATTACGAAGTTCCCGCAGAGGGCGAATTGCCGATGCAGAATTTCTATGTGCCGGTTCCCTTCACCGAAGAAAAATGGATTGAGAAAGTTGAATTGCGTCCGGGAAATTCAGCCGTTGTTCATCACTCCATCGCCAATGTAGTCCGCTTGCCTGAAGGTACAAAAATCGTGAATGGCAAAGCTGTCCGCGATGATGCAGCCGCTGCGCAGCTCAACAGCCAATCAGCACGAACTACTGGCGGATTAAGTGAAGGTGGCGCAGAAGTTTTTCTCAATCAAGATTCTTTCTCTCGCTCTGGAGCCTTTAAATTAGTCGGACAAGCTCCCGGCAAAGGCTTTGAAAAACATCATCCCGGCACAGCCAAACGCATCCTGCCGGGCATGTATTTCCAATTCAACATGCATTACCAGCCCAGCGGAAAAGCGGAAAAAGATCGCTCGAAACTTGGGCTGTGGTTTGCGAAAACTCCGGTCAAATACGAAGTGCTGACCAAAGGCGTCACCGACAACGTTTACATCGAAGGCAAAGAATTAGCTGAAACAAAAATGGTCAACGGCAAAGAAGTGAAGGTGCGCGGCAAGATTCCGAACATTCCACCGAATTCCGGCAATTGGGAAATCAGCGCGGAGACTCCGATCAAGGAAGCGATTACACTGTATGCCTTTGCGCCCCACATGCATTTACGCGGCAAAGACATCAAATACACATTGGTGTGGCCTGATGGACGCCAGCAAGTTTTACTGAACGTACCAAAATTCGACTTCAACTGGCAGTTGCATTATGAATTAGCCGAACCGATGAAAATCCCCGCTGGCAGCAAAATTCAGGCGATTGCGCATTACGATAATTCGGTCAAGAACCGTTATAATCCCGCTCCCGACAAAGAAGTTTTCTGGAGCGAACAAAGCTGGGATGAAATGTTCATCCCGTGGTTTGAATACACTGTGGATAGTAAAATCCTTTCGGGAGGTGGGCAGTGATCGGGGGTCGGTGGGCGGTTTTGTAGCGGACAGTCATGCTTGTATACGAAGCTATCTTTACCAACCACTCTCCATCTTTCACCGACCACCGATCACTGACCACCCTTCTTATGATTTTCATTTTCCTAATCGCCCTTTTCTTCCAACAACCAACCCGTGCGACTGAACCGACGGATGCGATGCCGCCGCCGAATCTTGATTATTTTATTGGTGCGTGGGAATTCGACTGGAACGTCCCCGAATCGCCGCTAGGGCCAGCCGGAAAGTTGAAAGGCACTGAAACTTTTAAGAAAATAAACGCTGCAAAATATGAAAGCGTCATCGTCGGCGAAAGCCCAACGGGAGCCATCAAAGCGCGTGCGATAACCGAATACAACGAGAAAGAAAAGACTGTCACCCGCCTCGTCACCGGACTCTTTGGCGTCTCATCCAAAATGACCGGCTCCATCGGCGGCGACCTCGGCGGCTATTACACCATTCATTGGGAAAGCGCACCCATCAAAAAAGATGGCAAGACGGTGAAGTTCAAAGGCAAAACGCAGATGCTGTCACCGGCACATTATCGCGTTCTCGTGCAAATCTCGGTGGATGGCGGGCCGTACACGAATTTCGGAAATCCGTGGTTTCGGAAGGTTGAGACAAAATAAACTACACCATTACATCTGAATGGGCGTCGCATCATAAATATTCATCGCTGGTGGTTCGTCAACGAGTGCTTTGATTGCCTTAACGAAATCACGCGAAGCTGGCACAGCGAAATGCGCAAATAAGGCTTCACTATCCGCCCACTCCTCAACAAAAACCAATCGCAACGGGCTTTCTACATCCTGATGAACGGCATGAGAAAGACAACCTGCTTCAATTCGTGAACGCCGTACATGTTCGAGACCCAGCGTCAGTAATTGATCCAAGCTGTCAGTGCGAGCGAGCAAGCTTCCCGTAACAATAATCATATTTTTATCTCTTTATGCGCCGTCTCCTTCGCCAGAAAAACAGCCACCGTAGTCACGCTCGCCATCCCGATCACAAACAATGCAATCGGCCACGAAGCTCCATAACGTCGTAGTAATCCTGTCGCTATCAACGGCGACAATCCGCCCGCCAACACTGAGGCTAATTGATAGCCAAGCGAGGCTCCACTATAACGAACCCGTGTCCCGAATAATTCAGAAAAAAAGCTCGCCTGCGGGCCGTACATCGCGGCGTGCCCAAACACGAGCGCGCACACGACAGCGATCATCATCAAGCTCGTGTTTGATTTTTCGACTAACCAGAAAAACGGGAAGGCAAAAAGCCCTGTGAAGATTGCACCAAACAAATAGACGGGGCGGCGTCCGACGCGATCAGACAACCAGCCGTATATCGGAATCGCAAATATCTCAATGACTGCCGCCAGAGAAATTGCCGTCAAAACTGAGGCACTGGAAAATCCAATTCGCGGCAGTGTCGCGTACGTCAGAATGAAAACGGTGTAGAGATAAAACGCTCCGTTTTCCGCCAGTCTCGCGCCCATCGCCAGCAATACATTTTTGGGGTGCTGCCGGATGACTTCAAGAATCGGCATCCGCGATTCAGTTTTAGATTGTTTGATCTCAGTAAAAGCAGGCGGCTCGACAATGGCAAGCCGGATATACATTCCGACTCCGACCAATAAAATGCTGAGCAAAAATGCGATGCGCCAGCCCCAGCTTAACAAATCGGCTTCGGGCATTTTTGAGACTTGTTTGAAGACGAGAGTAGAGAGTAATAATCCGGCGGGGACGCCGACTTGCGGCCAGCTTCCATAAAACCCGCGCTGCCCTTTGGGAGCGTGTTCGACCGCCATTAAAACAGCTCCGCCCCATTCTCCGCCCACGCCAAACCCCTGCGCGACACGCAATAAAATCAGCGCAATCGGTGCCCAAATTCCAATGCTTTCGTAGGTCGGCAAGAGTCCGATTAAAAACGTCGCCACGCCCATAATCAGCAGCGTCAAAATCAGCATGGATTTGCGCCCGATGCGATCCCCGTAATGCCCGCAAACAATGCCGCCGATAGGACGCGCTACGAAGCCTACGGCGTACGTTCCGAACGCAGCGAGAGTGCCAGTCAGCGGGTCATAATTCGGGAAAAACAGTTTATTAAAAATCAATGCGCTGGCTGTCCCATACAGAAAAAAATCGTACCATTCAATCGTCGTACCGATGAAGCTGGCTAGAGCTACTTTGCGAATTGAGATATTACTATCAGCCTGAGTCTTCAAGATTTTGGAAGCCTCCGTTTAAGATTTTGGATTTGAATACAGAGGCTCTGATTATGATCGTTTTGGCAGGCGTGTCAATAATTGGGAGGCAATAAGCAAAGCAGAATTTTTGGATTTATTCTTTCTCAAGCTGCGGTTGATAAAGCGCAGCCACTGCACCCGCCGGGTCTTGAATGACGCAGTACTTTCCTTGTCCTCCATAATTCCTCGGTTCAGCTAAAATCTTTCCGCCTGCCTCAAGGCATCGCTGGCGACTGGCTTCAAGATCAGCGACGGTGATGTACATCAACCAGTTTGGCGGCAAATTAGAATTCCCTCCGCGCGCGTGGCAAATTCCCGCGACGGTAGTGCCGTCCTCCGGCTGGTTCATACAAAAATCACTGTAGCCACCCATTTCAACCGGACTTGATGTCCAGCCCACGACAGAGCTATAAAAATCCCGAAGGCTTTCAGCATTTTCAACCGTTAGATCAAACCATCCAATAGAACCTATTTTGCTCATATCAAGACCTCGGCTGGAGCACAGACCGCTCCAATCATTTGCGTTTCGCTTTTAATTTCTGACCGCTGAATTCAGCTTGTAAAGCAGTGACTTCGCCTTTGTCATCCTTCACAAAGACGACCGAAGCGTCTTCTAGTTCCTTGAAGAAAAATTCGGTTTCAGATTTCGGAGTCGCGGGCATGGCTCCCTGACCAGGGACGCTGAAATACAATTTCCCGTCTTCAACCTTGATCGTAAATGTTGGCCCCATTCCCATTGAATATTCACCGACATATTTGGCAAGGATTGCCGGATCAACTTTGACAGCAATTTTTTCGACAGGTCTTGGGCGGGCGTAGTCCACAAATCCAACTAACATTTCATCATAAGTTGGTTCGCCGAATCGGACGACTTTCGTTGGGTCGGGATTCAATTTATTTTTGGCAGAATTATCAAACACTGCCGAAACCTGAATCCGTGAGCCTTTCGGAATCGCCACCGGATTTTTTAATTTGTACAACGTCTGCCAATTAAAATTGTAGCGTCCCACGTCTATCAAGGTTTCGCGTTTGCCGTCAGGAAAAATGACTTCATATTTCATTGCCTTGCCGCGTACGTGCATGTGCGGCATGTAATTAACAAGTTCAATATCGCGGCGAATATTGGCACAGGCGTTCGCCGCATGATTTTCTGCTCCGGCAGGAACAGCAAATCGGTTGTTCATAATTAGCATCGTCTCAATGACTTTCTCAACCGGAGCTTTCGCAAACGAGAAAGCAATACTGGTGAGATCGGATTCGGGCTGTCCGGTATTTTTGGAATAGTGCATCTGGAAAATTAAATTCGATCCGGCGGGAATCATTTTCGCTGTGCCGAGTGGATACACATCAGCATTTCTGCCTGGCGCATACGCTGACAATAAAAGGTTCGTCCCGCCGCCAGAATTCTTTTTGGCGCCACAGGCATCGTCGAGAATTGGCGCATCGGGTTTCGTTCGAATGACAGTTCCATCACGAAATTCGTTGGAGTCCGGTTGGTCTTGAATCAAGGTGACGGGGTTCTTCACATCTCCGCCATTCTTACGCGCTTCCTCCTGCGCCATTTTGAAAAATGAAGGAGACTCGATAAATACCACCGCGTGATGGACTACTTTTTTATTGCCGGGACGAAACTCCGATGCCTGAATCCATTTGTCTTCTGTGAAGTTCGTTGGAACACGAATATAAATATAATCATCCGCGCCTTTGGCGGGTAATTCATACGGCTTATCCATCGTGAGAACAACATCAGGCTTACCAATTTCCCACGTCTCGCGTGGATTCGGCAATTTCGGCAAATCTTTCGGGTTGCCTTCCGCCGCGCCGCCGTCTACCCACGCGACGATGGTGTCAATTTCGGCTTGGCTCAAGCGCATTTCATTGGAGAAATTTCCAAAATGTGGATCAGCATGCCACGGCGGCATTTCTCGTGAAATCACTTTTTCGCGGATGGATTTCGCCCATGGACGGACATCCTTAAAGCTCATCACCGAAAATGGAGCGATGTCTTTCGGCTGATGGCACTGCGCACAGGCTTTATTAAAAATCGGAGCAACGTCTTTGCTGAAGGTGACGGTAACTGGAGCGGCTTTTTTGCCAGCGGCTTCGATCACGGTATTTTCAGAAAAAGTAAATCCGAGTAATCCGACAATTCCAAGTAAGAAAAAGATTTTAGATTTCATGTAGTGACTCCTGATGTAGCGAAGCAGATTCATTTCACGTACGAGACTTTAGCGCAGTTGGTTCACGGGGAAAAGAAATATGTTAGTGTTTTCTTTTTCCTTCTTCGTTTCAATTCAATCTTGCGGCAGAAGGAATGAACAAATCGCCTTCCCGCCCCGTTAATCGCTATTGCAAAGACGTTCCAGAAGGACGAAATGTTAACACAATTTTTTCGACCGACTTATGAGTCCTGACTATCAAAATATTTTCGTTTCGCACGTCGCCGGAATCGGCAAAACCGTGCTGGCGATTCCGGCTTTACGGGCATTGCGTCACTATTTCCCGGCGGCAAGAATAACCGTGGCAGCGAATCCCGCAGCGGCAGATATTCTCGCACTTTCACGAACCTCAACCATTATTTTACCACTTGTGCTGAGCAGCAAAATTCCAAATCCGCGTGCTTCGATTCACACGCTGAAAACGTTGCGATTTCTAAAACAACAACGATTTGATCTGACCCTGGAATTGCAAAGAAATATCTCCGGTGGATTGGCGCGCTGGCTGGCGCAAAGCGGCAACTCCGATCATCGCCGAAAAATATTCTCGCAAATCAAAGAAACGTTACTCAGAAAAAATTCTCCCGAAAAACACACCGCACAAATTTATCTTGAATTGCTCAGCGAAGTCGGGGCCTACGCGATTGATTCCGAACCAAAACTCCAAACAGATCGCCGATTTGACGCGCAGTTGGATGTCCGATTTCAGCAAGCCGGGCTGAACCCAACCGGATTATTAATTGGACTTCATCCCGGCGGCGGAAGAAATATTCAACGCTGGGCAAATGATAATTTTCTGGCGACGGCGATGAATCTGACACAGATTCTCGACGCCAGAACCTTGATTTTTGCCGGAGCCAATGAACGCGGCATAGCAAAACAAATGGTCAAAAATCTCCCGTCGAAAAAAGCTCTCGCGTTTGAATCTGCGCCGCTCATCGAAGTGGCCTCCGCACTCGCACGACTCAGCGTTCTCATCACCAATCACACCGGACTCGCACATCTGGCAGCGGCGGTTGGGACTCCGGTAGTGACGCTGGCTTCGACTTCTATTTCAGCCGCCAATTCCCTGCTCAGCTCCAATCATATCTTGCTCAAAAAACCGGATATTAATGAAATCACGATGGATGAAGTGCAGTCCGCCGCGCTCGCCTTGATAAGTGCCAATCGCGCTGAAATGCTGCGTACGCGATAAAGAAAAATTACCGGAAATAATTATCCACGAAGAACACGAAGGGACACGAAGAAAGATAATCATCTCAGGGGTTTTCTTCGCGTTTACTTCGTGTTTTTTCGTGTCCTTCGTGGATAAATTCTTATACCCCAAAATCTCTAATGTTGAGCGCAGTTGCTCCTTCAGTCTCACGCCTGTAAAATACCAACTTATTCCAACCAGTTTTAGTTCAAGGATTCTCATGAAAATATTGATGCTTGGTGATTGTGTCGGTCGTCCCGGTCGCACCGTCCTCAAAGAAAATCTCAGCCTGATTCGTCAACAACACCAAATTGATTTAGTCGTCGCCAACATCGAAAACGCTTCGGGAGGGTTTTCCATCACGAAAAGCTCGATGGAAGAATTGTTTGCGGCGGGCATTGAAGTGATGACTTCCGGCAATCACATCTTCGATAAAAAAGAAGCGTTGGAACTTATCAAAACAGAACCGCGCCTACTCCGGCCTTATAATTACGTCCCGACGACACCTGGCAGCGGGATGTGGGTCGGCGAAGTCAAAGGCCTTCCCGTCGCCGTCCTGAATTTGCAAGGCAGAGTATTCATGCCGCCCTGCGACGATCCGTTCCGCGCGGCAGAAGCGGCTCTGGTGTCGCTGAATCCTGAAGTAAAAATTATCGTCGTAGACGTTCACGCCGAAGCGACAGCCGAGAAAATGGGCTTGGCGCGTTATCTTGATGGGCGCATCTCTGCGCTGGTAGGAACGCATACCCACGTCCAAACCGCCGACGACCAAATCCTCCCCGGCGGAGCTGCCTACCTGACAGATTTGGGAATGTGCGGAGCGCACGATGGCGTCATCGGAATGAAAACTGAAGGAGTCATTTCACGCTTTGTAACAGGCCTGAATACCAGATTTGAAGTGACCGAAGGCGATTTGCAAATCAATGGATTAATGATTGAAATTGATGACAGTAGCGGCAAGGCAGTTTCAACGCGACGAATCAACTGGAAAAGTTGACTGGTGCGCAAGCATCCTGCTTGCCGCGAGCGCGTGCCACGCCGCTCGTTGACGTGGCGAGGAGGGCGTGTCCTTCCGTTCGCCTCGCTCCGCTGGAACGACCGCAGAGCTACTGCCTTTGGTTTTTGAAGTTGGTAGATTGAGGGTTGCTATCTCGTTTATTATTGCGATGATTATCGCGATTGAATTACATCAGAGGGATCAAGCGCAGAGATACCAGCGAAGCGTTTGAAGTCGCTTTTGTTGAAAGTTAGGAGCTGCGTAATGTTGTGAATATTCATGACAGCTACTAACATGGTGTCGTGAACCTGTACGCCTTCGACATTGTAGGTTGTTACCAATTTTCGCCATTCTTCATGAGTCGCAACACTTTCTGGCAAAAAACGAAATCTGCGCTCAATTAACCGAACTTTTCTCTCCGTCGTTGGGACTGAAAGCCCCAGTCCACCACGCGCCGTCGCGGGACGAGTGCAAACATTCCAGAACTCGACTAATGTTTGCGTCGTGAAATAAAGATTTTCCTGCCGGACGGCGAGGAGCCGCAAAGCCTCAAGGCAGATTTGTCTGGCTGGATCGTTGCGTTTCGCAGCGCGTAAAAAAATATTGGTATCTATGAGGTAGGGCATTTAATCGTGGTCGAAGTAGATGTCTGCCCTTGAATAGGTGAGGGGGGGAGCGGGTAAATGTTCGGTTCCTTCCGCTAAAGCTTCTAAATCCGCCATAAAAGTGGCAATGTCATTGGCTTGATCGTCTGATCCAGCGAGACTCAAATCCTCTGGCAGCCTTGTTTGCAGACCCAGAAGTTTTTGTAAATATTCGTTTAGTGAAAGCCCGCTGGCACTCGCCTGCCGAACGAGAGCCTGAACCGTTTCCGGTGCGATTTTGTCTAAAACTGCACTCATAAGTTTCCCCTCATATCACAACTTGATAATACCCTGGCAAAGATTTTGGATGCAAACAGAATCAAGTGAGCGAGCCATCATCGCTAGAAGAAACTGTTGCCCGTCCGACAATCCGTAATGACTGGGAGCGCAAGCATCCTGCTTGCCGCGAGCGCGTGCCACGCCGCTCGTTGACGTGGCGAGGAGGGCGTGTCCATCACAGCACGCTTCCAGCGCGAAGTGGTTTGCCTCGCTCCGCTGGCAAACGGCAAGCAGGATGCTTGCGCTCCCAGCCCGTCGTCGGCTGTGATAAAACAACCGCCAC
>JAYVZE010000159.1:0-19308 GCA_043783625.1 Blastocatellia bacterium | reverse complement strand
TTGTCAAAGAACAAAGAAGATAAAAAAATAGTTGCTTCACCGCGACCGGGTCAACTTTTGCCTTTTTTCCTCTTGACAACCCAACCGTCTTTAGAGATGTGCTCCAGTTGTTCCTAAGCAGTTTGCTCAAGATTTTTCATGCGATTTCTGAGCTTGGCTTGCTGTGGTCTGATGTCGTAGGCCAGCCCTAAAGCTTTTAGGCCGCAGATGACATACCAGCCCAAATCAATTTGATACCACTCGCGGGCAAATTTCGCGGCATTCGCGTCGCCGTGATGATTGCGATGCCAGTTCTCGCCCCACGCGCCACCTTGCAATGGACCCAGCCACCACATATTCCGGCTGGAGTCTACGCCTTCGGGCAAGCCCGGTGTCATGTGCAAAATACTATTCACGGTCATCTGAAAATGGAGTGCATAAATCAAACGAATGGCACCAATCCAGAAAAATCCTTCCCATCCAAACAGCAACCCGCAAAAGATGGAAACCGCCAGCATTGGAATCTGCATGCGAAACCAGAAACGGTAGCGCGGCTTGTCCAAATCAGGACACCAGCGGCTGACCTCGGAACCAGACCATTGATAATCCAGCGAATATGCGCCCACCAGAATCCACCGTGACGCGGACTGGAAACGTCCTCTTCCGTGTCGGCTTTGGAATGATGATGGCGGTGATTCGCAACCCATGACATGGGCGAACCGGAGCCATTGAACATCGTGAAGAAAATCAAAATGTCTTCGACGACACGGTTCAGTTTTAAAGCCCGATGGGACAAAGAGCGATGATAGCAAACCGTAGTTCCGACTCCGCCGATGATGGTTAAAGCGGCAGTAATCAGAAAAACTTTCAGACTTGGAATTGGAAAAAGTATCAGACCTGTGACGGCCAGAATATGAATGATGACTAGATAAAATAAGATCGAAGCGTTGCCAGCGGAAGATTTCCACCAGGGTAAAGTCCACGGTTTTTGAGTAGTGAATTCGTTGTTTTGCAAATGTCCTCCTGGGAATTGTGAGAAACGGTAATTTTGAACAACTTAAAAACTATCATTAAATAGCTGGAAGGCGAAACGGCGAGAGTGGCTAATACAATAATATTACAATTCGATGCGGCAGGTTTTTGGCCGCTGTCAGACCGGAAAATTCATGCGCTCATAAATTTCTTTGAGGGTTACAGTTATCTTGAGCGACTCAAGTAGTACCTCTGACTCCATGCCTTCGATGTCGTGACGTACCCAGAATCCGTTGTCGAGTCGAAAGTAGCGAATGACGTGAGGGCGGGTCTGAGAAATGACCAGATATTCCCGAAAGCCGGGGATAGATTTGTATTCAGTAAATTTCTTTCCGAGATCATAGCCTTCGGTCGTTGAGGAGAGGACTTCGATCAGCACCAGAGGGTTCAGCAGTAATTTTACGCCTTGCAATTCTTCGTAGTTTGGTTCGCCACACACGACCAAAGTATCTGGATAACGGTACGGCAGCGCCGCCGGCACTTTGAGGCGTATTTCAGAATTGAACGCTTCGCAATTGCTGCCACGAAGTTTTTCACGCACGCTGGCAAAGACATTTCCGCTGATGCGTGCATGTTCAGGGCTTCCACCTGCCATCGCAAAAACTTCGCCATCAAAAAATTCGTAACGATCTTCAGAAGTTCGGTCGAGTGCGAGGTATTCCTCAAGCGTCAGTTTGTGAACGGGAATTGCGCTCATTAGTTAATCCTTTCTACTATCTTTCTATTTCTGATTTTCGCAGTGTTGACGCAATTCTACAACCTGAATTACGCACTGCTACTTTCACGTTTATGAAGTCAAAGGTAGAATGCCTGATTACGAAATCCGTTCACTCATTTTTCTGGAGGAGACCGCATGAAAAAGATTCTTATTATCACGGGCGATGGCGGCGAAGGGTTTGAAACGCTCTACGCTTATCACCGATTTCTGGAAGCTGGTCACGAAGCCGTGATCGCCTCCACCAGCCGCAAACGCATGCACCTCGTCATTCATGATTTTGAAGAAGGCTGGGACACGTACGTCGAACGTAAGGGTTATCAAGTCGAATCGCACATTGCCTTCAGCGAAGTCAATGTTGATGAGTACGATGCGATTTTGATTCCCGGTGGACGCGCTCCCGAATATTTGCGGCATAACGAAGATGTGAAAAAAATCGTCAGGACATTTGGCAAACAAGACAAGTGGATTTGGGCAATTTGTCATGGCGTTCAAGTGTTGATTACTTCAGGAGTTTTACAGCCCGGAATTCGTGTGACGGCGTATGAACATTGCCGTTCTGAATGCGAATCAGCCGGAGCAACTTATGTGAGCGAATTACAAGCTGTCCGCGACGGCAAAATTGTCACGGGGCAAACGTGGCAATCGCACCCGGAATTTTACCGCGAAGTTTTTGCTTGTTTGGCAGAGTAACGCAAAATTTATGAACACATTACACGAACAATTCGGCGACATAGATGTTTATCTCTTCGATCAAATTTTGAAAGGACGCTTCACGCCCGGCATGAAGATTCTGGATGCCGGATGTGGCGGCGGTCGCAATATTATTTATTTTTTGCGCGAAGGTTACGACGTGTACGGCGTTGATGCCGCTACTGAAAGCATCGCGTACGTGCGTCGTCTCGTGCATCATCTGGCTCCGCAACTGCCGCTTGAAAATTTCCAGTTAGCGGAAGTTAATAAAGTAGTTTTCGGTGAAGAGAAATTTGATGTGGTGATTTCCAGCGCAGTTCTGCACTTCGCCAATGACGAAGCGCATTTTATGCGGATGCTGAACGGAATGTGGCGGCAACTCAAACCCGGTGGCATGTTTTTTGCGCGACTTGCCTCAAATATTGGCATTGAAAATTTGGTTCAGGAAATTGAGGGGCGACGCTTCATTACTCCTGATGGCAGCGAATATTTTCTGGTAGATCAGGAATTTTTGTTGGCACTGACGGCGCAATTAAAGGCTGAGCTGATTGAGCCGATCAAAACTACCAACGTGCAGAATTTGCGGTGCATGACAACGTGGGTGATGCGCAAAAAAGCCTGAGACAATTCATGAATAATAGTAACGAAGTGGTAGAAGTTGAGGCCTCTGCGCCGGATTTAAAAACCAGATTAACGATTATCGGCGTGGCACTGGGAATTTTCATGGGCGCACTCGAAAGCACGATTGTTGGCACTGCGATGCCGACGGTAATTGCTACGCTCGGCGGCATTGAAATTTATAGCTGGGTTGCCGTTGCGTATCTGTTAACTTCAACCGTGATGACTCCAATTTGGGGGAAGATGGCGGATTTAATTGGACGCCGTCCCGCTATGTTTGGCGGATTAATTCTTTTCATTCTTGGTTCAGCTTTGTCGGGAGCGGCGCACACGATGCCGCAGCTAATCGCCTTTCGCGCTGTGCAGGGATTAGGTGCAGGAGCATTATTTCCGGTGGGAATGACCATCGTCGCCGATTTACTTTCACTGGAACGCCGCACCAAAATGATTGGAATTTTCAGTGGAATGTGGGGCGTAGCTTCCTTGTTCGGGCCGTTGGTTGGCGGTTATTTGACGGAGCATTTGTCGTGGCGCTGGGTGTTCTATATCAACTTGCCGTTTGGATTATTAGCGGCGATTTTTATCTGGATCGCTTACACCGAAAAGCATGAACGCCGTACCAATATTCATTTGGATTATGCAGGAACCATCGTCCTGAGCGTAACGATGGTGTTGTTATTAATTCTGGTTGAGCGAGCCAGTGTCCTGAACAGTGCCACTGTTATCGCTGGAATTTTTTCATTGTTGAGCCTCGCCGCGCTCTTTATTTTTATCGAGTCGCGCAGCCCCGAACCCTTGATTCCATTGAGTATTTTTAAAAGCCGAATGGTCACTGTGACAGCCTTGCATGGATTATTTGCCGGGATGATGCTGTTCGGAGCGATGATTTATTTACCACTTTTTGTGCAAGCGGTGATTGGTCGCAGCCCGACCGCCGCCGGACAAATTCTGACTCCGTTTATCCTCGCGTGGGTTTTTAGTTCGATCATTGGTTCGCGGCTGATCTTACGGATTGGCTATCGTGTAGTCGCTGTCAGCGGAATGTTTTTGATGTTAACGGGTGGATCCTTGATGGCGTATGTTTCTGCTTCGACGACGCTTTCGCAACTGGCCCTGGCTGGAGTTTTTTTAGGACTGGGTGGCGGCATGACGTTGGCGACGCTGATGATTGGTGCCCAGCATTCCGCTCCGCGCAGACAGCTTGGCGTGGTGACTTCCAGCGTTCAGTTTGCCCGCAGCATCGGAGCCGCGCTCGGCATTGGATCAATGGGAGCCGTGTTATCGTGGAGTCTGCGCAATGAATTGGCACGCAACGGGAGTGGACTTTCCGCCCTGCAACACAACGATGTAGCGTCATTGATTCGGCAGACGACAAGAACGGCGATGACGCCGGAAGCTGCACATTTTTTACAAAACGCTTTGGCGGCATCTTTGCAAAAATCATTTATTCTGGGCTTCATTGCCGTTGCCATTGCCACCATTATTTCATTAATGATCCCAGGTGGAGGCGCACATGATCTGGTGCATGCCGAGCCTGAAATCGCTTCGGAAGTATGACTATGAAACTGATTTATCTTTTGCTCATCACCGTATTTTTGGCGGCTTGTACTAAACCGCAGCAAGTCGCCAAAAATACTGATTCGTTGCAGGACATCAAGCAAACTGTCCGTAATAAATTTCCTTCGGTGACGCAACTTTCAACGAACGATTATGCCGCGTGGATGAAAGACCCGAATCGAAAAAAACCGCTGCTCCTGGATGCGCGAAAACCGGAGGAATTTTCTGTCAGTCATTTACGTTACGCCTTAAACGTTGCTGACGAACCGCAAATTGTTGAAGTACTGAAAGGCTACCCCAAAGATTCGCCCATCGTAGCGTATTGCTCCGTCGGCTATCGTTCATCAGTGCTGGTCGAGAAATTAAAATCGCAAGGCTATACGAATGTCGTGAATTTAGAAGGCTCAATTTTTCAATGGGCGAATGAAGGTCGTCCGGTGTTTCAGAATGAGCAACCCGTAAACCAGGTTCATCAATTTGATAAAAAATGGGGAGAATTATTGAAGCCGGAGCTGCGCGCTCCGTTAAATTGAGCTGGGAGCATTAACTGGGAGCGCAAGCATCCTGCTTGCTGCGGTGAGCGAAGCAAAACCGCCGAGGCTGACGCAGTTTACAGTTACCGGATCAACGAATCCCTGTGTGAGGTTTCACAGCGAGGCTGCGCCCGCTGTGGCAAGCAAGATGCTTGCGCTCCCGGTTTACGGCAAACCCTTTGTGATAATTTTTTCCATCACTTCCGCAAATAAATCAACCTCAGCCAACGTCGTATAAACATTAGGTGTGATGCGGATTCCATTGACGCCGCGATCATTCACAATCGGCGTTGTGATGATTCGATATTCGTTTTGCAGATAGGCGCCGAGCTTTGCTAAATCCATTCCTTCGATGTCTACATTCGCTAAGCCGACCGACATGGCTGGGTCAAAACTCGTACGAAACTTGACGCCTTTCAATGGCTCTAATCGCTTCGCCCAACGCTGGAAAAGGTAACGCATGCGCGCCTCTTTGCGTTCGGCTCCGATACCTTCATGAAAGGTCAAAGCTTCACCGATGGCTAAATAATTTCCTGATGGATGCGTCCCGATTTGCTCAAATTTTCTGATGTTATTGTCGAGCGATTCATCGGCTCCGAACATCGGCCAGATTTTACTGATTTTATTTTTGCGCATGAACAGCATCCCCGTGCCAACAGGAGCGAGCAGCCATTTATGCAAACTGACGCCGTAAAAATCGCAGTCAAGATCAGGCTGCTTTGTAGCGACATGCGCGAAAGCATGCGCTCCGTCAACGATGACTTCGATGCCGCGTTCGCGTCCCATTTGACAGATTTTTTTGACAGGAAAAATCTGTCCCGTCAGATTTGTCATGTGACAAAAATGGATGACTTTAGTTTTGGGCGTGATCGCTTTTTCAAAAAGTATGGCGAGTTCATCTAATGATTTTGGCGGAGTAGGGAACTGAATTTTTTTGATGACAACGCCTTCGCGTCGTTCGCGCTGACGCCAGGTGGAAAGCATGCGTGGATAATCCTGCATCGTCGTCAGAACTTCATCGCCAGCTTTTAAATCCAAGCCGAATTGCACAGTCTCAAGAGCTTCGCTGGCGTTGCGTGTGAAGGCAATTTCTTCAGAATCGCAACCAAAATTTCGCGCCAATTTTTTTCGCACCGTTTCCAGCTGCGGATCAAGGATACGCCACATATTGAATGCCGGAGCGTGATTTGAAAATTGAATGTAGCGTTGCATCGCAGCCTGTACAATGCGTGGTGAAGGGCTGACTCCGCCGTTGTTGAGGTTGATGACACTGCGATCAATATCAAAAGCCTGCTGCACCTGAAACCAGAAATCTTCATTCTGCGCGACTTCTTCAGGCAAAAGATGATTGACGTATTTCGTCGCGGCTATCGCGTTTTCAATACCTTTTTCATTGAATTGCGCGACGGCGAGTCCGGCGGATTTAAGAAAATTTCTGCGGCTGAACATAATTCTACTTCCAGTTTTTTTAAGCGTGAACTTCTATGTCGCGCTTTGTTTCAATTTATACACAGAATATTTTGACGCTAAGTTAATTAAAACAACAGGAACACAAAAGGCAGCGGCGCCACTAATTAAAATGATTAAGAATTTATACGGTCTCGCGCTCGCAATATTGCTAAACCACCAACAAAAAATAAAATAGCAAACAAACGCGCTTGAAATTTTGTATTTGTTTTCCGGTATTCGCAAAGCAATACAAGCATTGATGAACGCTAGAACGAACAGCAATCGTACTCCAAAATACAAGCCTATTCCATAACCAATTCCCATGCGTGGAGAAGTCTGCGTCCACCATATGTCAAATCTGAAGCCAGCGTCGTACAGTCCAACGAAAATGATAAGTTGCAAGGTTGCGAGCGCGACGGATTGAAAGAAAAGGATAACAAGCTTCATGAAAATACTCGAGAACCAAATTTCCGATATTAGAACAGCTTCCCGAAATAATGCGGCATCGCCTTCAACCACCATTCCCAATCGTGCTTCACGTCGTGCCCCCAAATATCCAACCAATGCGGAATGCCTTTGCTGTCAAGAATTCCTGATAAGCGGCGCGAACGGTCGGCGTCCTCAAACGCTCCCTGACCTGAGAAAATAATGATCGGTTTTGTGCCGCTTTGCAGAGTCGGCAAATGGTAGTGATCGTCGAGTTTTGGTAAGTAGTCTACGGGGTTATTGAAATAGACATTTTCATCGTAATGACCATTCAGGAAATTGCGAATGTCGTAACTCCCACTCAATAAAATCGCACCTGCGAAGAGATCGGAATGCTTGAAAAAAAGATTCCCTGCGAGGTACGCGCCGAGGCTGATTCCGGTGATGAACGGCTTGACGGATTGATCGTTGCAATCGCTGCGAATCAGCGGCAAAACCTCTTCCGTGATGTAGCCGTCATAGGCATTGAGCCACATCATCTTTTCGTGTCCTGAAGCCTGACGATTCATCAGCGCGCGATCATTGACGCTGTTGACCGAATACAATTTTACTTTGCCATCGTTGACGAAGGGGCTGACCGAATCAATTAATTTAAAGCGTTCGTATTCCAGAAAATCTGCGGCGGCGGTCGGGAGCATTAAAATCGGATGTCCGAAATGCCCGTAGGCTGCCAGTGGCATTTCTTGGTGTAATCGTTCGCTGTACCAGGATGTTAGATTGCGTTTCATAATTAAAAAATGTTGTTATTGCTGAGATTTAGCGTACCAGCCTCCACGATAAAATGGCAACCATTCTTGCGTGAATCGGTGAAGTCTTGGATAATGCCCGCTTGTAAAAATAGTAGCGTAAACTTTCCAGTTTGCGTGAGTGGCGACAAGACCTGCTAATTTTTAAGGGGAAGCTCCGATGTGAATGGCTTCTAATGCAGAGACGCAAACTAAAAAGTTTGCGCTACAAGAGGAAACAGGTGATGAGTAATAAAATAAATTTTAATCCACGAAGCTTGGCATTAATCGCAATGATAGTACTGTTAACATTGGCTGCGGCTTGTGTAACGAAAACGAAAACTGATGAACTGGTCATGTTGCTGGAAAGCAAAGTCACGACTTTTGACCCGCGCAACAGCACAGAATCCAGCGATGCGCGCATCCAGCAATTGCTCTTCAATGGACTCACGAAAAAGAATGAAAAATTTGAGCCAGTCCCGGATTTAGCCGAGAGCTTTGAATCCACGCCGGATTACAAAATCTGGACTTTTAAATTGCGGCAGGGAGTTAAATTTCACAATGGTCGTCCGTTGACGGCGGCGGATGTGAAATACACGTTCGATACATTAGTCCAAAGCAAATTGAAAAAATCCGGCGAACTCACCCGGGACAATAATCTGGCGGCAGTCGAAGCACCGGATGCGAATACCGTGGTGTTTCGTTGTAATAATGCGTTGCCGGGCTTTGCGAATTTGATTTTGCCAATTGGAATTATTCCTGGAGGTTCCGCCGATACGCAGGCGAAAACCCCTGTCGGTACGGGGCCGTTCAAATTTGTCAGTTACGCTTCGGATCAGGAAATTATTTTAGCGGCGAATGAGAATTTCTTTGGTGGTGCTTCAACGTTCAAAACGCTCAAAGTCAAAATCGTCCCTGATAACAGCACGCGTGATGCAGAACTACGTAGCGGTTCCGGCGATCTGGCGATCAATGCTGATTTCGATCCGGTGACAGTGGAGTCGTTGAAAAAAGCGGCGAACGTCAAGGTCATGCAAAGCGATGGAACTAATGTCGGCTACCTCGGCGTTAACATGGATGATCCGTTGCTGAAAGATGTCCGCATTCGTCAGGCGATTGCGTATGGCATTGACCGCGAAGCCATCATTCGTGATGTGTTGCTTGGTCAGGCAAAAACTGCGAATAGCGTTTTGCCTGTAACGCAGTGGGCTTATGAGAAAGATACGGCGATCTATAATTTTGAAATTGAGAAAGCCAAATCTTTGCTGGATGCGGCGGGCAAAAAGCAGGATGGAGATAA
Source organism: Blastocatellia bacterium (assembly GCA_043783625.1). Classification (GTDB taxonomy): domain Bacteria; phylum Acidobacteriota; class Blastocatellia; order RBC074; family RBC074; genus JAFDVL01. The sequence continues at coordinate 10,221 of JAYVZE010000159.1, read as the reverse complement.
GCCGCGATTCAAGTTATCGTTGAAGACCTCAACGAATTCGCTGTCACGAAAAATCGGCGAAGTTTTGCAGGAACAATTCAGACGCATCGGGATTGAATTAACACTGATGCCGCTTGAACGTAACGTGATGCTGGATGATGTACTGAAAGGGAATTATCAGCTTTATTACTTACAAATGGTGGGTGGAAATCAAAGCACGGACATTTTTAAATTTGCGTATCACTCAAAATCTGTTCCTCCGAATGGACAGAATCGAATGCGGTACAACAATCCCAAAGTGGATAAATTAATTGATGATGCTTTGATGGCTCCGCAGGAAAAGCGGAAAGAAATTTATTCGGAAATTCAGAAAACTCTCGCACTGGAATTGCCACAAATTTATCTGTGGTATCCGTCCGCAATCACCGTCGTCAGAGACCGTGCTAATGGCATCGTTCAAGACCCCAGCGGCGATTGGAGCGTGGTGCGCAACGTCAAACTAACCCCTTAATAGCTGTTAGCCGTTAGCTGTTAGCAATCAGCCAGATCAGGATTCCGGCTAACTGCTAATAGCTAACCGCTAACACCTCTCTGGAGCAAATGTGAAGAAACCTAAAAAGGCTAAAATTGGAATGATCGGACTTGCCGTGATGGGCGAAAATCTTGCGCTGAATATTGCGCGCAATGGCTTCCCGATTGCGGTATTCAATCGTGACACAACCAAGGTTGATAAATTTCTGGCGCGGGCAGCAAGCTTCGATGATAGTGATAAAGTCATCGGAACTTACTCGCTCGAAACCTTCGTCGCCGCACTTGAGCGTCCACGCAAAATTATTCTCCTCGTCAAAGCGGGCGACCCGGTAGATGCAGTCTTAGGACAATTGAAGCCACTGCTCAAAAAAGGCGACATCGTGATTGACGGTGGAAATTCATTCTTCCGCGATACGCAGCGTCGTGAAAAAGAAATGAAGGCTTCAGGCATTCGCTACATCGGTTCCGGTGTTTCGGGTGGAGAATCCGGCGCACTCTGGGGGCCTTCGCTGATGCCTGGCGGAGATGAAGCCGCGTACAACGAAATCAAACCAATCTGGGAAGCCATCGCTGCGAAAGTTGATGATGGCCCGTGTGTGACCTACATCGGAAAAGACGGCGCAGGTCATTTTGTCAAGATGGTGCATAACGGAATTGAGTACGGCGATATGCAGTTGATTGCTGAAGCGTACGACATTTTGCGCAATGCGCTGGGCTTGCAAGCTCCTGAGTTGCGCAAGATTTTTAAATCGTGGAATGCCGGAATGTTGAATTCGTTCCTGATTGAAATCACTGAAAAAATCTTCAGCGTCAACGATCCTGAAACCGGAAAAGCTCTTGTAGATTTAGTTCTCGATAAAGCCGGACAGAAGGGAACTGGCAAATGGACTTCGATGGTCGCGCTGGAATTAGGCGTCGTTATTCCGACGATTAATGCTGCGGTGGATTCTCGAATTTTGTCTTCGATGAAAGATGAACGCGTCGCCGCGAGCAAGCAAATCAAAGGACTGAAAGTTAAATTTGAAGGCAATAAAAAAGCCTTGATTGATGCGGTTCGTGACGCGCTTTATGCGAGTAAGATTTGTTCGTATGCGCAGGGCATGAACCTGATTCGCGCCCAAGCCGCTGTCGAAGGTTGGGATTTGAATATGGGCGAAATTTCGCGCATCTGGAAAGGCGGTTGCATCATCCGTGCGCAGTTCCTTGATAAAATTAAGCAGGCGTATCAGCGTCGCGCTGACCTCCCGAATTTGTTGCTTGATCCCGATTTCAAAACGTGGGTTTTGAAGGCACAACCGCGCTGGCGTCAAGCCGTCGTCACGGCGCAAAGTTTGGGCATTGCGATTCCGGCGATGAGTGCAAGTCTGGCGTATTTTGATTCTTATCGCACCGCGAATCTGCCGCAGAATCTGACGCAGGCGCAGCGTGACTTCTTTGGCTCGCATACTTATGAACGCACTGACAAGCCTGCTGGCGTATTTGTGCATACGGAGTGGGAAGAACTATCAAAGTAAATTTATTTTAGCTGGATTTTCTAAACATGCCTGAGTTGAAAGGTTCCCTTTCAACTCAGGCTGTTTTTTGTTTGGAATATTCAGAAAAATGCTTTCTCAGTATAAATACTGATTTTTCTAACCCGCTGCTATTTTTCTTCACAATTGAGGCTTCCCTCAGTATCCTCATCGCAAGCAAAACATTACTTATGAACCATACGAGATGCAGGTCTATGGCCTGTGTCCGTTTAGCAGGAGACCGATAAACATGGAAAGTACAATTCAATTTTTGACAAATCATGCAATTGATGTCGGGTTGAAATTAGTCGGAGCTGTCGCGCTCTGGATTGTTGGTGGTTGGTTAATAAAATTTCTGCTCAATAATTTATTGAGCAAGGGGATGAAAGCCCGGAAATTCGATTCGACGGTGATTGGATATGTTGTTTCCTCGCTCACAGTAGTCTTAAAAATTGTGCTGGCAATTTCGATTCTTGGATTCCTGGGACTCCCGACAACTTCATTTGCCGGATTAATTGCGGCGGCAGGTTTAGCCGTCGGAATGGCGTGGAGCGGTCTGCTATCAAATTTTGCTGCGGGCGCATTTTTGATGATCCTGCGCCCTTTTAAAGCCGGAGATTTTATCGCAGGTGGTGGTGTCATCGGGACGGTCGAAGAAGTCGGGTTGTTCGTCACAACGATCAATACCATGGATAACGTCAAAACCTTTGTTGGCAACCATAAAATCTTTTCTGACAATATCCAGAACTTTACGGCCAATCCATATCGTCGGGTAGATTTGGTCGCGCAACTTTCTCATCAGGATAATCCACAAGCGGCCAAAGCTTTATTAAAAAAACGCCTGGCTGCGATTCCAAACGTAGTTTCATCGCCAGCTCCTGAGGTTGAAATTCTGACGTTTACTCCAATGGGGCCGGTACTCGCAGTGCGTCCGTATGTTCACAATGACCAGTATTGGCCGGTCTATTTCGATACGAACAAAGCCATCAGCGAGGCAGGCTTTGCCATCCCCGAACAACATTATCAGATCAAACAAGCGTAAGAATATTTTTCAATTTCAGCCACGAAGCTTGCTGCATGTCAGAAGCTTCGTGGCTGATTTTTGTCGAAGCTGATATGCTCATCAGCTTAAAATGTTATTACGATTGCTGATTATTGCGGATGATTTAACCGGAGCGAATGACACGGGTGTGCAATTTGCGCGGCAGGGTATTTCGACTCTCGTTGCCATTCATCACGAAATTCCGTTGACAACTTTTGCTGAACGATGTCAGGTGTTGGTGGTGAATACAGATTCGCGGCACGTCGAACCTGACGATGCTTACGCTCGTGTTTTCAAGCTCGCCCAACAAGGCATCGCACTTGGCATTCCACATTTTTACAAAAAAACAGATTCGACTTTGCGCGGGAATATCGGCAGCGAATTAGCGGCATTGTTAGCGGCGACAAATGGACGTGAGCTATTTTTTGCACCTGCGTATCCAAAACTCAACCGCACGACCGAACGCGGAATTCAGTTTGTGGCGGGTCAGCCAATTCATCAAACTGCCTTTGCGTGTGATCCGCTCAACCCTGTTAATGAAGCGTTTGTGCCTGCTATCATTGCCTCGCAAACAAATTTGCCAGTGCGAATTTTTGACAAAAGTGAAATTTCTGAACCTGCAATTTATATGATGGACGCGGCGAAGGATGAAGATTTGCGGGCGCATGCTCATTGGTTGCGGATAAACAATCGCACAAAATTATTAGCAGGTTCAGCAGGCTGGGCAGAATTTCTGCCGGAGGTTTTTTCGCTTACTTCATCAACTGCGCCAATGCCAAAATTATCTACGCCGATGCTGATTGTAAATGGCAGTTTGCATGAAAATTCGCTACGGCAAATTGCGTACGCTGTGCAACAAGGATTCCCCGTAATTGATTTTCAGGCGAACGCCGCCGCGCAGCAAATCAGTGAGAAAATTGCGGCGACAGGTCACGCGATTCTCACTACAAGTACAGTATCAAGCTGCGCCCAAGCCATAGAAAATCTTGCCAATCTTGTTTGCCAGGTTCTTGCGCAATCGCACGTCAAAACGTTGATTGTGTTTGGAGGTGATACACTAGCGGCGATAGCGCAGGCACTGGATTGGAAGGTTTTTCGCCCTCGTGCAGAAATTTTGCCGGGCGTGCCAATCGTAGAAATTTGCGAGCAGGAAAATATATTGCTCATCACCAAAGCAGGCGGATTCGGCGCAGAAGATTTACTTTGTCTTATTGCAGAAGCCCACACGAAGTGAGGGCGTCTTTTCGCAATCAAAGCGCCCTTACTTCGTGTGGGCTTTTGCATTTTAAGGAATTCATGATGTGTATTGCGATTACAATGGGAGACAGCAGCGGTGTCGGTCCCGAAATTATTTTACAGTCGTATGCCAACGGCGAATTGCCCGACGATTTTATTGTCGTAGGTGATTTCAGTATCTTGCAGCACTGCAATGAAAAATTAAATTACGGCGTTTCACTCAATAAAATCAAGGCCGTAGACGAACGCGAAGCAGGCGTTTTGAATGTCCTGGATGTAGGGTTACTGACTGTTACTGATTTGCGCATCGGAGAAATTTCACAAGCTTCCGGCGCAGCAGCTTTGCAATATGTGAAATGCGCGACCGAACTTGCGCTGGCGAAAAAAGTCTCTGCCGTAGTCACATTGCCGATCAACAAAGAGGCTACGCGATTGACCGCGCCCAATTTTTCCGGGCATACCGAATACATCGCAGAACTATGCGGCGAAGAAAATTATACGATGATGCTGGTTTCAGATCGTCTGATCGTGACGCACGTTTCGACGCATATTTCGTTGCGGCGTGCGCTGGATGAAGTGACTACGCAGAAGGTTTTAGACATCATTCGCTTAACGCATTCTGCCGTAGCGAAATTGCGTCCGCGCCAGAAAATCGCCGTCGCCGGATTGAATCCACACGCCGGAGAAAACGGCTCGTTCGGTTCCGAAGATATTGAATTTATTAAACCCGCTGTCGAACTCGCCCGCGCCGAAGGCATAGACGCCAACGGCCCGTTCCCGCCCGATACAATCTTTTTCCAAACCGTCAAAGGCAAAGCCTTCGACGCGATTGTGTGCATGTACCACGATCAGGGACACATCCCGATGAAGCTCTTGGATTTTGAAGGCGGAATTAATGTGACGCTTGGCTTGCCCATCATTCGCACCTCTGTAGATCACGGCACGGCGTTCGATATTGCGTGGCAGGGCAAAGCGTTTACGCGCAGTTTGAAAGAGGCTGGTGAATTGGCGGTAAAATTGGCGGAAGAAAATTGAGGACAGTTCTGACGTACAACTATTCAGAGAAAACTATTTGCCATTGTTTATTTTGGCAGCACCGCCACTTCCGTCTGTGATAAAAATAGCTCCGAATAAATACACTGCTCGCAGCATCTTCCAACGAACATTTGCTAACTATATCTCCAGCTACTCAGGGTCATGCTAATGCGCGTATTACCAATGCCTTGCGGGCTGTTCCGCATCAGCACGTCACGCAGAAAACCAGTGCTTTCAATCGTGTCCCAGCCTAACGCTGAAAATGTCTCAGGTTTAAAGACGTGTTCAGAAAGCAACGGGTTGGTGAACGCTTGCGAAAAGGCATCAACGGCGACCATGCGGAGGAGGAGCGGCGGCAGCGGAGAATTCTTCACGGTATCTTCCGCGAACAGCCCGGTATAAAAATCCACCTCTGCCGGACTGGAATAATTCGCCGCCAGAAAATCAACGACCGCCTTGTTCGTTGATATATCAGAGAAATGCCGAGGTTTTTTTAATGAAACGTAGGCGCAATAATTGGCATACGAATCTAATTTACAGAGGCGATCCTGCTCAATTGCCTTCACCTCAAAGCCAACCAGTGCGGCATTCGTGTTGAAGGCTCCTAACCGCCCCGCCTGCTGCGCACTCATACTGGCAAAGGCGCTGACCAGCCCGGCATCAAGCAGCAACTGATTGTTCATTAAGGTTGCGGCGACCGGATAAGACTGCCCACTCCATTCCATCATGTCTGGAATCAGCGAATGCCAGCGATACAACAAACTGAACTCTGTCGTGATCCAGTTTGGTTTGTTCCAGGGTGCATTCCACGCCACTGCCGGATCGGCACTTAAACGGACTGGTATGGGGGAAATATGGTTGATGTACTCCTCGACCACAATTTTGATAAATATCACAATGACCGTATTTCGTGCCGTCTGAAAGACACGTTCGTCATCCCAGGTTGGATTTGCTTTTTCCATTTCACGCGCGAGGCGATTGTGCTCTCGCAGAAATAACGTATTGATCATGGCAACTTGCGGGGCGCTGTTAACACGATCTCCGCCAGTCGCAAAAATCCTGGTGCGTAATGTGGGAGGGCATCTATCCAGTCCAAGCGGTGCATCAAGCAGATTGAATTCGGCTTTTTCGGTCACTCCATCGGCCTCGAAAAGAAACGGGGAGTATTCTTCTCCGGCAAGCTCTTGTGATTTTAATTGCCCTCTCCATCCGTCAGTTTCAGACTTCACACGCAGTTGGCTGGTTTGCGCTGGTGTCCGCCCATACAAAGTACACAAGTCAATTTGGTTGTTCGAGGTATTTTGCTTGCGGAGCGGGTCGTCTGTTTCTCCCGCACTTTTATTCGGCATCCTCGTGCGGATAAATCCGTCAGTCAGGTACTGTGCAAAGGCGGGAAATAAGCAGGTAGATTTTTGACAGAACTCCTGAGTACCTTGTTTTCTAACAAACAGGTCTTTCAATACATCGGGCGTTGGCAGACCTTGTCTGGTTGCCTCCGGCAAATGACGCGCACTCCAATGCTGATCTGTCAATGAAGTCCAGGAAACATAAGCATGAACCGTACTCCAGGGATGTGGCCGATGCCGGCAGACGTTGACGGTGGAATTGATTGCGAACGCACTAAGTTTCTTGCGTAACCACGGCCAAATGTTCGCCAGCCTTCCAATCGCTATTAAAATAAACCCAGGAATATTATCAAACATTACGTTCTCCGAAAGTTTTGATGGAACCAAGTGCCGAACAATTCGTTCACCAAGCGCGCTGTAGTCGTGACTGACAAGCCAAGTGGTGTGCGCTCCGGTGCAATAGATGTTAGGTTTGTTATAGATTTTCACACTATGTAAGCAATTTCAGCGATCTTTAATAGTTCTTGTATATATGTTCAGTTTCGTCTTATTAATCAACCCAATTAGCTCAGTAATCAAGTTTACGAATTCTTCTCTCCTTTGAATAAGCAAGTTATTGTTTTTCTCTTTTTGAGCCTGGGCTAGGCAACTTCCAATCTGGCCATTTAAATTATCCGCTTGGCCGAGTATGTCTTTTTCAATATGTTCGTTAGTATATTTAATATGAACCTCTGCTAGCATTTTACCGAGCTTAGCTTTATTTTCAAATAGATACCGTAAAGACGCATCATCTAATGCAGCTTCTGTTGAACGATTCAAGTCTTCACATAGCAACGCATATTCAATAAATGCCCCTCTTAATTCGCGTAGGCTGGAGTTAAGATCTGAATATGCTTTCCTCATATCGTCAGCAGCCTCTTTGTCTAAAGCAATATCTTGCCTGTCTCCTTCAACATTCTTAGCCTTTAGCTCGTCAATTTTTGTATATAACTCTGCCTTAAATTTTTCCAGCGCCTTAGACTGATCCGTCTTGAATTTTTCGAGTAATAGATTTCCCATTAACGTGAGCAGCGCAGCCGAAATCGCAGTTAATAAGATTTTTTTTGCTTCTGTGTCTATGTGTTTGATAAGGCTCCAAAACCTTCTTGGGACAATCTCCGATTTCTCTGTTTGTGAAGGTTCTTCCGTTATACAGGAATTAGAAATATCAGTTTCATTTACCTCTATAATCGCTTTTGACGGATAGGAAATATTTTCCTTATTTTCAGCCATGTTAGTCGCAACCTATTTGGGGGAAATACCTTTCACATCTCCATTGGGATATACACACTGAGGAGGACGAAAACTAATCAAACTACAGCCAGCATTTTTCACAAATTCCGCTAAAGGTTTTCCATTACTGACAACTTTGGTCTCTGCTTGACTAAAAAGTCTCCCCTGCGTCCCTTTCATTGTTACCTCAGTCAGAACAACTGGACGCCGTGGTGCTCTTCTGGGCCATGGGATTCCTCTCCTCCCGCCGATTCCGCCTTGGGGTGAGGGAGATGGGGCGCCTTCCCCTTCTCCCTCTAAGCTTATAACAATATTTTCCAATATCTTGGAGTTTTGATTCAGGCTGCTCTTTACGGGTTTCTTACAAGAAGTTTCAAGAATAATTGATAGGTCATCGGCTGTTGAGGCGTTATACCCTTTATCCTTCAGCGCAGTTGTTGCCTCCGTGAGAGATCCATATTGGTGACCCGCTAATGGACCTTTAATAAAGCTAACGACCTGGGTTGAACAATCATACTCACCTGTTAAGAGAATCTTTTTCTCCGAGCAAGAGCTACAAAGCAGGCATAGAATAATGCTGATAATGGTTAAAGGTATTCTCATATTAGTATTAGTTCGATTCAGTGAATGCCACAACGAATCTCTGTAATCACAAAAACATAACATGTAATTCAACGACCGAAAAGTCGTAAAACTTCACGACATTTCGACTTTAGAATCTGACCTGTAGTAAGCGAACTACTTCTCAAATCAAGAATCTTTAATTGTTAGGAGACAGGCTCAGAATGTTATGCGACTGTTGCATAACATTCTGACAGTTTATCACTATTTTCATCACGGGCAATGGCGCACAAGCTTCCTGCTCAAGTTCGTTGAAAAATGAAATTCTTCTACATTTGGCTAAAGCGCTGAAATGAGAGTTAGAGCAGATTTGGCTTGAATGTACGGTAGGCTGTTAGCCTGCCGTACACTGATTCACAATTTGCTCTAGTTCTCGTTCTTCTCTCAACAATTCCAGAAATCTTTCAGAGAAAAATCTCAGCTTTTTCTCAAGACTATTTCCGGCTCCAGGCTCTATTCTTCACACGTCAACCAATGACAAATCACCAAATAGTGCGCTGGAGCGGATAGAATTCGCAGCTCTGGCGCAGAGTTTAAAACACAGGAGCCAATATGAACACCCAACAAAATCGCCTGACAGCAGCTTTTCTCAAATCAACCGCAGCCTTCTTTCTGCTTGCCGGAATTATTTTATCATTCAGTCTGACCACGAAAGCGGCTGGGTTTCCAGACCAAACTTTCGTTTCCGGTCACGGGAATGACATCGGAGATTGTTCTGATGAAAATAGCCCTTGCCGCACTGTGCAATATGCAATAGATCAAACTTTCAGCAGTTCGATTGTGACGATTGTGGAATCAGGAGTCTACGCTCCGTTCACCATTAAAACATCAGTCACGGTGGAAACCGCTTCCGGCGTGAGTGCGACCATTGTGACGCCCGGCGGCGCGGCAGTCACGATCAACATTGATCCGGCTTCAAGTACATTTGGCGAAGTCATTCTGCGCGGACTTACCTTTAAATCCCGTGGCGGCAACATCGGCGTGCAAGCGGTCAGTTGCAGGCATTTGTATGTCGAGAATTGCACCTTTTATGCTTTCCCTTCTCAATCGCTTTTATACGAAGCAGGAGCTTCCGTAAACACTGGTGACAACGTTCTCTTCGTCACTGATTCGCGCTTTATTTCAGGGGCAATAGGCTTGGAAATTGGCACAACGGGGAATTCACTTTTCAGAAAAGCTTTGATTGAGAATTGTCAGTTCAAATCAACAGGTCTGACCGTCAGAGGAAACACAAATGCGACGGTGAGTAATTCGGTGTCGAGCGCAGCAGTTGGATTTCGGGCCTTTGGTGACACGGGATTCACGAATGAGCTGAATGTTGAACGATGTGTCGCAACTAACGGTTCAAATGGCGTTCGGACGATTGGAACGACCGGAGCTTTGATTCGACTGTCTAATTCCACGGTGACTGGAAATTCGCAAAACGGAATTGGCGGGAATGTGATTTCTCGTGGCAATAACACCATCGAAGGCAATACGATTAATGGAAGTTTTGCGGGAACGTATCTGGCTAAGTAGATTTTCAATCACTACTTTTTTAAGCCGCCTCGTCAACTGACAGGCGGCTAATAGCGGTTTGCAGATGGGTGCGACCTCAAACCAGAATGCGCCGAACGGCGCGGTACAGTACAGTGAGCGGTAGCGACCT
>JAYVZE010000158.1:0-13067 GCA_043783625.1 Blastocatellia bacterium | reverse complement strand
GCAGTAAGGGCGTTTTGCTTTGACCGAAGACGCCCTTACTGCGTGCGGGCTTCTGCATCCTGCCTTCGTTTGACGATTAACTATCATCCAGTTACACTCGAATCTAACAAAATTATTAATCTCCCCAAGATTTTTCTGCGGTAAACCTATGCAAACTATAAAATCAAAATCACCAAACATACTATTCTTTTTCGCTCTCGTCGCAGTGCTTTTCATGAGCCTTCACGCTCCATCTTTCGCGCAATCTCAGGCCATTAACGCTCAAATTGAAGGTCAGGTGACAGACGCGAACGGAGCCGGAATTCCCAACGCGCAAATCACTGCGACAAATCTTGACACAGGCTCCTCACGAACTGTCAGCAGTGACACCAGCGGAGTCTATCGGATTCCGTTACTGCCGCTTGGCGCTTATCGCGTGACCGTTGAAATCACGGGATTTAAAAAGCTCACACGCGAAGGCATCACCCTGACGACCGGACAAAATGCCACCATTGATTTAAAATTAGACACCGGAGCCGTCACCGAACAAATCACAATTACGGGAGATGCGCCAATTGCGGATACCGCAAAAATTGATTTGGGGCGAGTCCTCAATGCCCGCGAAGTCACGAATCTGCCGTTGATTTCGCGCAACCCTTACAATTTTGCTTTGCTGCAAGCGAATGTCACAGGTCGCCCGAATTCTGAATTCGGAGTCCCGCGCATCAATGCCAACGGCTTTGCGCGTCGCACGAATTACCAGCTCGACGGCAACAACAATACACAAACAGATCGTGCCGGAATTCGCCTGATGCCGATTTCTGAATTATTTGTCAGCGAAGTGCAACTTGTCACGAACGGCTTTGCGCCGGAATTCGGCAACACGCCGGGCTTGATTATGAATGCCGTGACGCCTTCCGGCACGAATCAATTTCACGGCTCCGCCAGTTATCGCATGCGCCGGACACCCTTCGCAGCGCGTCCGTTTTTCTTTGGCGGCGTCGCAGCACCGCCTGCCATTCTGGATAATTACAACGGCGCGGTCGGTGGCCCATTGGTCAAAGATCGTTGGCATTTTTATACCGGATACGAACACGTCAAACGTCAATTAGGCGGTGAACCGGCGCGCGTCATTACGATCACAGAAGCAAATAAAACTGCGTTGATTGCATCAGGACTTCCGGCTTCGGCCTTCCCTGCCAACATTCCGACTTCGCAAAATGTCTCATTTTTCATCGGACGCACCGATGTACAAATTGATCCGTCAAATCGTCTGCTGGGTCGTTACATTTATTTCCGCAATAATTCGCCGGACAACATTGGCGGTGGACTCAACACCTTGCAACGGAGCGTTGATTTCAAAGACGCCGCAGATTCTGTCGGCGTCCAATTAGTTTCAACTTTTTCGCCCACGATCTTGAATGAGCTGCGTTATCAATATGCACGTCGCTATTCGCAAAATTTATCGAATACTAATTCCGGTCAGGGATTGACCTTCGTTATCGCCGGCGTAGCGAATTTTGGCGCACCGGTTGATGATTTAGTGCAGCCGTTACAGTTGTCTAATCAATTAATTAACAACGTCACAATGACCCACGGCAATCACACTTTGAAAGTTGGTGGCGGCTTTAATTTCATCCGTGACGAACGCCGCTCACGCGCTTTTGGACAGTATACATTTGCCAATATTCAAGCGTACCTTGATGCCAAGAGCGGACTGAAACCGTTCGGCTACACGCAGTACCGCGAAGCCGTCGGCGATCCGTTTATCACTTATAACACGGAGTTCTATCACGCCTTTGCACAAGACGATTGGAAAGTGACGCCACGCTTAAAAATCAACTACGGCGTGCGTTATGATCTCTACAACGTGCCGAATGCGTTCAAGGCTTCACCACTGGCGTTATCTCGTGATTTCAAATTAGACAAGAACAATTTCGCGCCACGTCTGGGAATCGTCTACAGCTTGCGCGAAGGCGATCATCCGACCGTGTTACGCGCCAGTGCCGGGCTTTATTTCGATCCACCGCTGATTGATATGTATCGGCGTGGATTGCAAAACAACGGCAGCCCAATTTTCTTCCAATTCAATATTGCAGGCACTGCTACGGGCGCACCTGCATTCCCAAATCGCTTGGGAGCAGCTCCCAATTTTACCGCCTCAAGCATCGAAGGTCTTTCGCCTGATTTTGTGAACATGGCGGTGTTTCATACAAACGTACAATTGGAACAGGCATTGTCGCAAAATTATTCGGTGACCATCGGAGCCATTCATTCACGCGGCAATCATCTGCCTGTTTATCGTGACATCAACCCGATTAACCCTACTTCAACGTTGGCTGATGGACGCCCTGTTTACAGCACGACGGCGAGCGCAGCAACGCGCCTCAATCCAAGCTTCAATAATATTATTATTGCGGAATCCGTCGGCAACTCAGATTACATGGCAGGAGTCTTTTCACTGAACAAGCGATTTTCTCAAGGGTATCAATTCAGCCTGAACTATACGTGGTCGCATTCGATTGATGATGCTCCTGAGCAAAACATCGTCGCCGCCACCGCGTATTCATTGTCTGATCCAACCAATCGCCGCCGTGATCGCGGGAATTCGCTCGCCGATCAACGTCATACGTTTGTGTTCAGCTTTGTCGGCAAACCAACCTTCAATATTTCAAATAAAGCGTTGAATCGCCTGGTGAACGACAATCAACTCGGTATCATTTCAACGGCGAATAACGGCGAAACATTCAATATCGTTTCTAACCTGAACCTGAACGGAGACGGCATCACCGGCTCTGATCGCCCTTTATTTATTGGACGAAACACAGGTCGGACACCGAAGCAGGTGAACACTGATGTACGCTTCTCGCGTTTTCTGAGCTTCACCGAACGCTACCGCGCCGAAGTCTTCGGCGAATTCGTCAACGTCTTCAATAAAAAGAGTATCTTTTCATTGAACAGTACGGTGACAACAGATGCAGCGGGAGTTCTTGCTGCTGCGTTACCTGATTTCACCACGCGCAGCCCAACGGCGTTGGATGCGCGGATTTTCCAGCTTGGATTTAAGTTTAATTTTTAGGCTGTGAATTGTGGGGAGAGATAATTTACAAATGGAGCTAGCGTTCAGTCAAGTATGAATTGACGGATTAAATTCACGATAACTTACTTTAAAATTTATTCGCTCATCCGTCAGCAGAATCTTGACTGAACACTAGGAGCAGTATTGACTTCAATGAGCTGTAACACGATGAGCAGCATTCAATTGAGAAGACTAGACGGGATTATTTGACGAAAAGTTGAAGCCGTAACAAAGTAAAATGACGAAATGTTGAAAAGCAAGATAGAATATTATAACTATTTTATCGTTATCATCTCTAGGAATTTATTTTTTCAAGCCGAGCATATAGATTGATGACTGAATTCGAAGTGTTGCTAAATAATGCCTCAATCAAAGCACGGTCACGGTTATTATCTTTTTTTAGTAATCTCGTTATATTATTTAGCTGGTAGAACCACTCGACACGTTTTTCCTGCTGCATTGGAGAATCAATCAAAAATATAAAATATTCTTTCATGATGTTCTCTCTGCTGGTTTCATCAGGGACGAATTCAAGTAATGTGCGATAAATACCTGCTTTCTGATGAAAATAGTCGGCTTCTGTTTCTTCATCTTTAGGCTTCCATTCCTGAATTAAATTAAATACTCGTCTTAACCTCAATTGCCATTCTATCTTGTGCTTGTCTGATTCGCTCAGTGCTATATCTGTGTCTGGTAACCAATGTAACTGACTAACTTCGTTCATTATTTGTTTCGCTTTAGTAGCTCCACGAAAATACACATAATCATCCACTTTTTTCTGTGGTTTTGTTGAAGTAGCTTCTTTATCCGTAATGGTTGCAACTGATTGACTGAGAAACAATTTATTCAATGATAATAGTACTTCATTCTCTCGTTTAACGATATTTTGTTCACGGAAGCACCTAGATGCACTAAGATGGTTGACTAAGTATCCTCGATAAGCACTTAATAGTTTACCAGTTATAATTCTTTTTGCTATACAAATATCAACCACATCACGCAATGATTGAGCACTTTCCCTCCAATTAGAGCCAAAAGCTCGGTCATCTACTGATAGCTTGTCCAAACGTTCAGCGAATACATTGATTAAGATTTGTAGTTGAGAAGGGGGGAGATTTGTTCCTGCAATCAATTTCAAAGTTGGATTAACTTGAAGGGGCGAGTCAACGTTTTGCATATTATCAATTAAGAAATTTAGTGGCTCTTCTTTTCTTACTTCTTCATCAGAAAATGCAGACTTAATGACTTGACCAAACACTTCATAAAATTCTTTTAAATCATAAACTGTCATGTCCTCACAAGTTAAAGGTTTAAGCTTAGGTGATTTAATTTGATTAAACATCTCTCTCGCTTTAACTTTATCCACTTGGAGCACTTGTTTAATTACTCGTAATTGTAATGATAGTGTATCCATTCTTAAGTCAAGTGCGTATGATAAATAACCAGAACGACTATCGGCCTCACTTCCTATTAAATCAATGCGTTTGAGGGGGTTTTGAGCATCTCTTGAATTCCTAAACACTTCCTCTAACAAGTCAACCTTCGATTTACTCTCCAACACTTTCCCACCCTCAACTAACTTGAGAAGCAAGTCCCCACTAAATTCGGCGGGAAGTCCTCTAACTTCATCAATGAAGTCGTTTAATTGCTGAATTCGCTTCTTTTGCTCTGAAAGCGAAGTATCAGGATCGCTAATCGCTTTTAGTTTAGACGGCGATTGCGACTTAGCATTAATTAAAGAAATACTTACAAAACTAACTAACATTAAAAACACTATTGCTATGACATATTTATATCGCATAAGCATTTCTCCCCAAAAAACCTAATTAACTGAGGAATTCGCAGTTGGAAAGTTAACCTTCATGAAGCTCTCAATTTCGTTTCTCATTTTAGACGAATACGCCCCATGCCAATTCTTGAGTACCTCCCCTTTATTAGAAATTACAATTGTTTGTGGGGTACCACCTAGATTATATAAACTTACTGAATCTTCAGATGGATTAACATACACAGGGAAAATAATTTTAAGTTTTGTTAAATAATCATCTAGATTATTTGATGAGAGTGAAATGCCGATGAATCTGAAGCGATCCCGAGCCTGCAAATGCAATGAATTAATATAATCTGCATTTTTCAAACACCAACCACAATCAGGGCTAAAAATATAAAGTACAGTAGAGGTGTTATCATTCTCTGAAGTTATACTCTCTACGATTTTACTATTCCTGCTGCTTGCTTTAATTGGTGGAAGAAATTCCCCAATAGCTGGTCGAATTACTTGGCGCTGAAGATTGGAATTTGCGATTTTCTTTAAACTAATAACTGTTCTAGCAAGTAAAATATTAATCAATGCTGAACAGCATAATAAGAGAATTACACAAATATTCTTTAGTGAGTTTCTATTCGACATACACGAAATTAGGGTTCCTGACTTTAAGAATTAAACCAAACCCGCCATTCTAAATATACCCTGAAAGCTAATTTTGTGGAGTAACTCTAAACGTATTTATAAATTCAAGCGGGCTTGATTTTTTTTGATTGATGCTTGTGTACCCTATCAATTCGTTCGCTTCTTGCATCGTTTACGATCCACGGGGTCACAAATCTCACCATCATCAAGAGTACACGACCATCTATTTACGTTTCCGCACTGGCTAGTATACTGACAGCATCCGCCTGCTCCGGCATCGTCAATTTCGAAATCATCAGATTGTGCATGTACACTAAGACTGAGTGGAGTTGAGCCTAAAAATTCTAGTTGCATCCCCCCATACATCATTGTCACCAAAACTGTAATGTAGACAAACCATCTTACCTTACCAAGATTCATACTTACCTCCTGAGTTTAAGTTTTTGTTAACAGGTGAAACCTCTATTTCATAATGACCCTTCTTCAAGAATTCGTCTTTAATCTACATTAAGCCCAAACTAAATCTACATTCAGCGTCTCTCCATATTTAGATTAGTGGCTGCTCTTTCACTCATCACACCCATGCCTCTTTTTTCTCCAATATCTCTACTTTTTGAATCAAAGCTTGCAAGTTCTGAAAAATAATCCATTCTTTCTCTTCAGCGATTAACCCGTCCTTTTTCATCTCCTTAAAAATAATGCTCAGATGCTGGGGCGTAATCGCCAAAAATCCAGCGATGTCCTGTTTGGTAATTGGCAGTGGTAAGCATATTCGACCGTTGCGTTCGACCCCAAATTCTTTCGCAATTTGTGATAGTAGTTTTATCAGTCTGGCTCGCACCGATAACATGGACTGCTCAGCTTGGCGGACAACTTGCTCATTGCGCTGACGGCTAATAAATTCCATCAAATCCTGTGAGAGCTTGGCATCGCTATTAACTAAATGAAGGAAATCTTTGCTCGACAGGCGATACGCTTCACAAGGTGTAGCAGTGATTGCAGCCATTGGTGCGGAGTCATTAGCTAAAGCTGAAACGGCTCCCAAGAGACTTCCTGACATTCGTAAATCAAGAATGATTTCCTGTCCATTGCTTTCCCCACGAGTCATTTTCACAATCCCTTTTTCCAACAAGTAAACATCACGAATTGGATCGCCTTGTCGAAATAGCGGTAAATTTGCGGGGAACGATTGACGGTAGGAATGCTGGCGAATTATTCCCAAGAAATTAGAATCAGTTGTCATAAAAGTCTCTGCTAAACTTCGATGGAGACGGTTCCGATTGGCTACATACGGTGAAGCGGCTTCATCACAATAACGGTTAACGCTATGAATTGACTGTAAACAGAATGGCATACGCACTATACGTGCCAATTTGTCAGTGTGTCAAGTTCCGTAAATTCTTAAGGCTGGCGGCTAAGTTGTTTTTTTTTTACAATTTACAAATAGAGCGAGGCGGCAGGTGGGATTAATACGAAGCCTGAAATTGAGATGAAAAAATCATTGATTGCCTTATCTGTAACCTGACTTTTCAGGCAAATATCGGCGAATGCGGAGATCATTTTATCTTCGACTATCATAGGACTTCTGAATAAATTCCGGTACATTCGGCTCTTCCTTAAACTGCTTAATCGTCGGCTGATGTTTCTGGGTCATTGCCCAGCGTTGAATCCACGAAGTGCCGTTGCGTCCGGTGTAGGAATCCTGCAACTGATACGCTTTGTCGCGCAGTGCTTCTTCCAGCGAAATAAATTCATAGCCGCGCTTTTTCATCATCTGAATCATCTCTTCAAAATGATGCGCGTTGATCGTGTTCGCGTGTACCAGCAGGATTTGTTTCATCTCGTAGCCGAGCAGCGTCTTCGATTGTTTTTCATAAAAATCCAGCACGGAATTCATGTACGGAATATAGGCATCAGAAATGCGCTTCATCATCGCGCGATCATTCTTTTTCAGCGCTTCGGCGTACACGGAAGCGAAAATATAATCGCCATTATCTACGGTCACGGGAGCTACGGTGTAGTGGTTGTCCGCGATGATTTTATCGAAGGCGGATTTCTGGTCAGGAGTCGCTCCGGTGTTCAGATAGGGATGACGAAAATATCGTTCCTGTTTGCCTTTGGCAGCTAATAATTTTTTGGTGACGACTTCGCCGCGCAGCAAATCTTTTTGGAATTCTTCCGCCGTAGCCTTGAACATGTCGAGGTGAGAATAGGTGTGATTGCCGAGTTCGAATCCGGCATCAATCCACATTTTTAGAATGGCGGTACGGGCTGCTTCTTCATTGGGCTTGTGCAATTTTGTTTCATTCACGAAGCCAATCGCCGGAACTTTATTTTTCTTTAGCGTCGTCAGCAATTTCTGCGTCAACGTTTTCATCTGCGTCAGATCATCCTGCGGCACGAAAATCAGATCATCGAACGTGATGGCAATTTGGCGTTGGGCGAAAATGGGTTGCGAAACGCAGAAGCAGAGAAATACGAAAATAATTTTCTTCATAATTCATTGAAGTCTCTGAAGGAGACAAATTTAATAGCGTAGGGTGGAACCCTACGAATGGATCAAGCAAAACAACCGACTCTGAAGGAGTCGAACTTCCAAAAACTATTGTGCGACTTCTTCAGAGTCGGGGCAATTTCTTAACACAACGTAGGGTGTCGCTCATTTCATTCGCTTTACCCTACGCTATTTTATTGGTCACCTTCGGCGACAAAAAGCATTGAAGTTTCGCACTAAAAAAATCACGGACTTTGATAAAATATCGCAAGTCCGTGATCTATTATCTTTCAAGAAATACTCGCTAAGCTTTCGTGATGGCGCCTTCGCTCGCCGAAGTTACGAGCTTGGCGTATTTCGCAAACACTCCGGTTTTGTAACGCGGTTCGGGAGTTTTCCAATCCTTCATCCGTCCCGCGATTTCTTCATCGCTCAACACGACTTGCAACAGGCGTTTTTCAATATCAATTTCAATGATGTCACCGTCTCTGATGGCAGCGATGTACCCGCCAGCAGCAGCCTCCGGCGCGATGTGTCCGATGCACAATCCTTGCGTCGCTCCGCTGAAACGACCATCGGTGAGCAAGGCAACTTCGGAGGCAAGTCCGGCTCCGGTGATGGCTCCGGTGACGCCTAACATTTCGCGCATGCCGGGGCCACCTTTCGGGCCTTCATAACGAATCACGACGACATCGCCAGCTTTAATTTGTCCACTGGTGACAGCCTTCATCGCGTCCTCTTCGCATTCAAAGACGCGCGCATTCCCAACCTGTTTTTTGCGCTCAAAGCCGGACAGTTTCAGGACACAACCTTCAGGCGCAATGTTGCCTTTCAGAATAACTAATCCGCCAGTTTTCTTGAGCGGATTTTCAGCCGTGAAAACTACATCCTGCCCTTCCGTTTCAGTAGCGAGTTCGGCTTCCTGCGCTATCGTCAATCCCGTGACAGTTTGTTGGGTTCCATCCAGCAAATTGCCTTCGATCATCCGTTTGGCAATCAGTGTAGTTCCGCCCGCTGCACTGAGTTCGACGGCAGTATATTTTCCGCCGGGTTTTAGATTCGCAATCATCGGCGTCCGCGAACTAATTGTATCAAAATCATTAATATCCAAAGGGATTTCAGCTTCACGCGCCATCGCCAGTAAATGCAGTACGGCGTTCGTTGAGCCGCCCGTAGCCGCTACGCCAGCGACTGCATTTTCAAACGCTTCACGGGTAAGAATGTCGAGCGGGCGCACATTGCGATTGAGCAAATCAACGACGGTCTTTCCGGTTTCAAAAGCGACCATATCTTTTTTCGGATCAATTGCGGAAACGCTCGCAGTTCCCATCACGGACAAACCGATGAATTCCATCACCTGCGCCATCGTGTTCGCGGTGTATTGTCCACCGCATGCACCCGCGCCAGGACAGGCTACGTTTTCGATAGCCAGCAATTCAGCATCGTTGATCTTGCCCGCTGCATTTGCGCCGACGGCTTCAAACACATTTTGCACGGTCAAGTGCGCGCCTTTGTGATCGCCGTGTCCGATGGAGCCGCTGTATAAAATCAGCCCCGGCACATTCAAG
Source organism: Blastocatellia bacterium (assembly GCA_043783625.1). Classification (GTDB taxonomy): domain Bacteria; phylum Acidobacteriota; class Blastocatellia; order RBC074; family RBC074; genus JAFDVL01. Next base: position 3,537 of record JAYVZE010000158.1, on the reverse strand, counting down.
CGTATCAATGCCATTGCTGCTGCCGGAATGGTTTTGTCGCAGCCGACAATGACCACCATCGCGTCGAACAAATATCCACGCCCGACGAGTTCGATAGAATCCGCAATCAATTCGCGGCTGACGAGCGAAGCCTTCATGCCTTCGGTTCCCATCGTCACACCGTCGCTAATGGAAATTGTATTGAATTCCATCGGCGTCGCTCCCGCCGCACGAATTCCTTCTTTGACTTTGACGGCAAGGTCGCGGTGATTGAAATTGCACGGCATCGTTTCAATCCATTCGTGCGCAACGCCGATGATTGGTTTTGCCAAATCTTCGTCAGTAAAGCCGATAGATTTGAGCATGGCGCGTGCCGGAGCGCGGTCGCGCCCGTTGGTGATAATGTGGCTTTGGTGTTTTGGGTTGAAGGTCATAATTTATTTTGTAATGGAGGCTAACCAATTGTTGAGATCGATGGCGGAAGTAAAATCTAATAGGTCTTCGCTGAGCTGTTCTAATTGTTCGAGCGAAAGTTTTCGAACTTGTTCTTGTCGTGTAGCAGGTAAAATTCCTACACGACGATGCAATTGACGCAGAGCAGTTTTCGTTGCTTCTTCTAGTCGTCCTTTTTGAATTCCTTGTTCAATTCCTTGTTCAATTCCTTGTTCGATTCCCTGTTTAATTCCTTGTTGAATCCAATCTTTTGCTAATGCAGCCATAATTGCTCCTTCATTAAGTGGAAATTCCTTCTTGATGGTTGCGACGGTTTCATCTGCTGATACAAAGTCGTTTGAGGCAGAAATATAACGCGTACAGGAAAGTAAAAAATCTGTTAAGCGTTGACCAGAAGTATTTTTCAAGACTCCCCAAAATCGTTTCAAATTTCCTTGTAAATCCTTCTGACGAATATTTTTCATCAGAAGCAGGGTTGTCTTCAAAAACGCCGAACCAATTATCTGCGGCTCTTCCAAAACCGACAAATCGCACAAAAAATATCTGTATTCCGGCACAAACGGCTTCAGGTATTCCTGTTCATGAAAATCTACCAAACTGCTGAAGTTGAGCGGGATTTTCCAGTTCGACTTGCCGTGATAAAACACGATTGGGAAAATTGGAGCCAGCTTCTTTGCACCCGCTCTTTTCTCGCGCTCCCAGAATTCTAACTGGTAGCGAAGAATTTGTAACGCAGTCCATTTGTCGGGTGCGCTTTTATGCTCAAACAGGAAAAAAATAAATGCTTCAGTTTTCGCTTTCCGTAATTTTATCCGGTAGAGTAAATCAGAAAAATGTTCCTGTAAGCTTGCATCAACAAACGAATCTTTCACTAATTCCAGCGCAGATAAATCCAGTTCGGCAACTACTTCCGAAGGCAAGTAGTTTGCGACAAAATCGGCGGCAATATCCGGTTGTCCAAAAATTTCTTTGAAAAATCTGTCATGTGAATTATCTATTTTTGCCATTGCGTTTTCAGCTATGAAGTTTTGGCTTGCATGCTACTGATGGCATGCAGCACTGTCCCAGTCAAAGCAAGAATAATTGTCATCAATGTTAACGGGCGTTCCAGCGATTCCTTGTTCTCAAAAAAGAAGGCTGCAATCACCAGCATCGTAGCCGTCAAAATCATTAACGATCCCACCAGTTGTAAATAGGCACGCCACATAATCTGGCTAACTTTCAGATACGCGCCAAGGCTTAAATTCAGCAAGCCCAGCAACAAAATGTAAATGTGATTGCCACGCAGTGAAAAACGTAGACGGTCACTCGCTTCCATCAAATGATGAATGTGAAAGCGCATGTGGTAGCCCGTCAGCAAAAAAATTGCGATCACGAAAAAGCCGACTGCCAGATGAACTGTGCGTGTTTGTCCGCCCATTATTTAGTTTCAGAAGAGGTGATTTGTAAGCCGTATTCGATGCTTTCGAGAATTGCCTGCCACGAAGCACCGATAATGTTTTCAGCTACGCCCACGGTATTCCACGAACGTTCGCCGTTGCTGGTTTCAATATGCACTCGTGTTTTTGCGGCAGTCGCATGTTCGCCGTCAAGAATACGAACTTTGAAATCTATCAGATGAAAATTTTCTATCTCTGGAAAATGTTCGAGTAAGGCTTTGCGCAATGCCTGATCCAGCGCGTGAACAGGTCCATCACCCAGGCTGACAGTATGCATCACCGCGTCGCCGACTTTGACGCGCACGACAGCTTCAGGTTCGCTGGCGGAGCCGATCCAGACGCGATATTCGAGCGGCTCAAAGAAATATTTTCGCTTGCCTAAAGCTCCGAGTGCACGTAAATGAAATGATCCATCAGCTTCTTCAAACGAATATCCCTGATGCTCCAGCTCTTTTAATTCTTTCAGCAAACGCCGTCCGGCTTCGGGATTTTTGATGAAGTCTTCGCCAAAATCTTTCGCGGCAAAATTGATATTGCTCATGCCGGATTGATCGCTAACCAACACACGTGTTTCGTTGCCGACCAGTTCAGGGTCAATGTGTTCGTAGGTGGATTTCGCTTTCATCACGGCAGAAACATGAATGCCGCCTTTGTGTGCGAATGCACTGCGACCGACAAAAGCGGCACGATCATTCGGCACTAGATTCGCCACTTCGTTAATGTAGCGGCTGGTGTGCGTGAGCAATTTTAATTTACCTTCGGGCAAACAGCGGCGATCCAGTTTAAGTTCAAGATTGGGAATGATCGAACACAAATTCGCGTTGCCGCAACGTTCGCCGTAGCCGTTCATCACGCCCTGCACGTGCGTTGCTCCGGCTTCGACTGCCGCGAGAGAATTGGCGACCGCAACTTCCCCGTCGTTATGCGCGTGAATGCCGATTTTTGCATTGGGAAACCGGTTGCGTACAATTTCGACCGTTTCGGCAATGCGTTCCGGCAAGCCGCCGCCGTTCGTATCACATAAAATAATTGTTTCGGCTCCGGCTTTGACGGCGGAATTCAACGTGTCGAGCGCGTATTCTGAATTCGCTTTGAAGCCGTCAAAAAAATGTTCGGCGTCATAAAACACGCGGCGTCCTTGTGCCTTCAAATGCGAAACGGTGTCCGCAATCATCCGCAAATTTTCATCCAGCGTAGTCTTCAATGCGACATCAACATGAAAATCCCACGACTTCCCAAAAATCGTTACGACCGGAGTTTCTGCCGCGAGCAGACCCTGAACGACAGCGTCATCAGCCGCAATTCCATTGGCTCTGCGCGTACTTCCGAACGCCGCGAACAAAGCGTTTTTGAGCTTGATAGATTTGGCGCGATCAAAAAATTCTACATCTTTGGGATTCGCGCCGGGCCATCCGCCTTCGATGAAAGCAACACCGAGTTCGTCCAGCGCGTGGGCAATTTTGATTTTGTCTTCGACCGTGTACGCCAAACCTTCGCCCTGCCCGCCATCGCGCAACGTCGTATCAAAAATTTCGATCAGATTACTGCTCATATTTTATGGTGGTCGGTGGTCGGTGGTCGGTGGTCAGGAAGAGTAGGTTCCAGGCGAAGGTACAAATCATAAGCTACTTAGCTTCGCAAAAAAACCGACCACCCACCACCGCTC
>JAYVZE010000157.1:0-11604 GCA_043783625.1 Blastocatellia bacterium | reverse complement strand
GGCGCGTAGCTCTTCGCCTTCCAGCAATTCCATCACGAGGTACGGATTGCCGTCGTGCGTGCCAAAATCATAAACCGTCAAAATATTCGGATGATTGAGTGCGGAAGTGGCATGTGCTTCCTGTTCAAAACGGCGCAAACGATCTGCGTCCTGTGCGAAGTCGGCGGGCAACAATTTGATGGCAACTTCGCGGTTCAGGCGCGTGTCAAGGGCGCGATAGACTTCGCCCATGCCACCTGCGCCGAGTGGGGCGATGATTTCGTAGTGGTCAAAACAAAGACCAGGGGTGATCGGCATAGTGTTGGCTCGAATCGTAATTGTTCTATGTTTACTGCTGTGCGTGCGGTGTAGCGTAACATCGTGGGCGCGATTTTTCTATCTCACCATTTTTTTCTGAAATGTTTTTTTGCTTCCGCCATTAGGAAGGCGAAGAGCAATCATTTTGATAATTCGCCGCAAGGCATAACTCGGAGGTAAGATCATGAACAAATTTTTTGCAACCACCCTGATGCTGATTTCCTTAACCACATTCGCCCAACAAACGCAGGTTACTCGCGCTAAAAGTAATTTGGATTATGGCGACCGATATTATGCGAGTCAGCAATTTACCCAGGCGTTACCCTACTTCAACGAAGCGCGGCGGCTGGCTTTGACGGCTCCGCAGGATGTGCAGGTGCTGCTATCACTCACACATCGTTATCTGGCGTATCGGGATGAAGCCGCTGCGTGGGATTGCTACGATAAAGGCACCAGTTATGCTTATGGCGCAGTCAATCAAAACTCACAATGGAGCCGCTACTGGCTGACCGAAGCGGTGAAGTATTACAACGAACAATTGGTGAGTCTGATGAATCAAGTCGGCACAAGCCAGCCGACGCGAACGGCGATAGCCAGTCGGGCTGGTTGGGCGCAGAACTTTCTGAGTGGAAACACGACGCCTGCACCCGCAACACAAGGCGAAAATAATACTTCTTTGACGGGGACAGCACTGACTTACTATCAACGACCTAATGTGAACCAGTGCCAGGCTGATTGTGCCAATAACCCTAATTGCAAAGGCTACACCTGGATTCAGGCGGGGACTTACAAACAGGGTGATGCGGCGATGTGCTACTTACTTTCCAATGTGACGGGAAGAAATTCTGCTGCCGGACACGTTTCGGGTGTTAAGGGTAGCGTTACGAGCGGCGGTAATACAGGTGGTGGTACGCAGATTACGTGGGGAACCAATGCTGGTGAGCACCGTGGAAAAAATGGACAGCGTTTCACTTACACCTGCCCCGGCGGCTCTGGCGGCAGTGTCTGGGGAACTGACATCTACACAGATGACTCTTCGATTTGTAACGCAGCACTTCACTCTGGATTGATTACTGCCAGTTCAGGCGGGACGGTGATGATTGAAATACGGGCTGGTCAGTCGTCGTACACGGGTAGTCCTCGCAATGGTGTAGGAAGTGCTTCCTACGCGGCTTGGCAGGGGAGCTATGTTTTTGTCCGGTAGTCTGTGACTGGCGGCAAGGTTCCACTACTTTTTCCGCGTAACACAAACTGTTAGTTTGTGTTTTTCCAGAACAGATTATTTCAAGGCAGTCACCATTCTTTCCGGCTAATTCGTCTCTCACCAGTAGCGCAGACTCTAACCAGTTTGCGCTACTTTTTCATCTCCGCCATCCAGTTCAGCACGACCGTGAGCGGTGCGGAACTTGATTTATCAACCCGCGCGTTGAGCAGAAACCGTTGCCCGTCGGCGCTGACAGTATACGGAGCGACGGTCATATTGCCGCTCCCGTTGCTGAACTCGAACAGCGCATTGGTGGCACCCAGTTCAAAGCTCGCTCCGCTTTTGATCTCGACCACCATCAATTTCCCGTCCGGCGCGTAGTAGAACAATTCTTTGCCATCCCGTCGCCAATGCGGCCCGACGACGCCTTTGGTCGAGATTTGCCTTTTCCCACCCCCTTTGGGAAAGCTCTGGACGTAGACCTCATAGTTGCCCGATTCATTCGAGAAGTAGGCGAGCCACCGCCCGTCGGGAGAAAGTTGCGCCCCGCCTTCGTCAGCTTCTGTTTGGAGAAAAGAGAAGGGCTGCTTAGCGCCATCCAGCGGCAAAACCCAGACATCCGACTTCGTTTGCGAGGTGCTATGGCGATAGATGATGAAGTGACCGTCGCGTGACCAGTCAGTGGGGAGGCCGGAGACATTGAACAATGGTTCCTCCTGGCCTGCGCCGCTGGCCGCTTTTTGATACAGGTGATAAGCCTCCTTCCGGTTCGAAGCCCAGACGATGCGGCTCCCGTCAGGCGACCAGACTGGAGAGATGTCAATCGCCGGGTCGAAGGTGAGGCGCGAGGCGGCGCCACTCACCAAATTTTTCACCCACAGGTCATAAGCGATGGTCTGGGGATCCCAACGGTCGGTCACGACCTGCTTTTCGTCAGGTGAGAGCCAGGGATTGTTATACCCTCCCTCGACATCCAGCGAGCCGAGAGGTTTGCCTGCCCGATCCACCCAAAGTAATTGCGTGCTCTGCCGGTTGGAGCTTGGGTCGCAGACCAGCACGCCATTGTCGGAGACGGAAAACTTCCCGCGATTGAAAACTGGCTCGCTCCCAATCTGTTCGGGGAGAAGAATCGCTTCACCCGTCAGCTTCAGTTGCCGGGCATCGAAGGGCTGCGCCATCAAGTGCCCCTCACGCGCGAAGAGCAAATAGCCCTCAGTGCTTTGGCTGGATGCCGCATACACGGCGCTTGAGTCGGCGTCAAACAGCCGCTGCTTGAGGTCGCCATCAAGCACACCGAGATAAATGCCGCGCGTCTCCTTGTGCGGGTTGAGGTTGTAATAAAGAAAATGGCGACCATCAGGTAAGAAAACCGGAGAATGATGTGTAATTTCCTGCACTGCCCGATTGGTGGTCGTGACCGGTGCCACGCTGCCGCCCGTGGCTGACACGCGAGATAGTCCGCGGCCTTGATGCGCGAAGATAATTACGCCGTCGCGATTCCATGCCCCGCCCAGAGGTGCCGCTGCGTCACACAGCGACTGCACCGGCCCGCCGGAAAGTTCGATCTTCCTGAGTTTGCCACCCGCGAAGAAACCGACGAACCGGCTATCAGGCGACCAGAAAGGATGGGACGCGCCTTCGGTGCCGGACAGCGCCTGTGCCATCAGTGTGTCGAGCGCGCGCATCCAAAGCTGATCTTTGCCGCCCGTCGCTGCGGTGAACGCCAGCCACTTCCCATCCGGCGAGTTGGCGATGTTCTCAAAGCTCGCGTGCTCCGGCGGATTGATGGAAAACTTCAGCACGCGCGCCTCGGCGTTCGGCGGGTTGCGCGTGAAGTATGCCCATGCAAAACTACCTGCCAGCAGCACCGCCAGCGCCGTCGCCATCATCCAAATGCGATCACGCCAGGTGCTGCGCTTCGCTGTTGTGTCCAACGCCTGCACGGCTTCCGTGCGATGCTTGCCTGACGAACTCGGCGTGGTCAACGTGCTCAACGCAAAGCCCAGATCACTTGCTGTCTGAAATCTGCGTTCGGGTTTCTTTTCCAAGCAGCGTCGCACAATCTTTTCAAGGTGCGGTGAAATCTTCGCGTTCGTCTCGCTCAACTCCGGCGGCTCTTCCTTCAAAATCGCGTTCATCACTTCGACGTGCGAGTCGCCCCTGAAGGCTCGTTGCCCGCTCAGCATTTCGTGGAGGATAATGCCGAAACTAAAAATATCCGACCGATGATCCAGGTCTTGCCCGCGCACTTGCTCTGGCGACATATAGGCGACGGTTCCCATCACGGTGCCGGGAATGGTCAATTGGGGATTACCATCAGGAGACTGCACTAACGTTTCAGCTTCTTCATTCCGCATTCCGAAATCCGCATTCCGCAATTGAGTAAGCTTGGCGAGTCCAAAGTCCAGAATCTTGACGCGGTTATCTTTGGTGACAAATAAATTTTCCGGTTTGAGATCACGATGCACAATGCCTTTTTCGTGCGCGGCGGCTAAGCCGTTAGTAACCTGTTGCGCGTAGTCAAGCGCTTTGCGCACGGGCAATGCACCATTATTCAACTGCGCTCGCAGTTCGTCGCCTTCGAGCAATTCCATGACGAGATACGGATTACCTTCGTGCGAACCGAAGTCATACACCGTCAAAATGTTCGGATGATTGAGCGCAGAAGTTGCGTGTGCTTCCTGCTCAAAGCGGCGCAAACGGTCAGCATCCTGACCAAAATCTGAGGGCAGAACCTTGATGGCCACTTCACGGTTCAGGCGCGAGTCGCGGGCGCGATAGACTTCGCCCATTCCACCTTTCCCCAGCGGAGCGATGATTTCGTAATGATCGAATTGGGTTTGTGGAGCAAGGGGCATAACAGTTCACGCTACGACGATTATGGTTATGTGGTTTCTGCTGAATTTAAGCGAAGCTGACAACCTCAACTAAGAGCCTTTCCTTGACAGCATGTTCAGCCATCAGCATTTTATCAATCCGATCCAGTACTGTGGCATGGAAATAACGTTCACCGCATTCGGAGCAGACTTCGGCTTCGACATTCTCTATGAGATAAAGCTTTCCGCCGAGCCAATGTTGCTTTTTCACTTTTCGTGTGACAGTTTTCCCACCGCAAAATTCACAAATCATAATTACTCCACTAATGCGTAAACAGTAATAATTAACAAATCACTTTCTTCTTTGAACCGACAGATCACGTGCATTATACGCCCATCTTGTGCGGGGCCTTCGATGCGATACCTTGTACCTCGTTCGTCGTGAGTCATTTTCTTTTCAATTCTGCCTTTGAAGATAGCGTGTTCAATATCTATTCGCTCAAAGTCATCCGCCGCCATTTCTTCTTCAGCATGCGAAGAAAGATAATAATCTCGATCAACAATCTTTTGCCGAATTTTTTGAATCCCAACCATCCTGACCTTTCCGCCTTGTGCGCTCTTTGCAAAGCTCGGACAAGTATTGAATTGCCTCCAGAATTGAGAGGTAGCAATTCAAAAATTACAACAAAAATTGTCCAAGATGTGCGTTAGGATTATTCATTGCTGTGCGTAATGCAAGTTCCAGCGCGTCTCTGATTTCTTCCGGTGCGATGACGGCATCTACAAAGCCACGTGCTGCGGCGAATTTTGCATCCAGTTGTTTTTCGTATTCATCGCGGACGTTTTGCATTTCGGTTTGTAATTTTTCGTCGGGCGATTTGCCGGCGGCCTTGAGCTTGTCGAGTTGTCCTGAAAATAAAGCCATCACTGCCGATTCGCCTTCCATCACGCCCATTCTTCCCGTCGGCAACGTGAAAATAAAATCAGGATCGAAGCCCTGTCCCGCCATTGCGTAATAGCCTGCGCCGCTGGCGTGATTGAGCGTCAAAACAATTTTCGGAACCGTTGTGGTCGCCATTGCTTCGACGAATCTGGCTCCGGCGCGGATGATGCCGGAATGTTCGGCTTCGACACCGATCATAAATCCCGACACGTCCTGAAGAAACAAAAGCGGCGTGCCCTGACGATTGCAATTTTCAATGAAATACGCCGTTTTTTCAGCACTTTCGGTATAAATAATGCCGCCGATTTTCGGAGCTTTACCCGCTTCGCCTTTAATCATCCCGCGACTGTTGGCGATGATACCGACTTTGATTCCTTTGATTTTGGCGTGACCGACAATCATTTCCTGCGCGTAATCCGCCTGAAATTCATCGAAGCTGTCAGCGTCTAAAATGCAATCCAGTAAAGCGCGTGGATCGTACATTCCGCGATGATCGTTGGGAATAATTTGATAGAGATCAGTCAGAGGACGTTTGGATTTTGTGTCTTGCGCGGATGATGGTGGAGCTGAAATATTTGATGGCAAATCCTGTATCAACGTCCGAATTTTCTGAATACATTCTTCGTCATTTTTCGTGCGGTAATGCGCGACGCCGGAGATTGCATTGTGCGTGTAAGCACCGCCGAGCTTTTCGCCTTCGACTTTTTGACCCGTCGCGCCTTTGACTAAATTCGGCCCGCCGAGTCCCATAAACGAAGTGCCTTCGACCATGATGATGACATCAGAAAGAGCCGGTAAATACGCGCCTCCGGCGATGCATTGCCCCATCACAGCGGAAATTTGCGGAACTTTCAAAAAGCGTCGCATGATCGAATTATAATAAAAAATTCGCGCTGCGCCGTACTGTCCGGGGAAGACGCCGCCTTGATACGGAAGATTCACGCCGGCGGAATCTACGAGGTAGACAATCGGGACACGACAGCGCATAGCGATTTCCTGCGCCCGTAAAATTTTCTTAATGGTTTCCGGCCACCACGAACCGGCTTTGACGGTGGCGTCATTGGCGACAACCACGGTTTCGCGTCCGGCGATTTTGCCGATGCAGGTGACAACTCCGGCGGCGGGAGCCTGTCCGTCGTATTGATCGTAGGCAATGAGCAATCCGATTTCCTGATAAAAACCCTCATCAAAAAGTAATTCAATTCGTTCACGTGCGGTGAGTTTTTGCTGTGCATGTTGACGTTGAATTTTATCTGTGCCGCCGCCGAGAATGAGTTGGGATTCGAGTTCTCGCAATTCCTGAACAAGTGATTCGAGATGTGATGGTGAAGGACTTTTGGGTGCCAATTTCATAGTTCGTAAGATTGGAGCTTGAGGCGAGATTAGTCAATCAAATCAGTAAGAAAGCATCAAGTCACTGGCTCAATCCAATGCGTCGTAGTAACTGATTAAAACGCGGGTCATCGTGCAAGCTGTCGAAGAGCGGCACGACACGCAGGAAGACCAGCAGGCTATGGCGTTCTGTATACGCTTTTTCCAATGCGACGAAGGCCTGGTCTTTGTCTCCCACCTCGGTGTAAATCCGCGCCATCCGCCAGGCAGAAAGAGGCTTTCCCTGATTGCTTCTTTCCTTTGCAAATTCTAGTTCCTTCTGCCAGTACCCATCTTTGCCTGCGGTTGTGTAGGCTTGCCGCAATGTTTTCAGATTGATTTCGCTCTCGCCTGACTCCGTGCGCAGCTTGAGAAGGATGGTCAAGCCCTGCTCATAATCACCCTTTTTTAGCAGTGCTGTGCCCATGTCTTCCTGCGCTAAGCGATATTGCGGATCGAGTTCGAGTGCCTTTTTGTACCATTCGAGAGCCTGGTCGTATTTGTGCTGGTAAAAGTATGACCACCCCACACTGACATGAAAGAACGGCGAGAGCGGATCAAGTGCCAGCCCGCGTTTGCGCTCGGCTAATGCTTCATCAAATTTGCCCATTGCCATTAAATATGTGCCGTGCATCGAATGAACATCGGCGACATTTGGGCTGAGTTCCAACGCACGCTGGATTTCCCGTTCAAATCCAGGCCAATCCCAGTCATAGAAGAATTTCGTTTTCGCGAGCGAAAGATGTGCTTCTCCTAATTTGTCATCTAACCGGAGTGCCTCACGTGCGGCGGCTTCTGATTTGGGGAAGGCTTCGCGCGGTGGAACAAAGCCGAGGTAGCCCAGCAAATTGTGAGCATCGGCGACGCCGGAATAGGCGGGTGCATAGTTCGGATCAATCTTGAGTGCCTCCTCAAACGCCGCAATTGCTTTCAGCAATGATTCTTTCGTCCACTTGCTCCAAAAGAAACGGCCTTTCAAATACGCCTGATACGCTTCGACATTTTCAGTGTAGCGTTTGACGAGGAGCTGTTTTTCTTCGCCTGTCAGTTGCAGCGCGAGCCTATCCGCCAATCGTTCGGAAAGCTTGTCTTCGACCGTAAACAAGTCGGTGAATTTCTCGTCGAATTTGTCCGCCCACAGGGTCGTGCCATCTTTCGTGCTGACCAGTCGCACGGTCACGCGGATGCGATCCGCTAGGCGTTGCAGATTACCGTCCAGTACGGCATCCACTTGCAATTCGCGCCCGGCAGCAATCGGGTCTTGTTCCAGATGGTTGTATTTTCGTACCGCGCTAATCGGGCGCACGATCAGTTGATGCACGTTTCCCAGGCGTGTAATCAGCACATCGGCCATCCCCATTTGCAACACTTCGTCCTGGCTTTCCGCGACCAGCGGTTTGAAAGGGAGGACGGCGAGGGATTGGATGGCGGAATGCGGAGTTTGGATGGCGGATTTTTGCCGCCAGTAAGCCACACTAATGCCGAGCAAGGTGAGCAGCGCGACGGCAACAGCGAGGCGAGTGAAAGGGCGTTGAGGCAACAGGGCGGCAGCGAGAGTTTTTGTCAGCTTGTTTAGTTTTGGACTTAATTCTGCAACCCCCAACCCAAACTCCGCAATCGAAGAATCCTCCGTTTCCTCTTCCAGTACCACACTTGTTCGCGTTCGGGTGGCGACGATAACTTCTGTCGGTTCGTCCCGCAATTCCTGCACGTTGGCGACAAACCGATAGCCGCGTCCAGGGACGGTGACAATATACCGATGTTCGTCTTTTAGTTCGCCGAGTGATTTTCTCAACAGGTAAATGTTTCGGCTGAGCGCACCTTCTTCGACAATGGTTTCACCCCATACGGCGTTCATCAATTCATCTTTTTCAATCACTCGCCCGCGCCTTTCCACGAGAGCCAAAAGCGTGTCAAAGGCCTTCGGCGTGAGTGCCTGAACTTCACCCGCACGCCACAAAAGACGTTTTTGGACATCAATGCGAAAAGAATCAAATTCGTATAAGTGCTTTTCCGACATGGACATAGTGGATTCGTCAGAAATTCGGAGATTTTGTCAAAGCCTTTGTCAAGACTTGTCAAGCAGGTTCCAGCTACAGTGCGTCGCAGGTTGGGGAGTAAAGCGCTCTTCAGTCGAAACTGTTGAGACCTCGCTCATTATAAGAGGTGGTCTTGACTGGCACAACAGTGAGGGAAGTATGAAGCAGAAACGAAGGGCTGAAATTACTGTCGAGACCGAACAGGTCGTCATCATTCGTCAGGCCGGACAACTCATGCGCAGTTGGTGTCCCGGCTGCGCCAGCAGGGTGCCGATGGTGACATCCCAAAAAGCGACCTTGCTGCTCGGTTCCAGCCTGCGGACAGTTTGCCGACAGGTCGAAGCAGGACAGTTACATTTTTATGAGATGGAAAATGGCAGCCTCTACATTTGCTTCAATTCGATCACCAATTACCTAAACTCAAACTAAGGAGAATTTTATGAAACTTACCAATCGCTTAATGACACTTGTGGCAGCAATCTTGTTGCTTGGCGGCCTCGTTTATGGTCAGGAAACAGAGCAAGGTGCGAATGAAGGATCCTCATCAGAAAACTTCAAGCAATATTCTGAACGCATCAAACAAGAGCAAGCCAAAGCCTTCACCGGATCGTGGGAGGGTGTATTTACGCCGGAAGAAGGCGGGCCGCCGCCGTTCCGCATTCTGTTCACCTTTGGCACAGAAGGCATAGTCGTGGTGTCGGATGCCGGGCCGCCCACGCCACAAAATAATACTGCCGAACATGGTGCCTGGGAACGCACGGGCAACAACGAATTCACCATTATTTACAAGCAATTCCTCTTCACCAATACGGGAGATCTTGATGGCACATTCAAAGGCCGGATTCGGTTCCGGCTCAACCGACGCGGCACCGAAATCGTGGGCGTCGCTAAAGTGAATATTTACGACGCGGCAGGCAACGAAATTATTGCTGGCGCAGGCACAGTGAAATGCACGAAGATCAAAGTTGAGCGGCTTGATTAAGCCTATTGCAAAAACTGGTGGGTGGTCAGCAGGCACTAATTCTGCCGACCACTAACCACCAAATGACGGAATTAACGCAGAAAAGAAAAGCCCGCATAAATAACATTGCTATCCATTCCCGGATTCACATTCGTGAAGCGTGCATTTGAAAAATGATGGAGCTTATAACCGACCGAAAAAGCTGTTCGTTCGCTGACCGGAATTTGAATTCCGCCACCGAATTCAAACGTGAAATTCCAGCGCGTCGCGCCGAGCACTTCAACGGGCGTACCTTTCTCGAAGATCATATAACCGCCACTGACATTCACGAACGGCTTGATCTTATTTTGGCGATTAAAATTAACTTTCAGTCCAAATGGAGAGCCGCCGCGACCACGGACGGCAAGTTGCGCACGAGGACTTCCAATTCGCACGGAAGTCGGTTGATAGACCATCGAATACGGCACAATATCGCTGATAAATTCCCACGCCGTATTTTTCGTGGCAGCGAAAACCCAGCCGTGACGAAGTCCGACAATAGTTAGTTTCCGGTCTTTAACGGAGCCGAAAACTTGTGGAGAATTCGGCGAACCGCCCGCCCAGACGCTCCATTCATGCGTGCCTTTGTCAAAGCTCCCGGCGTCTTTTGTTTGTGCAAAAAGTGAAACTGAAAAAATGCAGAAGAGAAAAAATCGTAGTGTAGTTTTCATAACAAATATTTCGTCGTTGCTTCCAATAATGATTCAGCCTCGCCCAACAGGTTGAGGTTTGACGGATCAGGGATGAGCAATTTCGATGAAGGGTTGATGAAAATAGTTGCACATCCGGCTCGTGATCCGGCTTCTAAATCTGTGACTGAATCACCAATCATAACCGCAGTATCAAAATCAATTTCGGGGAAATCCTGTTGCGCCTTCAGAAACATTCCAATGTCAGGCTTGCGGCATGAACATTGATGATTGTCGTGCGGGCAATGATAAATGCCGGAAATAATCGCGCTGGATTCTGTCACTTCGGAGCGCAATTTCTGATGCACATTGTTTACGTCAGCTTCGGTCATAATGCCGCGTGAAATGCCGCGTTGATTGGTGATGATGATTAAGCGGTGCTGCGTTGTGGTGAGTTGGGCTAAGGCTTCTTTGACGCCGGGGAGGAATTCAAATTCCGACCAGTTTTTGACGTAATCATTTTCGAGTTTGCGATTGATGACGCCGTCACGGTCTAAAAAAATCGTCGAGAATTTCATCGCGCAAATGTCCAGTAAACTTCAGTTTGCTGATCCTCCCGGCTACTGAATATAAATTGCGAAGCCTCAACAAACTGAAGTTTGTTGGACGGTTAACCAAACAAATCTTTTTCCACTAAATCGCACAAAATATGCCCGATTAAAATGTGCGCTTCCTGAATTCTGGGCGTGTCGTCCGAAGGAATACACAAGCAATAATCGGCAAATTCTTTCAACTTCCCGCCGGATTTTCCGGTCATTGCAATCGTCGTAGCTCCGATAGATTTTGCGAATTTCAAGCCGTTGATGACGTTGGGAGAATTGCCGCTCGTCGAGATTCCAATGACTACATCGTCTTTGGTCGCCAAGCCTTCGAGCTGTCGGCTGAAGAGCATTTCAAACCCGTAATCATTGGCGATGGCGGTCAACGTCGAAGTGTTCGCCGTCAATGACAGAGCCGGAAGCGAGGGACGTTCCAGCTTAAATCTTCCCGATAATTCCGTCGCAATATGTTCCGCATCGGACGCGCTCCCGCCATTGCCGAAGAGGAAAAGTTTATGTCCGCTGCGAAAGGCGGCGATCACGAGGGAAGAGATTTGGGCGATTAATTCGGATTGTTCGAGGCAGGCGAAGAGGGTTGCGCTGCTGTCTTTGATTTGTTGTTCGATTTGGAGCTGGTATGAATTCATGGAAAGCTAGGTTAGCATAAAACATAGTTCGAATGCAGAAGCCCGCACGTAGTAAGGGC
>JAYVZE010000156.1:0-34183 GCA_043783625.1 Blastocatellia bacterium | reverse complement strand
AGCTTCTGCCTTTCCCTACTTAAAATTGACCTTCACAGCATTCGTGCCTCTGCCATCAATTATCAAATTCACGTCCGCGTCACCTTTTCCAATCAAGCTTTTCGGCAAGCGCAAATTGACCTGATCTACGCCGACATAAAAATTTTGATTCCCTGCATATTCAACTGTAACGGGCACTCCGCCAACTGTCGCGGTGACATTGGCGAGGTCGCTGCGCAGGCGAATTCCTGTTCCGTATAACACGAGTACAATTTCATCCAAGCCAAAATCTATTGGCACAGCGACGTACCTGGATGTCGCGGCATCCCACCGCGCAACAGGTTCGATGAGCTGCACATTCCCTGTTTTGATCCGTACAATTTGGGCAGCCGCAAAGCCTTGTCCATCAGAAGAGGCAGCGAAAACAGAAGGCGCGACAGCAACAATCTGCACCGTACCTCGTGCGACAGTTTTGCTGTTATTGATAACTGTCACGGTCGCCATTCCCGGAGCGCTATTCGGCGGAATCTGATAATTAATTTGTGTCGGCGAAACGTAGAATAACGACGCAGTACGTTCGACTCCCAAGCCGTCTCTGAGCATTACGCTGGTTCCCGCTAGAGTTGTTGGCAGTGGAGTTGAGGGCGCGGCTTGCGAAGTCGTGGCGAATCCCTGCCCGAATAATGAAACAATCGCCTCCTGCGCGTTGTCGTGTCCGGTGAAGCTTGCGCCCGAAACGGAAGTCGCCAGCATCAAGGCAAAATTATCCCGATACCATTGGGCAATCTCGCGTAAGGCCTGCGGCGGATTTGTTGGTGCCGGTTGATTAACCACGACATCCGTGCGATTGACTCCGTGACAATTCGCACAGGAGCGCATTTCTCCAGAAGCAAATGTCACCCAGTATCTTTCGCGCAAGGCGGCTGATCCATCAGGTTTATTTAATTGCCAGCTAAGAGCACGACGTGCCGGGACAAGTGCTGCGACGCTGCCGTCACTGGCAACTTTTACGCTGCCCAGCGGATTGTCGGTCGCCGTCAAACCATCGCGCATCACCTGCGCCAGCGGGCGGCGTCCTTTATTGCTGAGCGATGAAGCATTGGTGTAGCCGCGTACCAAATCTCCCTGCATAAATTGCATGTGTGAAACTTCAATGGTTGGCGTACTGCCATCGCTGGTTTGTTTGGCGCTGCCGAAAACTTTCAGATTGTATTCTTGTTGCTTGTCAGCACGGCGCGTGACATCGCGGGTCACGATCAATGACAGATTCCGTTTTTGCAGGAAATCCCGAAATCCATCAATGCCCGCCTGACCGCCTAATTCTTCGCTGAGAATTTGCGTTTCAATTGCAGGCAACGGATTGGAATGCTGCACCGGACGCGGACGGGCGCGAACTTCAACCGGATCAAGTTCCCACATCACACCGCTATAAGTGACCTGTGAATAGGGCTGATTGTCCCAATACGAAATGCTTTTAGTGAGTCCGGCGGGAATTACTTTTTCGACCGGAACATAATAACTTCCGCTCAACTGCAAACGCGAAAGATGAAAATCATACTGCGAAGAAAGAATGCCAGACGGGGCTGTATCCTGCACTGCCGAAGTCGTACGAACTGCAATCAGGCTGCCATCACTGAGCGGCGTTGGATTGCGAAAATGTCCGATTGGGTTACTGGCGGCAGTGCCGATTTCGCGCGTCATCGGATCAGTCACATACACTGCCTGCATATCATCGGCGTTAACGTTTTCGGTTCCATTTAAGGCGACAATTTGTCCGGCAGCATGTGTGCCGAATTCAGGTGCATACGTTCCGTAAAAATATCCAGCTCGCAGCGGGTCTTCTTTCATTTGATAAATTCTGGTCGCGGTGCGGCGCGTTTCAGCCGGAATAAATTCAGGCAACCCGGGACGTTGTGAAGTGAAATAACTCAGCAATTCATGTCGTCCAATATGGTTCAGCGTTTCAAGCCCTGAGCCATCTTCGTTCACTTGCCACGGGATAAACTGATTCATCGTGTGACCATAACCTTGTGGAAGGGTGCGTGATTCAGGAAAGATTTCGACATTTGTGGTGAGCTTCGCCGTACTATATTCCGACGTATAATTAAAAGCTCCGTAGCTTAATATTCCATCATTATTTTGCTGATCGCGTTGTAAATGATCCCAGCGCGTAAAGATGACGCGACCATCCGAAGCGATGATAGGAGTGAAATCTCCTGAAACAGAATGATCCAGTATTTTCAAATCCGTGCCATCAGCTTTCATTGACCACAAGCCCGTATTGGTTGGTTGTGATTCATATTCATCAAGCTGCGGATGCAAATTTCGATTGCCATTATGCGGGCGATCTGTCGTGAAAATGATGCGATCATCCGTACCGTAAATCGGTGAAACATTATTGTAATTATCTGGCTGAGAAACCTTGATGATTTTTACGATTTCGCCTTTGCCAATCCCGCTGACTTCGTAAATCTGCCAATACACCGGATTATAATCATTTTTCGTCGTGCCTCCGATCACCATTGAAAACAGAGCTTTCGTTCCTGACCAGTGAACACTTGGTTCGCGGACGGCAATGTCTTTTCCAACCTGCGTTCCGAAGCCCGCTTCTGTTGTCAAATTTCTGAGTGTGCCATCGCCGTAGCGGATGTATAAATCGCCTCCTCGCGGAGCTTTAGAAGTACTTCCCAAATGATTGCCAAACGTGGCATTGACCGTCGTAAAATCCGCACCCAGCGGTGGCTGCGTGACAAACATGATAGTTGGAAAATTTGCCGGAAGCATGGCACTCGTGCGCAATTTGGGAAGATCAATCAGCACAAGCGTGACAAAAAAGATAATGGCGATGGTAAAAAATTTGATACGGCGGTTCGTCCTCATCATTTCTCCAATTTATTTCTGTGATCAGAAAAGTAATTTGTGAATGCGAGCAGAAATTTCCACTCAGCAAAAAATGCTTCACACCAGTGAAACGGAAAAAATTGAGGTGAGAAAATGGGACTGTTAGCAGGGTTAATTTAACTGACGTTGCGCAGTATAGGCGGATTCAAAAATATGCGCAAGGCTTCATTTCCGGTGGGCAGGCACAGTTTTCCTAAGACGCGCAGAATGACTGCTTTCGCTGTTCTATTGCTCAGATTTCAGCTTAATTGCAAGCTGTCTTCTTACTGTAAAATACAACCACAGCCCAATTAATTCTTTCTTCGATTGGCAACCGCGTCGACATTCATTGAGCCGGTTCCTTTGGTCAATTCAATCACTTGACCATATTCCACCAGGCTTGGGGCTTCATATTCTTCGACCTTATTGTTCAGTTGTATTCTTTCAGTAGTCTTGTTTTCTTGCGGAGTCAGGGGAGTCATATTTTTTCCTTTTTGTTAGTAGTTTGATTAGTCCAGTAAGTAACTGGCAGTTGGTAGTAGGGCTTTATGTTGCTTTGATATTTCTTCTTTGAGAAAAACTTTTCTAAACCATAATTCGACACCAAAAATCATCCAGAGTGTCCACGTATATGCCGTGTATCGTTCATCACCTGCGGCATAAAGTTGCGCCATTTCCTGATACATTTTGGAAGCCTGCGCTCCATTAATCCATCCCATTTCAGCCACTGCCAGAGAGTTAAAAATGCGCTCTCCGTGCAGGACTAGATACGCCTGCGGGAACAGATGAGAAAAATCGGCTTTCGTTCGGCGCGTTCTGACCTTTTCAGGAATTAATCCTCGCATCGCCTCTCGCAAAATGAATTTTGATTCGCCTCTTCGCCATCGCTGATGTTCCGGGAGTGCTAAGGCAAATTCGACGATCCGACGATCATTCAGCGGATTACGTATTTCAATGTCGAATTCTGCATCATCCTGATTTTCAAGCTCAAATCTGAGCGCCTGCCACCCACCCGTAGCGGAATCAAAGATGTCCTGTCGCGCAAAACTTTTGAAGCTGGCAGCATGTTTCCTGCTCCTGATTCGTTCATTCAAATCAATCCGTTTAGCAAAATCCGGCTCAATTAAAGCCGCATCAGCTCCACCGCTTCGCATCAATCTGATAAGACGACGAGCCGGAGTTGGGAGTAGCGATCTGAGTAATGGCCTGATTCCAAATTGCTTGATATTCTGCCACGAATAAGAATTATCGCTTGACTGAATTCCCTGAAATAATTTCACAAACTGCCCTTGTCGTAAAAGATCGGCGAGGTGAAAAGAACTACCCGCTAACCACTCATCTCCACCAATTCCCGTCAACAAAACCCTGATTCCTTTGGCGCGTGCCAATCTTTTAATCGGATCAAGCACACGACCATTTGGAGGACTGGGAAAATAATTGATTCCTGCTCTGAATTGCGTTTCATTAAAATTATTCTGGCAAGCATTGAGGGAGGTATTTTTTAGCCTCCACTGTTGGACTACAGCTTGAATATATTGGCTTTCATCACAGCCGAGTCCGGGAAAAATCAGCGAGAAAGTCTCAAAATTATTTTCCGCCAACTGACCCTGGCGAAATAATGATTGCGCCAAACCAACTACGGAAGAAGAATCCAATCCACCACTGAGATGTGCGCCAATAGGACGATGCGAACGCATTGAGGCACGTAAAGCCGATGTGAAAATATCCAGAAAATGCTCGGCATAGTCTTCGTCGCGGCGGTAATAAATTTCTTTGCCATCAGGTGGCTCCCAATACTTTATTTTCTGAATGCGATCTGCGGTCACGACCAAACAGTGGGCTGGCGGCAGGCGATAAATATTCCGGTAAAGAGTTTCCTCTTTGCTGGTCACAGCGTCAGTCAGAAATTCGCCAATCATCCCTTCATTCGCCTCTTGCGGGACAAGCTCATTCGCTAAAACCTGCCGTAGCTCAGACCCGAAAAGAAAGGTTCCGCGATTTGACCAATAATAAAAAGGCTTCGCCCCCAAAATATCTCGCGCACAAAAAAGCTGACGCTTTCTCCCGTCCCAGATCACTAAAGCAAAATCACCGATGATTTTTTCCGGGCATTTTTCACCCCAGCACTGATAGGCTTGCAAAACGAGTTCGGCATCGGTATCAGAGCGTGGCGAAAAACCTTTGCTCACTAACTCTTTGCCAAGTTCCACTCGGTTATCAACCCGTCCATCCATCACCAGACAAAGCTCACCCGATTGATCGGAGAGCGGTTGCTTCTCCCGCAACGATTCTGGCGTAGTGTGCAACATTTGATGCGCCAATCCGACCAAGCCCTTAACCCTGTAACCCGTTCCATCAAGTCCACGATGAGTCACAGCTTCAACCATAACAGCTAACTGTTGTTGGTTAACGAGGGTATTATTGCGATGATAAATCCCAGAAATCGCACTCATTGACTTAGCCTGTTTGAAATATTTCTAGACGTCAGCAATTTTTACTAAACCTTGCTCAGACAATTTTTCAATCAAGTTAAGGATGTCGCGTAACAAAGTCTCGTTTTTGACCCCGAAATCCATTAATAAGATTTCATAAGTATCCAGAATAGAGTGACCTTTCGTGAGCGAATCCCAGACCCGAGAACCTGTTTTATTTAATCCATAATAGGTCTCATTATTACAATTTAAAATCACTACCTCATCCGCAACATTGCTAACCAGAAGGTTAGCAGACACGCTAATCCTGGTATCAAATGATACATTCATACGTTCACCTTTTTGTAACTTGAAAAATATTTGTACTTACACTTCCTGCTCAGGACAAAAGTACTGATGAGAAGTGACTATTCAGCGAAAGAAGTTCTTGCCAGACTCTCAAGCAAGATTAATACCAAATATACTTTTAACGATTTATTGGTTGATATTATAGGTAAGCCGAGAACTACGACATAAAACTGCCCGACACCCTGACCTGAACCTGTGATGTGATTAAATCAACATCAATCAATTGTTTTACTACTTTAAAAACAATATACTTCTTAGTTTTACTACATAGGAAAATATCATCTAGTGAGATGACGAGATGAATACTACCTTAACAGATTATTAATTGAAAGGGCTAAATAAAAAATATTTTCAGGTTTAAAACTATTAATCAGATACGGTAATTACCGCCAGTCATAATATCTATTCCAAATTAATTTTTAGGTGCGATCAATTATAAGTCTTCTAAGTTAGATGGTTAGTCCATCAGGGTTTTCGCGTATCTGTTGTCGCCAGGATTGTGCATAACGTCCATCACATTCTAATAGTTCCTGATGAGTCCCTGATTCGATTACCTGCCCTTCAGCCATCACATGAATAATGTCAGCCTGCATTGCGGTCGTAAACCGATGCGTAATAATCAGTGCTGTCCGACCTGTCACTAAGGAGCGAAATCGCGCCATCCAATCAGCTTCAGCCCACGAATCCATCGCACTGGTCGGCTCATCAAGAATAATGATTGGAGCTTTCCGCAAGAAGGCCCGTGCCAGCGCGATACGTTGCCATTCACCGCCGCTCAACTCTGAGCCTCCGAACCATTTGCCCAGCATCGTTTCATATTTTTCAGGGAGGCGTTCGATGATGGAGCTTGCGCCTGCCGCTTGTGCGGCTCTTTCGATATTTTCAACGGTTGGATGACTGGCTAAATCTCCGAGGCTGATATTGTCGGCGACAGTTCCGAAGTAATTAACGGGCTGCTGAAAAAGTACGGTAATTTGTTCGCGCAATTTTTCAGGTGTCATCATTCGCAAATCAATGTCATCAACCGTCACTACGCCTTCTTCCGGGTCATAAAATCGGCATAACAATTTTATCAAAGTACTCTTCCCTGCTCCGTTTTCTCCAACAATCGCGGCGATCTGTCCGGCTGGAATAGTAAGATTGAAGTTATGTAAGGCTAATCGTTCACTTCCAGGATATTTAAAAGCTACCTGCTGAAAGGTAACTCCTTTTTGCAGGCTTTCGGGCATTGCTACGGGGACATCTGGAGTTCTTAACTGCGCTTTCAATTGAAGGAATTCAAAGAGGTTTTCCAGAAATAAAATATTGCTGTAAATTTGCGCCACGCTACCCAGCAACGTATGCATCAGGCGTTGTCCCTGACTGAAAGCCTGATAAAAGAGTGCCAGATTCCCCAACGAGAGCAAGCCCGCGCCAGCCCGTAAAACCATCCATCCCATCACTCCGCCTGTAATGGTCAAAGCTAATCCGCTGGCAATTAATTCGGCTATCGCCTGTTTGCGTAAAATCGTGAAATGTTCATTACGCAACCGGGTACGAATCGTTTGATACATTTGTCGAAAGTGATCGCCCAAAGAAAAAAGCCGCAGTTCCGCCGCAGCCTCCTGATCTATTATCAACCAATCGTAATATCGGGCGCTTCGATGAGCACTCGTATTGCGTTGCCGCCATTCGTGCTCTCGCAAAGTCGAATGCACAACCACTATTAGCGCAGGCAAAACCCCAACGATCAAAATCATCGGAACCCACCAGCCAAAGGCAAGCAAAACGCCCGCCATCGCAATAAATGTCAAGACGCTTTGCAGCAAATCTCCGACATTTTCGAGCAAAGCGACAGGACGATTTAAGGCATCATTTTGCGCACGATAAAGTCGGTCGTAATAATCAGGCAAATCAAAAAATGACAAATCCAGCGCGACAGCTTTAGCATGGATCAAGCCGCTGATGTGATCCTGCACGCGCTCAGCCTGCGCACTTCGTACCCACTTCGCCAGACTATTCAGCATTTCACTCAGCAGAAAAACTATCGCCAACGCAACCACTAACCCCAAAGTTTTTCTAACGTCCAATCCGGTATTTGCGGGTTTGACGACATGGCTCAATTGATCTACCACATCACGCATCAAATACACTGAAGCGACAGGTAAGAATCCCTGAACAAACAAAATGCCGACCCACGCAATCGTCCATTGCCGAGCTGCTGTCCAAATTAGTTGCCATGCCTGCGGCACATACGGCAACTGCTGTTTTAGTCGTTGAAGTTTGGATTTGACCGAAGAGAAAGTATTGTCGTTCACTGAGAATTATTGGAGCCAACCCTTTTTAATTTCTGCCGGCGGCGATGATCGTGGCTCGCACTTCAGGCAACAGCGCCAAATCTCGCGGATAGCTCAAGCGGTAAAACATTCCAGCTCCGGCGAGCCGCCCAAATAAAGTTGAATTATTCGTCAAGGTCGAGCGATCTTTAATGTCCAATTGAAACGTGTGCTGCACCAATTCCATAAATGCTTCACGCGCACTCAATCTGGTCAGCTTAATTTCGCGTAATCCTTCGTCCGGCTCATCAATGACAAAAATCTTCGTCAGCGGTAGCCGTGTGGAATCCATCGAAAAAGAATCTGGCGGAAGCACTAATCGTTTCTTTCCGGTGTAATGTGCAACATCCGCAACCGCAACTCCTTCCGTGAAAAGTGCGCTCAGGTTTTCATCCCACAACCTGATACCAGGATAACTGGGGATGCCATAAAAATTACCTTCCCGCTCGCTTAACAGCAAACAATCGTCCGTTAGAACCTGAAAACCCTGTGCATAAAAACTGGCCGTTAACGTAGATTTTCCGCGCCCACTCAAACCGAGAAAGGCAACGACATTTTGTTGGAGGACGACTGCACCCGCGTGTAAAACGACGTGTCCCTGTTGATTTAAGACCATTGGAATGACTGAATCTATCAGCAGGTGACGGATGCTTTCCAGCGGGATGTCCGGCTGCGGATAACAACGAATCAGGTTGTTAGTGAGGGAAACAAGATAATCCCCGATCTCATAAAAACGTAAAATATACTCCGCATCTTTTTTGGCGTAAGAAATCCAACGTTGACCATCAGGTAATTCGTGATGATGAAACCATTCATACTCTGGAAAGCTGTAATCGGTTTCAGGCAAATACACAAATGAATATTCAGCCACCTGGTTTTCGGAGAGGATCAATTCGGGAAAGGGAATATTGCTTTGCAATCCCATCTCACAGAGTTGGTAATTTTCCATAAATAGCGCGAGATAACTTCCACTAAAAAAAGACGTTTATGTGTTCCCATTCTCAACAATGCTATTTACTCTATCGGAGGGAAGAAAATCAAGCGTCGCCAAACGTAACACTAGAATCATTTCCCTCAAAACCAGGGGCTTAGAAGTTAGCTCTTTGGCATTATGCAAAAAAATGATAACCTTTGATTGCATTTGAGATACGTTCATTGGAAGAGGCAACGAGTAAGGCAGGATGTTCGGAAGGTTCCAAGCCACTTTCCTGCTGATGACATGTTGGGGATATGTCTAAATTGCCTAACACAAAAATTTAGACAAGGAGTCAAGTTTAGCATGGCAAAATGTACCGCTTGCCAAAGTAAGAGGATTTATCGAGGATATCGCCGTGCTCCGCTAATCCTTCAAATATTCCGCATTCATGAGTTTTTATGCGAAGACTGTAACTTACAGTTCAGAGCATTTTCTCTGCTGGGACCACGGACGCGCAAACGAAAAAAGCACAAAAAAGAGGAAACCGAACCCCAAGGATTTTCAGTTGAATATAAAGCACCAAAATCAGTTGCTGACACCGTTATCCGCACTACCATTAGTCAACCGGTAACGATTCAATCAGCACCCGCAACCTCGCCCATGTCTGCCAAACCAGAAATACCAAAGCCCTCTTCGACCATCAAAGCGAAATGGGAAATGCCTGCCGATGCTTTGAAGGAGCATGAGGAAAATCAAAAAACTAAACGTTCAGCCCGTTCGCATCAGGTCTGCCCACAATGTGGAGCTTCAGATACAGAGCGTCGCCGTCGCAAGCTCTGGGAAAAGGTGGCGTTTTCTTTCACCGTTATCCGTGCTTATAATTGCCGTATCTGTGGCAGTGATTTTTACGCCCGTCGCAAAAACCACGATCCTGAAAAACCCTAATTTCTGATCGTTATGGGCAGTACCCATTGCCCATAAACCAAAATCCCTTTGTTTGACTCCTCAGGTAATTTTGCAAACGACAAAACTACCTCAGACTTCTCATTCGCCTTTAATTTGACCAAACCGCTGTCAGGTATTCTGCCTGCATTTTTCGGAGTGCGGTCTTCTAATTTGTATTCCTTACAACCTTCGTCACGGAGATAAGCCCGCCACCTTTCATTCATTAACCACCGTCCGCGACTCATTAAATACTGTGGTAAGTAAAACTCAGCGGCTTCGCCCGGAGCTGCAAATATCACTCTTGCTTTCGTCTGATTACCTTCGTTCCAAACCGCTATGACCGTTAATTGAACCTTACTGTTAGGTTGATAATCTGGTGTACAGGATTTTAACTTAACCTGTTTTTCCGCTTCCATTGGCTGAATTACAGGGACAGGAGTTTGCCGACAAGCCATCAAAGCAATGAGTAAAATTATCGGGGTCAATCGTTTTCTTAACATAATTAGCACTTATTGCGTGAGTACTGCGAAACCCAAAACCAGCGACTCGAAACTATTATTTCCCCCGCACGTAAGGGCGCGATTGCACAATGTAAATTTGTTTTCCGACGGTCAGCCACTCAATATCCTGATCGCGTCCGCCGAAAGCTTTTTTGATTTGGATGGCAGCCTTCGCCAGACGCTGCACTAAATCATCGCTCAGGACGGCACGATCCGTTTCGATTTTGATTTCCTTGACGCCGCCATTTTCGTCGAATTTCAACATCGTGTCATCACCAGAACGAGTCAAAACTTTCGTTGTCTTCGTCAGCGGGTGGAAAATTAATTGTTCTGCAACTTTTTTGCCTTCGACCACGCGAATGCCAAGTCCGCGTTTCGCATTGATATAAATTGCATTTTTATCCGTTTTATCAAATGGATTCGTCGTAATCATGACGCCCGCCGAATCAGCATTAATTCCTTCCTGCACCAGCACCGAAGGATAAACGCCCGAATGATTAATCCCGGCACTTTCGCGGGCTTCGTAAGCCTCAAAATTCCAGAGCGACGCCCACACCGTTTTGACTCCTTCATCAAGTGAATCATTACTTTTAATGTTCGGCACGCTCGTATAAAGTCCCGCTCCGCTGAAATTTGGTAAATCCTCGGAATTGGTAGAACTCCGTGCAAAAACGCCTTTTTTCGCCAGGTCGCCAAAAAGTCTTTGCGCTTTCGTATGCAGCAAATTCTGAAAACCTGAATTCAATTTACCGTTCTGAATCGCCTGCCGCATCTCGGCTAAGCGTTGTTTGCGGTACGGCGGATCATGATTGAAGCGATCATTGCCCAGCATTGAAACTATCGCCTGATCCAGTTTGTTGTCAGCGAGAAATTGCTCGTAATAAAAAAACGGAATGCTGAAGCCAGGAGGAATCGTAAAGCCACGCAAAAATAAACGATTTTGCGGCGCGTATAATTCGCCGAGATTGGCGGCTTTGGCTCCAAAGCGAGAAACGTTCTTTGCACGTTGCTCTTTGATTTCACTTAAAATTTTGAATTCCAGATCAACTACAGGCGTTAATAAATCTGAACGCTCCGCCAATTTTTTTCCGGCTTCGGAGGTTTCTTTCAAATCTGCCGCACGCAGCACAAAGCCATCCTCGCGCGTTTCAAAATAAACAAATTTCCCGACTAACGATTTAAAGATTTCATCAGCATTTTTGATGGAAGCGTTCGGAATTCCCCATCCCGCCGCCAGCAAATTCACGTGAGAAAGCGGAGTCGAAAAGTTTGAAGTAATCACGCCAGACAACGGTGTCAACGTGATCGGTGACTCTTTAAAAATAATGATTTCGTTGCGGTCAATAATAATATCGTCCGTTAATTTATCTACGACGCGAAGCACTCCGACCGCCCGCGCCTGATGCAATGGTACATAATCACGGGCTGTTCCGATGTCGTTGGGATTGAGAATCGGCACCGCCTGCTTTGCCAGTTTTTCAGCTATTTTTTCCTGCGCTTTAGAATTCGGTTTGTAATAAAGCGAGGCAAAAAATGAAGCCGAAAGATTTTTGTACGCGTCGGCAATAATGTCAGCCGTCGCCTGATCGCCTTCCCATAATTCAAAGGTAAATTTCGCGGGCTTTGTTTGATACGCTAAGGTTCCCAGCACGAAACGACGTTCGGATTCAAGATAATTATGACGAAAAAATTCAGGGCCGCGTTCCAGTGAAAGATAATTCGCATTCACAAAATCTTTGTGAAAAGAATACAACTTGGAATTGACGTAGTACACTTTGTTTTTGTTCGCGCGATCAATCACGAACATCAAATGTGGCAGCGCGTAAAATCTCCCTTGATAATAAATGCGCGCCAACTTGTCAAAATCGGATTGAGATTTGATGGCTTCCAATGAGCGCACCGCCGTTGATTTCGTTTTCGTGGCAATACGTTTTGGTTTAGTCTGCGCCATTGACGGCATGACAATCAGCAGCAATAAAAACAGGGTGAGGGATTTCATCAAACAAGCTCCTCGAAATGACTAAGTTTGAAAAACAACTCCGCACAGAAATGCGCAAGCTGGGCGTTCAGAAAAGCGACCGGGTTTTAGTCGCCGTGTCTGGTGGTGCTGATTCTACCGCATTACTGGATGCGCTCGCACGCTGGAAAGGAAATTTGTGCGTTGCGCATCTCAACCATCAACTACGCGGCGAAGAATCAGACGCCGATGAAGCCTTTGTTTACAACCTCGCACAAGCTTTAAAAATTGAAGCCTTGATTGAGCGCAAAGAAGTTTCTGCCGAAGCCGAAGGCAAAAATCTTGAAGCCGTTGCACGGCAAATTCGCTATGATTTTTTATTGAAAGCGGCACAGGCTTCACAATCACGATTTATTTTCACCGGACATTCCCGCGACGATCAAGTCGAAACATTGTTAATGCGATTGCTGCGCGGAACGGGAGCCGCCGGGCTACACGGCATTCATCAGTCCAGAAATTTATCTGAAGAAATTACGTTGATGCGTCCGATGCTAAACATTTCCCGCGCTGAAATTTTGGCGCATTGTGAACATTACAAACTTGGATTTCGCAGTGACAGTTCGAATGATTCACTCGACTTCACCCGCAATCGAATCCGGCATGAATTGATTCCAGAGCTGCAAAAATACAATCCATTATTCGGCGAAACGTTTATGCATACAGCCGAGCAAATCAGCGCGGACGATGATTATTTAAATTCCGAAGTCGAAAAAATCCTACCCGCTTTGTTACGAGAAAATGCTTTGCTGATTGCACCACTGATTGCCTTGCCAACCGCTTTGCGAAGGCGTGTCATCCGCGAATGGGTCAAGCAAAATCGTGGAGATTTGCGCCGCATCGGTTTCGCCCATTTAATTTCTATCGAAGCTTTGGCATTAGAAGGTGAAGGCAATCGTTATGTTGAATTGCCTGATGGCTGGAAAGTTTTGCGAAGCGGGAAAATTTTGAAAATGATGGAGTGACCGGGAGCGCAAGCATCCTGCTTGCTCTCCCAGTCTATTCGACGCGATACGCCTTGCCTTGCCAGACCACCGTGACCGTTTTCAAATCAAAATAGTCCTTCAGCCCCGGCGCATCTTTCAAAGCTTTTTTATACTCATCGCTGTTACGCTTCAGGCGAATTTCAGGCATTCCGGCATTCAGTTGCGTATCAATCCACCTGCCATTTTCAAAACGAAAACTCTTCCCCGCCACATTTTTTACTGATGCAGATTTTGCCGCTGCGCTGGCACGAGGGAGAGCGGTAGTAACTCTCTTATCCGAAACCTTCTCCCGTTCACTTTTATCGGCTTCAACGATTTTTTGTTTCGCTGTTTCTTTTTTCTCTGAGGATTGGCGATCTTCAGTTTTTGTAAGGGATTCAGTAGCGGGCGCAGGCTTGAGCGTTAAAGGCTCGGCGGGTCTTCCCTGCACGTTTTGCATCTGATTCTGATTGGCTGACGGCCCATGCGGAACCGTCACTGGTAATGCCCGCGGTTGCCACTGAGAATTCTGTGATTGACCTTGCGGGAGATTTTGCGCGACATCCTTACTTTCTGCAGCGACCACACCTGGAGCTAATGCTACAAACCCTGAATTATTTTGTGCTGCATTCTCTTTCGCGCTGGCTCCGTCAATTTGTATTGGTTTATTTACGTCTTTAATTGGCTCCGCAGCTTTTCCAGCAACAGCCTGCGTTGGAGCCGCCGCACCTAAAGGCGAAGCCGATGGCATTGGATTCGCAGCTTTTGCTATATCCTGTTTTTCGACTTTCTTCAATTCAGAAATAGAGTCATTCTCCGAAACACGCGCAATCGCAGGCGAGGCTACTTCTTCAGATTTGGATAGCGCAGTTGCCACCGGAGTTTCTTTGCGTTGCGTCAACATTACTCCGAACAACAAAACTGCCACTGTCGCAGTACTGAATCCTGCCAACATTCCAAGCTTCCAGCCTGAAAACCATTCACGCCATTTTGCGCGGACGGGAGGAACAACCGAAGTGACAACATTTTCGACGGGCATCAGCCGTGACAGTTCTACGACCTGATTGCGACACAAAGCACAGTCCGCTAAATGCGCTTCATACAACGCGCTCGCTTTGGCTTGTAGCGTATGTTCGAGATACGCGCTGGCAGTATCGAAATCGAAGCCTGCGCACTCCGTCACAGCACGGTGCGTTTTGATATGCGCCTTCAGTAAAGCGTCAAATTCCGATTCCAAATTGTTACTGTTCGTATTCACAATAATTTCAACTTTAATTTTCCAGTTGTCAGGGTGGACAAGATTTTTTCCATTAGCCCAGCCGTTCACGGCTGGGACTAAGGCACGAAAATGTTAAGGGCGCTTCAGCGTTCTTTTGCTTTGGCTTAAGCTCTTACAAGCCCGATAAATCGGGCTGTAGGTTTTATTGCCACACTTCCCAGCCGTGAACGGCCGGGCTAATAGAAAAACGAATTCCATGCTTTAATCTTCCTTCACACTGCCATTTACTTCCTCGTTATCTGAACGAATCGCTTGATAAAACTTGCGCAGAAATTTATGGAGCGCGTTCCGTCGCCGCGCCTTTGGATTCGCTAATGATCTGTCGGACATCAATTTCCGAACGTGCAGCTAAACCCAAACATTCATTTATTTCCGCGTTGCCAATACCCTGTTGTCGCAAAAATTCTTCTGTTTTTTTGCGGACGAGTTGCTGCGCTTTCACCAGCCAGCGGCTCATCGTCGCCTCGTGCGCATTCATCAAGACGCCGATTTCCTTGAGCGTTAATTCATCGAAATAATAATAATTCAGCAACAAACGATCTCGCGCTTCGAGATTTGCGAGTGACTGCGCCATCGCCTTTTCTGTCGCTTTTCGCAAACGTTCTGTTTCGCGCACTTCGAGAGCTTCGTCAGGTTGGGCAATTTTAATTTTTATTGAAGAAGCATTGGCTAACCGTTCAAATTCCTGCGGTTCTTCGATCTGTTCAAAACGGGAAGTTTGCCGCGTCCGGTCAATGAACGTCTGATAAATTAACGCTCGCAGCCATCCGCCTAAAGAGCCGCGTCCTGAATAATGCGCAAACTTCCCCGGACGCTGTTCACCTGTTTCGCGGACACCAAAAAGATCGCCGTAAACGGTTTGCGTCAGGTCTTCGGCTTTTTCAGAATCCTTTGTCAAAGTCCGCGCCGCGCCCATCATCATTGAACGATGAATCGTTTCAAAATCTCGCCACGCCGGATCGTAGCCGCTCTCACAGGCAAGAGCTAAACATAAGTCTGACGCTTTCAGTTGGGCAATAAATTCCATCGTTTCTTTGTGATCCAAAGACGCCGCATATTTTTTCACGCAGCCTTGCACACGCGCCGAAAAAATTTCTTCCGTGACGTTATAACGCGGCGCAGCAACGCTCCATAAAGCGGCGAATTGCGGAACGAATTGTGATGCAAAATCTGCTTTACTCATTGGGACGAAAGGACACTCGTTAGCATTCTCAAAACGTGCTAAAGTTTATCATTGTCACCAACCACAAACCACCGACCACTGATTTATGCGCTACGTCAACAACCCTCCCAACCCATATTTAACCGATACCGTCGAATGGATCGGCGAGCCACCCGAATCCAAGCTTGAGTTTTATGAAGAAACAGAAACGCGCTCCGTCATCAATAAAAACAATAGCCCTGACATTCCCTTCGATTATTCGGTGAATTGTTATCGCGGTTGCCCGCACGCCTGCACGTACTGTTTTTCGCGTCCGAAACATGAATTTTTGGGCTGGGGCGCAGGGACGGATTTCGAGCGGAAAATCGTCGCCAAAGTGAATGCGCCAAAAATCTTACGCGCCGAATTCATGAAGAAAAGTTGGAAGGGCGAAACGTTGATTTTTTCTTTCACTTCCGACCCGTACATTCCGCAGGAAGCGACGTATCAGCTCACGCGTCAATGCCTCGAAGTCTGTTTAGAATTTCGCAATCCGGTTGGAATCATTACCAAATCGGCTTTAATTCGCCGCGATAAAGATTTGCTCGCAGCTCTTTCGCGGGAAGCCAAAGTCGAAGTTTTTTTCACGATTCCGTTTGCTGATATAAAAACTTCAAAGGCGTTGGAGCCGTTTGCTCCGTATCCCGATGCGCGATTTTCAGCGATGAATGATTTAGCCGAAGCTGGCATCGAAGTTGGGATTGGCATTGCTCCGATCATCCCCGGTCTGAACGAATCGCACATTCCTGAATTGCTCAAACGTGCCCACGAAGCCGGAGCCAGAAAAGCATTTTTTTCCATGCTGCGCTTGCCTGGAAGTGTTGCACCGTACTTCGTCGAAAAACTTGAACAGGAAATGCCGGATCGCGCGCCAAAAATTCTGAAACGCATTCGGGAAATCCGCGATGGAAAATTAAATTCCTCCGAATTCGGAGACCGCATGCGCGGCTCTGGAAATCATTGGGACATGGTCAAACAAGTCTTCAAATTGCACTGCGAAAAACTTGGATTGAATAAACAGGATGATGTTAACCGGTGGGATTCTATTGAGAAAAATGAAACGACTTTTCGACGACCAACAGCGCAGGGAAATCTATTTGAAGATTAGTCCATAGAATCTTCGGACTCCAAAGACTCTATGGACTTTATTAACTCTACCGATTTCTTGTTTAGCTTTTCTTTTTCATAATGCCTGCAAACACGCTGCAAGCTTTGACTGCGCCGTCAGTGCTAATTGCTGCGCCACCTTCTTCGATGTAGGTGATGACGCCTTTTTTATCAATAACGAATGTTGCTCGCATTGCCATCTTGGCTTTCTCGTTCAAGATGCCGAAAGTCTTTGAGGCTACGTTTTCGGAGTCACTGAGCAGCGGGAAAGTTAAGCCGAGTTCTTTGTGGAATTTGGTATTGACATCAAGGGGATCGGTACTAATGCCGTAAACCTTTGCGCCGGATTCTTCAAATTTGGCAATATCAGCCTGATATGCCTTCATTTCCTTCGTTCAGCCACCGGTGAAGGCTTTGGGATAAAACGCCAGAACGACGTTCGTTTTGCCTTTCAGTTTTTTGAGCTGAACCGTTTTGCCGTCAACCCCAACGAGTTTGAAATCAGGAGCTTTGTCACCGACTTTCAAATGCGTCTTAATCGCGGGCGGTTTCGCCGCAGGTTGCACGGGCTGAGCTGCTGGTTGCGCCTGACTAAACGCGGCAACCGTCAACAAAGCCAACACTGCAACCAAGCCGAATATTTTTCGTATCATGGTTTTTCCTCCAAAAAAGTTATTTCGATAAATCAAGAATTGTTAGCACTATTTGTGCAAGATGATTGTAGTCGAGTTTTTCTATTGTGTCTTGTGCGGTGTAATTATTTTCTTACCCATCACCCAATCGTTTTGTCTCCGCTCGTTCGATAATAATCGCCAATGGCATTGCTCCTGTATCACTTGCTTTCGGACAATGTTGCAAGCCTTTCGGAATCACGATGCCTTCGCCTGCTTTTAATAAAAAATCGCCCGTTTCCGTCTGAAAAAGAATTTCCCCTTCGAGGACGAGGAAGGATTCATCTTCGTTTTCGTGGGTGTGCCAGCGTTCAAATTCACCTTGAAATTTTACCAGGCGAATAGCGAAATCGTCCACCATCGCCAGGTTAACAGGTGAATATGCCTGCGTGATTTCGTCGCGTTTTTGTTTAATTGAGAAAAGTTGAATATCCATAAAAAAGGTATTAGCGGTTAGCCGTTAGCTATTAGCCAGAGCCTTTAGCTTACGTCTGGCTAACTGCTAATGGCTAATTGCTGACTGCTTTTTTAAAAATCACGCCGCCTTTGATAACCACTTTCACCCGTTCGACCTCGGTAATGTCCTTGATGGGATCGCCTTCGACTGCGATTAAATCGGCGTATTTTCCTACTTCAAGCGTACCGATACTTTCTTCTTTGCCAAGCAATTTTGAAGCGTTAATCGTCGCGCTTTGAATGGCTTGCAGCGGCGTCAGTCCGAGCTTTACATACGCTGTCAGTTCGTGTCCGTTCAACCCATGTGGATAGACAGCAGCATCGCTGCCACACGCCACATTGACGCCTGCGGCAAAGGCTTTCGCAATATTTTTCTTCATTGCGGGCATCACGTCTTTTGCCTTCGCCACCATTGGTGCGGGGACACCAAGCTTGGGATAATTTTCCAGAAACCAATCGGCTAAATATAAAGTCGGAACCAAATATGTACCATGCTCTTTCATCAACTTAATGGCTTCGTCGTCAATGTAAGAGCCGTGTTCGATGGAATCTACGCCCGCGAGAACAGCGAGCTTGATGCCGTCGCCACCGTGAGCGTGCGCAGCAACTTTGCGACCGAGCCGATGCGCTTCGGCGACAATTGTTTTCATTTCTTCGAGTGTATATTGCGAAACTTTCGGATCATCGCCGAGCGATAACACGCCGCCAGTGGAGCAAACCTTAATCACATCTGCGCCGTATTTAATGACTTCGCGGGTCTTTTGCATCACGCCGGGAATTCCATCGGCGACGCCTTCTGCGACTTTATGAAATTCAGGCGCAAGCAAGGTGTCATCGCAATGTCCGCCTGTGATACCAAGCGAAGGCCCGGATGCGATGATGCGCGGGCCGGGTACATCTCCGGCGTTGATCGCATCACGCAGCGCAATATCCGAATAACCACTCGCACCAACGTTGCGTACTGTCGTAAATCCCGCTTCCAACGTGAGCCGCGCATTTTTCGCGCCGTACAACGCTTCGCGCGGAACAGAAATTCCGAGCGACGAATAGCCCATCGAATTTGGATTGAACGTAAGATGCGTATGGCAATCCATCAATCCCGGCAAGACTGTAAATTTGCTTAAATCAATGATTTCGGCATTCGCGGGAATTGCTACATTCACGCCAACGGCAATAATTTTTTCGCCTTCGACAATAATTACGGCATTGTTGATAACAGTGCCTGTCCGCACATCTAACAAACGTCCGACTTTGATGGCTTTGGTTTGTGCTAAAACAAACGTCGCAGAAATAAAAATCAGGCAAAGCAATAGGGCAATTTTTTTCATGACAGGTAGACTCCTTTTGGCAAAACGATTGAGATGTGATTGAATTCAGGCATTCGCTTCAGCAGTACCGAAACAAACTACAATTGAGAAAGTATGCCTATCATTTTCTACCAGTCAAATTTTTGCCCTGAATGCGGTAATCTAAAAGAACAACATCTTCGATGGCGGCATCGTTATTTTTGTGAGCATTGCGCCGAAAAGTTGGGGCGCAGGTGGGATTGGCTTCCCATCGCTTTTGCCATTGCAGGGTTGGCCATTGGAACGCTTTTCAACTACGGGCGGCGCGAAACAATTCGTGAAGTGGTAGTCAATCAATCGGCTCCAGGAGCGGCACAGGCAAATCTGGCAGGGATAGTTTCTGCGCTTGACGCAACGGCGCAATTGAAACCTGCGCCTTACATTTTAGCCGGAAATTTTTTGTGCGGCGCACGAACGCAAAAAGGGACGGCTTGCAAACATCGTGTAGCAGTTGACGGAATGCGATGTTTTCAGCACGAAGGCAAACGAGCTGCGCGACACTAAATTTTTTCTACAATTTTTTTCGACTTTTTCAAACTACCGATTCTCTAATCCCGCATAACAAGCGTTGAGAAATCCCCTTTTCAATTCGCTCCCGAAAATGTGGTAGTGCGTGAGTTCTACTATGCAGGAAAAGTGTGTTTAGAAACGAAAGGAATAAATTTATGAAAAAAACATTCACCATTTTAGCAACGCTCGGAATTATTTTTGGACTGACAATTTCTGCTTTGGCAGATCAACCAAGACCGCTGAAAAATCGCGTGCCAGTCGCTCGCAAACGTCAGGCTGAGCAACAAAAACGAATTTCTCAAGGCGTTCGTTCTGGCGAACTAACCGCAGGGGAAACGGTCAAGTTAGAAAAACAACAGCGTGAAATCAATCAGGATATTCATCAGGCAAAAGCTGATGGTGTCGTCACCGCCGCAGAACGCAAAGACATTCATCAAGATCAAAATCAGGCGAACCGCAGTATTGTTCGTGCCAAGCACAATCGTCGTGATCGAAATTAATAAAACAACCTGTAGCGCAGGTTCTTAACCTGCATCACTTTTCAGAATTGGACTAAGCGCGGGTTAAGAACCCACGCCACAATAAGGTTGACTGGATTCTAATCTGGTCAACCTTTTGTTTTTGCCTGCGGTTGCGCTAAGCTGAAGCTGCGCATGAGTACAGCTTATATTCCCATTTTATTGATTGTCGCCGGAGGTTTGATTTATCAGCTTTCGCAGAAGGCGATTCGTCATGAAGTCAATGTCTACTTCGCCATTTGCGCGGCGTATCTGGCAGGAATCGTGCTTTGCCTCATTACGCAATATTTCTATCCGGCAAATGAACCATTCTGGCAATCCGCAAAAAAAATAAATTGGGCTATCATCGGCGTCGGTCTGGGAGCGGCTTTAGTTGAAGTCGGATTCCTTCTCGCCTATCGCGCCGGATGGACGATTAGTTTGACTTCGATGCTCGTGAATATGCTCATCAGTGTAGCTCTCGTGCCCATTGGTATTTTTTTCTTTCGTGATAAAATTTCAGGCTGGAACGCGTTGGGAATTGCGTTTTACTTTGCCGGATTAATTTTAATTTCCAGGAAGTAGCCATTATGCCTTCAGGACGCACACACGACCTCATCACCTTTGCGCTGGTTCCGCCAACCTTTCTCGGCGCACAATATTATTTTGGCAATGATTTATTGACCTCCGGGATTGCGACAGTTTCGATGTTATTTTCCGGCTTAATGTTCGGCCCTGACTTGGATTTGGACAGCAAACCTTATCGCCGCTGGGGCCCTTTGCGATTTATCTGGAAGCCTTATCAAATGGCTTTATCACATCGTTCGCGCTTATCACACGGTTTGGTTTTGGGAACCATTTTTCGGATTTTTTATTTTGTGGCGATAATGGCTTTGTTGATGGCGACAGGATTGTATTTGCGGCAGCGATATTTATATGAAGCCCAAACCACCTGGAGCGCGGAATTCGAACGTGTCAGCATGGACATGGGCAACTTCTGGCGTAGCACCGACAAACAATATTTCTGGTCATCCTTCGCCGGATTATGGGTTGGGGCAGCAGCACATACCATTGCTGATCTGGTCTTTTCGACAGTCAAGAAAGTCTGGAAAATGGTGTGAGGGTTAGCAGTTGAATTTTGAGGGTCGGTGGTTTATATTGAAAAAGTTGTTGGATTTTTAATTTCTTTGGAGCAAGCTCCGAAATAGGTTTATGACATTTTGTTGTTATGACAATTACGAATTCTGTTGCTGTTGTTGCTAACAGCCAGCGTGCGTCTTTGCTCGACCTTATCGGAAACACACCGCTCCTCAAACTCCAGAATCTTCATCAGAATCCAAGAGTAGCCGTTTTCGCTAAAGCCGAGTGGGCGAATCCGGGTGGCTCTGTCAAAGATCGCGCTGCACTCAATATGATCCGGGCTGGCGAACAGAGCGGTGCGCTGACGCCTGATAAAATCCTGATTGACGCAACCAGCGGCAATACAGGGATTGCCTACGCCATGATCGGCGCGGCGCTGGGCTACAAAGTCAAATTGTGTCTGCCAAAAAATGCCAGCGAAGAGCGCAAACGCACGTTGTTAGCCTTTGGTGCAGAACTCGTTTACACCGATCCGCTCGCCGGAACGGATGGTGCAATTCTCGCTGTCCGCGAAATTGTAGGGGCAAATCCTGAGAAGTATTTTTATCCCGATCAATACAATAATCCCGCCAATTGGCAGGCACATTACAATTCGACTGCGCCGGAGATTTTCGCGCAAACCGAAGGCAAAATTACGCACTTCGTCGCAGGGCTGGGGACGACTGGAACGTTTATCGGAACAGCTCGCCGCCTGCGCGAATTGAATCCAGACATCAAATTAATTTCGATGCAGCCTGATTCTCCCTTTCACGGTCTCGAAGGCATGAAGCATTTGGAAACCGCCATCGTACCGGGAATTTATGATGCTTCTGTCGCAGACGAAAATGTTGAAGTAGAAACCGAAGCAGCGATTGCAATGGTAAAAACGTTAGCGCGACGCGAAGGATGGTTCGTTGGAATTTCAGCCGGAGCCAATATTGTCGCAGCTCTACGCATTGCCGAACAATTAGAAGAAGGCGTCGTCGTGACAATTTTATGCGATAGCGCAAATAAATATTTGAGCGATAAATTTTGGGAAGAAGAGTAATTCAGTTCGCTGTTCGCAACTTTTAGTTCGCAGTAGGATTCTGTGAACTGCCTACTGCGAACAGTGAACTTCTTCTTACTGCGAACTATGGTTAAAGTTACACAACAACATCTCAACGAAATCCGCCAGCACGGGGAACGCACCTTTCCTGAAGAGTGTGGCGGCTTGTTATTAGGTCTTCTCGAAGGCGAAACACGTGTCGTCAAAGAAACTTTGCCACTCGAAAATGTGCGCAAGGATTCACGGCACAATCGCGTAGAAATCAGCCCACTGGATTACGTCAAAGCCGAACGCGAAGCTACGAAAAAAGGCTTGGGCGTGTGGGGTTATTACCATTCGCATCCGAATCATCCGGCGATTCCTTCGGGCTTTGATTTAGATCACGCTCCATTCATCGAATGGTCGTATTTGATTGTTTCGGTGCAGGCGGGAAAAGCCGAAGAAATTCGTGCGTGGAATGTCCGCGAAGATCGTTCACAATTTGACGAAGAAGAACTTATTTTGATTGAAAATGCAGCTTAAATATTTTTAGGAGAAATCATTATGCCGACCATTGCGATTCCAACTGCGCTGCGACGTTATGCGGGAGAACAACCTGCTGTCGAAGTACAAGGCGCAACCATCAAAGAGGCGCTGGCAAGTATGACGGCGCAATTTCCTGACCTGCAAAAACATTTGTTTGATGCCAGCGGGAAGCTCCGCAGCTTTGTGAATGTGTACGTCAACGACGAAGACATCCGCTATCTACAACAAGACGAAACGCCCATCAAAGAAGGAGATGACATCAGTATCATTCCTTCGATTGCGGGCGGAAGTGAGTTCGCAGCGCGGGCGGCAGATTCACTCCCACAACTCAGCAAAGAAGAAACGGCGCGATATTCGCGCCATTTAATTATGCCGGAAGTGGGATTGGAAGGTCAGCGCAAGCTCAAAGCTGCCAGCGTGTTATTGATCGGCACAGGCGGCCTGGGTTCTCCGCTTGGCTTGTATTTAGCAGCGGCTGGGATTGGTCGCATCGGTCTCGTAGATTTCGATGTCGTAGATTATTCCAATCTGCAACGCCAGATTATTCACGGCACCAAAGACATCGGTCGCCCGAAAATTCAATCGGCGAAAGATCGTCTCAACGACATCAATCCTTACGTTCAGGTTGACACCTACGAAGTTGCACTTCGTTCCGACAACGCGCTGGAAATTGCAAAAGATTACGATATTATCATTGACGGTACGGATAATTTTCAGACCCGATATTTAGCGAACGACATCAGCGTATTACTCGGAAAGCCCAATGTTTACGGGTCAATCTTTCGCTTTGATGGACAGGCTTCGGTATTTTACCCAAAAGCCGGAGGCCCTTGCTATCGCTGTTTATATCCCGAACCACCGCCGCCCGGACTGGTTCCTTCGTGCGCTGAAGGCGGAGTTTTAGGCGTTCTTCCAGGTATCATCGGAACCATTCAGGCCACCGAAGCGATCAAATTAATTATCGGTCAGGGGACATCACTAATCGGGCGATTATTGTTATTTGATGCTCTGGAGATGAAGTTTAAGGAATTAAAATTAAGGCGTAATCCTGAATGTCCGATTTGCGGAGACCATCCGACCATCAAAGAATTAATTGACTACGATCAATTCTGCGGCATCACGCCGCCTGTGCAGGAAGAGAAAAACACTATGAATAACTGGGAAATTACACCAACCGAACTCAAAGCACGTTTAGATCGTGGCGATAAAATTACGATCATTGACGTGCGCGAAATCAACGAATGGCAAATCAGCAATCTGGAAAATTACGGCGCAAAGCTGATCCCATTAGGAGAAGTTCCCGCTCGAGTCAGCGAAATTAATCCCGACGAAGAAATCGTAGTGCATTGTAAAATGGGCGGACGTAGCACGAAAGCCTACGGATTTCTCAAAGAACAAGGCTTTCAAAATATCCTGAATCTAAAAGGTGGAATTCTGGCTTGGGCGGATGAAGTGGATCATTCAATGACAAAATATTAAACTGCATCATCCCGCCAACTAAAAGGAAATTCGTATGAGTGAAACGCCCCGTCCACGCCGTATCTTTCAATCCATCATCGCCGTACTCGGAGGCTTTCTGGCGGTCGTCATCGCTCATCTTGGCACTGACGTAGTGATGCACGCAACTGGCGTTTTTCCGCCGTGGGGTCAGCCGATGTCAGATGCGCTCTTTCTGCTTGCCACCATTTATCGTACGATTTTCAGTGTCGCGGGCAGTTATCTCACCGCGAGACTTGCACCCCATCGGCCAATGTTGCACGCGCTGGCGGGCTGCACTATCGGACTTGTTCTGAGTACTGCGGGAGCAATAGCAACGTGGAACCGTGGGCCGGAATTCGGGCCGCATTGGTATCCGATTGCACTCATCGTGCTGGCACTGCCGACCGCCTGGCTGGGCGGCAAACTCCGCGAAATGCAGTTGCCTTCACGTACTAACCCTTGATATGCCGACAAATGATATGCCGACAAAGATGAACGCGAAAGAATTTGTCAAGAAGCTGGAATCATACCGTTCGCCGGAAGAACTGAAGAAAATTCAGCGTTACTTCAAATCTGGCACGGGTCAGTACGGCGAAGGTGATGAATTTATGGGCGTGCGGATGGGGCAGGTCTTTGCCCTTGCCAAAGAGTTTATTGAAATGCCGCCCGGCGAAATCGAAAAACTGCTTGAAAGCCCGATTCATGAGATTCGAGTTGGCGCGGTCAGTATTATGGATTGGCAAGCTCGCGGCAAAAAAACATCCTTGGAACGCAAAAAAGAGCTTTTCGATCTTTATCTCAGGCGACACGATAGAATCAACAATTGGGACTTGGTTGACCGCAGTGCTCCTTATGTTGTTGGCGGCTATTTATTCGACAAATCGCGCGATAGTTTACATCAGATGGCTCTCTCTAAAAATATCTGGGAACGCCGCACTGCCATCGTCAGCACATACTATTTTATTAGACAAGGTGAAGTAGCGGACACTTTCAAAATCGCCGAAATATTGCTGAACGACAAGCACGACTTAATCCATAAAGCGACTGGCGGGTGGCTGCGCGAAGCTGGCAAAAAAGACCCGCAGAAACTGTTAGAATTTTTGGATAAATATGCCGCTACGATGCCGCGCACGATGCTGCGCTACGCAATCGAACATCTGGATAAAGAACAACGGGATCATTATTTGAATCTCAGGAGATAAATGGCCACCAAAATTTTTGTCAACTTCCCCGTGAGAGACCTCAACCAATCCATTGAGTTTTTTACGAAACTCGGCTACACGTTCAATCCACATCACGGCTTTATGTACGGTCACGGTTATCAGGATTTGGACGGACACAGTTGGGAACTGATGTGGATGGATCCAAGCGCGATTAAATAATTGCCGTTTTGTACCTTGCTGTTCCCGCCCTGCCTCAGGCAATTCGTCTCCACCGCTGCAAATTTTTTATGAGAATGACACTAAAAGAGCGCTTTTTTGTCTTGCTGAGCAAAGGCTTGCTGAGCTTGATGCTTTGCACAATCGTCGCCACGAACGCATCCGCACAAGAATCAAAATGGGTCGCTTCGTGGGCAGCTTCCGCACACGGGCCTTATCCATCGGGCAATGCGGCCGCGCAGCCCGTTTTAGATTTCGCCTTTGAATCCGCTGCCACAGGCGCAAACGATCAAACGTTTCGCTTAATTATTCACCCAGATTTATGGGGCAAGCGCGGACGGTTGCGATTCTCAAACGCCTTCGGCACACGTCCTGTCACCTTCGATGATGTTTTTGTCGGACTGCAAAGCAGTGCAGGCAATGTCGTGACAGACACACACTCCCGCGTACAATTCGGCAACAAAAACAGCATCACCATTGAGCCGGGGCAAGTTGTCTTCAGCGATGCTGTCAATTTTGCCTTCGTGAAAAATGTCAATGATTCACTGCTGAACGGTCGCAAGCTTGCTGTCAGCTTTCACGTAGTCGGAAACAGTGGCGCAATGACCTGGCATGCCAAAGCAATCACGACTTCGTATTTGACTGCGCCGCGTGCTGGCAGTCACGGCAATGAAGAAAGCGATACAAATTTTCCTTACACAACTACGTCATGGTTTTTTCTTGATGCGTTGGAAGTGATGGCTCCGGTTGACACTGCCGTCATTGCTTGCTTCGGCGATTCGATTACGGACGGCACAGCTTCGACGCTGAATGGCGATGATCGTTGGCCAAATGTGCTCGCACGTCGTTTGCATACCGCGTATGGCAATCGTGTAGCAGTCATCAATGCAGGCATCGGCGGCAATCAAATCACCGGGCCAGCCGCATATTCATCAAGCACACCTTTTGCCGGAGGCCCTTCGGCGTTGGATCGGCTCGAACGCGATGTGCTGAGTCTTTCAGGTGTCACGCATATTGTTTGGCTGGAAGGCATCAACGATTTATCGCGCGGAGCTACGACGGAAACTGTCATCGCCGGAATGCAGGAGCTGATGAAGCGAGTCCGCGCCAAAAGTAAAATAAAAATCATCGGTGCAACCATCACGTCAGCCTTCGGCAGCACCGCCGCCGCTGGTACGCCTGAAGTCAATGAACGTCGCCAAACCATCAACAAATTCATTCGCACTAGCGGACTGTTTGATGCCGTAGCCGATTTCGATGCCGCTACAGTTGATCTGCAAACGGGCAGTTTGCGGGCGGCGTTTCAACCCAACAGCACCATTGGCGGCGCGGGCGACAAACTCCATCCTAATCGCGCAGGCTATCAGGCGATGGGCCAGGCAATTGATTTGACAGGGCTGTTGCCGAAGAAAAAATAATCTCAGTGCCTATCTCGGCAACCTGCGGTAACTGTTGCGCTTATTGAACAGGTTCGCTGTTATAATACCGCATACGATATTGCGTTATACTATCGAACATCTGAGTCAGGCACAGCGAAACCATTACCTGCGGCAACAACAGTCAAGGGCGTTGATTGGGAATGGGGAAATACGAATTCGAATTGGAGAAACATCTATGCGTTTATTTTTATTGCGTGGGCTAATCATTATGCTCGCAACTGGACTATTGCTTAGTACGTCGTTTAGTCAAAAGAAGAAAAAGAACCTGGCTCCTGCTAAGCTACCCACTGTGCTATTTGTGTGTGAACACGGTGCAGCAAAAAGCGTGATTGCAGCAGCGTATTTTGACAAATTTGCCAGGCAGAAAGGACTGAAATATAAAGCGGTCTTTCGTGGCACGAATCCTGATTCCGTGATCGCTCCTGTAACAAAACAAGGGCTTGAAGCGGATGGGATTGAGATCGCCGAGACGAAACCATTACTCGTATCCCAACTTGAAATGGAGGAAGCCACCCAGATCATTACGTTGGGTTGCAAATTACCCAACGCCGAAAAAGTAGAGTCAAAATTGACCGATTGGAATGAAGTTCCCTCTCCCTCTAATTACCAGCTTGCGCGAGATGCTATCAGCAAACGTGTGGAAAATTTAGTAAATGAGTTAGCCAAAGAACAGCCAAAGAAAAAAAAGTAGCAAGTATTTATGTGCAGAAATATCAAACCACTTTTCAATTTTGATCCGCCCACGACGGACGTTGCAATTTGTGCGCAAAGTGAGTGGCTTCACTAAACCTTCAAAAGCGAACGAAGCTGCATTTTTATTGGCGGTTGATGAGATTTCCGCGATGGCCAAAAAATTACTACAGTCGCTGGAAACAACTGCGCCGCCGAAAAATCGTGAGGAAGAAATGGTCAAAGCACGCGCTCGTTCAGTGCAACGGTTTGGCCGGTAAAATCAAGCTATGGCAAAACGCTCCACTCCCACTTCGCTCAATGTTTTATTCATCGGTAACAGCTTTACAGCTCG
Source organism: Blastocatellia bacterium (assembly GCA_043783625.1). Taxonomy (GTDB): domain Bacteria; phylum Acidobacteriota; class Blastocatellia; order RBC074; family RBC074; genus JAFDVL01. Next base: position 5,809 of record JAYVZE010000156.1, on the reverse strand, counting down.
CAATGATGTGCCTGCATTGCTTGCCAATCTTGCGACTGCGCACGGGAAGCAGTTGCAATATCAGTTGATTTCAGCAGGCGGTGCTTCGCTGCGGATGCATTGGAATCAAGGTGAAGCGCACCAGACAATTCAGCAAAATAAATTTGATTATGTAGTGTTGCAGGAACAAAGTACCTTGCCTGTCAAAAACGCAAAACGGATGCACGAGAATATTCGGCTGTTTGATGAAGCGATTAAAGCCTCAGGTGCAAAGACTGCGTTATATCTGACGTGGGCGCGTCAAAATACGCCGGAAACGCAAGGCGCGATTAATGAAGCTTATATGACCATCGGAGAAGAACTCGGCGCAACGATTATTCCAGTTGGCATCGCGTGGCAAAAATTTCTCACTCCAAATAATCAGCTTGTTTTGCATGATAAAGATTTGAGCCATCCGACACTGGCGGGTTCCTATCTGGCAGCCTGTGTTTTCTTTGCCATCTTGTTTGACGAAAACCCGGTCGGTATTGATGCTGAGGTAAAGGGAATCACACCAGCAGAAATAACATTACTGCAAAAGACCGCCTGGCAGACCGCGCATAATTGAGCAATTTTATTCTTTTTTTCCGGCATCACATTTCTTTCCTGCGATAAATATTTTACAAACTCTCACCATCCCTGTGAAGAATCTGGCATACTGTTAACCTCCTTTCTTGAAAATCAAATTCTCGGAGATTTTAATGAAACGAATTGTTTTCGTCGTCTGTAATTTATTATTAGCTGCTTCCTTTTCGCTTAGTAGCTCAGCCCAATCACCTGACAAAATCCTCAAACAAGCGGTTAAATCAATGGGCGGAGAAAAACCTCTCCGTAACGTCAAGACGTGGCAGACCAAAGGCACAGTCACGCGCAAAAGTGATGGCGAATCCGGCACGTATCAGGCGGCTGCGATGGTACCGAATTTATACGCCGACACGTTCGATTTGCGCGGGCTGGAAACCAGTGCTGGCTACAACGGCAAGTCGGGCTGGTTCCGCGATTCACGCAACGGATTGCGAACCATCACAGGCGAACCGAGCCGCGATTTTCAGGCCGAAGCGGCGTATCGAAATTTGCGCTGGCTTGATTATAAAAAAGAAAAATCGAAGCTGGCATTTACCGCAACCAACATTAACGGGAAAAGCGTGAATACGGTAGTGCTGACAACTGCCAAAAACGTGAAGCTCAAGCTACATTTTGATGCGGCTTCGGGCTTGCTGGTACGCGAAGAAATTCCGGCTGGCGCAATCACAAAAATCTTTGATTATTCCGATTACAAATCCGTCGGCGGAATCATGGAAGCGCACGCCATCACTGCCACAATTGATAAAGAAATTTACGAAATCAAGCTGGAGCAAATCACTCATAATCCAACGTTAGATCGTGCGGCTTTTGACTTCCCTAAAATTTCTAACGAGCCTTTGCCGGATATTCCAACGTTACTGCAAGAGGTCAAAGTCAACGAAGAACAGATTGAAGATTTACTGGAAAATTATACGTTCACGGAAAAAGAAACAAAACGCGAAACCGATCAAACGGGTCAGCTTCGCGAGAAAGAGTCAACAGTATCTGAGTTGACATTTTACAAGGGCTATCGCATCCGGCGCGTGATTGAAAAAAATGGCAAACCGCTTTCACCGAACGAGACTGAAAACGAAGATAAACGCGTCGAAAAGCGTGTCCGTGACATCGAAAAACGTGAGGCGGAAAAAGACAGGAAAGCGCAGGAACCGGATAATACGCCTGATAAGGAGCGCGGGAAAAGAATTTCCATTGCAGATGTCTTGCGTGCTTCAAAATTAGTTAATCCGCGTCGTGAACGCTTTCGTGGACGCGCCGTGATCGTCTTCGATTTCGAACCAGTACCAGGATATAAGCCGCAAACAAAAGATGAAAAATTCTTCGGCAAAACCGTTGGCGCGGTTTGGGTTGATGCGGCTGACAGGCAGGTCGCTCGCCTCGAAGCGCGTTTGGTTGATTCTTTTAAAGTCGCGGGTGGATTACTGGCTTCATTAAAAGAAGGTGCAACCTTTGTGCTGGAAAAGGATCGCATCAACGAGGAAATCTGGTTGCCTACCCGCGCTGACATTAATTTATCTATCAAGGTCTTGATGGTCAAAGGAATCACGGCGAATACACTTATTGAGTTCGGTAATTACAAACGCTTTAATGTGAATGCCGAAAAGGAAAAATTGAAAGACCCGACGAAGCCCTAGTTCAGAGTTACGCCTTCAGGCGTGAATAGCTTTACTCACGCCTGAAAACGTAACTCTGAAAATTAACCAAGAACGCAGCTTATCAAATAAAAATCTTATGTCCGAGAATCGCCCTAAAACTCCGGTCAGGCTTATGTCCATGGATGCCTATCGCGGCTTTGTCATGTTCTTAATGATGGCCGAAGTATGGGAGCTGGCACGTGTTGCCGCCGCTCATCCCGGCAATCCATTCTGGAGCGTTTTAGCGTGGGGACAAACGCATGTTGCCTGGTTCGGATGTTCGCTGCACGATTTGATTCAGCCGTCATTTTCCTTCCTTGTCGGCGTCGCGCTGCCTTACTCCATCGCCAGCCGCATGGCGAAAGGACAAATCCAGCCTGTGATGTTTGCACATGCAGCGTGGCGTTCGTTACTCCTGATTTTACTCGGAGTTTTTTTGCGTTCGACGCACCATACGCAAACGTACTGGACATTTGAAGACACGCTTTCGCAAATCGGGCTGGGGTATTTATTTTTGTTCGCACTCGGATTTCGATCCCTGAAAACAATCTGGACTGCGTTCGCGGTAATCGTGATTGGTTACTGGCTGGCAAATATTTTGTATCCGTTACCCTCCACCGGATTCGATTATGCTGCGGTCGGAGTGCCTTCGGATTGGGCGTATCAGTCCTCCGGCCTCGCCGCGCATTTTAATAAAAATAGTAATCTGGCGTGGGCGTTTGACACCTGGTTTTTAAATTTATTTTCGCGCGAAAAACTCTTTACGCATAACGGAGGCGGCTACGCGACACTGAGTTTTATTCCGACACTTGGCACGATGATTTTAGGGTTAATCGCCGGACGCTGGCTTAAATCCGACCTGCTAAATAACGAAAAACTACGCCGCTTTTTGCTCGCCGGAGTCATCGGCATCGCGGTTGGATTATTGCTGCACTTCGCAGGAATTTGTCCGCTGGTCAAACGTATCTGGACGCCAACCTGGACGATTTTCAGTGGCGGCGCATGCTTCCTGTTACTGGCATTTTTTTACTACACCATAGATGTACGAGGCTGGCGCAAGTGGTCGTTCTGGCTGACGGTCATCGGCATGAATTCCATTGCGATTTATGTGCTGGTGCATACCATTCAGGACTTTATGATCGAATCATTCAAAATTCATTTCGGGCAAAATATCTTCAAGATTTTCGGCGAAGCAAATCAACATTTGCTGAGCGGAAGTGTAGTGCTATTCATGTTCTGGCTGATTTTATATTGGATGTATCAGAAGAAATTGTTTGTGAAAATTTGAAGACTACAGAATCAAGGTAAATCAATCGGCGGACAGAAATGAGTGTCTTCCATGCGCCTTCGCTTCTTTTCCTTTTTGGAAGGATTCTTGAAACTAGGTACTTGTGATTTTTCGTAATACGGCAAGTTACGCACACCGCGATCCCGAATCAACGGATCACCATTTTCACGATCCGTAAAGAGAAAATCAATATCTACGGCTACCTTGGTTTTATCTTGAACACCATTCGCATCGCGCGCGTATCCAATTGTCGTTACAATCACGGAACAAATATCCGCCTCTGCCGCACTGTCAATGTCGCCTGCCTGCGCACCTTTCCATCCGCTCGGCCCGGCGTAACTGGCAGTATCAATCTTGAGCGCGTGGAAATGTCCGATGGCCAGCACCGCCTCCGATCTGGTCACGACTGACGCTTTATATCTTCGATTTGATCCCTGTTCGGCAGGAATCGCAATAAATAAAGCCAGGTCGCGGTCGTAATCGTAGTAGCCGCCGCCCTCGCGTGTTTTATCGTGGATGTCTTTGGAAATTTCCCAGCCCAGATTTTCGTCCATGCCCGGAAATTCAAACGAACGTTCGAGAATGTGCAACTGCAAGAGCTGAACATTTTTCATGCGGCTCAGATCGGCTTCTTCCGTGTATTTCTTTTTGACATCGTCGCGAACCCCGGAAAGTCGTCGCAGGATGCGAAAAAGCCCGCTCGAATAGGCCGAATCAATCTGTTCGTCCAAACTGGCAACCTGATCATTTTTTTTACGCTGGACGATTCGTTTGATCTTGATGCCTTCAACTTTAGACAGCAATTCTTTGCGGTTCAGTAACAGCGCGACTTCTTCGTCATTGCGGCAGATGCCGTTCAGAAAGACGAGGTCAGCCAGCGTGACTTCTTCGCCTAATTCACGCAGAAGTTTGGAAACTTTTTCTCTTTCAAAATTCTGCGCCAGAACTACGACGCGGGACATTCCCCAGATATTCGCCGGAACGACAACACCGATTTTTCGAATAAAAGCTTTCGTTTCGCTGTATTTCGGAGAGAGAAAAATACGTAACTTTTCGCCGTCTCGTTTGAATTCGTAATAGGCATTCACATACAGCGGAGCTTTCAGAATATCAATTTCTGCGCCGAATTCTTCGACTACTTTTTTCACAAAAGCAGAGAACACCGGGCAGCTAATATCTACATCGTGATTGTGCGCCCAGAGCGTATACACAATGGACGTGAACGCTTTGAAATGTTCCGCCTGCAATTTCATCCGGTGGACGAATGAAACGACCGCCGAGACAGGCAATTCCTGTTTCGTCGCTAAAACTAATAGCTCCAGTGCCGGAACCAGCGCATCAGCGCGCTTGTCTTCAGGCAACGGAGCCGCAATCACATCTGCGAGACTTTTGAAATCCTCCGGTCCGGACTTTCGATACAAAATATTCGACAGCATAAACGAATCGCCAACACTGGCAAGCAGCGGCCCGCAAAGCTCCCGTGGCAAATTAAATCTGGTGTGGATTAGTTCCGCATAGATTTGAAACCGCTTGCGCATGAAGACGCCGAACCAATTTGTCGAACCAATCCTGACCAGGCTTTCCGCACCGATTTTTCCATCACGATAATATCCTCCAAAATACTTAGGAATATTCCGGCGATTTTCATCGTCATTCAAAATCTCGTAATAGCTTAATAATTTGGCGCCTTCCTGCTTAATCGTTTCGATGTCGTCGTCAATCAAACGTCCGCTACGCGTCGCAGTCGCCAAGCCATAATGTGTTTTGAGTCGGAGGTAACGGCTGGAGTTATAACCATCCAGAAAGAAATCCTGAAGTTCTTCCGCACCCGGTTCGAGAAAGGAATCAATGTGATATTGCCTCACCTCAGCGAACTTCCATTTTTCTTTGAGGGCGAATTCGATGCGTTCGGCTAATGGTTTTCGTGGCCCCATTCCGAACAGCTTGCGCCAGAAAGGAGACTTCTGCTTCTCTGCGGCTGGTTTTTTTGCATCTGAGGGTTGCTTCGTTTGTCCAGAATTTGTTAGTTGGAGCATCACGATTGCATATTGTAAAACACCTCACAAAAATTGTCACAAGCTCTGAAGCCATCGTGTATTTTTTCCCAGTCTAGTGCGCTTTCTCTTTTCCTGCATTATGATGCTCGTTTGCTTGATTCTTAAAATTTATCAACACTGGAAATATTCATGAAACCTGTCGTCCTTGAAAGCCTGATCGAATCCGCCATCAATTTCCGCGCTGCTTTATTCGATGAAAAACACGAAGCCGCCTTTCGCCTCTTCAATGG
>JAYVZE010000155.1:0-7815 GCA_043783625.1 Blastocatellia bacterium | reverse complement strand
TGCACGATTTTGGACTGTATGATGTGGTGCTGGAAGTCTGCGCCGGACTCTGGAATTTCCAGCTATCTCATTGATTTTAAATGTCACAACAACTCTAATCTTGTCCGAGGCGCATTAAAAGTAACAAGGGCAGGAGTGACGCTGCCCGTAACAGTACCCGCAGGAATTGCCGGGATTACCGGAGCCGTAGAAACTGGAGGAGTGTCACTTTTTCTAGTGGTTCCAGCCTAAATGATGTCAAAGATTTAGTGGGCGGCGCATTTTTAGTCAATCGAAGGATAGTACAAGTTAATGAAGGAATTAACGATAGATCAAGCTATGGTCATTGGCAAAACTTGTTAGGCGTACTTCCATTTGGAGGTTCTTTTGATGATCCTGAAGAAGCTACGGGAGCATATCAAAAAATAAAAGCCTTACCAACATTCAAAAAAATAGGTGAAATACTTACGGGATTCTAATGCGATATTTAGTAATATTAATTGTCGTTGTAGCAAGTTCCATAACGATATACTTAACATTTAAGTTTCCGTTTTTGGCTGCAATAGTTTATTTGGTTTTGGTTATTAGTATCTTTATTTTAGGAATACTGAATAAAGAGAGGAAGGAATCAATTTTATCCCTACTTAAAAATCTATTGGATTGGTGAATCAGTCGCGTAACAGAGCGGACAGCAGTACTACTCTGAAGACAGGAAAAATCTGCGCCGTTGCGCATCAATAATCGTCAGGCGGTGTACGTGGTTGAGGGTGTGTAATCCGGTGATTTTTGAATTCCAGTTCGGGACAATAGAACTGACTTCACGCTCTTCATATTCTTCTTCGTTGAGCGTGACAACTTCGTTAATTTTTAGACCGTAGCCGTATTTTCCGCTGCTGTTTTGTGAAGGGCGATAGAGTTTGCCATGGCGGGTAAATAATTTTCCGGCGGGGCGTGCGCTGCGGACATCGGAAACGATGGGATTCATCGGATGTGGCGTCCATTCGTCGCTGAGCGGAGAATCCGCCCAAAACAAAAACAGTTCATCCATTTTTGATGAGCCTTGGTGTTCCTGCAGGTTAACGAACATCCACCATTTTCCGGCGTCGTGGTGCAGCGTCGCGTCCATCGCTACTACGTCGTTCATTAACGTTTTGTGCAGCTCCCACTGATCGGGAAAGCGCACGGATTTATACACTTCAACCGTGCGATTGCGGCTGGTTTCCGGGATCATATAGGTTTCGCCTTCCCATTCAAAAATGAACGGATATGACAAATGATACGGGCATTCCAACGCTTTCACAGGTGCTGTCGTGTTCCCTTTTTCGTCCATTTCAAGGACTGAAATCGTCCCTTTTCTGTCATTAAAATTCAGGTCTTCAAAAAAGATAAAATATTTATGGTCGCGGTACACGACAAACGGATCAGCCCAGAATGTTCCTTTTGGGGGCGTCAGTTTTTTGAACCGCCAGAACGACGCTGACAGGTCATTGCGCAAATCGTACAGCAATGTCCATTGTTGTTCCGGGAACAGGAACACATCCAGGCGACGTTTGACATATCCCGTCCAATGACTCCACAGCATTTTCGCCATTTCACGATTCGTGGGAGTCGTGTAAAGACGTTCAGAATAGAAGCCCGGATGAAGGTTGTTGCACGCCACGCGATAGCGGAATTTGGCTTCGCCGTCACGGTGAAGTTCTTTTAATTTTCGCGGCAAAAAGGCAAGACTTTTCCAGTAAAAATTATTGCGATTGCGATTGATGGATAAGTGATCGGTACACGACCACGAGCGATATAGCACGTCTCCGTTGTCGAGGTCTTCGGTGATGACCTGAAGAATAGAACCTGTGACGGAGTGATGATTAAGGACTTCAAACCATCCGGCAGGCATCCCGCGATGCGTGAAATTATCTCCGTGATGATATGACCAAATACCATATCTGGCAGCGGTCAAAATGCCACCGCGCAAAATTCTAAATCCTAAACGCACCATCACATCAAGCCTGGCGGATTGGATTTTATCAAGTGTTTCGCCTTCGATAAAATCTGAATTTTTGGTCTGACGCGGAATTGCCTTGATGACCGGAACGTCGCTCAATAAATCATTAGCGTCATGATTTTTGAAGGCGTTCGGCTGTGGATGGAAAAGTTTATCTTCTAAGGCGCGATAGGCGACGAAGAGCAGGCTATCATAATTATCAGTAAATCTTTTGACCGCTCCTTTGGGTGGCGGCGGAGGCGCATCGTTAAGAATGACCAGGGATATTTCGGCATATTCTGATTGCTGGATGATGGACAGCATGCGATGAACCCAGGCGGGTTGCGCAAGTGAATCCATTAACAGTCCAATTTTGAGTTTTTCTTTTTTTCCAATCTGTTCCATTTTTGCAATCTATGATGTGAGGCGGGAGCCGAATTCCGGCGAATCATACACTGAATATAGAAATTCTGAGAAGTCTTTTTTGCTGTGCCAGCATCTTGCTGGCTTGGTTTGATAACATTGTGCCAGTAGGATGCTGGCGTACCAGTGTCACGCATTCAGGAATTAATAATTTCCTTCAGTGACCCGACCAGATAGAGTGAACCGCAGACACAAATTAATCCGTTTTGCGGAGTTCGCGTCAAGGCTTCTTGATATGCGGCGGCAACGGATTCACATTGGAGCGAAGGAACGCCAAGCTGTGTCGCGGCGTCTGCGATGACAATCGGGCTGGCACTGCGAGGATTATTCACCCGCGTAGCAATCACGATGGAAGCGAAAGGGAAAAGCATTTCTGCCATCCCGGAAATAGCTTTATCGCTCATCGCGCCAAAGATCATGGTGATCGGAATTTCTGATTCATACGCCCGTAAAAAATCTTGCAGGGTTTTGGCTCCGGCTAGATTATGTGCGCCGTCCATTAAGATTTGTTGGTTGCCGACCTGAATCATTTCCAGTCGCCCGACCCAGTTCACTTTTTGCAATCCGGCTTCAATCGCCGCTTTTGAAATACACAATCCTTGCTGCCGGAGTTCTTCGGACAAGTGAATGGCTGTCCGCGCATTGATAATCTGATGCTCACCGCGCAGATTTAATTGGACGGAATATTCAGCCGTTTGGGTCTGGTACTGAAAATGAAACATTCCTGTTGAAGCTTCATCTACGACTGCGTGATGACCTTCGACGACCACCACAGGAGCATTGATTTCATTGGCGATGGCAACGATTACCGTCATCGCTTCGCTGGCCTGCGGAGCGATCACCACTGGAACCAATGGTTTGAGAATGCCGGCTTTTTCAGCCGCAATGGAAACTAATTCATCACCCAGATATTCCTGATGGTCGAGGCTGACCGGCGTAATTGCGCACACCGTTGGCACGCAAATATTTGTCGCATCCAGTCTGCCGCCTAATCCGACTTCTAAAATTGCCAGATCAATTTTTTGTTCTGCAAAATATAAAAATCCGATGGCCGTGACCTGCTCAAAATAAGTTGGCAGGGCGGGGAGTCGTTGCGTTTTTACCAGCTCTTCAGAAACTCCACGAACCTGTGATGCCAGTCGCGCAAAATCTTCGGGCGAAATTTCCTGACCGTTAATTCTGAAACGTTCAGTGATGGAAACCAGATGCGGCGAAGTGTACAGCCCGACGTGATGTCCGGCTTCCATCGCAATCGCTTCCATCATCGCTGCCGTGGAGCCTTTCCCATTCGTTCCGGCAATATGGACGACACGATATTTGAGCTGCGGATCATCAAGGGCGGAACATAATTCTGAAATGGTTTGCAGTCCCAGCTTCATGGCTAATGTTTCGTGTCCGAGGCTGAAAAGATAGTTGATTGATTCGGTAAAATTCATGCGTCTCCGATATTAATGCAGAAACACGCACGGAGTAAGTGTGCAACGGATCACCCGGCTAATTCTGCGGCAAGTTTCGCGCTGGCAAAACTCGCATCCGCCAGCATTCCTTCCGCGCCGACCCAGTCGCCCGCTACAAATAAGCCCTGGATGCCTGGAACCGCTGGCCCCGGTCTTCCGCCGGAGCCGCCACGCTCTGCATCAATGACAGCATTGGCTACTGTCATGTGTGGTAAAAATCTTTTTTCGATGAGAGCTGTGCGCCAGCCGGGTTGCAGTAAATCCAGAAAAATTTCTAATTCCTGCTCAACTACCTGGGCGGATTCTTTGGCATTGGGGGCTAGATATTTCGCCACGTGGATCATCGCGCCACCGTCGGGAGCCAGCTTCGCCTGTTCTGAATGCACTGAGAAATAAAGCGGAGCGTCAATACCCAGCGCAAACGTCGTGCGTGGTTGCGGCAAAGATTTGAGGGCGAGATCAAGGCATGCGGCTTTCACCGGAATCGCTTTTTTCGCCCATCCCGTGACTTCCGTTTGATTGTCACCTTCTAATAAATCGCAGAGATCATTCGGGCTGACAGCGGCAATTACTATTGAAGCTTCCGGCAACGATTCATCAGAAAGCCGGACACCTTTGACCTTTTTTTCACTGACAATTTTTTCAACTTTGACGTGGGAAATAATTTTCACTCCAGCCTTTTCAGCCGCGCTCCGCAATCCATTCACCAGTGTTTGCCAACCTCCGTCAAGGTAGTAAACATTGCTCGCCAATGCTAATTGAAGTTGCGCGACAGCCGCGCCAGCGCTCATCAATGCAGGTGCATTGCCATAGGTTGAGACGCGAAAAAGGGTGCAGATTAAATCCCGTACTTCAGGCTGACGCACTTCTTTTTCCAGCCATTCCTGAATCGTGAGATGTTGAATTTCTTCCGTCTTAATTTTCCCGACTTTGCTGAGCCAGGCTCCCGCTTCCAGCTTCGCCGCCAGCCCGAATAAACTGGTCGTCATCAAAGCCACTCCACCATTGGGGAACGTATGTTTACGACCACGATACACGGCATAAGAACCTGATAAGCCGGGCTTTTCGCCGCTGAATTCCACGCCTAGTTCACGCAGGATTTTTACGCCCTGTCCGCCGGAATAAAGCGCGTGCGGCCCCAAATTAAACAGGAATCCTTTTTTCTGATCCGTCGTAGCCCGCCCGCCGACAGCTTTGGCTTTTTCGTAAAGCGTGACGGACTTTCCGGCTTTGGCTAAATAGGTCGCAGCAGTGAGTCCGGCGATTCCGCCTCCGATGACGATAGCGTTTTGGTTATTCATGTATTTCTTTGTGTCGATTTCTTGAGTTCTATGCTTCAGGCGTTGTGCCGACAATTTCTTTTTTCCAACGCTTCAAAAAATTGTAGCGACGATTCAATAATCGCAGCACGAACCAGAGCGGTAAAATCACCAAAACAAAAATCGGCAGTGCCACAATGACAAAATGGATGACGCTCAGGACGATGCCAACTGCTTCGTCAATTCCGTCGCCAAAAGAATTTTTGATGCTGCGCCAGAAACTGTTTTGCGTGGCGGCTACGATGGCGGCGGGCGATTGTAAGGTGATATTGATCGTTGACAGCGAAGCCTGATTATCAAGGTAGCGGCGGCGACCTTCCATCTGTTCAATTTCAGTGCGGACATCAGTCAATTTTTCCTGTACTTCCAGCACGTCAGAAATCTTGCTGGCGCGTTTCATGATTTCCAGATATTGATTTTCCAGCGCGTGTTTGGCGCGGAGCCGGGCTTCTAAATCTACAAATTCTTCGGTGACATCTTTGCCGGAAGTTTTTTGATAAATGATCTGCGAACCTGTTTTAATAATTTCGTTAATCGCCTTATCGAATTGCGCCGAAGGAACGCGGACTATGACATTCACGCTGGAACCTTCAGAGCTTGCCGCTTGCTTGAATTCAGAAGTGACGACAAAACCTCCCAGCGATTCGGCGATGGAGGCAATTTTTCGCTGATCTTCAGAAGGATTTTTGGATTCGATAGTGAAATCGCCGTTGCGGATGATTTTGCGTTCGATGGGTTGTTTGATTTCGTCTGGCGTTGGCACGGAAGAGGTCTTTGCTACCTGTGCTGGCGGAGGTGTCAAAAGACTTGCGGACTGTTCTTCTCGATCTCGATCTGCGCTTTTGGCAGCAACTGCCGCTGCTGCCCCTGCTATAGCTTGACGTTCGTATGCGACATCTCCTTTTTCAAGCTTTGCATCTCCAGCGATGCCTGCAATACCTGTCGGTGTAGATCGAGCTTGTTTTAAATCGCACGAAAAAATCAGTACAGTTGAAACCAACAAAATAAAAATCAAAATTTGTCTCATAAATTTTCCTCCTCTGGCTGAACGGGTGAAGGTGATTAACTTGCAAAAAATGTTTTCCACCTCATTAGATTAAGTCGAAAACCTCTACCGCCTAAAAGCCCCAACGGGGCGAAATGTGACAGCCCGGGGTGAAACCCCGGGGCAGCGGAATTATGTGGCATAAGCCCTGAAAGGGCGAAATATTATCTCGCCCTTTCAGGGCTTTTGGAATGATGGCTCGGCTACCCGGGGTTTCACCCCGGGCTATTACATTTCGCCCCGTTGGGGCTTTAAAACTTAGCCAATGAACTGGCAGCCCATGCTACTTTTCCTTCAATAATTCTTTCACCGTTTCCTCAAAATCCGCCTTCGTTTTCGTGAATCTTGCGCCTGTCGCGGGACCTTCAAATCCGGCATGCAATTTTTTCACTAAGCCATCGCGCCCAATAAAGATCGTCGTTGGGAAGGCTCCGAAGTTTTCGAGTTGCGGCAATTTTTTCTTCACGTCATCGTTTTCCGTGGAGCCGCCGAGCAACATCAAATAAGAAATTTCGTGCTTCTTCGCAAAGATTTTGACTTGCTCCAAATCGCGTTTTGGTTCTCCGGTGTATTCAAACGAAAGCCCGATAACTTCTAAGCCTTGCGCTTGATAACGCGCATACAAATCCTTTAATAACGGAGCTTCGTCGTAGCAATTCGGACACCACGTTCCGGTGATTTCTATGACGACGACTTTATTTTTGAAGCGCGGATTTTGGTAGTCAATTGTTTTTCCGTCCAGATCAATTCCACTAAATCGCAGCGGCTCTGTAGGGTTTTGCATGCGAACATTTCCGGCAGCGAAGGCGATGCCGTCTTTAGGAATATTGACGCGTTCGGCGGAGAAAATTCGGGGTGCATCGCCTTGCCCTAAATCTACGATACCTTTCATTTTCCCGTCCTCTGTTAAGCCTGCGCGCAGCGCACGGGCATTGATGACATCGAACCTGCCCATCGCAATTTTGCCGTAGCCGAGGAATCCCGTCATCGTTCCCCAATCGCCCGAAGGTGTCAGAATTGTTCCGATTAGCTCAGCATTTTTTTGATTCACGGAGAGCTGCCATTCTTTTTGATTTTCACCTTCACCGACTTTCATCAGCCAGTCTCCGGTGATGTCCTTGCCTTCAGCGGCGGCAGGAATAACGACCGTCGCGCCGCCTTTCCACATCTTTAGTTCACGGACAAGTTTGGTGTTATGCCAGGTGCGGGTCACGGTTCCAATGACTTCGCGACGAACGAACCCGGCTTCGATTTCGGCATCGTAGTAATCAAATTTAAGCTTGAGATTTTGACCGTCAAACGTCCCACTTGTTGAGTCTAAGCGTTCTTCACCATTGAGAATACTCGCAAAAACTTTGGAGCCTTCCTGCTTCATCTCGATTTTAATCGGGACTTCGTCGCGGCTTTTAAGGTAGATGCTGCCGTTCCAGATGCCATTCAAATCACGCTTGCGGCTACAGGAGGTAGCGGAGAAGGAGAGAATAATAAGTAATAAACAAAGGGCTTTCAGGGCAGTAGATGATTTCATATACGCCGGATTATAGCAGGGAAAATTAAGTCTGTAGAGTCTTGAGAGTCGGAAAACATTTTCGCTACGCGTAGCGGGCTGCTGAC
>JAYVZE010000154.1:0-17997 GCA_043783625.1 Blastocatellia bacterium | reverse complement strand
TTGTTGCTGATCTCTCACTTTTTCAAGGAGATAGCTTCCTTGTCCTGCTGTCAACCAATGTGCAAAAAACTAGGTAAAGACAAGGCGTCAGCAAGGGCTGGAGTGTGACCTGCGCACGCCCTCACGGTCGGGCTACTCTCCCCCACTTGAACCACTACCCAACAGCGTTAGGTTACTGAACTTCACGGCTTCCAGTGATCCGTGGGCAACAAAAGGCGCCACTCTTCTATTCTGATATGAGGTGAAACCATAAACCGTTACAGAAAAAATTTTCGGCATTGGGAACGCAAAGCAATGCCAAGTCGAATGGCTTCACGGCAAGCGTCTGAAATGCCGATTGTTATTTGTGATTAATGGCTCATAAAGAAGGCTGAACGCACAAGTCTGTGAGGGCATAACAGGCTCGTGGTGGTACAACCCGGAACACGTACAAACCAGTTCCCGGCAAGGAGTTTTATCGTTCGGCTTGTAGGGAAATTGTCTACGGGATGGACTATACGGAATTGCTAACTGGCTGTCGTCACCCAAATGGGTGAGGAAAACGGGTATTTTTCACTTTTTTTCACGATTTTAGTACTGCCGGACTGTTGAGCAACAATTGCACTAATTCACTTTGCCGTCTCGCTCCTGTCTTTTGAAAAATATGCTTCAGGTGCGTGCGTGCGGTGTTCTGGGTGACGTGCAATTCTTCGGCAGCTTCGACGATATTTTTGCCTTGCACCAGAACTGCGGCGAGGTGGGCTTCAGCGGGCGTAAGATCGTAGAGGCGTTGCATGATTTTCTCGACGGGCTCCATCCTTTGTTCAGGATCAGTGATAAAAATCAGCGCGGCGGGTTGTTGGAAGTTGAGATAAGAAACTTCGAGATTCAACGGCGCGACTAACAATGACAGTGAACGCAAGCCTGAAGGTCGGTCGAGTTGCAGGACGCCGCCGCAATCCAACGCAAGTTTGGGGTCACGTTGGCTGGCGGAATTGATGAGGCGATGCAATTGGTTTTCATCCGCTGCACGTGGCGCGCACAAGCGGCTCGTACGGTCAAGATATAATCCATCGCGGCTGTCGAAAATCTTCTGTGCTGTCTGATTGAAATAGATTGTGTGACCTGACGCATTGACTACGACCGCACCTTGCGGCAGGCGGTTGAGCGTTTGGCTTAGCAGTTCGCGTTCAAGTTGTAATTGCGTGAGCATTTGCCCGATGCGAAAGGCGCGTTGCAAATGCGGAAATAACAGGCGTAGCGGACGCGCTTCGGCTTCAGTGTAAGCTCCGCCTTTTTTGGCGCGCGCCAGCGCGAGACCACTGACGATATTGTCTTCGCGCAAGACCGTCAGATGGATCGCATGATATAGCCCGATGATGCGCATGTAGCGGTGAAAATCGGTCTTCTCGAATTCAGCAGGCGGCATAACTTCGTGGCTCAATAGGACAATACCAGGCTGCGCAAGTGGTTCCGCTAATGTGAAGAATGGGTTTCCGGGATGAAACTGCTTCAGATACAGTTGAACTAAAAACGCAGGAATTGTGTTATGGATGAACTGTAGGCGGTTGGTCATCACGTCTACGGCATGAAAGTTGCAATTACGTGAACTTAACAATGGACACAGCGCATCTGTGAAAACGCGCCATTGTTTGGGCTGCAAGGCTGCGTCGTAAATCAATTCGATCAATGGCAGCAAGCGTTCGGCATCAATGTTCATGTTACACCTGCAATTAATGCAATCCAATACAACTGGATTTTATTTGAGTAAAGACACGCTCGGTTAAAAGTGGGACGAGCAGTATGGCTGCGCTTACTTGTCTGAAGGCACAAGCAAGGTTACTTTTTAAATTATAGGGAGAATTTTACCGATCCGGCACCAACGAAGTTATAACATGTTTTTTTCAGCGTCCACAACTCACTTCATCAATTTTCCATCAGGGCTGATTTTAATTTCTCTGGATTTGCCACCAGTTTTAATCGCAGCTTCATAAGCGATTAACGTTCCGCCTTCGGTCAGGGATTCTACGATCACGATTTTTCCTTTGCCTGCCTGCTTAACGATTTCGGCTTTGACTGGTGCGGGTAAAGTGTCAAGCGCAACTTGCTCTTCAACCGAAATAATTTTGCCGGACGCGTCAATCATCATATCTTTGTTGTGTCCGTTAACTTTTAATTCGAGTTCATACAGCGTTTTGCCTTTCTCGACTTCTTTCGCCAGACCGCGAATCGTCGCGCCTTTGCTCTGTTCCTTCACGGTAGCTTGCACGGCAGGCGGCAAATTTTTCATCTGCATTTTTTTCTCGCCATCAGCCACGGCTACGACAGAAAAGGCGAGCAACAGGGTAAAGGTAAATACGTTAATTTTGTTTTTCATAATTTACTCCTTGAGACATTTGATGAACGTGAGAATACGCGACAAGCAGGAAAATAAACAGAGGCAAAATATTTTGATTTTAGCCCGCAAAAGTGGGCGGCAGAATATTGCCCGCTTTTCATTACTGTCTGTCGCCCACTTCGTAGGCTCAATTTTCAACTCCACGTTTTCCTGGGGTTCCGGCTGCGCCTTCACACCCAGGCTTTATGCTAACACCCGACTTCGCGGGTTGAGGGCATTTCTGAAACAGAGCTTTTTTCAAGGCAATGGAACAAAGAATCAAAGAACCTACTTTGCCCCATTGCACCTTTGTCCCTTTGCGGTAAATCCAATTTGCGCTCTGATTTTCATCGGAGTAAGATTCTTTTTTGCCCCCTTCATCCATTCAACAACCAGATTTTCGGAGGTCACATGTCAGAACAAAATTCTCGTCGCAGCTTCATCAAGAGCGCAGGCGTCGCAAGTGCGCTCACTGCCGCTTCGTATTCCCGCGTACTCGGCGCAAATGATCGTATTCAAATGGGCATCATCGGCGCAGGCGGACGCGGACGCAACGTGATGGAAAATTTCAATAAAGTCGGCAAAGATTCAGTTGAATATATTGCCATCGCAGATGTCTACGAACCCTCCCAACAAAAGGCTGCCGCCATCGCTCGCGCCGGAGCTAAAGTCACGGTGGATTACCGCGAATTGCTCAACAACAAAGACATCACGGCTGTTCATAACGCTACGCCTGACCATTGGCACATGCAGGTTATTCTTGATTCGGTCGCGGCGGGCAAAGATGTCTACACCGAAAAACCGTTTGCGCTGACGATTGAACAGGGCGCGAGAATCGTCAAAGCTGTGCGCGGGACAAAACAAATTGTCCAGGTTGGAATGCAACGCCGCAGTTCGGAAATGGTGCAGGCAGCAAAAAAATTAGTAGATGACGGTGTCCTCGGCGAAATTGCTCTGGCGCGGGCGCAGTGGTACTGGAACCGACCTGTAGATATTTCAAAAATGTCTTTCAAAGGGAAATTGGATTGGGAGCGTTTTCAAGGTCCGGCGAAAAAACGTTATGCTCAAGAACCCGCACGATATTTTGCATGGCGCAGTTTTTTTGATTATAACGGCGGACATCTCACCGATCAGGGGACGCATTTGATGGATGTCATTCAATGGATTGGCAACGATGGCAAGCCGCCAAAATCTGCTGTCTGTCAGGGCATGAATACAATCCACACGCACGGTGATGTGCCGGATACTTTCAGCGCAGTTTTTGAATATCCGAAATTTTTAGCGACGTGGACGTTGTGCTACGCCAACTCGTATGAAGACAGTTGGAAGATTACGATTCAAGGCAAGAAGGCTACGATGGTGTTGGATGATGACGGTTTCCGCGTGTTCCCTGAAGTGTGGAAACGTCCTGAAATTCCACCTAAGCCAATGCACGAATTCAAAGGCGGCATCCCGACTGAACCGCACGTCGCCAATTTTCTTGACTGCGTTCGTTCCCGCAAAGAACCAAATGCAACGGTCGAAGTTGGTCACAATGCCGTGACCGGTCCGCACATGGCAAACCTCGCATTCAAGAGCAAAACCCGTGTGACGCTCAGCGAAGATGGGATGAGCGCGAAAGCGTAGTCACTGGGAATAATCACTGGGAGCGCCCGCATCCTGCGGGCGAAGCAGTACAAAGGTGAAGCTTTTCATCGCAGTTAATCTGCCCGCCACGGTTTCGCCCGCAGGATGCGGGCGCTCCCAGTATCAACCTCACAAAATAAATTTTCTCCGAAAGGCACAACCACATGAGACAAAGCTTCGCGTCATCACTCCTGTTCATCATTTTGCTTTCATCCTGGGCTTGTAATACAACCCAAAATCAAATGTCTTCAACTGCGATTTCCACCGCTTCGACGCCGGAGCAATTTATCAACGAGGCCGAAAAGAAATTGAATGAACTCAATTTAAAAGCCAGCCGCGCTTCATGGGTGCAGGAAAATTTTATCACGCAAGATACTGAAGCCTTGTCCGCCGATGCGAACAAGGACGTGATTGCGGCTACCACTGAATTAGCGATGGCGGCGCGAAAATTTGAAGGGCAAAAAATGTCCGAAGACACCGCGCGTAAATTCAAATTACTAAAACTATCATTGGTTGCGCCTGCGCCCTCGAACGCTGAAGAACGCGACAAATTAACGAAGATTGCCGCTGCGATGAGCAGCGCGTACGGCGCAGGAAAATATTGTCCCGATGGTGAAAAGGGTAAGTGCCAAAATCTTGATGAACTCTCAGCGACGCTCGTCAAAAGTCGCAATCCTGAAGAACTGAAAAAAGCCTGGCTCGGATGGCATTCCGTCGCCGGTTCGCACAAAGATGATTACGCCAAATTCGTTGAACTCTCGAACAAAGGCGCAGTCGAAATGGGATTCAAAGACACGGGCGCAATGTGGCGATCCAATTACGATATGGAACCGGAAGCGTTTGCCGCTGAAATGGAACGACTCTGGTTGCAGGTCAAACCGCTCTACGATTCGCTGCACACGTACACGCGCAAGCAGCTTCTCAAAAAATATGGCAATAAAATTGTTCCTGAAACCGGACCGATTCCGGCACATCTTTTCGGCAATATGTGGTCGCAGCAATGGAATAATATTTACGATATTTTGAAGCCGCAGGTTGGAAGTCGCGGCTACGATTTAACCAAATCATTAGTCGCACGCAAGACCGATGCGAAAGGCATGGTGAAATTTGGCGAAGGATTTTTCACATCACTTGGCTTACAAGCTTTGCCGGATACGTTCTGGAAACGCTCGCTCTTCACGCGCCCGCAAGACCGTGATGTAGTCTGTCACGCCAGCGCGTGGGACGTGGATTTCAAAGACGATGTCCGCATCAAAATGTGCATCAATATTACCGAAGAAGATTTCTCGGTCATCCATCACGAACTCGGTCACAATTATTATCAAACAGCCTACAACACTTTACCGCCATTTTTTCAGAACAGTGCGAACGACGGGTTCCACGAAGCGATTGGCGACACGATTGCTTTGTCGGTAACTCCTGCGTATTTGAAGCAAATCGGGTTGATTTCAACTGTTCCTGATGAAAAAGCCGATATAGATATTTTGCTGCAACGCGCACTGGAAAAAGTTGCGTTCCTGCCGTTCGGCTACCTCGTAGATCAATGGCGCTGGAAAGTTTTTTCGGGTGAAGTGAAACCGGACGGATACAACAAAGCATGGTGGGATTTACGCGAAAAATATCAAGGCATCAAAGCTCCCGAAGTACGCAGCGAAAAAGATTTTGACGCGTGGGCGAAATATCACGTCGCGGCGAATGTGCCGTATTCGCGGTACTTTCTCGCCGCGATTTTGCAATTCCAATTTCATCGCGCCTTAGCTCGTGAAGCCGGATGCAAAGACCCGCTCCATCGTTGTTCGATTTACGGGAATAAAGCCGCCGGAGAAAAACTGAAAAAAATGTTGGCAATGGGACAAAGCAAACCATGGCCGGAAGCACTAAAGGCATTAACAGACGAGGAAAAGATGGATGCGACCGCAATATTAGATTATTTTGCGCCTTTGAAAAAATGGCTTGATGAGCAAAACGCAAAATAATTTGGTGTATGATTTGAAAACTTTCTTTGGTGAGATTTCAAAATAGCGGAGTGATTAATGTCTAAATATGCACGAAGCCTTGAAGAGTTGAGAGAAAAGGCTGTCCTTTTTTGGCCTCAAGAAATTATTGAGAAGGAATCATCCATCAGTGTCCTTCCGCTTCTCTTAAAAACTCAGGAAAAGTTTATCAGTATTCTTAATCTTGCAGATGCTTCTCCCGACTCCTGGAAAAAATTGGTTGATATTTCAGAAGAACTGAAAGGAAATTTATTCTTAAAGCATTTGATGGTCTTGAGTGATTTGGGTGGGGAGGCATTGAACAAACTTCCGCCCTTTCAAAAATATTTTCGACATGGAAAAATGGTATTTTTCTGGCGCGAAAAAAAATATTTGTATCAATTCAAGAGGATTCATCAGAAGGTTCCATTAGCTAATTCTTCGCTGAATGTCGATGGCAAATCTCTTGTGAAAGGGGTTACCTTAAATGACAAAATGGAAGACGTTATTATGTTTTTGTTGCATGGTGCAGCCTCTATCGGGAACTCGTTATCAGAGGATATAAAAAGCAAATGCGTCATCGGCAGTTTAATTGGGCATACTGAAGAGATCGAAAAATTCGTTAGGCAAAGCTATATCAGAGTCAGTAAGCAGGTTGCTGGCGCAGCAGCAAATTCAATGGGGCAATTAGCTCAGGATTTTGTTATTGAAAAGCTCAGAGCCTCATTACCCGATTGGAAATTTATCAGAAATGGAACATTGCCATTGGTCAGCCAAACAGGTGGAGATACCGAAACCACTTTTGACGTAGTTGCGGTATCGCCAACTTCAAAGTATTTTGGCATAGAGGTTAGTTTTCAGTTTACAACCAATAGCGTGATTGAACGTAAAGCTGGACAAGCCGAAGCACGGATGAATCTGGTTCATGCTGCTGGTCATCAAATATGCTATGTTCTTGATGGAGCGGGAAATATTAATATTCGGACCTCTGCCGTCAGAAACATTTGTAAATACAGTGATTGCACTGTTGCCCTTTCAGCAATGGAGATAGGTGTGTTAGCCAAGTTTTTGCGAGAAAAATCAAGCGCAAAATAGAGGAGATGTGGATGGCTCATTGGAGCGAAGATAGTCAACCTTTAAACGTTATTACAAGTAACTTTGAGAAATTTTCTCAATTACAGAAAATTTCAGTTGATCGCCCGGATGTGTATTTTTTTCAGTTTCCATTTTTCAGAAAAACAGGCGATGCCGAAAAATCTCAGGAATTATTTAACGAGCTATCAGATTGGTGTACGCACCTAGATGAATCGGCAGTAGTTTGCATCCTAACCACAGCACCCGATGCAGCCGTGCTTCTGCCATTCCTTGAACAGGAATTACGTTTTCAACTTTGGGTTGCTGTAAAGACAATACCAAATTGTTACCCTGAAATTGAGGGACAACTTCCTAACCAGCACGCTGCGTTATTAGTACTAACAAAATATAAAGGGACGCTAAAACACACCAAAACGCGAGTGCAATACACTTATTGCCCGGCTTGCGAAAAAACGACCAAAGATTACGGCGGTAAAAAGCATACCTATCATTCTTATGGGACTCTGCTATCTGACGTTTGGCGTGATATTGAATGTGATCCCAACGGGGAAATTGACTTAATCGTCCAGCGTTTGACTGACCTTTTCGGCATCGCTCCGCATCAACGCCTACAATTAATTGATTTGCGACAATGTGAAGAATTACAGCCAAATAACCCTCCAATAAAAACCGAAGATGAATTGGGCTTAATGGCTCCTCAACTAAAAAGTCATTTAATTAACGAGGATTGTCTGACAGCATTGCAATCTATTCCTGATAACTCTATTGATTTTTGTTTTGCGGATCCGCCTTACAATCTGAAAAAAAAGTACGATAGATGGAACGATGGGATGGAATCGGTAGAGTATTTTCAGTGGTGTGATCAATGGTTATCAGAATTATATCGTGTACTAAAACCTAATCGGACGCTGGCGGTCTTGAATATTCCATTATGGGCGGTTCGTCATTTTCAACACTTGAATAAATTAATGACTTTTCAAGATTGGGTTGTTTGGGATGGTTTAAGCTTTCCTGTTCGGATGATTATGCCGTCGCATTATGCTGTGGTTTGCTTTTCAAAAGGTAATCCCAGAACCATTCTACCTGTAGCTTTCCCAGACACCTCCAATAGAGATTTGACCGCACTTAAAGAGATGTATTGTCTGAGGGCAACTTGTATTTCCCGCAGGTCTTGGGCAAAGACTAATGATCGTATGGCAATTAGTAATCTTTGGCATGATGTTCACCGGCTAAAGCATAATAGCAAGCGCGTAGATCATCCCTGCCAATTACCACCAACCTTGATGCGTCGCCTGTTTGCAACCTATACCAATCCTGATGAAATGATTTTGGATTGCTTTAATGGTGCTGGTACTTCAACTCTTGTCGCCCAACAAATGAAACGGCGATATATCGGAATTGAGCTTTCCTTGCAATATCATCAAGTTGCTCAAGAACGACATGCAGACCTACTGGTAGGCCGCGATCCATTTGGGAAAATGGCAACTGTTCCAACTGCAAAAAATAGCCCCGTACAGCGATTACAGAAACAAAAATACGCAGTGAGTAAAAAAGTACTTCAACTCGAAGTCAAACGGATTGCTACAGATTTAGGTAGACTTCCCACCAGAGATGACGTGAAAGAATTTAGCCAATATCCAATTGAATATTACGAAACTTATTTTGTTAGTTGGGGGGAAGTTTGCGCAGCAGCTCGAACTACTGGAATGACTGAAGACCCTGTTACCAATCAGTTGCGTCAGCCAACACTGTGGGCATCCTAAATAAGTTTCGGGTTTCGAGGATACTTGATCCTCGAAACCCGAAATAAAAGTTCGAACTTATTTCCTAACGCATTGAGACTGCACTTCCAACGCCGAGTGAATCTAAATTCATTTTCAGATTCCATTTTTCGTTGGATTTCATCATTTTATCCCACGTGACTTCGCGTCCTTCGTATGCCGCCATTCGACCTAAAATTGTCGTCAGCGTAGTCTCTGCGCCATGTTCACATTGGTTATCAAATTTGCCTGACTTGATGCTTTCGACTAAGGATTTCATCTTCGTACCGACTGCCGCGTGCAAATCAACTTTGCCGCAATCAATTTTATCTGCCGTCTTAGCACCGTCTTTCACTTCGTTATAACTAACGGTAGCGGGTCCGCTTTGTAATGATTCCGACGCGCCTTTCGTCCCGAAAAATCTTTCGCCGGATTGACGATAGCCTTTGTTCTTGAACTGGTTTGAGTTGAAGCTGATATGAACATCGCCCGGATAGGTGTACGTCAAAATGAAATGATCGCTGCACAAATATTCTGCCGGAACGCCGTCCACTTGTTTGCGAAGCGCACGCCCCGCTGTTCCCGTAGCCTTAATCGGATGCGATTTCATCGCCCAATTTACAATATCCAAAATGTGAATATTTTGTTCGGTGATGATGTCGCCAGAAAGCGCACGATCAAAGACCCAATTGCGAATGCGCGATTCCAAATCAGGCATCCCGGGTTTGTTCTGGCGTCCTAAATCGTTCGTGTAATAAAAAGTCTGACCCAACACAATGTCGCCGATTTCGCCGGAGTGAATGCGGTCAATCATCCCGCGATAGCCCACGTCGTAACGCTTTTGCAAGCCGACGTGCATGCTGACTTTGTTGTTATATTTCTTACCGATATTCATCACCTTCAAACATCCGGTGACATCAGTGGCAACAGGTTTTTCGCAATAGACATGCTTGCCAGCCATCACAGCGGCTTCGAGATGATCGGGATGAAAATACGGCGGACTGGTGACGAGTACGACATCCACATCTTTTGACTGGACTAATTTTTCGTAGGATTTATGCCCTTTGAAAAGATTGGCTTCCGCGATTTTTCCGTAGCCTTTCGCCGCAGCCTTTTCATCGAAATTCGTCCGCGCCGCCATCACTTTATCTTCAAAAATATCCATTAGCGCGGTGATGCGGACTTCGGTATTATTGAGAAATTCGCCGCCGTCATACGTGCCGCGTCCACCGCAGCCGATGATGCCGAGACCAAGTGAAGAATTCGCCGCTGAGCCAAACGCAGTAGCGGCAGGAACAATCAACAGACCGACGCCCGCTGTAGTCGTGCTTTTCAAAAATTTGCGGCGTGATGCTGATTGAGTTGAACTTAATTTTGATCGAACTTTCATGATGATTTCCTCCTTGTTGCTATTATAGATATTTGTTTGAGAGATACCAGTCATTTTCGATAGGTACGCCTGCATCTTGCAGGCAAGGTTTCGCTGGTTGCAAGATGCAGACGTACTTATCTCACATTTTTTTAATTCCCAGTGAAACCTTTCCATTCCTGCTCACACTCACCCAACGTGAACAATGTATTGAATGATTCGGTGTAGTGTCCGATCAGACAGCTCACGAAACATCTTTGTCGAGGCTTCGGTCGAGGCTTCGCTGGCACTCTGGTAGTGAATAACTACACCTTTACCTGGAGCAATTTCATGAACAAAATTTCTACCCGCCTGATGCTGGTTACTGCGTGTGTTTGCCTGTCTTCATTTGTCATCTTCGCGCAGGACTTTCAAAAATCTTATCGTCTGGCACAAGGCAATCGTGTCAGTATCAAAAATGTTTCCGGCGACGTGATCGTCAAAGGCTATGATGGCGACGCCGTGACAGTGACCGGATACAAAGAAGGTCGTGACCGTGACAAGCTGGAAGTCGAAGACCTCAGCGATGGCAATCACGTAGACATCAGTGCACGCTACCCGAAAAATTGTAACTGCGAAGCCAGCATCCGTTTTGAAGTCAAAGTGCCGCGCAATCTTAATCTGAATTATGACGCCTTTTCTTCGGTCAGTGGTAATGTCGAAGTTGATGGAGCCAGAGGCACTGTGCATGTCAAAGCTGTCAGCGGAGATGTCAAGATACTCAATGCACAAGGTGCTATTCATGCTGACTCGGTCAGTGGTGATGTTCACGTGGAGCGGGCTTCCGGCTCCGTCAGCGCGAAATCTGTCAGCGGCGATGTCAAAGTAAATTTGCAAAACATAGACAGCGACGAAGCGATGGAATTCACGACTGTCAGCGGTGATGTTAACGTTTCGATGCCATCAAATCTGGGTGCGGAAATTGACATGAAAACACTGAGTGGAGACTTGCAAACAGATTTCGGCATCACTGTAGAAAAGCGTGAACACGGCCCCGGCAAGAGTGCGCACGGTCGCCTCGGAGAAGGTTCGCGCCGCGTCAAAATGTCTTCTGTTTCAGGAGACGTGAAGCTGCTGAAAAATTAGGGAGCGGGGTTGTCGGGGATCGTCGGCTGGGGTCTGCCGACCACTGACAACCGCCCACCGACCACCAGTATTTAAATTCCTTCTGTTCACTTGGAACATGTACATCCTCTAGGGCGCAACGCTGAATCCGTTGCGCCTCTTTTTTTGCCCGCCACTTCAATAATTCTGCTTTATTCGTCATAATCAGCTTTAGTCTAAAGAAGGAAATTGAAATGTAGTGCGAGTTCTTTACCCGCGTTTCTAAATTTCCCATCACTGCGCGGGTAAAGAACCCGCGCCACATACTGAATACCTGAAAGCATGAAAACACTAATTTGGTTGATCCTCGTACTCTTAATCCCTGTTCCCTGGTTGGTCTTAGTTCTTACTCGACAGAGCCATCATCTCAGCCCTGTCACGGTGACGATTCTTTCCGGCATCGCCATTGTCGCGGCAGCTTTCGCGTTAAGCTGGGGTGCAGAATTATCCGAACGTGACATCCCGCGTTCACTGGCGTTGATTTTCCTGGCGCTCATCAGTGTCCTGCCGGAATACGCCATCGGATTGCATTATGCATGGATGGAAGGCAAAGCCGGAACACACGAAGGATTATCAATTGCCAATATGACGGGAGCGAACCGTATCTTAATTGGCTTCGGCTGGGCAATTGTTGTTGTCGTTTATTTCCTCAAACATAAAAAGAAAGCTGTCCAGCTCGATCAATCCCAAGGATTAGAACTCAGCTTGTTATTGCTCGCCACAATTTACACGCTGATTATTCCGATCAAAGGAACGCTGACCTGGGTGGATACGGTCATCTTATTTGCAATGTTTTTTTTCTACGCCGGACGCGCGATGCAGGGCGAAAAACACGATGAAGAATTAGAAGGTGTCGCCGCCCTCATTGATTCAAAACTCGGCAATGGAGCACGAAGATTCGTTGTCATCACCATGTTTGCGTTTGCCGGATGGGTGATCTGGCTGTCCGCCGAACCGTTTGCTGAAAGTTTGAAAGAAGCCGGAACGGCATACGGCATTAATCAATTTTTGCTGGTGCAATGGCTGGCTCCGCTGGCTTCGGAATCGCCGGAAGGTTTGATCGCGTTACTGTTCGCCTTGAAAGGCAAAGGCTCGACAGGACTCGGTGCGTTAATTTCGTCAAAGGTCAATCAATGGACGCTGTTAGTTGGTGCAATTCCGTTAGCCTACGGCTTAGCATCAACGGGCATGCATCCGATGATTTTGGATGCGATGCAGAAAGAAGAATTGTTGCTGACTTCCGCGCAATCATTTTTCGCGGCTGTGTTGATTTCAGATTTCAGACTCAGTTTGAATGAAGCCATACTCTTATTAGTATTATTTACAGCGCAACTATTTTTCCCCGATCCGAAAATTCGACTGGCGTTCAGTATTATTTATTTAGTGCTGGGCCTAGGAATGTTGCTGATGTCGAAGCAACGAAGAATTGTTTTGTGGCGGGCGTTAACGCTGAGAACCAGTTATTGAGAATCAATCACAAAAAGCACAAAAGGCACAAAAATATTTTAGATTGTTTTGTGCCTTTTGTGCTTTTTGTGGTGATATAGCGGTTTGCAGATAGGTACGACCTGTAGGGTAGGTTCTTAACCTGCCCGCTTTTATTACAGAAGGCAGGTTAAGAACCTACCCTACAAATTTTAGTCGCATATATTTGAAATCCGCTATAAGATTTGTTAAAATTCGCGTTAATTCGCGGCAAAAAAACCATCACTTTCATCCCGCAATTTCTCTAACGCCTTTTGCAATTCCTGATGTTTTGCTTCGTGTGTATCGGAATCATCTTTCACCTCAATCGGCTTTCCAATCACGACAACGGCACATGCGAACGGCTTGGGGATTTGAATTCGATCCCAGCTGCGCAATGCCCAATATTTATTGAGTGAAATTGAAAACGGGACGATCAAGGCGTTGGCTTTGGCTGCCAATAAAATCGCCCCCGGCTTGGCTTCATAAATCGGACCGCGTGGACCATCAACCGTGAATGCGGCACTCTTCCCGCCTCGCACGGCACGAATCATTTGAATCAATGCCGCTTTGCCGCCCCTCGTCGAACTTCCTTTTGCTGTTCCGTAACCAAATCGTTGAATAAACCGCGCAATATATTCCGAATCAAAGCTCTGCGAAGACATCACGATGATTTTTCGGTCGCGCCAAAAATATGTTGCTATCGGAATCCGGTTATGCCAGAAACACAATATCTGCGGCTTCGTTTCGTCGAAATTTTCCCGCCCTTTGATTTCAAATTTGACCGTCGCACCAATTACACGAATCAACCAAAATAACAAAAGGCCAACGACGCGGATAATCAGCCGTTGCTTAAACGTGTACGAAGTTAAATCTGCCAAGGTGTAATAGCGTTCTGCCTGTTCAGCCATGAAAATTTCCCGAAATATTTTTGCTTCTATAGTCTCGCTCGCAATTAAAGTTTATGATACCGCTTCTGATTCGGAAACAACTAATCTTTGCAATACTCAAATTACGATCAACTATTTTCTGAGGCTCTTATGCAAAACAAAAGTGTTCTATTCCTGCTCCTTTGTATTTTTACGTCCCTCACTTTCGCGCAAAGCAAAACTGAAAACGTAATTTTGATTACCTTTGACGGCGCACGAACACAAGAAGTTTTCGGCGGACTGGATTTGGAAATTCTTAAATCTAAAATCAAACGTGGCAAAGTCGAAGACAATGAGTTTTACAAAAAATATTGGGCGGAAACGGCGGAAGAACGTCGTCTGAAATTGATGCCGTTTTTTTGGGGTACGCTGATGAAAGAATACGGCTCCATCGCCGGCAATCGCGCCCTCGGCAGCAGTGTCAAGACGACGAATAAAATGTGGTTTTCCTATCCGGGCTATTCTGAAATTCTGACCGGACAGGCGCACGACGACGTGATTAAAAGCAATGATCGCACCCGCAATCAATACACCAGCGTCCTCGAATTTTTGCAGCGCAAAATGAAGCTCAATAAAACCCAAGCCGCGCTGTTTGGTTCATGGGATGTCTTCAATTGGATCGGCGAACATCAGGAGGGCGCGATCACGATCAACGCTGGACACGAACCGTATGATCTTATCAACGACCCGGAAATTCAGGCATTAAGTAAATTGCAAAACGAAAAACTCAGCCCGTGGGATAGCGTCCGCTTTGATCACTTCACGGTGAAATTTGCGCTGGCGCACATGAAAAAATTTCAGCCTCGCGTCGTGCATATCGCCCTCGGAGAAACTGACGATTGGGCGCACGGCGGCGAATACGGGCACGTCCTGCATTCATTTGCGAGCAACGACAAGCAGATCAAAGAAATCTGGGATTTTTTGCAAAGCTCGCCAAAATACAAAGGTAAAACTTCGATCCTTTTCACGACTGATCATGGACGTGGCAAAACAACTGCGGATTGGACGGATCACGGCGAAAAAGTTCCCGAAGCGCAAAATATCTGGATGGCGTTCGTCAGTCCTGACAACGCCTTGCGCGGCGAATGGAAAAACGCCGAACCTATTTATCAAAACCAGGCGGCGGCGACCTTGTGCCGTTGGCTGGGTTTTGATTACAGCGAAAATAATCCAAACGCCGGAAAACCCGTTTCGATGGTAACAAAATAAAACCGTACCACGGGCGGCTCGCCCGTGGTTGTCGGGCGAGCCGCCCGACATACGTTTTTGAACAGATTTATGAACGAACAACACGACGCTAAGGAAGATGCGCAGGAACTAAATAAATTAGGCTATGCGCAGGAACTCTTCCGCACGATGGGCGGATTTTCTAACTTCGCCATTTCCTTTTCCATCATTTCAATTTTGACCGGAGCCGTCACACTTTACGGACACGGCTTGAAAATGGGCGGCCCTGCGCAAATGTCCATCGGATGGCCGGTCGTGACGCTGTTCACGCTCGCCGTCGTATGCAGCATGGCGGAACTGGCTTCGGCGTTGCCGACCTCCGGTGCGATGTATCACTGGTCGTGTCAACTTGGCGGCAAAGGTTGGGGCTGGTTCACGGCGTGGTTCAATATCATCGGACAAATCGCAGCGGTTGCAGCGATTGATTACGGCTGCGCGTTGTTCGTGACGCCGCTGCTGGGACTCGAAGCGAACACCAAAAATTTATTAATTGTCTATGCCGCGATTTTGCTTTCGCACGGCATCATCAATCATTTTGGCATTCGCGTCGTGGCGTGGCTCAACGATTTCAGCGTCACTGTTCACATCATCGGCGTCATCGTGATCGTCGGAGCATTATTGTTTTTCGCCCCGAAACAACCCGTCAGTTTTTTCTTCGCACGCATCACGAGCAACACCGATGGTTATTCTTACGGCTGGGCTTTTGTGATCGGATTGTTGCAGGCGATGTGGACGTACACGGGCTACGACGCGTCCGCCAGCGTGAGCGAGGAAACCGTTGATCCGCGTCGCCGCGCTCCGTGGGGGATGGTGATGGCGGTGTTGGTTTCGAGCATTGTTGGATATTTATTGCTGATCGCGGTGACGCTTTCCATCAAAGATATTTCGGCCGTGCTGAGCGCGAAAGACGCTGGAGGAAATGATGTTCCCGCCGTGATTGCAATTTTAGTCAGCGCGTTAGGCGAACGCGCCGGAAGCGCATTTTCGTGGCTCGCGGCGATTGCGATGTGGTTCTGCGGCTTGGCGGCTGTGACATGGTCTTCGCGTGTGATTTGGGCTTTTGCGCGTGATGAAGGGATGCCGCTTTCGCATCTCTGGAAACATGTCAGCCCGAGATATTCGACTCCGGTCTATTCGATTTGGCTGTGCGTTATCGCGGCATTTTTAGCAGCGATTTACAGCGGAGCTTATGCTGTAGTGACTTCCATCAGCACCATCGGTTTATACCTTTCCTACATCATTCCCGTCGTGCTTTTAGTCGCCGTCCGCAGCCGGGGCAATACAATCGAACGCGGCCCGTGGCATTTGGGGAACTATAGTTTGTTCATCAACGTAATTGCCATCGTGTGGGTCATTTTTCTGAGCATCGTGCTCAGCATCCCGGACAATAATCGCGCCGGAAAAACTCTCATCGCGGTGACATTATTATTGGGATTATGGTATGCCCTGCACGAACGCAAACGATTTGTCGGCCCGGCGTGGCTTAAGGCAGAAGCCCGCACGCAGTAAGGGCGTTACTACATTATGAAAAGGCGCCCTTACTGCGTTGCAGGCTTCTGCAAAAATTTCTTCATGAGGATACAAAGATGAACCATTCTCTCCGTAAATTTCTCACTTTATTTTTTGCCTTATGTTTCGGCTTGGTAGTGAATTCTTTCGCGCAAGATGCCACTCCAAAATTTGATGAATACCTGACCGCCGTCACCAAACAAAACAATTTCACCGGCTCTGTACTGGTGGCGCGTGACGGTAAAATTTTATTCAGTAAGGGCTATGGCATGGCGAATATGGAATTTGATATTGCCAATACGCCCAACACAAAATTCCGGCTCGGCTCCATCACGAAACAATTTACCGCTGCCTCAATTTTACTCTTACAAGAGCGCGGCAAATTAAGCGTCCAAGACCCGATCAGCAAATACATTGAGAATTGCCCGAAGGCTTGGGAACCCGTCACGATTCATCATTTATTGACGCACACCTCAGGCATTCCAAGTTATACCGAGGTGAAATCACCGGAAGAATTTCGGTTGATGAGTTTGCAAAAAGTCACGCCTGCGGGATTCGTGGATTCATTCAAAAGCAAACCGCTGGATTTTCCGGTCGGCGAGAAAATGAAATATAATAATTCCGGTTATTTTATCCTCGGTCACATCATCGGAAAAATCTCCGGTCAATCTTATGAAACGTTTGTACAGGAAAATATTTTCAAGCCGCTGAAGCTTGAAAACACAGGCTACGACACGCATGACAAGATTTTAAAATTACGAGCGACAGGTTATTCAGAGGCGAACGGGAAAACGATCAATTCCGATTATTTGGATATGACAGTGCCGTATGCCGCAGGTTCATTGTATTCAACTACGGGAGATTTATTCGCTTGGAATGAAGCATTATTTTCTGACAAATTGCTCTCAGAAAAATCACGTACGGCGATGATGACACCAGATAAAAATAATTATGCCTATGGCTTGAATATTAATAACCGCAACAACCGTACACAAATTTCGCACGGCGGCGGCATCAACGGATTTGCCACTGTATTGATACGTTTGCCGGATGAAAAAGTCACCATTGTTGTGCTGCGTAACGCAGATTTTGGTGCCTCTAATCCCGGCAAAGTTGGTCAGGATTTAGCTGCGATTTTGCTCGGAGAAAAATACGAAATCCCAACCACAAAACCCATCGCCAAAGTTGATCCGAAAATTTATGACGCGTACGTGGGCGATTATCAACTGGCACCGAATTTTATTTTGAGCGTCACACGCGCAGGTGACCGATTGATGACACAAGCGACCGGACAAGGACAACTCGAAATTTTCCCGTTATCCGAAACCAAATTTTTCCCGAAAGAAATGGAAGCGACGATCACTTTCGTCAAAGATGAAAGTGGTAAAGTCACACATTTGATGCTGCAACAAAACGGCGAACATAAAGCAATGAAGATAAAATAAAACTGGGAGCGCCCGCATCCTGCGGGCGAAACCGTGGCGAGTAAATCCCTGCGATGAAAAGTGATTCTTTTGTACGGATTCGCCCGCATCCTGCGGGCGAA
>JAYVZE010000153.1:0-21714 GCA_043783625.1 Blastocatellia bacterium | reverse complement strand
CGTCGGTGCCGGTACCATTTCTGATATTGTCGAATAAGGAAAGTGTGCTGAGTAGATAGTGCTGAGTCCTGAGCTAATACGCTCAACACTCAGGACTCAGCACCTTTTGCTCAGCACTGAAATATTTATTACGGAAGTGAATTATAATGGCGAGAGATAACATCACATTAGTTTGCGAAAAGTGCAAAAATAAAAATTACATGACGACGAAGAATAAAAAAAAGACCCCGACTCGTCTGGAATTTAAGAAATTTTGCAATACGTGCCGCGAACACGTGAACCATAAAGAAACCAAGTAACGAAACGATCACCCTTTGAAGCTGTGACGGGACGATAGTTGTTCTATCTCAGAATTCTTCTTTGGAGTTTTTAGTATTTTTATTAAGGGGTATGGTGTCAACGGTTAGCACAGCGGTCTCCAAAACCGTTGGTCCGGGTTCGAATCCTGGTACCCCTGCCACTTAGATTATTTTGCCCCTGAACGCATATTCAGGATGTTTTTGAAATGCAAAACCCAAATTTACGGCTGCGTAACGGGAAGGATGCCTGGTAATGTCAATAGAAGAAATACAAAGCGAACTTCCCGTGGCTGAGACGCCGCAAGGTCCGATTGCCCGTCTTAAAAATTTTTATCACGAAACCCGAATTGAAATGACGAAAGTCGCGTGGCCGACACGCAAAGAAGTCATTGATACCACGATGGTTGTGATTGTGGCAGTTTTCTTTTTCGGGTTTTTCCTGTTTGGAACTGACATCGTTCTAAAGTATGTGATTGATGGCATCGAATGGGCAGCCAAAAAGGTATTTTATTAAGCTGGGACTACGGAGGCTTGCCTTGGAAATTAAGGCAGCTTGAGATATGACCGAACTCGAAACTGAAGCAGAAAAACAATTAGAAACTGAAGAAATTTCAGAGGTTGCTGAAGTTGTTGAGGCTGCTGACACTACTGAAGCTGTTGAGACTTCTGAAGTTGATGAAGTAGTGACTGAAGTTCCGGTAGAGGCTCAGGTAGAAGCCCGAACAGAATGGTTCATTATCCATACCTATTCAGGCTATGAGCGTAAGGTGCGTGATAGTCTGAACTCTCGCATTGAAGCTTTTAAAATGGCTGATGAAGTGCTTGAGGTCTTGATTCCGACTGAAACGGTTGTTGAGATGCGCGGCTCAAAGCGAGTGGAAAGTACGCGAATGTTCTTTCCCGGTTATGTGCTAGTTAAGTTGCTGACCAATGAGCGCGGAGATATTTCAGATAAATCCTGGCACTTGATTAAAAGTACGCCAAAAGTTACGAGTTTTGTGGGCGGTCAAAAACCGACGCCGCTGACTCCTGAAGAAGTTGATCAGATTGTTCATCACGTAGCGGTGGCGGCAGAGAAGCCAAAACCGAAATTTACGTTTTCTCGTGGAGAAACTGTTCGCATTACGAACGGGCCTTTTACCAGCTTCACGGGAACTGTTGAAGAAGTAAATATTGACAAAAGCATGCTGAAAGTAATGGTTACGATTTTTGGTCGTGCAACTCCGGTTGAGTTGGGGTTCCTTGAAGTTGAAAAACTGACCTTTACTGAAGAAAATTGATAATGGTGATAAGGGCGGGTTTCAGGTTGATTGCTTGCCGCTCTCAAATTACCAAGTGTTACTATTATGGCTAAGAAGATTACAAGTTATATCAAGCTCCAGGTCTCTGCGGGAAAAGCAAATCCAGCGCCTCCAATTGGTACGGCACTCGGCCCGCAAGGTGTTAATATCATGGAGTTTTGCAAGCAGTTTAATGCGAAAACCGCCAACCTGGGAGACATCAAAATCCCCGTGGTTATTACGGTTTATGCAGATCGCTCTTTCACCTTCATTACGAAGACGCCTCCTGCGGCTGACTTATTAAAGAAAGTTCTCGGAATCACTAAAGGTTCCGGTAAACCGAACCGTGAAAAGATCGGAACGGTGACGCGGGCGCAAATCGAAGAAATTGCAAAAACCAAATTACCAGATTTGAACACCACCAATCTGGACTCGGCGATTCGAACCATCGAAGGCACTGCCAAGAGCATGGGATTGCAAATCAAAGATTAGTCTTCATCATTCACTATTCTAAGAGGGAGTGACAACGCTCTTCATTTACTTGAAGCCGCTACGTCACGCTAACACCTGAAAGGAAAATCATGGCTGGAAAAAAATTCAAAGCAGCAGTAGCGCAGGTTGATCTCGCTAAATTGCATTCACTTAGTGATGCGCTTGAGGTGGTCAAGAAAGTCGCCTTTGCTAAATTCGATGAAACCGTTGAATTAACAATGGTTTTAGGGGTTGATCCACGTAAAGCGGATCAATTGGTTCGTGGCACGATTGTTTTACCGCACGGATTAGGGAAAAATAAAAAAGTCGCGGTCATCGCCAGTGGCGACAAGATGAAAGAAGCTCTTGAAGCGGGTGCTGACGAAGTTGGAGCCGAAGATTTAGTCGAAAAGATCAAAGGTGGATATACCGATTTCGACGCTTTAATAGCGACTCCCGATATGATGCGGTTGGTCGGTGCATTAGGTAAAATACTTGGGCCTCGCGGCTTAATGCCCAATCCGAAAACCGGAACCGTAACGGCTGACGTGGCAACAGCAATTAGAGAAACCAAGGCTGGTAAGGTTGAATATCGTGTGGACAAAACAGGTGTTATCCACGTAGGCGTTGGTAAGGTTTCGTTCGCTTCTGACAAATTAATTGAGAACACGAAATCGTTAATTGACGCAGTAGTGAAAGCCAAACCTTCGACCGCAAAAGGTAAATACGTTAAGAAGATCAACGTTGCTTCGACGATGGGACCCGGTGTTCTGGTTGATGCCGGTTCGGTCGGAGCTTAACGAAAATATTTATAGAGTGCTATCATGAAAACCAAAATTCAAAAGCAAAGTGAAATTGAGATTCTGAATACGGAATTTGCCAAATCGAACCATGCAATTGTGGTTCATTATCAAGGCATTAGTGTCGAAAAGGATTGGGCGCTACGTGATGAAGCGCGTGCTGCCAACTTTGGCTACCGTGTCATTAAGAATAAGCTGGCGCAGCGAGCTGTGGCAGGGACTCCGCTCGAAAGCCTGAAAGATCAATTTGTCGGGCCGACTGCGATTGCCTACAGCGAAAATGATCCGGTTAGTATTGCTAAGGTGCTTAGCAAATTCGCCAAAGAAAATCCGAAATTCTCCTTTAAGGGCGGAGTTGTTGAAGGACGTGCGATTTCAGTCAATGAAATTGCTGATGTCGCCGCGCTGCCGTCGAAGGAAGAACTTATCAGCCGCATTATGTTCCTGTTGAATTCAGGCGCACAACGAATGGCTGTCGCACTCAATGGTGTTTCTCGTAATCTGGCAGTGGTTGCCGGAGAAATCGCCAAACAAAAAAGTGCTTAGATATTTAAAGATAACCTCTTCGATCTGAATTAATTCGATTGAGGAAAAATGATTTTTGATAGTGGTCGCTAACGCGTGTCAGTGCGCGACCCACACGCCAGGGATTAGTTTTGGAGTGATGCCCGAACCGATCTTCAGTGCGTCGTTGAATTCCGACGCAAGACCATTAACTTTTTTCAGGCATTGACGCCTGAGCAATCTGGAAATAAAGACTATGTCAGACAAATTACAAGGTATTGTTGACCAAATTAAAGAATTAACCCTTCTCGATGCTTCAAATTTAGTGAAGATGTTGGAAGAAACTTTCGGTGTGTCCGCAGCAGCGGCTTCAGTGGCAGCAGCTCCGGCAGCGGCGGCAGCGGCTCCGGCAGCAGAAGAAAAAGATGAGTTTGATGTCATCCTCACCTCCTGTGGTGCGAATAAGATTAATGTCATCAAAGTTGTTCGTGAAATCACCGGTCTCGGTTTGAAAGAAGCGAAAGACCTGGTGGACGCTGCTCCGAAGGCAGTCAAGGAAGCTGTCACGAAAGATGAAGCTGAACAAATCAAAACTAAACTTACTGAAGCTGGTGCATCAGTTGAACTCAAGTAGTTCATTTGAGATTGTTGGTGTTTTAAGATAATCTGTAGAGTGCTGAGTGAAGCTTCACTTCTCTCAGCACTCATTAATTCGGGTAACACGAAATTATCTTGATCTACACTATCAATGCGTTAGTTTTTTCAGCCCCTCAGTTAGCTCCGGGGGTCAGGGAATCAGAAAGATTCATACAACTGTATACATAACTAAAACTGCATGATCGCGGCTGAGGCGTACTATTATCGCCAAGCCGCTTTTGGTGTTTACATTCGCAATTGTTAGACAAAAATGCTAAGAGGGCGCACGCCAACCAGCGTGCCTTACCAACGGGAATGACCGCAATGGCAAATAACGAATTGATTGCTTTAAGTACAGCTAAGGGACCGCGCTACGATTTCTCCAAGATCCGTACCGCCGTACGAATCCCAAATTTAATTGAAGTACAGCGAGAAAGTTATGACCGCTTTCTTCAAATGGATATGTTGCCGCCTGAGCGTGATAGTACGGGGCTGCAAGCGGTCTTTAAATCTACTTTCCCAATTGCCGATTTTCGTGATGTTTCTTCGCTGGAATTCGTTGAGTATCGCATCGGCAACTGGACATGTAAGTGCGGACAATTACAAGGTCTGCATCACTTACGCTCGAACTGTAAAACCTGCGCCGCTGTCATCAAAGTGAATCCGTTTTCATCGGAAGATGTGATGTGCGGAGACTGCGGAACTTATAATAAAAACGTTGTCATCGTTTGCGACAACTGCGGTGAACCCGTTGGTCTCAAGCACAAATACGATGTGAATGAGTGTCAGGAACGCGGGATGACTTATTCGGTTCCGCTTCACGTCAAGATTCGCCTGACGGTTTGGGATAAAGATGAGGAGACTCATCACAAATCCATCCGCGATATTAAAGAAGAAGAGGTTTATTTTGGTGATTTACCGCTGATGACAGCGAACGGAACTTTCATCATTAATGGAACTGAGCGCGTCATCGTGTCGCAACTCCATCGTTCACCGGGAGTGTTTTTTGAGAGCGCGGAAAATAAAACTTATTTCCTTGGCAAGGTCATTCCGTATCGTGGTTCATGGGTAGAATTTGAGTACGATTCTAAGAATCTTCTCTATGTTCGTATTGATCGCAAACGGAAATTCCTGGCGACGATCTTCTTACGTGCTTTGGGGCTGAAGAGTGATGAGGAAATTCTCAAGGCTTTCTATCAGGTTGATACCATTAACGCGAAGGCCGGGCAGCTTTTCTGGCAGGTAAGCAAGAATATTATCGGCTTGCGTGTCTCGCATGAAATCAAAGACAAAAAAGGTGAGGTGCTGGTCAAGAACGGTAAGAAAATTACCAGCTCTGCTTACGAAGCAATTATCGCCGCTGGCGTCACTGAGATTGAAGTTCAGGTCCATGACCTCGAAGGAGCTTTCGTTTTAAGTGACTTGGTAGACACCACGACAGGTGAAGTTCTGGCGGAAAGTAATACGACGTTAACGCCGGAAACGATTGCGAAACTGGCTGAAGCGGGTGTGGAAACACTGGAAATCTTTTTCCCTGAAAAGGATGATGCCGGTCCGGTGATGAGCAATACCGTTCGTAAAGATTCCATCAAATCGCATCACGAGGCCTTGATCGAAATTTATCGCAAGATGCGCCCCGGAGACCCGCCGACGCTGGATACGTCAAAGGCTTTGTTTGAAGGCATGTTCTTTGATCCGCGTAAGTTTGATTTTTCGCGCGTTGGTCGCCTGAAATCAAATATCAAGCTGGGCTACCCGGAGCGAGATCGTCTTGACGATTTGCTCTTCTCGCCACAGGATTTTTACAACGTGATTGATTACGTTCTAAAACTGAAAAAAGTCAGCGGTGAAGTCAAATTGCCGGATGGTCGCAGCATTTTCTACAGTGATGATGATATTGATCATTTGGGCAATCGTCGTGTACGTGCGGTCGGTGAATTGCTTGAGAATCAATTCCGATTGGGCTTAGTCCGAATGGAACGTGCCATCAAAGAGAAAATGTCCATCCATCAGGAAATGCAAACTGCGATGCCGCGTGATTTGATTAACGCGAAGCCGGTCATGGCGGCTGTCCGCGAATTCTTCGGATCATCGCAATTGTCGCAGTTCATGGATCAGACGAATCCATTGTCTGAGATTACGCACAAGCGTCGTCTGTCAGCACTTGGACCAGGCGGTTTGTCGCGTGAACGTGCAGGCTTTGAAGTCCGCGACGTGCATACGACTCACTATGGTCGTATCTGCCCGATTGAAACCCCTGAAGGTCCGAACATTGGATTGATTTCATCTCTCTCATGCTTTGCGCGGATCAATGAATTCGGATTCATCGAATCGCCTTATCGTCGAGTTGTTAATGGAC
This sequence comes from Blastocatellia bacterium, assembly GCA_043783625.1. Taxonomy (GTDB): domain Bacteria; phylum Acidobacteriota; class Blastocatellia; order RBC074; family RBC074; genus JAFDVL01. The sequence continues at coordinate 15,365 of JAYVZE010000153.1, read as the reverse complement.
AGGTCATTGATTACTTACTGATTCATAATCCGGGCGACACTCCCCTCAAAGCTGGCGACCACGTTCCCGAAGAAGTCGTCGAAAAAGCCAATAAAAAAGTTGGTGATGGTAAATTAGCGACTTATGAGCCATACCCGTTTTACCTGTCGGCCTGGGAAGAGGATAAATACATCATCGGTCAGGCTAATATTGAGCTTGATAAAGACGGCAACATTGTCAGTGAGCGCGTCAATGCTCGTGAGGCTGGCGAATTCATTCTGACTACGCGCGGCGAACTGCAGTACATGGACGTTTCTCCGAAACAGTTGGTGTCGGTAGCTGCTTCATTGATTCCGTTCCTCGAAAACGATGACGCGAACCGTGCGTTGATGGGATCGAACATGCAACGTCAGGCCGTACCGTTATTGCGTGCGCAAGCACCATTTATCGGAACCGGCATGGAAAAAGTTACGGCGCAAGACTCCGGTGCTGTAGTCATTGCCCGACGTGACGGCATTGTAGATGTTGTTGACTCCGAGCGCATTATTATCAAAGCCGATCATAACGTGGACGGGACGCTTTCACGCGAAGTGACGGCGGACATCTATCCGCTGATTAAGTTCAAACGTTCGAACCAAAACACCTGCATCAACCAAAAGCCGATTGTGCGTAAAGGTGATCGGGTTGTGAAGGGGCAAGTCGTCGCTGACGGACCCTGTACCGAAGGTGGTGAATTGGCACTGGGACGTAACGTCCTGGTTTCGTTCATGCCGTGGCGCGGTTACAACTTTGAGGACGCGATTTTGATCTCTGAAAAGATGGTCAAGAACGATTACTATACTTCGATTCACGTCGAAGAATTAGAAATCGAAGCGCGTGACACGAAACTTGGACCGGAAGAAATTACCCGCGATATTCCGAACGTTGGCGAAGCTGCCTTACGCGACCTCGACGATAGTGGAATTATTCGTATCGGTGCGTACGTCAAGCCAAGTTCGATTCTGGTGGGTAAAGTTACGCCAAAGGGTGAAACACAATTAACCGCAGAAGAGAAATTGCTTCGTGCGATCTTCGGCGAAAAAGCCGGGGATGTTCGTGACGCTTCACTCAACTGCCCGCCAGGCATTGAAGGAACCGTTGTTGATGTCAAGGTCTTCACCCGCAAAGGGGCAGATAAAGATACCCGCAGTCTGGCGATTGAAGCGGCAGAAGAAGAGAAACTGCTGAAGAATCTCAACGACGAAATTCGTATCCTGCACGAAGAACGCAACAAGCGTGCTTACGAATTACTCGAAGGGCGTAAGCTCGAAGAAGACCTTGTTCATAACCGTAAGGTTTACTTTGAAAAAGGTACGAAGCTGACGCGTGAGAATTTGCAGGCACTGGAATTTGCCGCGTTGAAGAAAGCGACTGTCGCCGGTACTCGTACCGATGTCAGTGCCGAAATTAAAGACCTCGAACAGCGTACAGATCGTCAAATCGCCATCCTGGAGCATTTGTTCAAGGACAAAGTTGACAAGCTGAAAAAGGGCGATGAGTTAATGCCCGGTGTTATCAAGATGGTCAAAATCTTCGTTGCCATGAAGCGTAAGCTTTCTGTCGGTGACAAGATGGCTGGTCGTCACGGTAATAAGGGAGTTATCGCACGAATCCTGCCGGAAGAGGATATGCCGTATCTGCCGGATGGAACTCCGGTGGAAATTGTATTGAATCCGTTGGGTGTGCCTTCACGTATGAACGTCGGGCAGATTCTGGAAACCCATTTAGGATGGGCTGCCAACGTGTTGGGATTGAAATTTGCTACCCCTGTGTTCGATGGAGCATCCGAAGTAGAAATTAAGAAATTCCTGCGCGAAGCTGATGAAAAATTACAGGCGAACGGTTTCCCTGAAATGATTAATGAGTCAGGAAAAACTTCCTTGTATGACGGTATGACGGGTGAAGTGTTCGAGCAGAAAGTAACCGTTGGTTACATCTATATGCTCAAACTTTCGCATTTGGTGGACGACAAGATTCACGCTCGTTCCATTGGACCATACAGCTTGATTACGCAGCAGCCGCTCGGTGGTAAAGCGCAATTCGGCGGTCAGCGTTTCGGAGAAATGGAATGCTGGGCGTTGCAGGCCTACGGCGCGGCGCATACTTTGCAGGAACTGTTGACAGCAAAATCAGATGACGTGACAGGACGCTCGAAGATTTACGAAGCCATTGTCAAAGGTGAGACTGATTTCGAACCGGGCTTACCCGAATCCTTCAACGTCCTGATCCGCGAATTGCAATCGTTGTGTCTTGATGTTGACTTGCGTCAGGCTGAAACAGCGCATGATTAAAATCAGTTGTCCGTAACCGTTCGCTCATCACGAGCGGTTACGAATGGCAACAGGCTACCAAAACGGACAACTGATAACGGAGAAAAGCAATGTACAGAATTACCGGGGACAATAAGCCCGCACCATATTTAGAATCAATTCGCATTAGTCTTGCTTCACCAGAAAAAATTCGCTCCTGGTCACACGGACACGTTACGAAGCCGGAAACAATCAATTACCGGACGTTCAAACCGGAACGTGATGGATTGTTCTGCGCGCGTATTTTCGGCCCGGTCACAGACTGGGAATGCTTATGCGGAAAATACAAACGCATGAAGCATCGCGGCGTGGTTTGCGATAAATGTGGTGTTGAAGTCACACAAGCAAAAGTTCGTCGTGAACGCATGGGACATATTGAATTAGCCAGCCCGTGTTCCCACGTTTGGTTTTTCAAAGGACTGCCTTCGCGCATCGGGCATTTGTTAGATATTCCACTGCGTGAGCTGGAAAAGGTTTTGTACTTTGAAAGCTATATTACGATTGCCGACCAGAAAGAACTGGACGATTTAGGCATTCCGCTCAAAGAAAAAGAACTGCTTCTGGATGATCGTTATCGCCAGTTGCGGCAGGAATTTCCCGGCAAATTCACCGACGAAATTGCCCGAATGGGTGCCGAAGCGATCAAGATTTTGCTCGCCAAAGCTGACATCGAAGAACTCTCAGAAGAGATGCGCGAGAAGATGAAAACCGAGACCAGTCAGCAGAAAAAGCTGAAGTACTCGAAGCGTCTCAAGGTCGTCGAATCATTCCGCAAATCCGGCAATCATCCCGATTGGATGATCCTGGATGTGATTCCAGTGATTCCACCGGAACTGCGTCCGTTAGTCCCCTTAGACGGTGGACGTTTTGCGACTTCGGATTTGAATGATCTCTATCGTCGCGTCATCAATCGTAATAACCGTTTGTCGAAGCTGATCGAATTGAAAGCTCCTGAAGTCATCGTGCGCAACGAAAAACGCATGTTGCAGGAAGCCGTAGACGCGCTGTTTGATAACGGTCGTCGTGGTCGTGTGTTACGTGGCGTCAACAATCGCCCGTTGAAATCTTTGTCTGATACGTTGAAGGGCAAGCAAGGTCGCTTCCGTCAGAATCTGCTCGGTAAGCGCGTAGATTATTCGGGACGTTCTGTAATTGTGGTCGGTCCTGAACTCAAGCTGCACCAGTGCGGTTTGCCGAAGAAAATGGCACTGGAATTATTCAAGCCATTCATCTACAACAAACTCGAAGCCGAAGGTCATGCCGCGACGATCAAGCAAGCCAAAGAATTGGTCGAACGTCAGGAAGATGTCGTTTGGGATATTCTCGAAAAGGTCATCAAAGACCATCCGGTTTTGCTCAACCGCGCACCAACGCTTCATCGTTTAGGCATTCAGGCGTTTGAACCAGTTCTCGTCGAAGGTAAGGCGATCAAGATTCATCCTTTGGTCTGTACTGCATTCAACGCCGATTTTGACGGCGATCAAATGGCGGTGCATATTCCTCTTTCGCCGGAAGCGCAAATCGAAGCCACCGTGCTGATGCGTGCTGATAACAACATTCTCTCGCCAGCTTCAGGACAGCCGATAGCAGTTCCTTCACAGGACATTGTTTTGGGTTGTTATTACCTGACGCGTGCAGCGGATGGAGCCAAAGGCGAAGGTCGTGCTTTTGCCAATATTGATGAAGTCTTACTTGCGTTGGATGCGAAAGAAGTTTCGACGCAAACACGTATTCGGCTTCGTCATACAGGTAAGCTCATTAACCTTGAGAACGAACGCGATAATCAGGACATCATCAAAGCCAGTTCGCAGGATGTCATGAATCGAACGATCCAAACTACGGTTGGGCGTGTGATTTTCAATGATAGTTTGCCGAAAGAATTGCCGTACATTAACGGAATTCTGAAGAAAAAAGGCTTGGCAAGTTTGGTCAGTTTCTGCTTCTTGCGTTATGGGCATGCCAATACAGTGATGATGCTGGATCAGCTGAAAACACTGGGTTTCACCTACGCGACAAAAGCGGGCATCTCCATCGGCATTGACGATATGGTGACCCCGCCGAACAAGAAAAAATTGATTGATGACGCCGATAATGAAGTCATTAAAATTGAACAGCAATACAACGACGGAGTCATTACGAACGGTGAACGCTACAATAAAGTTGTAGCGATCTGGTCAGAAGTCACCGAACGCGTGGCTGATGAAATGTTCAAGGAAATGTCCAGACGCGAAATCGAATCGAAAGAACTTAATCCGATTCTCGTCATGGCAGATTCTGGAGCGCGTGGTAATCAACAGCAAATTCGTCAGTTGGCGGGTATGCGCGGGTTGATGGCGAAGCCTTCCGGCGAAATCATCGAAACGCCAATTCGTGCTAACTTCCGCGAAGGCTTGACCGTGTTGCAGTACTTTATTTCAACGCACGGAGCGCGCAAGGGCTTGGCGGATACTGCTTTGAAAACAGCGGATTCAGGCTACCTGACTCGTCGTCTGGTTGACGTGGCGCAGGACGTAATTATCTCCGAAGATGATTGCGGAACGATCAGAGGAATTTTAGCCGAACCGATTATCGAAGCTGGAGACATTATCGAAGGCTTGCGCGAACGCATCATCGGACGTGTTTCGCTGGTAGATATTCACGATCCCATCACCGGACAAATCCTCGCCGCAGCCGGTCGGGAAATGGACGAAGATTTGGCGACTGAAATTCAAAATGCCGGAATCGAACGTGTTCGTATTCGTTCGGTACTGACCTGTGAATCTCGTCGCGGATGCTGTGTTAAATGCTACGGTCGAAATCTGGCAACAGGTAAGACAGTGGATATGGGCGAAGCGGTCGGCGTGATCGCAGCGCAATCCATCGGCGAACCCGGTACTCAGTTGACGATGCGCACCTTCCACATTGGTGGAACCGCTTCGAGAATTTCCGAGCAATCAGCGCACGAATCACGCATCGCTGGAACGGTGAAATATGACGAACTGAATACGCTCGTCAACCGCGAAGGAAAAATCGTAGCACTCAACCGTAACGGTTCAGTGGTTATCGTTGATGACCGTGGTCGTGAAGTTGATCGTTACCCGATTGCTTACGGCGCGACGTTGAATTTCCCTGATGGCGCACGTTGCGAAGAAGGCGACAAGATTGCTGAATGGGATCCATATTCCCGCGTCATCCTGACCGAAGTTGCCGGACATATTCATTGGAAAGATTTGATCGAAGGCGAAACTGTTCACGAAGATACCGACGAAAACTCCGGTATGTCGCGCATGATCGTCATGGACTCAACCAATGAAAAACGTCAACCACGGATCGAAATTCGTAATGATGCCGGAAAAGTCATGAAGACTTATCCAATGCCAATCAGAGCGAATCTGATGGTGGGACGCGATGACGAAGTCAAACCCGGCGACGTGATTGCCAAGACGCCGCGTGAATCTGCCCGTCAGAAAGACATCGTCGGTGGTCTCCCACGCGTCGTTGAACTTTTTGAAGCACGCAAGCCGCGTGAAACTGCTGTGATGAGCGAAATTGATGGCATCATCAAATTTGGTTCCATTACCAAAGGTTCACAAAAAGTTATTGCAGTCGGAGAAGGCGGCGAAGAGCGTGAATATTCAATTCCACGCGGTACGCATATCAACGTTCAGGAGGGCGACAAGGTTCGCGCTGGTGAACCGTTGATGGATGGCCCGTTGAATCCGCACGACATTTTAGCAGTGCAGGGAATGGAAGCCTTGCAACGTTATCTCGTCAACGCGATTCAGGAAGTCTATCGGTTGCAGGGTGTGTATATCAACGATAAGCACATCGAAGTTATCGTTCGTCAAATGCTGCGCTGGGTTCGCATCAAGGATGTTGGCGACACTGAGTTCTTACTGGAAGAACAAGTTGATCGCTTCCGCTTCGCTGATGAAAATGCTCGCGTAGAAGCGGCGGACGGACAATCTTCAACTGCCGAACCATTGCTGCTTGGCATCACAAAAGCTTCGCTGTCAACGGATTCGTTTATCTCGGCAGCCTCGTTCCAGGAAACAACGCGCGTGCTGACCGAAGCCGCAATTTCAGGACGTGTAGATTATCTGCGCGGCTTGAAAGAAAACGTGATCATGGGACGTTTGATTCCAGCCGGAACTGGAATGGATTATTACCGCAACGTCAAAATCGAAGCTGACGAAACCGAAAGTGCCAACAAGGAAGAGGAAATCGAAGACACGCAGAGTTATCTCGAAGCGATGTCCCAGATGGTTGGGCTACGTCCAACCGCTCCGATTGCAGAGGTCGAGGAAGAAGCTGATTTTGTTGACGAAGCCTACGAAGATGAAATTCTGCCTGAAGTCGCCGATGAACTGGTTGAAGAGCCAGCCTTCGCTGACGATGATGACGATTTCTAAAGCAAAAGGTTATTTCATAAAAAAGCCACAGTTCGTCTGTGGCTTTTTTTATGGAATATTCAATGACGCCGCCCCGATCACTCCTGCCGCTGTGCCAAGTTCAGCCCAGGCAATTCGCGTCCTGTGCGCTGAGGTTTTTTTGATGAGATCGTCTCCAAAAATATCTCTCGCCTTCGCAATTGAACCGCCAATCACAATAATTTCAGGGTCAATTAAGGCTCGAATCGTTTCGCACAAATCAGTTAAATCATTTCCGTAAGATTGAAAAGCAGAGACCGCAATTTCGTTCCCGCTACGCGCTAATTCCGCAATTTTCGCTGCATCAATTTCATCACCTTTTCCGCCGAATTCCTGAAAGGTTTTTACTAATCCTGCACCCGAAATAAAATATTCCATCCACTTGTCACGATGCGGGATGCTCCACACTTCACCCGCATTTCCATTGGCTCCGCGATGCAATTTGCCGCCAATGATGACGCCTCCACCCACGCCCGTGCCGAGTGTAATTCCGACCACGTGACGCGCTCCGCGACCTGCGCCGAAGCGAGCTTCCGCTAACACAAAGCATCGTGCATCATTTTCAATTTTGGCAGGATAGCCCAGGTTTTTTTCAGCAATTTCTACGACATTTACTTGATTGAGAAGCGGGATAAAATCCGCCTGCGAGATCGAAGTTTCTCCAACTAATCCCGTGAATCCCATGCCGATGGCGGCGATGGGATGATCGCCAATCATCGTTTTAATTTGCGCGTGAAATTGTATTAACTGATCTCGAAAATTATCCGCCGAAAATTCTTTTCCCGTTGGCGCAGTCAACATCGGCGTAGCCAGTTTGCCATCGAACGTCACCGCCGCCATCCGCATCTGCGTGCCGCCTGTATCAACTCCGAGATAAAATAATTCAGCCATATCGTAAGTTGATTTTATCATCATTGTTGTATTCGCTCACAGCCTGTACAATATTTCGTTTGCGGAGATAATCGAAGGCTAAAATTATGGAATCAGATTTTTGTGAATATTGTAATTCGCCTCTTAGTGATGTCACCAAATTGGTCAATGTTTATCGTCTTCGCAAAAAACAACACGTGATTTTTGAGCAAGTTCCCGCACAGGTGTGTTCGCGTTGTGGTGAGCGATATTTTTCGGCTGAAGTTGCCCGCGAGATGGATCGTCTCATGCAATCACCGACGGCTTCGCAAACTGTTAATGTACCACTTATTTCCTGGCCAATAGCCAGCTAACTAACTATTTTCTTAAGTAATAAATGAGCAAAGACGCACCCAACAAAGTCATCTATTCAATGGTCGGAGTCAGCAAGTTTTATGACAAGAAACCTGTTCTCAAAGACATTTACATTTCATATTTTTACGGCGCAAAAATCGGAGTCCTCGGTCTCAACGGCTCTGGTAAATCTTCGCTGCTGCGCATTCTCGCGGGCATAGACAAAGACTTCAACGGAGAAACACATCTTGCCTCCGGCTACACGATTGGCTATCTCGAACAGGAACCGCAGCTCGACGAATCAAAAACTGTCCGGCAAATTGTCGAAGAAGGGGTGCAGGAAACCGTAGATTTGCTGAAGGAATACGAAGCGATCAACGAGAAATTTGCGGAGCCGATGGACGGCGATGAGATGGAAAAACTCATCGAAAAACAGGGCGAAGTGCAGGAAAAAATTGATGCCGCGAATGCGTGGGATTTGGACAGTCGTTTGGAAATGGCAATGGACGCGCTGCGCTGCCCACCGCCTGATGCGTCGATCAAAAATCTCTCAGGTGGCGAAAAACGCCGCGTTGCGTTGTGCCGTTTGTTGCTGAAATCTCCTGACATTTTATTGCTCGACGAACCAACCAATCATCTTGATGCGGAATCGGTGGGATGGCTTGAACTCCATCTCCAAAAATATCCCGGCACAGTCATCGCCGTCACCCATGACCGCTACTTTTTAGACAACGTAGCCGGATGGATTCTTGAACTGGATCGCGGCAAAGGCATTCCGTGGGAAGGGAATTATTCGTCGTGGCTGGAGCAGAAAAAGAATCGTTTACAGTTAGAAGAAAAATCTGAATCGGATCGCCAGAAAACTTTGCAACGCGAACTCGAATGGATTCGCATGTCACCGAAAGGTCGTCAGGCCAAGGGCAAAGCGCGCCTCAACAATTACGAACAAATGTTGGCTGAGGACACAAACAAGCGTGTCGAAGACCTCGAAATTTTTATCCCCGCCGGCCCGCGCCTCGGCAACATCGTCATCGAAGCCAACGATGTCAGCAAAGCCTACGGCGATAATTTGTTGTATGAAGGATTAACGTTCAAGCTGCCGCCCAACGGCATTGTCGGAATTATCGGACCGAACGGAGCCGGAAAGACGACGTTATTCAAAATGATTTCAGGGGAGGAAACGGCGGATAAAGGTACGTTCAGAATTGGCGAAACAGCGAAGCTCGCGTTCGTAGATCAATCCCGTCCGCTTGATCCCAACAAAACAATTTGGGAAGAAATCGCCGACGGACTTGATCTGGTCAAGCTCGGCAACCGTGAAGTGAATTCGCGGGCGTATGTCGCACGCTTCAATTTCTCCGGTACCGATCAACAAAAAAAAGTCACGATGCTTTCCGGTGGAGAAAGAAATCGCGTCCATCTGGCGAAGATATTAAAAGAAGGCGCGAACGTCTTATTACTGGACGAACCAACGAATGATTTGGATGTGAACACACTCCGCGCCCTGGAAGAAGCCTTAGAAAACTTTGCCGGATGCGCCGTAGTCATTAGCCATGATCGCTGGTTCTTAGACCGCATCGCTACCCACATTCTAGCTTTTGAAGGCGACAGCAAAGTCGTCTGGTTTGAAGGAAATTATTCCGATTACGAAGCGGATAGAAAAGTAAGATTAGGCAAGGATGCCGACCAACCGCATCGGATTAAGTATCGCAGTATGACAAGAGCATAGTATTGGAATTTTGAGGGACAGCGAATATTTCTCCAGCTCCGTAGGAGCGTAATCTTTGTAGAAACCGATGCGATTACAAGAAAAGCTCCAGAGGAGCGACATCTATATCCGTTAGATGTCGCTCCTCTGGAGCTTTATTCTTTTCATATTCAAAATGTCTGATTACGAAGCAGGTATAGAAGTCAGTTTAGGCAAAGACGCAGACCAACTGCATCGCATAAATATCACAATTTGACGAGGGCATAAAATAAATAGAATTGAGGGTGTCAGAAATTTTGGGTAAGTGCATTTTGGTTGGTTAAGCGACGGTCAAAGAGAGTCGCCAATTGATTGAGAGCCTGCGCCCACTCCTGAATGGGCGTCGTCCATTTTTTCTGGATATTTTGCAAGGCTCAATAGAGTAATTTGTACGCCGCTTCTTCATTTGGCGCGTGATAAATCTTCTTCAGGTCAGTCGCCACCGTCGAAGGCGCAGGATTTTTGCTCAACGATGAAATGGATGATTTTGCCGCGAAGCCCGGAACCGCGAATATGTACGGCTTACTGCAAAGCGAAAAAAATGCCGTCGCCGCGCGTAAACGTCCGCTGTCCGCGATGACTCCGACGATAGTTTTGAAAGACGGCAAAGTCTGGTTCGCCCTCGGCAGTCCCGGCGGCCCAACGATCATCAATACCGTCCTGCAAACAATCATCAACGTGATTGACCACGGCATGACAATACAAGAAGCCGTAGACGCCCCCCGCATTCATCATCAATGGATGCCCGACCAAATCGTCTACGAATCCGGCGGCATCGTCGCTGATGTAAAAACCAAATTAGAAAGTATGGGACACGGGTTCACCGACAAACCGCGCCGCTACATGGGCGATTGCGAAGCGATTATGATTGATCCGAAAACAGGGATGAGACTTGGCGCGAGTGATCCGCGTCGCGGTGGGAAAGCGGTTGGGTATTAAAGCGCAGATAGTCTTTGATTAATTTCCTCCTTGTTTAGTCCCCATCTTTGGATCACCGATTGTGCAGGGTTTAAATATCTTCGTATAGTTTCGTTGTCAATAAACTGATGCAAAATCGAAATTGATTCAATCGCATAATTAATCGAACGTTCACGGTCTGGCACTAATTGATAGTAGCTCGCAATATTGCCTAACGTCATTGCCACGTTAGGCAAATACGCGCAGGGATTGTCCTCAGCTAATTTGCGATAAATTGTCAGGGCTTCATCAAATTCTTTTTTTGCCTTTGCAAAGTCATCTTTATATTCGTGCAAAATTGCCAAACTGTTAAGTGTCATTGCGCGTTTGGGTAGATCGGAATGAGCAAATTCTAATAGAAATCTTTCGTACAATGGCTCGGCTTGATCTAAGCAAAAGTTGTCATGTAGAAATCCTGCATACCCGAACAAGTTAAGTTCGGTTACAAAAGTGTTGATTGAACGCTCGAAATAATCGCAGGTATCATCCAGCCAATTCGGGTTGTCATACGCGGTACGTTCCATCAGCGCACGCAAATAATACTCATCAGAACTGTGTTTGAGCTTGGGCTGCACATCGTTTTCGTAGCGTTCTTTTTCTTTGACCAGCCGATCATTTTCGTCCCGCATCTGTTCGCGTTCGCTGTCAAAGACGGCACGGGCAGCGGCGATTTCGCCTTTCTCAAAATGTTCTTTGGCGCGGCGCAAACGGTCGGTATTGATTTCGATGCGGTCAAACTCTGCGGCTAACTGCAAAACGCTTTGTTTGAATTGTTGGATGTGAGCGTTTAGTTCTTCAATTTTTTGGCTGGCTCGGAGTCGTTTTTCGGTTTGGTCTTCAGGGAGAAAGGCAAGCAAATCTTTCTGCGTTTCCAATTGATTCAGCAGGTCTTTGTATTCGGCGGTTTTACCAATGAAGATATTAAAATTGGAATCATGAATATCCTGAAAGGCAAAATTGCCAGAGCTTTCTTGTGTGATTTCGTTTGGCATAATGTGAATGTTCGTGGATGCCAGAGCCTTTGTTGATTGATCTTTCGTCGCAGCGCGACGCCTGAGTTTAGCCGTGGCGTTTCAACCCACGGAATTAATGCGCGAAAAATATTGCGTCGCGTCAGCGACGGCTGAATCCAGATTTCAATCGTCACTAGGCGACGAGCTGGACGTACGGTTTTCGTCACCGTGGGTTGAAACGCCACGGCTAAACTCAACCATCGCGACGCGATGAAATCGGAGGCTTTCGCCTAATGATTGAAATTGATTGTACTGCCGTGAATGTCCTGCGCTGCCTGATTATTATCTCCGATTTGATTGAGCGTATTTTGTTTGATTTCCAACGCGGGCATGTTTGCCAACAAGGTTTCTATTTCTTTGGCGACGGCAGGATTGGCTTCCAGGCGCGGCGTTAATTTTTCTGCTACTTTATTTTGTATATCTTTATTTTCTGGAAATTCTTCCAACAAATTCAAGACGGTCAGTTCTTCTCCGACCAAAAGTCCGCGAACTTTTTCAAGAATTACGCTACGATTTTCAAAGGCTTTTTCGGCTGATTTTTCGGTGATTTTTTCGGCGGCTTTCATGGCTAATGCTGAAATCACACCTGCGACAATGGTTCCAATTGGCATAAGTCTTGTGCGTCCTTTCGCTGAGTAAAAATAAAAATTGTGGAGCCGGAATATTACTCCACAATCGGCTTTTCGCAATCACAAAGCTTAAATCCATTATCCCGAATGTCGCTCCGTTGAATTTCTATTTTGTCTGTTGCCTGTTTTTCCCCATCAACTCCGCTTACTCCAGTGAGGAAAGATTTTGACTGGAGGTTTTATGAAGCAGCAATTGAGTTCGCGTTTTCCATTGTTTGTGCGCGCTTTTATGATGGCCGGAATGGGGCTTCCTTTTTGGATCGCTGTACATTTTGTCTTACCGCGAATTGCGTCTTCTTCTATCCTGATTGAATGGCGATGGGCAGTTGTGGCACTGGCGGCTTTCCAGATTACCTTCGTCACAATAATGATCTTGCGACTGAAAGATATTTGGATAGATGAAGATTATATTTATTTGTCCACGCTGCTGAGAAAAGCACAGGCTCCGCTTGAAGCCATCACTTCTATCGAAGAAAATATACAGGGGCGAAAGCGGCAAATTAATATAATTTTCGGACAGCCGACGGAGATCGGAAAGCATCTGTTATTTATTCCGTATTTCTCTTTTTCAAGCTTGAAAAACCATCCGGCGACAGAGGAAATCAGGCAGCATGTAATAGACAAACAACAACGCATGCAGCGTCATCAAGGTTCACCGGAAGTGTGGGCACATTAAATTTTCTCACTGCCCGCATTATTTTTTGATGGAGAGGTTCGCTTCGATGCGGCTTAATTCCATCAATGCCAGCGGGTATTCGACAAAATTCTGATTGCCGTTTTCCTGTACCCATTTGAAATGCTGGGCGGCTTCCTCTTTCTTGCCTTCCAGTGCTAATGCGCAACCCAGATAAGCGTGGGCTTCGGTTAATTCATCATTGTTTTTTGCGCTCTTGAGTAAGTCTTTACTTTTGGTTTCACCTTTTAAATATTTCCAGACAGGCATTGGCCAGGCGTCGGCTTTCAATTGACTGGCGGCTTTAACGAGGAGCTTTTGCGCTTCTGCGTCGTTGTTGATTTGGCGATAGTTCAGGTAGGTAAACAACGCGAGGTACGTTGATTTGGATTGTGTGCGATCCCGTGTTTTCAGGCAGTTCTGACCGTACTCAATCGCTTCTTGACTCCTGCCTGCGTAGGTCGAAGCAAACGTATGTAATTCGCAAGTCTGTGCATTGAACGGTGCATTTTGGAGTGACCATTCGTAAGCTTCTTTGGCTTCCTGATAACGACCCCGGCGCAGGCATTCTTTCGCTAATCTTTCTGCCGCATAAAAGGCGCGTACGTCATATTTCAGGGCTTGCTTGAGTTCATTGATGCCGTCATCGTCCTGCTTCATTTCGAGATAGGCAACCGCCAGATTCATGTGCGCTGAGCCGTAATTCGGATTCAGGCGGACGGCTTCTTTCAAGGCTTTGATCGCCAAATCAAATTGCTTCGTGGTCAGATACGAAGTCCCCAGATTGTAGAAACTGTAAGTAGAGTTGGGATTTAGCGCATTTGTTTTATTGTACTCTTCGACAGCTTCGCCGTGTCGTTGCATGGCTGCCAGAATATTCCCTAATAGAAAATGCGCGTTGGCTGAAGCAGGACTGATCTGGACGGCTTTTTGTGCGACTTCGAGACCTTCCTGAAACTTGCCAATGCTAAAATAAGACTGCCCCAAATTGAACAGGGAATCATAATCTTCCGGTCGAAGTTCAATCGCTTTCCGGTACATTTCAATGGCTTGTCCGAAGCGGTTGTTTTGCAGAAATTGTTTTCCCTGCTGCGCGTACCACTCGAAATTCGCGGGAGTTTCTTCCGTCTTTTGCGAAGTCTGAACGGTGGTTGCCGGTGCTGGCTGTGATTGCAGGCTCAGCGCAGGCAATGCTAAGAATCCAATCAAAAGAATCAAATGGCTTTTCATCTTGTCCCCCCTACTGGTTTTGAATGTCTGAAAAAGTTTTGGCTGGAGGAAGTATACGCCTGAAAATAAGAAAAGCGGAGTAAGATTCGAGGTCATTTAATAAATGCAACGGCTTGTTGTAAAACGACTCCGTTGTATAAAGAAGTTTGTACGTGTTGCTGACAAGCAGGTGTATTTAAACGGGCTTTATGCTGCCGCAAATTCAGTATATTGCCGTTTGTAGGGCGCGTGAAAGCCCAGCACAATATCTTCTTTCGGAATGCCTCGCTCGACCAATTTTTCACCAATTAATAAATCGGTCGCGTTTTGCTGAATCCAGGCTTTTCCATCCTTAATATCTATGTGAATCGAAATTCCGTAAGTGCGTTTCATCCCGCGCCAACCGTTATTGAGAATTTGATAATGATCGCGCACTGTATCAAACAATAACTGCGTTTCTATTTCAGGATGTGCACTTTTGTAACTACCGATTTCTGTCAAAAACGACTGAATAATTTCACGGTAAACAGCTATTTTATCCATAACAAAAGTTCCTCACTATCAGAATTATATACGATTATTTTTAACTGATGCTCTGTCAAAGTTGCGGCAATTAACTCGTAGCGAAAAAAAGTTTCATAAGTATCTTGTGGCACAGCCAGAAACAATAGGCGTTCAGGTTCTTCTTTGCGCCGTGCCGCTTTGTAATTGATGAATTGCCCCAAGGCCGTGTGAAATTCATACAAGTCTGACGAGCCTATGAAGCTTTTGATTTCAACGGCGATCTTCTCTGCGCCTTTTTGCGCGGCAATCAATTTTTCTGCACCTAAATCAACATACGCAACAGTGAAGCCGAAATCCAATTTGTACGGATCATGCGTAATCGTCCAACCGTCTTTGATGAGCGCATTTTTTACTGCGCTATGGAATTTATCTCTGGCTGCCATTGCATTCACTCCAAAAAAACGCGAAATCCAAAATCATTGTGATTCTGAATTCCGCGTTTTGCAATTCGGAGGGACAAACAAGATGTTTATCCTACACTTTATTACATCGTCGTCTTCGCCATTGCTGCACCGCTGTCATCTGCCAACGCTGCTTGCGCTGCCGCTAACAATGCAATCGGTACGCGGTAAGGTGAACAGCTCACATAATTCATTCCGACGCGATGGCAGAAGCCTACGGATTCGGGGTCGCC
>JAYVZE010000152.1:0-31720 GCA_043783625.1 Blastocatellia bacterium | reverse complement strand
TGCTGATAGGCGGCGGCCATATCCACGCGGGGTGCTGAGAAATAAGGTAATCAAGAGCAGCAAAGTCGTAGCGAGGGGGAGGATGCGATGACGGCGGCGCAATTTCCAAAACATCACGATGGTCATTACCCCTAATCCGAGGTAGCCGGCCCGTGAAAAAGTAACAATAACTGCTGCTGCCATGAGTGCCGCACAAACGCCATAAATCAGGCGAAGGAATCCGTTGCTCGTCAAAGCAAGTGCCACTGTGATGGGCAGCAAAATATTAATTACCGTTGCCAGATCATTTGCATTTTGAAACATTCCCCCAATAATTCCCTCGATCCTTCCTTTGGCAAATTGACCGAGCAGGAAACTGCGGATCGCTCCCACCGAAATCACGGTGCCACAGGTGACCATCAGCTTGAGTAATGAGCGCAACCTCTCCCGCGAATCAATGACATTGATGAGGAGCGTAAAAATAATCACCAGTTTGATAAATGGTTCGAAGAGGGTATTGAGACTATCTTCTTTCGATTGCGCGAACGGAATGAAAAGGATTGCCAGTGCTAAAATCACGAGTAACATTTTCAATTCAACCGGCCATATAGTGAGCTGTTCGCCACGCGCAATTTTTGCTGCCAGATAGGAGAGTGGAGCAATCACGGTGATAATTTTTACCAGCGGAAATGAACCAAGCCCCGGCATCCATTCATTAGGACGCGTGTATAGCAACAGCGTAAACAGGTACAGTCCGACAAACGCCCATTGCAGCTTGAGGCCGCGCCGCGCTTGCCCCGATTGCCAGAGAAGAGGTCTTTGAGCATTATTAGCGTTGCTGCCAAGTAACACCCCGGAGACAGATTTTTGATTCAACAACTTCATATAAAATTCAAGTGTGAAGTAGCCAGACAGCAGTGATTGCCCCGGCAAGTTAACAGTCGCTTTTGCCCGGCTACCTCACACTTTCTGATGACAATTCAATGTGTGCGGGCGAAGTAAATCTTTGCCATAGCTTTAGTAATTCAGCTTTTTCCTGTGTTGTAATTGCACCTGTCAGAAAAGCTGACACGATGAACACTGCACCAAAGACCGCGCTACAGGTTATTAACGTGACGATGCCGGACTGATTCACCAATGGAAATTTGATGAGATAGGTAAAGGTTGCAGCTATCGCCGCCGCCGCCACAGTCTTGGTAATGGAAAGCAAGGGCTTGAGTTGTACGACCGTTATTTCTAATTTTTGCCCGATAGCGGTCATCGAAATTCCAATGTCGAGAGTGCGCATAAAGACAACAGCGGTAATTGCACCCAGTAGTCCCGCCTGATGAATCCCAACGTAAAGCGCGACAAAGCTAATCGGCAATAAAAGTAAGTAAAGTTTGACGCGGAAAAACCGTAATTCAGCCACGTTGCGCAGAATCGGCTGGTAAATAAAAATACTCAGCAACACGCCAATTAAATTAATGGCAAAAATTGGCGCTGAGTCCACATAATTTTTGGTAAATAATGTCACAATAAATTCGTAGCGAACGATAAATAACAAAACACAAATCGGCACAAATACCAAAGCCAGTTGGCGAATCGCATTCATCCAAATCTTAATAATTTTGGCGTGAGAGCGGGTGCTTTCCAGCCGTCCGAATTCTGGCGTCAGCACCGTTTCTACGGCATCAAACAAAACTGAAATCAGCGGTAATTGAAAACAGCCAGTAGCATAGATAGCGAACACTGCCGGGTCGAAGTGATAGGACACAACATAATTGTGGAGGTCGTTCATGGCGACAGCCGCAATCCCGCCCAAACCGAAGGGCAAGGCATTTGCTATCTGCGCCTTGAATATTCGCCAGTCAATGGGAAACCAGAATTGGCCATAACGTCGGCGCAGATAGCAAAACAGCATGACCCAGGAAAGCGTTCCCTGGACGAGGGCTGCGATAATCAGCGCTTTTATATTGCCCCACAATAATGCCGCCAAAATTAACAAAGCGACCTTTGAAGACTGCAAAATAAGGGTGAACAATGAAGCCAGTCGGACATCACGATTGACAATCATGACACTTTCTATACCCGACCCCCCCAGCCAGAACATAATCGCCAATCCCAGCACCGGAACCGCCGGAGCCAATCCATCATTCTGAAAAACATAATTTGTCCAGTTTGGAAAAGCCAGGAACACGCTCGCGATGGTTCCGCCCACCAAGAGGTAAAATAGAAAAACGTTCTGAGCGATTTGCGCATGTTTTTTTGGCTCACGCGGCATGAAATAATAAACGCTTGAAGCTACCTGTAGTCCCAGCACGGAGACCGCCGTTGTCATAATCTGAAACGCCTGTTTATAAAGCCCGAACTCCGTCTGGCTAATCTTTCGCACCAGCACGAACGGCAACATGAACGACAATACCAGCGTGATCCCTTTAGCAATCGCCAGCCACAACATCTGGGTGGTTAATCCCTTTGGTTCAGCGATAAGTTTGGTAAAATTCATGATCTGCCTTCAATCTGAACGCTACGGAGTAAGATCTCGCGTATTTTTAAATACTTCGCGCCACCTAATGTTTTTGCTACTTTGCGCAAATTCCAAGCGACTAATTGCTTAATTCCGGGTGTGATCGCTCCTTTGGCTAAGGCGGCGGCCAGCTCTGCTTTCGTCCAGCTCCGAACAGCGTAGCGACCAAATATCTGACAACGATCAACCATCTGACAGGTGGTTGTCGGTTCAGAAGTAAACAATTTTGTGAGACCTGCATCTGACGCGGCTTGCGCAATTTTTAGCGAGTACTGCCCACCTGGAATGGAAGCTGTTGTGACGCGCGCTCCGATGATGCCTGATAGTTTTTCAATGCTGGCTTCCCATTCGTATTTCAGTTCCGAATCGGACAAGGCCGCCATCCGCAGCGGATGTGTATATGAATGAGAGCCGACCAGATGACCACGTTGATGTAATTCTCGAATTTGGGAATTGCCTAGAAATGAAGGTTTGCCAATGTGCCCCGCAGTGACAAAAAAATGTCCGCGCCAATTCATCGCTTCAAGACGATTGGCAATATCGCTGATCGCGCTCACTCCACCATCGTCGAAGGTCAGCAGCAGAGGAACTTGATTAGTCGCGCGTGTCATCCGGGACACGAGGATGGGTGGTTGCTGAATCGCCGTGGCAATCGCGCGCAAATGTGCCTCGAATTGCTCCGCCGCAATTTTATAGGTCGCTGCATCTGCTCCCGCGAAACCGCTGGTTTCGTGGGCAGACAGCTTAACGACGTCGTGATACATAAGCGAAATTGCTCTCATTATTCCTCGCACGTTGTTTCCATTTCCAATAACTGGTTAACCAGGGTTGCCCCCAGGTCGCAGACGCACGCCCTGAGGTTGGCAGCGTCTCCGCTTGACCGGCATAAATTTCAAGCAGTTTGTCGGCAATCTCCGGCAGGTGATCCAATACGACTCGATGCTGAATTACAATGTGCGAATCTTCGGTTTCGTTACCGTCATAATAAAAATATCCGTAAGTTGGTCCTGTATCTACGCCGGCATCAATGCGTAACAAGGTCATTCCAACTTTATCCAAATCACCCTTTGCCAAAGCCCAAAAGCAGCCGTGAGAGTTTCGATACTCAGGGCAAATGCCCGGATGCATGACAAAAGTTCCGGTGGTTGGAAGTGAAAAAACTTTCTCTTTCAGCAGCGACTTGCAACGCGCAATCATCAGGTCAGGCGACAAATTTTTAATAAAATCTTCCGCCTCGGACGAATTCGGACTGGCAGTTGTCAAGCGCGGGACCTCTGCCAATACCGGATAAGTATGCTGGAGTCGCAACAAGCTTTCCGCTTCCCATTGTTGATCGTGCTGCGCTAGAAAAATTCGGTAATAAAGTCGGAATGCGAGTACATCAAGAAACCGAAAAATTCCCGTCCGTTTTAATTGACGCTTCACTCGCTGCCGTATTTGTTGCGAATTTTCGCGCACGATAATAATTCCGACCAATTCCGAAAAAGAGGACAGCCAACGCGCTAATCCTTCTTCATCCAATACGGCGTCCTCGTGGCAGATGAGCATTGTTTTTGGTTGCTTATTCATCGGGTTATCCACTCGCGCTCATTGCTTTTCGAACCTGTTTCTTCACCTCTTCAAAACCACTGGTAGTTTGTGCGAAATGCGCTAAATCCGGCTCATCGTGGAAGCGGCGGAGTGCGAATAAATCGCTGGTTTCATCGTTGAATCCGTGCCTTGTAATCACTGCACAGCGATAGCCCGCACTTGCTACGGCTGCTTTAACTTTGGTGTTGTAGGTTCCATTCGGATAGCAAAAAGTATCAGCTTCGCGCCCGAGCATTTCCTGGATTCGTGAACGCGAAGCGGTTAATTCAAAATCAAGCTGGGAGCTGGTTACATTGGTGAGAATTGGATGCGTAACGGTATGCGAACCAATGGAGACTCCGTTCGCATCCAACTCGCGCGCCTGCTCCCAGGAGATCGGCGCAAATTCGTCCGGCGGGGAATCCGGTATTTCAACTTTCAGGTTATGAGCCAGGTTTGCTATTTCTCTTTCTTTTTCTTCATCCGGTAATTTTTTTAATTGCGAATTGAGGAGTACCGCTGCTTCGTACCGGGACTCCGAATGGTTCAGTATCATCTGAAAGCGATGACCATTGAGGAGAAGATTTATTTCATCAAACGTCGTATTCATGAGGATGAAGCGCACCTTGTCCGTCCACATCCAATTTTTTCCATCAAGGAAATCTGTGACCACAAATAATGTTGCGGGGAGGTCGTATTCCCGTAAAACCGGATAAGCAACTTCGTAAGCATCGTGATGACCATCGTCAATGGTAATGGCTGCGAGTTTAGCGCTTCCCGCTCCGCTTGCGACGGCCTCAGCGATCTGCGCCAGCGGAACCACGTGGTAATACTTTTTCAGGTAGCGAAGATGTTCGGCAAATGCCTTCGCTGATGTTTTATGTCGCACCTGATTGGCACTGAAGCGGTGATACGTCAGAATTAGAGATTGCGAGCGATGGACCAATCTGAAGGGCGCAAACGCTCCGGTCGTAAACATCATTTTAAGCAGAGTGTCTTTCATCCTAACGCTCCTGCTGGTTCCATTCGAATCATCTGACGGTGCTTGGCTCCAGCAAACCCTGGCTGCGGCTGACGGTCAATAAAGGCGCGATGCCATAATTCTAAAGTTAATAAACCCCATAAATGACGGGCGTAATTTCGCCTTCCACGTTCGTGTTCTTTGATGATTGAAGTAATCGTACGTTCGTTGAAATATCCACGTTCGCGGGTTTTGCGGTCGAGTAACGTGTCGTGTAAAAGCTCGCGCAATTCATGCTTGAACCATTCACGGATCGGCACATCAAAGCCTTGTTTGCGGCGATGAATAATCTCGTCAGGAATTAACCCTGTGACTGCTTGTTTGAGAATATGCTTGGTCGTTAGTCCATGCAGTTTCAAATGCGAGGGAATATTCGTCGCAAATTCAATTAGTTTATGATCCAGCAAAGGGACGCGAGATTCCAGCGAATGCGCCATGCTCATCCGATCAACTTTTGTCAAAATATCGCCGGGGAGATAAGTTTTACTATCAAGATAGAGTAGGCGTGCGGTGTGATCCGCCCCTTGTGGTGCAGCGTAGATTTGTTGGTACGAATTGTCAGATTCGTACTGTGCCAGCCTGTGACGGGTCTGACGTGAAAATAATTCGCGTTGCAGCTCAGGATGAAAAAACGAAATACTGTCAACGTAACGCGAAGGGGCATCAAGCGAAATATGCCGCAGAAAATTTTTACCATAAGCTCCACGCGGCAAGACCTGACTCAAGGGACGTAAAATATTTTTCTTAACCAGTCCGGGGATTTTCTCAAAACGCGCTTTGCGGCGATCCTGCGTATACCGTTCATAACCCGCAAACAATTCATCGCCCCCATCACCGGAAAGCACTACCTTGACATGTTCGCTGGCGAGCTTGGAAACCATATAGGTTGGCACGCTGGAGACATCAGCAAACGGTTCATCGTGGTGCCAGACAATTTCCTCAACAATTTTGCAGACATCCGGCGTAACGACGAATTCATGATGTTCCGTTCCGAAATGCTGAGCCGTGGCGCGGGCAAATTTCAGTTCATCGAAGCTTGCTTCATTAAAGCCAATCGAAAAGGTTTTGACGGGATAGCTCATTTCCCGCGTCATCAAGGCAACGATAGTGCTGGAATCTATGCCACCTGAAAGAAATGCGCCGACCGGTACATCGCTCACGAGTTGGGAGCGCACTGCATCGGCTAAATGTTCACGTAATTCCTCGGTATATTCTGCTTCGGTTCGCGTCTGCGGTCTTTCGTCATAATTGAAGTCCCAATAGCTGCGCGTCTGAGTTTTTCCTTCTTTGAAGGTTAATGTGTGACCCGGAGGGAGTTTGTGAATACCACGAAAAGCCGTGTCAGGATCAGGCACATAACCGAAAGCCAGGAAATCGGAAACGGCTGCCAGATTGACTTCACGTGTGACGGCCGGGTGCTGAAGCAGAGATTTGATCTCCGAGCCAAAAACAAATTCTGTGCCTGTGACAGCATAATGCAACGGCTTCACGCCGACATGATCGCGGGCGAGGAACAATTGCTGTTTGTTTTTGTCGTAAATCGCAAAAGCGAAAATCCCGCGCAGCTTCTTGACGCAATCTTCACCTTCATCTTCGTAGAGATGAACGATGACTTCGGTGTCAGTGTCGGTGGCAAAGCGATGTCCGTTGGCAATCAACTGTGAGCGTAATGCGCGGTAATTATAAATTTCTCCATTGAAAACGAGCCAGACCGAACCGTCTTCATTGGTGATCGGCTGCTGTCCGGTGTTCAGGTCAATGATTGAAAGTCGCCGATGACCAAGCGTAGCGCCGCCGCCGCTCACAAAGTAGCCTTGATCGTCAGGCCCCCGATGCTCAATGACATTGCACATGCGTTCAATCAAGACGCGACTTTCGTGCGCTGACGCCTGATTGTCCGAATTGAAAAAACCCGCTATTCCACACATAAAATTTCAAACGTTAGATTTCAGATTTAACATCCTGAAACTGCCTGATTGGTTCGATCTTTGGTTTATCGGCTTCGCGGATCGGCTCCCAGACGACATATCTTTCACCGGTGATTGATTTCAGGATTGCTACCAGAATTGCTGTATTGACCAGCAAAAAGTAATACGGGAAAGCCAGTGGGCCGAGCCGACGAAAGCCCAGATTGGTCAACGTCCAGCCAACCAGTGCTAGTGAATAAAGCGAGATTTGCGCCGTGAGAGTGAAGTCGAGAATCGGATGCTGACCAACCAGAATGAGATTCGAGACAAAGGCTGCAATCAGAAAGAAGGGAACCAGGTACCGCATGATTTTGTGCGAGATCATTTGAAATGAATAACTCCGATGCCGATGCAAACTGAACAACGAACGATAGCGAGAAAGCGCATTCAGCGTTTGCTTGATAATGCGCACTCTCATCCTGAATTCATCACGGTGTTCTTTATTCGTCTTTTCAAAAGCGATAGCTTCCGGTTCATAGACTGTTCGTAAACCTTGCGAACGAATTTCAGAAGCAATCACGAAATCATCAATCATGTCGTCGGACAGGCGAGCGTAGCAGCTTCGCCGCACCGCATACAGGCAACCGCTGACGCCAATGAGCGAACCTAGTTGACTCTCAAAATGTTTGATAAGTTTTTCGTAGCTCCAATAAGAACTGCACCCCTTCCCGACCGCTGAGGAATTGGGGGAAATGTAAATTAACTGACCTGCGACGCAGCCCACTTCAGGGTCGGCAAATTGACGGACGATAGCTCTCAGCGCGAGATGTTCGTAGGTCGTGGTAGCATCGGAAAAAATTAAAATTTCGCCTGTGGACTTTTTGACGGCGCGGCTCTGCGTGATGGTTTTACCGAGATGACGGTCTTCCCGATGCAGGATTACTCCCTGACTACTGAAGCTCTGAACGATTTCGTCCGTGCGATCTGTAGAGCAATCAGAAGCGACGATGATTTCATATTTTTCACGCGGATAATCCAGCGATAATGCATTTTTGAGCTTGGCCCGGATGTCGTTTTCCTCGTTGCGAGCAGTAATAACCAGCGAAATTCGCGGGGTAATATTTGCGCGTCTGGTTGGGCGGGGAAATAAATAGCTGAGAATGCTAAGTAAAATCGGGTATCCCACGTAACTATAAGTAATAAAAACTATCGATATGCAAAGTACTATAAATGCCGGCAGCATTTGGTTTTCCTCCATTACAAAGAATTGAGGGGGGAGTTTAAGTTAAGGGCTTAAGTCGCCCGATTAATATTCGATTCGAGATAATCAAGTAACTCATTGGCGTAAGCCTCTGAGACCAGATCATGTAAATCTGTTCGCCCGATCAGTTCCAGTATTTTGAGGGGCGAAACTTGTAAACCGATGGCGAGTCTGAGGACACTTTCCAGATTAAGATTAAAGACCATTGAATTCTGAATCCGGGATAGCATCCCCTGATCGAAAGAGTAGCGTCGGCAAAAGTCTGATTGCTTCAACCCCAGATCGTGCAGCCGTTCTCTGACAAAGATCGAAAGCGGGGTTTGTTCAATTAAACTCTTGCTATTACTCACGGCTTCAGCTTGGTCATTTCGGGGGGGGCCTGACTCAAGAGTGGTTGAGCTATGAACTTGATTTATTCTGGGCAGTGACTGTTGATACATGACTAGGCTCTAATCGTAATTCGTAAGTTAATCAATGGACTCTTCCAATGAAAGTCATAAAGCTACCAAGACTGGTGAGTGAGGCAACGAAGGCTACTTTTTTCCTGGCATTTCCGTTTACCATGACTGTATCTCCTGGTTGCAATTCCATGTTTTCCTCAGTTGAGGATTTTCCATCAAGTAGTTTTTTAAGATTTACCTCATGCGTACCAATCCGTCCGCTCGTATCCTGGCGGTAGATCGTCACGTTGGATTTGCTGCCATATTCGGTGAAACCACCTGCCTCTTTAATGGCATCCAGGACGCGCATCGGTTCATTCATAATCAGAATTCCCGGTCGCAAAACCTCGCCTAGTACTCCGACTTTGGCACTTTTGGTTTCGAGCAGCGAGACGCTGACTTTTGGATTCAATAGGTACTCTGCTAAATCTTTAGTTAGCTCCTCTGTTAGTTGCGGAACGGTTCGCCCTGCTACTTCGACATCACCCAGCAAGGGATGAAAAATTCGTCCGACCGGGGAAATTTTTGTTCTTTCAAGGGAATAATCAGGCTGTCCTACGATGCGGATGGCAACTTCATCATTTGGACCTAATTTATAGCTCTCATGAAATTTCCGGTAAACGTCATTGAATGATTGAGTGTCCGGTTCGACAGGTGGCTTCACCTGCTCACTTACTCGCTCTTTTGGAGTCTGATCCTCTGGGGGAAGGGGCTTTTCAGTGGTAGGTAACGGAGTATTTTGTGCCATTGCCATCAAGCTAAAGACAATCAGGCACGCCGCCATCATTTGAAATTTCACCAAGTTATGGATGTTCATAGTTAACTCCTGATGGTTACAAATTCAATTTCGAGTAGTGCGATTAATCACTACCCCTGAAATATCTTCCTGAGAAAGCAGTGCTACGGCCTTTCCCATTTGCCCGGCAGTCGTGGTGTTCGGGCGAACCACCATTAACGTGGTGTCAACGATCCGGGTTAGTAAATTGGCATCGGCGGAATCCAGCAACGGTGGCGAATCGAACAAAACGAAATCGAACTCTGGCTCAAGTAGATTGAGCATTTCATAAAATTCTGCGGAAGCTAAAATTTCTGCCGGGTTATCAACTGCTTCCCGAGTACCCAGGATGGTGATCCCCAAGGGGCGTAACGTCACCGCCGCTTCACCGATATGCCTGTCACTGGCAAACACTTCAGCGATGCCGACTTCTGAATCTAACCCCAGTAAGCGCATCACTGAAGGGCGGGAAAAGTCACTATCAACTACCAGGACTCGCAATTTTGCGCGGGCTAACGCCCCGGCAAGATTGAGCATGACACTGGTTCGACCTTCGCCGTGATGAGCGGAAGCAAACAGGATTCGTTTGAATTGACGACGCGCTGAAGCCGTAATTAAATTTACGGCGAGCCTGCGATACTGTTGTTCAGCTTGTGGGGAAGGCAGTTCTTGTAAAGTAAAAAGATGCGGATCCATGCGGTCAGGGTCAAGCGTTACAGTCCGGCCAAACTTTCTTAAGGCAGTATGAAAGCGAGAAGTTTCTTCGAGCGCAAAATGGCTGGATTCGGTCATCGCTGTTGTTCCTGAAGAAAACCGCGCGAGTCCGTTTGTTCTAGTTGGAACCGGGAGGCGACCATTCGTCAGAGCAAAAAAAGATTTCTGTTCATGAGGCAAAATACCGGAATTCCTATCAACCGAATCCAGTGTCTGGCCTACCTCGTTATTGTGAGTTTCGTGCAGCTTATCCATAATAATTATCTTAGGTTAGCGATTCCCCAGGATTTGAAAGATGCCAAGACCGTTAAGTAACAGGTACAGCAGTGGGATCAATAATCCGATGAGTATTAGTTTGATTACTCCGCGTGCCAGCACTAAGCGTTGCGAGCGATTACTCTCCGCTGGTGTCAGCGTTTCTGGAATAGCTGCCAGAATTGGAGTGCCTAAAAAATACTCAATGTCTTGTTCATCCTGAAGCCTGACAGCTCGCGGCACTTCCAGAGACAAGGCAGTTACCAGCCCTAAGCCTAGCGACATAACCAAACCAATCAATATGAGAAGGGGGCGATTCGGACCCACCGGAACCTGCGAAACAGTTGGTTTATCCACCACCAGAAAGATTCCGGTGCCACCGATCAACTGTCTTTCTAAGGCTTCACGCCTCAGTAGTAAGGTCTTCTGGCGGTCAATCAAATTGGTATAAGCGGGAACACTTAAGTCCTGCGTCTGCATCGTAGTTGGGGAAATTTCAGTTTTGGTAAATGCGGTGGAAGGGTCAACCACAGGTAAACTGGATAAAAATTGTTTCTTGCGCTCGAGCTCGCGCTTCGTTACTTCCGCTTCTGTTTCCAGTCGCGCTAGTTCGCGTTGATGATCGCGTAATTCCCGCGCTTCGAGTGAAGCCAGTGGTGAAACCTCAGATTCGTTAACTGTCCCCGCCGCTGCCAGTTGACGATTAAGCTCTGCCAGTTGCGCCCGTGTTTGAATTACTTTTGGATTTTTTTCAGTATATTGCGTTGAATACGTTGCCAGTAACCCTTCAAGTTCAGCTTTTCTGAGCTGAAGCACGCCTAGTGCGTTATTCGCTGTTCCGGTGGGAACCTGTTGTCTGACCAGTTTTTGTTGTTCGACAATTTGCTTTTTTAACGCAACAATTTGTTGTTCATATCCAAATTGTTTGTCGTTGAGTGATTCAATTGTTGAAGCTGTCGTCAGCCGCTGAGAATTGACCGCCGCAGGATCAACCACGGTTTTAGACAGGGGGACGTTTTTATTTTTTTGCTGTGCTGAATTAAGATACTGGCTCAGCTCAGTCTCAGTTTTTGAAATTTCCTGATTAACCGACGATAGTTCATCGCTGGTCTCTTTAATTGTATTGGCGTTTGAATGGTCGAAAATAGAGATCAGATCAGTCATCACCTGTTGGGCTATTTTCTGATCAGGATGACGATAGGTAATCGAAAATGATTCCGGTCCATCTGGGTAATATCCGCGAAATTTAGTTTCGGTTTTGATCGCCCGGCGCATCCTCACGAGTGCATCCTCCGGGTTTGCGGACTCAGGATAAGCGGAGTACTTCCAGATGATTGATTCAAGTAGTGTCTGACTACTAAGTTGTTGCGTTGCACTGGTGATTTGCGCTGAAATAATCTGTGAGTCTGCTCCATTCTTGGCAGAAATTGCGATCAGCCCACGCGATTCAAAAGTGTCCGGTAATTGCTTGATGATGGGTAATGTTGCCAACAACATAGCGCCGGCTATCAAAACAATCGTTATCTTACGACGCCAAATGATCCCCATGATTTCTGGAATTTTCCGAGGTCTAATATTACCCATTTCTGCTCCGGTAAGATTTAGTTAGATTCTGCCTGACCATAATCGAATAGCTACGGTGTTGGCCCCATCCTTGTAGGAGGTGCCTGATTCGTCTGACCCGACTGCGCTCAAGACCTGAAGACAAACCCATTAAAATCAGTCCTAAGAAGAAAAGTAGGAAGGATTCATGGTGCGAGGGCGAAAAGTTTTTTGGAGTAGCGTGGCAAGCTACGTGAACAATAAAAATAATTGCCAGCCTGCTGACATTAGTATAAGTAATGAATTGAGTTAGGTGAAGGTTCATTTCTCACGCTTCAGAGGCACACAAATGCCTCGACTATCTTCGCTAAATGAGTGCTGGTAATTAATCAGTTAACTACTTAGACAATACTAACCACACGTTACAAATTCTTTAAAGTAGTAACCGTATAGGGGGAGATTGGTTGTTGTTTTCAACATCGAACCTGTAAAAGGCTGTTTTACAGGCAAATGTAAATAAGAGGGGATTACTGTTAATGCCGGATAACACAATTCCCACAAACTTCATTAAGCCATCAAAATATAAAATACTGACAATCTGACTTACTGCGTATTGTTAATTGTTAAGTAAAGCTATAGCAACTGAGCCTTACTTAACCAGAGTATAGATAATAGCTGAATAGCACATCGTCGCATGTGACCAATTTCTATAGTCTATTTGAGCCATTACTGTGATTTATTGATAGTCCTAAGCGGCTATATTGCAGATAGTAAGTTGAGCAATGTCTTTGTTATGAAGAGTTAGTATTTGTTAAATGGAGTTTTTGGAGTTTAATGAGAGGCGAGTTAGTAATAGAAGCGTTTAATAAGCTTAGACGAAGCTTAAATGGGGACGATAAAAACTATTTGAGAATGATAATCGTCGTCAGCTTTTGAGTTTAATTTTGTTAATAGACAAATAGAGTTAATTGACTCTATTTGTCTATTTGTTAGGTTGTGTTAAATCGGAAGCTTGGCTAATCCGTGGCGGTACGAGTAAATTGCCAGTTCGAAGCGATCAGAAACCCCCAGCTTGTCGAAGATTGATGTTAAATGATGTCGAACCGTGATTTCACTAATGAAAAGGCATTCCGCGATTTGTTTATTTCTTAATCCCTGACCTATCAGTGTGACCACTTCCCGTTCACGCTCAGTGACGGAGGCAATCTTAGTAGCTTCTGGATTGTCATCAATGGTCAGAGTATGGTTTGACTTCCACATTCCACCGATAACCTTGGCCATCATTGCCCGATTAATCCACACTTCACCTGCGTGAATTCTTTCGATTGCTTTTATCAAAACTTCAGCCGATTCTTTTTTATTGACGATCCCCATCGCCCCCATCCTTATTGCGTTGAGATTAACCTCAGGATCGTCCTTATCAGTTAATAGCAGGAGGCGGGATCGGGTCGTACTCAATGCCTGCGGAATCGCTTCCAGGCTTGATTGGTAGTTAAGAGAATTGAGATCCAGCAGAATTATATCGGGGGGATCGGTCGCCAAAGCGAGAGCTTCAAGAAAGGTTTCAGCTTCGCCAATTACCTCTAACCCCTCCCGGCTTTCGATCAACATTCTCAAGCCAGTTCGAATGATTGGCTGTTCATCAATTAATAATATGCGAATATTCTGTACGGTAGTGTTCATTAGTGTTGAGTAAGTTATTGTCAAGTAAGCTACCGGCTTTTTGCCGATAGTGAATAGGGCTTAACGCTAGCCAAAGTCCGACAAGTCGAGACAGCTTAGAAAAGCAGGGGGAGGTTGTGTAAGGAAGTCAAGCGACGCCACCTGAAGATATATTATAAGCTGGTAGTGGTATCACCTTGGAATCTAGGAATTATTAAACTGTGTATGAAAACAGACTACAAAACAAACAAGTAAATAGTTGCTAATGTCTATTCTTAAACAAGCTTAACCCTTGCAAATAGCTAGATGGTTTATTTAAACCGATTAATCATCATAACGGTTTTGTATAAATTTTACTTAGAGGCTTTATTCCCAACTTTCGTATACCGCAGAAACGATAAAAAGTCAAGAATTTTAATTTCCCTTGACCTGCGTTTGAAAGCTAAGCTCCGCCTCCGTTTGATTGGAGGAGCGCAAATGAATAAAATGAGGAAAAGCAGGAATAGTCCGGCAATAGCAAGTGCCAAAGTTGAAAAAAATTCAGATTGCTTACCAGCAGGAAGTCTCCAAATATGATATGGGTTCAAAAAATCATCATCCTTAAGCCCTGTTCACGCGGGTTTCATGTGGTCACGCGCGAAATCCTCGAACACCTGCCGGAACTGCGCGAAGTCGAAGTTGGATTTCTGCATCTGTTTATCCAGCATACGTCAGCGTCGCTTACTATAAATGAAAATGTCAGTGCCGATGTACGCGGAGATTTAGAGCGGCACATGAACAAAATCGTGCCTGAAAATGCTCCGTATTATGAACACGATTACGAAGGCGCAGATGATATGCCCGCGCATATAAAAGCTTCGTTGTTCGGTGCAGGGTTGACGATTCCAGTAGGCAATGGGAAATTGTTGTTGGGCACGTGGCAGGGAATTTATCTGGGCGAACATCGCAACCACGGCGGATCCCGTTCTGTCGTTGTCACGGTGTTTGGTGAAGGCAAGAAGTAGATAATCTAATCCAAAATAATAACTATGAATATTCCGATCAGGAAACTTGGGAGGACGGGCGAGGATGTTAGTTCATTAGGCTTTGGCGGCTATCATCTCGGCGTTATCAATGATGAAGCCGAAGCGATTCGCTTATGCCAGCAAGCCATAGATGCAGGCATCACGTTTATGGATAATGCCTGGGAATATCACGACGGACGCAGCGAAGAGTTAATGGGGAAAGCGCTTGAATGTCGCCGCGATAAAGTTTTTTTGATGACGAAAGTTTGTACGCACGGGCGTGACAAGCAGGAAGCTCTGCGCCAACTTGAAGATTCATTGCGCCGCCTGAAAACGGATCATTTAGACCTGTGGCAAATTCATGAAGTTGTTTATTACAATGACCCGGAACGTCACCACGCGGCTGATGGTGTGCTCGAAGCGATGGAGCAAGCCAAACGTGACGGGAAAATTCGCTTCACGGGTTTTACGGGCCACAAAAATCCTGACATTCATTTGAAAATGCTGGCATACGAATATCCGTTCGATACGTGTCAGATGCCGCTAAATATTATGGATGGCACGTTTCTTAGCTTCGAGCAAAAAGTTCTCCCGGAATTAATCAGGCAGGGCATTGCCGCGCTTGGAATGAAGACTTTTGCGGGCAACGGGAAAATGGTTCGGGAGGGTGTGTACACTGCCGAAGAAGGCTTACGCTACGCGATGAGCCTGCCCGTTGCGACAACCATTACTGGCATTATTACGACCGAGGATTTGCAGCAAAACCTGAGGATTGCCAGTGAATTTGTCCCGATGACAAATGATGAAATGGAAGCGCTGAGATCACGTGTTGCCAGTTCCGCAGGGGATGGTCGTTATGAGATTTATAAAGTGACTGCCAAGCATGACGGCCCTGTTGGGCGCGAGCAGCACGGTTTTCCAACCTTCGCGGAAGTCCGGTTGTAGTAGAAAGCATTGATGGGAAATTATGAAAAACAATTCTCGTTCAATCAAATTGGTTTCACTGTTTTTATTATCCGTGCTGGTAATAGCGTCAATTTTCTTTTCCCGCCCATCTTCCGCGCAACAATCCGCCATTGATTTCAATCGTGACATTCGTCCAATTCTTTCTGACAAATGCTGGGCTTGTCATGGCCCGGATGCACCAGCAAAAAAGTTGCGGTTGCGGTTGGATTCAGAGGCGGCGGCACTGATTGATTTAGGCAAAGGCAGCAAGGCAATTGTGCCAAATCATCCTGAACAAAGCGAAATGATTCGGCGCATCAATTCGACTGACCAGTACGAGCAAATGCCTCCGCCAGCTTCGGGCAGAAAGCTGACAGATCGTGAAAAAGAATTATTAACCGAATGGATCAGGCAAGGCGCGAAATGGCAACAGCATTGGTCTTTTATTCTTCCAATCAAACCGAACTTACCAGGCGTAAAAAATCAGAGCTGGGTCAGAAACGGGATTGATAATTTCATCCTTGCACGACTCGAAAAGGAAGGATTTCAACCTTCGCCAGAAGCGGATCGTGCCACCTTGCTGCGACGTGTATCACTTGATTTAACAGGCTTGCCGCCAACGATCAAAGAACTCGAATCTTTTAAAAATGATGCGTCTGATAACGCATACGAGAAAGCTGTAGATAGATTATTGGCTTCTCCGCGCTTTGGTGAGCGAATGGCGTATCGCTGGTTGGATGCGGCGAGATACGCCGATACGAACGGCTATCAGGTTGATGGAAATCGTGAAGCGTGGCGATGGCGCGATTGGGTCATCGAAGCTTTCAATTCTGATAAGCCTTATGATGAGTTTACCATTGAGCAGTTAGCTGGAGATTTGTTGCCAAATGCGACTTTAGACCAAAAAATAGCGACTGCCTTTAATCGCAATCATCGTATGAATGCTGAAGGCGGATTGGTCCCGGAAGAGTATCGCAATGAATATGTGGTAGATCGCATAGATACGACTTCGACAGTGTTTATGGGGCTAACGCTCGGCTGTGCCCGCTGCCATAATCATAAATACGATCCGTTAACGCAAAAAGAATTTTATCAATTCGGAGCCTATTTCAATAGCATTCCAGAAGACGGGCACTCCTTCGATCAGGGGAATTCTCCGCCGACTATTCAAGCTCCAACGCGGCAACAGCAGAAGCAGTTACAGAAATTGAAAGACGAAGTTAAGGTGGAGGAAACGGCAGTCAATCTG
This sequence comes from Blastocatellia bacterium, assembly GCA_043783625.1. Classification (GTDB taxonomy): domain Bacteria; phylum Acidobacteriota; class Blastocatellia; order RBC074; family RBC074; genus JAFDVL01. The sequence goes on along the minus strand of JAYVZE010000152.1, from coordinate 14,888 downwards.
TTGATGGATGTGGCGCAGCCCGCCCAAAAAGCCTGGGAAAAGACGCTGGCAGATTCTTCGATCAAGCATTGGTTTCCCGAAGATCAGTTAATTGTCAGGCTCTCACTGGATGAAAACAGCGTCCCAACTTTCAATAAATCCGAACGCGCTTATCACGACACTTTTGACAAGAAAAAAGATGAACCTGATCCGGTTTTTCCGGTTGGGTGGAAAAACGGTAATCCGACTTTTGTGAATTCTCCGGTAGGACAGGGAACTGTCTTTGACGGGAAATTATTTTTTGATGCGGGGATTCATGCGGACTTTCGCTACAAGAATACGAGTAGCGATTACAAAGAACGATTCTCAATTTCGACGTGGTTTTATCCTGAATCTGAACAAAGTGGTTCGATCATTACGAAGGTGAGTGACGCACCTGCTGAAAAAGAAAATAATGTCCCGCGAGCCGATGGCTACGGCATCTATTTCTTAAATGGAAAAATCAATTTCAATCTGGTTTTCCGGTGGGGTGAGGATGCTTTCCGCATTGAAACGGAAAACAAATTACCCATCAAACAGTGGTATCACGTCGCCGTGACATTCGACGGTTTAGCGCAGAATGAAGATCGCGTAAATATTTATGTGAATGGAGAAAAGCAAAAACTGAATTTCATTCAGCGCAGCTTTTTTCTGTCGCTGTGGGGCAAGAATAATACGCTGAAAATTGGAGCCGGAGGCGGCCCGGATTTTCGCTTCAAAGGTGCCATTGACGAAGTTCGGATGTACAGCCGCAAGCTGACGCAATTAGAAATTGAAACACTCGCGTGTGCGGATTCATTGGGTGAAATCGCCGTTATCCCCCAAGTGCGCCGAACCAAAGTGCAAGCCGAAAAACTTCGTCAGGCATTTCTGGCGTTAGCCGCACCGGAAGATTTACAAAAGGAATTTCAAAAATTAGGGGAGAAAAAACAAGAACTACAAAAATTTGAAGACGGGCTTCCAACGTTAATGGTGATGCAGGAATTGCCGGAGCCGCGCCCCGCATTTTTGCTCAAACGGGGAGCCTACGACGCAATTGGGGAACAGGTTTTTCGCGGGATTCCTGCGGCGTTGCAATCTTCAAAACAGCTTCTCGCCGCTTCATCAAATCAGGCTCCGAATCGTTTGGATTTAGCCCGCTGGATCGTGAGCGATGACAACCCATTGGCAGCCAGAGTAGCGGCGAATCGTTTCTGGCAAATGATTTTCGGAACAGGTTTGGTGAAGACTTCTGAAGATTTTGGATCACAAGGCGAACTGCCTTCGCATCCAGAGTTGTTGGATTGGCTGGCGGTCACGTTTCGTGAGGGAAATGCGGATTTGGGATTGCGGATTGCGGATTGGAAGAAAACTGATGCCCCCCCGCAATCCGCAATCCGTAATCCGCAATGGGATATGAAAGCGCTCCTCCGCCTCATCGTAACTTCCGCCACGTACCGTCAATCATCAAAACTGACGCCACAATTATTGCAGCGTGACCCGGAAAACAGGTTGTTGGCGCGTGGTGCGCGGTATCGTTTATCCGCCGAGATGATCCGCGATCAAGCGTTATTCGCGTCAGGATTATTAGTCGAAAAACTCGGCGGGCCTTCCGTCAAACCGTATCAACCTGAAGGACTTTACAAAGATATGGCGTTCGGCGGAATGACCGGATATGAGCAGGCAAAAGACGATGGATTGTGGCGGCGCAGCCTTTACACCTATTGGAAGCGCACGATTTTATCGCCGACAATGCAGGCGTTTGACGCTTCTGCGCGTGAATTTTGTACGGTACGCGACACGCGAACGAATACGCCGTTACAGTCGTTAAATTTGATGAACGACATCACCTACGTCGAAGCGGCCAGAATGTTGGCAGAGCGAAGTCTGAAGCAAAGTGGTAAGATCGAATCGCAACTTAAATTCGCATTTTTGACCATTACTTCGCGCGAACCGAATGAAGAGGAAGTAAAAGTATTAGTGAATTCCTTCAATAAACAGCGCGAGTATTTTCAAGCCAATGCGAAAGAAGTTAGCAAATTTTTGTCCGTCGGCGAAAAGCGGAATTCCAGTAATTTGAATCAATTGGAATTAGCGGCAATGACCGCGACGGTGAGTTTGATTTTTAATTTGGATGAAGTGATTACGAAGCAATAAGAAAAATTATCCACGAAGGACACGAAAAAACACGAAGGAAAGCAAAAGAATTACATTTTGAGCTAAGCTGATAAAATAAATAAAATTATAAAAAATCTTCGTGTAACTTCGTGTCCTTCGTGGATAGAAAATAAGGAAATTTATGAAAATAGAAGGAAAAGCGGCAATCGTGACCGGAGGCGGAACAGGCGTTGGACGCTCAACTGCGCTGGCATTGGCTGAACAGGGATGTTCGGTCTTAATTAATTATTCTCGCTCCAAAGACGAAGCGGAAAAAACTGCCGCAGATGTTTCTGCGTTGGGAGTGAAGGGAATTGCCGTCAAAGCCGATGTTGCCAACGATGCCGAATGTCGTTCAATGGTGGACACTGCAGTCAATGAATTCGGGCACCTTGAAGTATTAGTCAACAACGCTGGAGCGACGGTATTTGTGCCGCACGACGATCTGGAAGCCCTGAAGCTCGACGACTGGCTGCGATTGTATCAAGTCAATGTTATCGGAGCTTTTCAATGCGCCAGAGCCGCACGCGCAGCACTGACCGCGAGCGGCAACGGAGATATAGTTAACGTGACCAGCATCGCCGGAGTCGCCGGAACTGGCAGCTCCATTCCATACTGCGCATCGAAAGCGGCAATGAATAATTTGACGGTCACCCTCTCGCGTGTCTTCGCACCACTCGTCCGCGTCAACGCCATCGCGCCGGGATTTATTGATACGCGCTGGCTGCGGAACGGCTTGGGAGATAATTTTGAAGATAAATTACAAGAACGTGCCGGGAAAATGCTGCTGCAAAAAGTCCTCCAACCGGAAGATGTGGCGATGGCGATTTTAGGCGTGATTACGGGTTCGGATTTGATGACGGGGCAGGTGATTGTTTTGGATAGCGGGATGTTGAATTCAAATTTTGCTACTAAATAGAAGTTTTTCAGATGAATAATTGTTGACTAAGGAGTGGGGATGAAAATTTCATTTATATTTGCTTTCACAATATTTTTAATACTGAGTAATTATCAGCCAACTGTTAACAATTTTGGGCTACCTAAATTGCACGTAATGAATAGAGTGGTGCTGTCACCCACTTATAGTTGTCGTCCACCCGAAGAATTGAATCGAGGTTACGAAAATACTGCTTTGTTTCTTTCCGCGTATAGTAAGCGCCGGAACAGTTATGATCTGCTTTTTAATGGCGGATGTCGCTCAGAGGATACATTTGATGTGCCTGACATGTCGCTAATTGCAGATTTAGGAGAATCGCAATATCTTGACGAAATTTCTGCTCATCTTGCCTTCAATTTACAATCTAAGGCAGAAACATTTTCAAAATTTCAACGTCAAATTAAAGTACAATTTGGGCATACTTACGCTGTCATGATTAATGATGGTGAGAAGCGAGGTTTATTTCTATTCACAGTTGTGAATCATTCCCAGAATAAGCAAGTTGAAATAAAATATGTTGTAAGGTCATACCAGGTAATAAAAGTAGTCGAAGAGTCGCCAGGTTTTGAATGGGCTAAGAAAGGTGCTTAATTTGTGTGTTTACAACTCACTTATTGATATTCTAAGACTTTGCATGAACTGATGAATCAAATTGAAGTAGAGAATTTTAATATATCAAGAAGATCATTCATCCAGCGAATGGGATTAGGAAGTGCCGCGCTTACATCGCTTTTACAAGCAGATGGATTCGCTCAATCCTCGCCGCTTCCGCATTTCGCACCAAAAGCTAAGCGCGTAATTTTTCTTTTTCAAGCAGGCGGTCCAGCGCAGTTGGATTTGTATGATTACAAGCCGTTGCTGAAAAAGATGCGCGGTGAGAACCTGCCGGACTCCGTTCGCAACGGGCAACGCTTAACGGGAATGAGTGCGCATCAAACCAGTTTTCCGGTTGCGAATTCGATTTTTAAATTTAAGCAGTTCGGGAAATCCGGCGCGTGGGTCAGTGAGCTTTTGCCAAACATTTCAAAGATCGTAGACGACGTAGCCTTCGTCAAATCAATGTATACCGAGCAGATCAATCACGACCCGGCAATCACATTTGCGATGACGGGGTTTCAACTCGCGGGGCGTCCAAGTTTAGGCTCGTGGGTGTCGTACGGATTGGGCAGTGAAAATAAAGATTTGCCAGCTTTCATCGCTATGGTTTCGGTTGGGAAAAACGGAGGCGATCAGCCGCTTTATGATCGTTTGTGGGGCAGTGGATTTTTGCCTTCGCAGTATCAAGGTGTGAAATTTCACAACGGAGCCGATCCGGTGTTGTTCCTGTCAAATCCGCCGGGCATTAGTAAAGATTCTCGGCGCGGATTTTTAGATGATCTGGGTGCGTTGAATCAGATTAATGCAAAGGAGTACGGCGACCCTGAAATTACGGCTCGGATCGCGCAGTACGAAATGGCGTTTCGGATGCAATCGTCCGTACCTGATTTGACGGATTTGTCGAAAGAAAAAGAAGCTACTTTTGTGAGATACGGCGCAGATTCTCGCAAGCCGGGGAGCTTTGCGGCAAATTGTATTTTAGCTCGCCGCTTAGCCGAACGCGGCGTCAGATTTATTCAATTATTTCATCGTGGCTGGGATCATCACGGTTCATTGCCGAGCAATATGAAAAAAGTTGCGCCGGATGTAGATCAGGCTTCGGCGGCTCTTGTGATGGATCTGAAAGAGCGGGGAATGTTGGATGATACATTAGTCGTGTGGGGCGGGGAATTTGGTCGAACGGTTTACTCGCAAGGCAAATTAACTGAAACTGATTATGGACGCGATCATCATCCGCGCTGCTTCACAATCTGGCTGGCTGGTGGTGGCATCAAGCCTGGTATGACGTACGGTGAAACGGATGATTTTAGCTATAACGTCACTCGTGACCCGGTGCATGTGCATGACCTGAACGCGACAATTATGCATTGCTTGGGAATTGACCACACGCGCTTAACCTATAAATTTCAAGGCAGATATTTTCGCCTCACCGATGTCCACGGAAATGTAGTCAAACCAATTTTAGCTTGATGTTAAGTTCCCATTTTTTGCTGATTCCATTTGTCCTGCAAGTGATTTGTATGGCGTTTGATGAATTGTATTTTCATCGTCGTCGAAGGTTAGGAAAATGGGAACGGGTGGGGCATCCGCTTGACACGCTGACGGTCTTAATTTGCTTGCTTTGGTTGTTAATAGTTCAGCCTAATTCTACAAATCTTCTGGTCTATGCGATACTCGGAATCTTTTCGACGATCTTTATCACGAAAGACGAATGGCAGCACCAGAAATATTGTGAATCAGGCGAACATTGGTTGCACGCGCTTTTATTTACCCTGCATCCACTGGTCTTAATTGCGGCAGGATTGTTATGGTACGCCAATTATCCCGGCGAAATTCATCGGCTGATTGCGTATGAAGGATGGGAATATCAGCAGTTAGTGGGCGGGTGTTTGATGATTTTTGGGTGTGGAATTTATCAGTTTGTGTATTGGAATATTCGATGGAGACCCGCAAAAATAACGAGGTAAATAATGAGATTTACCACGAACTCGGTGATCGGTGGTACACGGCGAAAGATGATCCGATTGCACTTTTGCGGGCGGAATCGCGGGCGCGGAATCCCTGGATCATTGCCGAAATTCGTGCGACGTTTCCGAATAAATCGCCCAACGTGCTGGACCTCGGATGCGGTGGCGGATTCCTCTCCAATGAATTGGTTAAGCATGGATTTGACGTGACAGGTGTTGATGCTTCTGAGCAGAGCCTGGAAATTGCCAGGCATTTTGATTTAACCGGAAGAGTTCACTATTTGCAGGGCGATGCGTTGGATTTACATTATGCCTCGAATAGTTTTCAGGTGGTGACGGCGATGGATTTTCTTGAACATGTAGACCGCCCTGACCTGGTCATTGCGCAGGCATCGCGGGTTTTGATTAAGGGCGGAATGTTTTTTTTCCATACCTTTAATCGTAACCTTTTTTCGTGGCTCTTCGGCATCAAGGGCGTGGAATTGGTAGTGAGGAATACGCCGAAGAATTTGCATGTGTATAAAAATTTTATCAAACCTTCTGAGCTGATTAACTACTGCGAGGAAAGCTCATTACTCGTCAAAGAAATGCGCGGACTGACACCAGCTATTTTCCATCATTCTTTTTGGCATCTGCTCGATTACGGTGAAGTCGAGGATACCTTTCGATTTAAATTTACCCGGTCAAAGCTGATTGGCTATCTGGGTTATGCCATCAAACAATAATTCTTGAACCTTATGAATCATCAATATCAATGTTTTTTATTTGCTGAAACTGATGCAGCGCAGGTCTTCACGCGCGAAGATTTGACGAAGCAGCAGCGGATGATTGGCGAAGTAACTTCCGAATTTATGCGCCGTGAAGTGCTGCCAAGAGCCGATGAAATTTACGGAAAAAAATGGCAAGTGACACGTGATTTATTGCGCGCAGCGGGCGAACTGGATTTGCTGCGCATTGATATTCCTGAAAAATTCGGTGGGCTGGGATTGGACAAAGTTAGTTCCGCGTATGTTGGTGAACAGATTTCCCTGATGCCTTCCTTCGGAGCCAGCTTAGGCGCACACACGGCGATTGGGACCTTCCCGATTTTATTTTTTGGAACAGATGAACAGCGTGAGAAATATCTGCCAAAAATTGCTTCCGGTGAATGGGTCTCGGCGTATTGCCTGACTGAACCTGATTCGGGTTCGGATGCGCTGGCAGCGAAAACAAAGGCGATTCTTTCAGAAGATGGCAGACATTACGTTCTCAATGGCCGCAAGATGTGGATTACGAATGGCGGGATTGCCGACATTTTTACGATTTTTGCAAAAGTTGACGGAGAGAAATTCACGGCATTTATTGTCGAAAAAGACTTTGGAATTGAAAGCGGTCACGAAGAAAAAAAATTAGGGCTGGACGGAAGCTCGACCACTGCCTTAGTTTTGAATGATGTCAAAGTTCCGGTGGAAAATGTACTGGGCGGCGTTGGCAATGGTCACTTGGTGGCTTTCAATATTTTGAATCTTGGACGGTTGAAGCTTGGGACGCGAAATCTCGGAGCTGCTAAAATTGCTCTGAATGCAGCGATTGAATACGCGCGAAATCGGCATCAATTCGGACAGCCCATCGCTTCGTTTGGCATGATTCAAAAGAAAATTGCTGAGATGGCGATGAAGATTTTTGTCGGTGATGCGATGGTCTGGCGGACGTTGGGGATGGTTGACGCTTCGCTCAACGAAGTCGAGAGCGAAGATTCGATGGAAGCGCTGAAAGTTATTGAGCAATATGCCGTGGAGTGTTCGATCATCAAAGTTTGGACGAGTGAAGCGCAGGGATTTGTCGTTGATGAAGCCTTACAAATTCATGGCGGCTATGGTTATTCGGCTGAATACCCGATTGAACGCGCTTATCGTGATGCGCGAATCACTAGAATTTATGAAGGTACAAATGAGATCAACCGAACGATCATTGCGGCCAGATTGCTGAAATATATCAACAAGAGCGGGATTGGTTTGCCGGAGGTAGCGGCAAAATACTTGGAGCAGGAAACGCCGGAAACAGGCACAGATTACTTAAAAAATATCAGTGAGCGGGTGAAGCAGCTCACCATTATTTTGCTTTCATTAGTAGAGGCGAAACTTGGCACTACGATCCGAGCGGAACAGCAGGCCGCCGCCGCACTCTCTGAAATCATCATGGAATCCTTTGCTATTGAGAGTGCCGTGTTGAGGATTGAAAAAAACAAAACGACAGAAAACTTTCAGTCTGATAACGCGAAGAGTGTAACTGTTCTTTATGCTGTTCATGCGCTGACAATTATCGCCGCAAATGTAGACGCCCTGATTGCCTATCTTCAGCTTGAGCCTGCACTGCGGAATAAATTAAAGGCGATGATTGAATTTGACACAATTGACCGGATTCGACTTTCTGAGGAGCTGGCGAAGAATGTCATCGCCGCCGGGAAGTATCTCTGGTAATTAAATTTTTTGGCGCGCCAGCATCTTGCTGGCAAGATTTTGCAGCGTAGAGAACCTCTCCGCCAAATGCCAGCAGGGTGCTGGCACACCTTATTTCAGGAAGTGAATGGAAAGTTCAGAATTGCAGTTAAATCAGGGATTGATCGCAACTCTCAAGGAAGCACTGATCGGGACGCACCGTGACTTTACTGAGGGGAGTATCGGGCGGGCGATTTTTTTGTTGTCAGTACCAATGGTACTGGAAATGCTCTTGGAATCTTTCTTTGGGCTGACGAATTTATTTTATGTCGCGCGGGTCAAGGAAAACGCTACGGAAGCCATGGCAACGGTTGGGATTGTTGAATCATTGCTCGCCATTGTCTTTACGATTGGACTCGGACTGAGCATGGCGGCGACGGCTATCGTGGCTCGACGGACAGGCGAGAAAGACGAAGAAGGGGCCGCTCACGCCGCCGCACAGTCTGTTTGGCTGGCGGTTCTGACTTCAATTCCGATTGCCATTTTAGGAATTTTTGCCACTCCCTTATTGATGCGATTAATGGGAGCAGACGCTAAGGTTATCGTCGTCGGGACAAAATATGGGGCAATCATTTTCGGCTCCAATGTGCTGATAATGTTACTCTTTATTATCAATGCCTGTTTTCGGGGGACAGGTGACGCGACACTGGCAATGCGGTCTTTGTGGATGTCCAGCATCATCAATTTAATTCTTGATCCGTGCTTTATTTTTGGGTTAGGCCCATTTCCAGAATGGGGCGTGACGGGGTCGGCGGTCGCTACGACGATTGGTCGAAGTGTTGGCGTAATTTATCAGTTATGGAGTCTGATTAATGGACGCGGTCGCCTGAAACTTCGAGCGGAGCACTTTAAGCCGGATTTTAAATTGATGAGTTCACTGTTCATCCTGTCGCTGGGTGGGATGTTTCAATATTTCATCGGGACAGCCAGTTGGATTGCCATGGCGCGGTTGATTTCGCAATTTGGAAGTGCCGCTATCGCCGGATATTTCGTCGCCCTTCGCGTCATCATTTTTGCGATCCTGCCTTCGTGGGGAATGAGCAACGCAGCGGCGACCTTGGTCGGTCAAAATCTTGGTGCTGGTAAACCTGATCGGGCAGAAAAATCAGTGTGGATGGCAGGCTTCAGCAATATGCTTTTTTTGGGTGGAATCGGGTTAGTTTTTATTATTTTCGCGGAACCGTTGGTTGGTGTTTTTACCAATGAGCCAACGGTCACTCCGATTGCCGTGCAATGTCTGCGCATCGCCAGTTACGGCTATATTTTTTATGCCTGGGGAATGGTCATGGTGCAATCCTTTAATGGAGCAGGCGACACGTTCACGCCGACTGTCATTAATCTTTTTTGTTACTGGTTGTTTCAAATCCCGCTTGCCTATTGGTTATCAAATCATTTCGGGATGGAGGCACGTGGTGTTTTTTGGGCGATTCCGATTGCTGAATCTATGATCGCAGTGGTTGGCATGCTCGCCTTTCGGCGCGGAAAATGGCGAGAAATTAAGGTCTGATTTGGGCTTGGTAAACGAGTGTTTCTTGCAACTCCGTGTTGCTTCTAGTACTTTATCAATTGTTGCAATATTTTTAGGATACGTCATCTCTTAACTTACCTGCGTTCGGTTAGTAGAATTGGTGCTGTCTACAGCTTCTCCCCCACAATTCCGGTGATTTGGCTTCGGTGCGGATTTTGGTTACTAGCCCTTTAATTATCATCGGAGAATTCAATTGTGGAATTAAAAAAAGAAGCCGAAGTTGTCCTTTGGGTAGAGGAAGGTAGCACGGCATTGGATGAGTTACCTGATGTGCCCAAATCATACGCTGGTCAGCTCACTGAACCTGTTATCATTTCAATAGCCGCAATTCCGAGTATTACCGAGCAATCTCAAAGCCAGTCAATCTTATCAAGTCTTGCCACTACTGATTCTTCAGTAAACAAACGTCGGACAGTTAAAAAAGCTTGTAAACATTGTAATTCGATGAACATTGAGCGCAGGCGAAGAGCCGGTTGGGAGAAAATAGTTCTTCCACTGGTTAAATCCTATCGCTACCTTTGCTATACCTGCGGACGTGATTTCTTTGCCCGGAGAACGCCCTAAAAATTTTGTAAATTGTTTGATTGAATCAGTTGACTCTTCAGCCATTTATCAATTGGCTGATAGGAAGCGCGGGGAACTTTGTGAACATCATCGAACATTTGCAGTTCAACCGATTGCGCCCGTAGCTGTAAGGCTTCGCTGAATTTTTTTATCCGGTCAGGTGTATAAAATTCATCGCGTTCCGTTCCGATATACAGCACATCTAAATTTTCTCCGCTGTATTTTCCCTCTACCTTCCAGTCACCTGGAATTCCTCCGCAAATTGCCACTATACCGCGCAGTAAATGCGAATGGGTAAACGCGAATCGAAAATTCACCCCTACCGCCTGAGAAAATCCCAGCAGAAAAATATTGCGTGAATCAGCGATTCCCTGATGGATTAAATTCGCAATAATTTGTGAGACATTTCGATGATGGAGCGCGACTGATTCTTCGGGTTTAAAATTGGTCAGCCAGCCGAATCCGATGCCGGGTTTGTCTTCCGATGGAGGCAGGATCATGTGCTGATGCGGCCCTTGCAAGCACGCGATGACGTAATCTTTTTCGTTGATATTTCGCATCAGCCGCATCATTGAAGTTTTGTCCCCGCCGTAGCCGTGCAGTGCGATTAATAAAGGCTTCGGCTGATTTCCATCAGGGACGTACAGATCGAAATACGAGGCAGTTTGCTGCGTGATTTGCTGTTCAATTATTTCGGGCATAATACGAATTTAGCCGGTACGCCAGCATCCTGCTGGCTGATAGTCGCCAGCAGGATGCTGGCGTACCAACGATTATAATTACTGATTTACTTTTGCTTGCAGGCGTCTCATTCCTCGAATCCAGCGATCATAATCAGTGGCTTTGCGCAGGAAAAATTCAGCGACTTCAGGGTGCGGCAGGATTAAGAATTGTTCGGAGGCGATTCCCGCTACAACGGCTTCAGCAACTTCCTCCGGTGACACCGAACCTGCGAGCAGGAAGCTGTCTTTATCTCCCTCGTCACCCAGCAGCATTTTCGTTCTGACACCTTGCGGACAGAGGCACGAAACCTTGACCCCCTGGTCGCCGTGCGTGATTGATAAATATTCCGCAAAGGCAACGGCGGCATGTTTTGTCACAGCATAAGGAGCCGAGCCAATCTGTGAAAGCAACCCGGCGGCGGACGCCGTTTGCAATAAATAGCCTGCGCCGCGTTCAAGCATTTGCGGAAGCACGGCCCGCGCTGCATAAATATGCGCCATGACATTGATGTCCCAGATATTTTTCCAGGCTTCGTCAGTGGCTTCGGCTCCGCCCATCGCAATGATTCCAGCATTCGAGCAGAAGAGATCAATGACGCCAAATTTTTCGTTCGTTGCTTTCACTAAGGCGATGACATCAGATTCAACGGCGACATTACATTTCATCGCAGTGCCATTGACTTGCGCTGCCACTGCTTCAGCACCGGAAATATCAATATCAGCGACAATGATGGCTTTGGGTGATTCGGCGGCGAAGCGTTCGCACAGGCTGCGTCCAATGCCGGTAGCTCCACCTGTGACGACGATGACTTTATCTTTTAGGTTCATGTTCTTCTCGATAATTAAAGAACCTGTAAAGAACTCGAATTGTAAAAGCTCCCCCTCCTGTCTTAGGAGGGGGTGGGGGTGGTTGAGGCTTTCAAGACTTGACCACCCCGTCCTGCGGACACCCCTCCTAAGACAGGAGGGGAGCTTTTGAATTTGTTTTTTACACGTTCCTTTGTTGAAATCTTGACAAGGTTCGTTGCGGTCAGTAAGGTTAGCCCTCACTCCCGTAATAGTCAAATTTCATAATTCAAAACAATCAATCAGAGATTTATCCATGTCAAATCTACGCGAATACACCAAACTTTATCTGAACGGCGAATGGGTTGCTCCCAGCGCGGAAAACTCACTCGAAGTCATAAATTCAACCACGGAAGAAGTGATGGCACTGATTCCTGATGGTACGCCAGCGGATGCGGTTAAGGCGGTGAATGCGGCGAAAGCTGCCTTCGATGGCTGGGCTTCATTGCCAATCAGTGAACGGGCGAAGTATTTAGAATTAATTCTCGCCAAGCTGACTGCGCGTCAAGCTGAAATTGCGGATGTCATTGCAGATGAAGTTGGCATGCCGCTTCCGCTGGCAATGCATGTGCAAGCCGGATTGCCGTTAGTGACGTTGAAATCTTATCTCGAACTCGCGGGAACTTTTTCCTTTGAAGAGACCGTCGGAAATTCCCTGATCGTCAAAGAACCTGTTGGTGTCGTGGTCTGCATTACGCCGTGGAATTATCCGCTCCATCAAATTGTAGCGAAAGTCGCACCCGCTTTGCTGGCGGGATGTACTGTAATTCTAAAGCCAAGCGAAGTCGCTCCGATCACGGCTTTTATTTTAGCGGAAGTCATTCACGAAGCAGGCGTACCCGCCGGAGTTTTCAATTTAGTTTCCGGTACTGGCGCGGTAGTTGGCGAAGCTTTAGTTGCGCATCCTGACGTAGACATGGTGTCGTTCACAGGTTCGACGCGAGCCGGGAAGCGGGTCAGTGAAATCGCCGCGCAATCGGTCAAGCGTGTCGCGCTGGAACTCGGCGGAAAATCTGCCAATGTGATTCTTGATGATGCTGATTTTAAAAAAGCGGTCAGTAGTGGCGTAGCGAATTGTTATTTCAATTCAGGGCAAACTTGTTCTGCTCTCACGCGCATGCTGGTTCCTGCGAATCGTCACGACGAAGCGGTCGAAATCGCCAAAGCCGCCGCCGCAAAATTCAAACCTGCTGACCCGAAAGCTGAAGGCTCACGGCTTGGGCCATTGATTTCTGCGGTGCAGGTGGAAAGAGTTCGTGGCTACATCAAGAAGGGAATTGAAGAAGGTGCAACGCTGGTCTGTGGTGGAGTTGATTCACCGGAAGGACTGGAAAAAGGCTACTTCGTGCAGCCGACTGTCTTCGCCAACGTGAATAATAAAATGACGATTGCGCAGGAAGAAATCTTCGGCCCCGTGCTGTCAATCATTCCTTATCAGGATGAAGATGATGCCGTGAATATTGCGAATGATACGATCTATGGTTTAGCTGGAGCCGTTTGGTCTTCGGATATTGAGCGGGCGAAACGAGTGGCGCGAAAACTAAGAACCGGGCAGGTAGATATTAACGGCGGCAAGTTTAATGCTGAGGCTCCATTTGGCGGCTACAAGCAATCCGGTCGCGGTCGTGAATTCGGCAAGCATGGACTGGAAGAATTTCTTGAGATTAAATCTTTGCAGTTGTAGCGCGAACTGTTCGTTCGTTACCTGCAACGATTTGTCGTCAACCACTTGAAAACCGGGCTGGAAAAATGAAAATGAACGAGCCTTTTTACCTCGTAATTGCTGTAACCAGAGCGTTCTCAGAAAGATAAGCGCCGTCGTCGCCCTCCCGCACTTTTGACGCGATTACCACTCGACGACAAAAAGCGCAAAATCAGCTCTTTGACAACCTTATAAGTCTTTGCATTTATTATCCTGTAGGTTACAATTTCTACAGGCTTTTTATCGAACCATTGTGGAATTGAAACAAAACTCTGCATAGTCTGCTTTACGATTCGCCAGCGCTTTTTATCGAACCATTGTGGAATTGAAACACCACTTGACCACGTAGCATTTCCGGCTAATGGCGTAACTTTTTATCGAACCATTGTGGAATTGAAACTAGTGTCTGTTCCTGCAATGACGGCGTCTTGGCGACTTTTTATCGAACCATTGTGGAATTGAAACTTAATAACGCAGCAACGCTACGCGCAACGCTTGGACTTTTTATCGAACCATTGTGGAATTGAAACCTCCGTCCCGCGACAAACAGGGCAGCTATTAACTTTTTATCGAACCATTGTGGAATTGAAACAATCAAAAACGTGTGGCGCGGCTGAGGTTGATAATCAACTTTTTATCGAACCATTGTGGAATTGAAACCTCCATGTTCGTCACGGTCGGCGATGTCGAGCTGGACTTTTTATCGAACCATTGTGGAATTGAAACCGAAACCAGTCATCAGTTTCTTGAAGCTGTCGGCGAGCTTTTTATCGAACCATTGTGGAATTGAAACGCAAATTTGGGACGCTCTGGGGATGGCTTCAAAGAACTTTTTATCGAACCATTGTGGAATTGAAACAACTTTCTTCGGAGTGCTTCGCAGAGCTTCGGGCTTTTTATCGAACCATTGTGGAATTGAAACTGAACTTCGGAACGAGGTTGTTTGAACGAACTGCGACCTTTTTATCGAACCATTGTGGAATTGAAACTAGAACGTAAGGCGATGATGCAGAATGGTGGTACACCTTTTTATCGAACCATTGTGGAATTGAAACGAACAATGAACGCGGCGGCTTCGGCCAGTGGCAAATCTACTTTTTATCGAACCATTGTGGAATTGAAACGGAATTGGAAACGACAAGTGACGAAACTGGGTTAACCCTTTTTATCGAACCATTGTGGAATTGAAACAAGCGAGAAACCAACCAACGCGCATAGACAACCGGCAACTTTTTATCGAACCATTGTGGAATTGAAACCCCGCATCTTGTCGGTTAGTCGTCCGTGATTGCCCTTTTTATCGAACCATTGTGGAATTGAAACACGAGCGCGATATATTCAATATAAAATGAGCCGTTGCCTTTTTATCGAACCATTGTGGAATTGAAACTTTA
>JAYVZE010000151.1:0-79205 GCA_043783625.1 Blastocatellia bacterium | reverse complement strand
ACCAAAATTCCTCCTCATAATTTGAATGAAATTATTGAGGCGACGGTTCATCTGGTAAACAATCCTTCGTCCACTGTCGCGGATTTAATGAAGTTTATTCCGGGCCCTGATTTCCCGACAGCAGGCTTTATTTACGGGCGCGAGGGCATTAAGCAAGCCTACGAAACCGGACGCGGAGTCATCCAGCTTCGGGCGCGTGCCGCCATTGGTAAAATCGGGCGCGTCGCCAATGAACGTGATGCCATTTTCATCACGGAAATTCCGTACCAGGTCAACAAAGCCAAATTAATCGAAACGATTGCCGATCTCGTTAACGAAAAACGAATTGAAGGGATTTCTGAAGTCCGCGACGAAACCGACCGTGAATCAGCCGCCGCTAAGAAAGTTCGCGTCGTCATCGAATTGAAACGCGACGCAGTGCCGCAGATTGTGCTGAATAAACTCTATAAATTGACGCAGATGCAGACTTCGTTCGGCATCATCAATTTATCAATTGTGAATGGTCAGCCGAAGATTCTAAACCTGGTTGACACGCTGAGTGAGTTCATTTCCTTCCGCCGCGAAGTGGTGCGCAATCGCACCTTGTACGAACTCAAAAAAGCCAGGGCGCGCGCTCATATTTTAGAAGGATTGAAAAAGGCGCTTGATATTATTGACGCGATCATCAAATTGATTCGTGGCGCTAATAGTACAGAAGAAGCAAGGCAAGGATTAATCACGCAATTTGGTTTTTCTGAGCTTCAAGCACAGGCGATTCTCGACATGCAGCTCCGTCGTCTGGCTGCGCTCGAACGCCAGAAAATTATTGATGAATATGAAGAACTCATTAAATTAATTGCCGGACTTGAAGAAATCATCAATAACGATGTGACGCTGAGAAACGTCATCATCAAGGAATTACGCGCGGTTCAGAAAGATTACAGCGATGAACGGCGAACGCAAATTATTGATAGCAGCGTTGAACTGACTCTGGAAGATTTAATCGCTGACGAAGATGTTGTGATTACGATTTCTCATTCCGGTTATATCAAACGTACTCCGGTCACAACGTATCGCGCACAACGTCGCGGGGGAACAGGACGCAAGGGGATGAGTACGCGAACTGAAGATGTCGTCTCACATTTATTTGTGGCTTCGACGCACAGTTACATCATGATTTTTACGGCGAAGGGGCAGGTCTACAAAATTAAAGTCCACGAAATCCCTGATTCTCAAGCCGCAGGAAAAGGCAAAGCTGTTGTCAATCTGGTCAACTTACCTTCTTCAGAAAAAATAGCTGGCGTGATTCCAGTACGCGAATTCTCTCAAGGGCAGTTCGTAGTCTTAGCCTCGCGCAAAGGCGTGATTAAAAAAACCGAGCTTTCCGATTTTGCGAACATCCGCTCCAACGGCATCATTGCCATGGGCGTAGACGATGACGATGAGTTAGTTCGCATCGAAATGACAGACGGTCAAAAGAAAATCTTCCTCGCCACGCACGAAGGTCAGGCGATTTGTTTTGAAGAAGATGAAGTCCGGGATATGGGACGACAGGCGCGCGGCGTTCGCGGGGTCACGTTACGCCCCGGAGATTACGTCGTTGGGGTCTGTGCTGTGAGCGGCGATGAACAGATGCTGAGCATCTCCTCCAATGGTTTCGGCAAGCAAACGCCGATTAGTGATTATCGCGTCACAGGGCGCGGTGGCAAGGGCGTCATCAATCTCAAAACTACTGAAAAAACCGGTAAAGTCATTGCCGTCATGCCAGTCAACAAAGAAAGTGAAGTCCTGATTATTACTGAAAACGGTAAGATCATTCGCATCGAAGCGGAGACCATTCGCGCTACTGGCCGCAGTGCGCAAGGCGTTAAGTTAATTGACACTTCCAGTGGAGATTTAGTTGCCAGCGCGACTTTGGTAGAAAATCAGGCCGACCAGGCTGACGCGGAGGAATAATTGCGTGCATTCGTCAAAGACAGAAAATAAGACCTCGTGGTCGGTGGCCGGTGGTCAGTGTTCGGAAGAACTACCGTCTACCGTCTACCGTCTACGGCTTCTTCTTTTCTGTTTTTTGCTACTCTTTCAATTGTCCTGTCGGTCACGTGATGCCTTACTCACGCAAGCGCAAACCGCTTGGGATAATAAAGACTACGCCGCCGCAACGCTCAACTATGAGGAATTTCTAAAGGATAGTCAGCCTTCGGATCAGACCGCAGAAATTCACTTCAAGGCAGCGAATATTTACTACCTTAATCTTAAACAATATGACCATGCAGCCGAACATTATATTCGCCTGATTGAAGACTATCCCAAATTTCCATCCATCGAACAATCCAATCAACGGCTGGCGGAATGTTACGCGGAAATGAAAAAAATACGGGAAGCTATCGGCGAATATGAAAAGCTGCTGATTGCCTTTCCTGACACGGAAAACAAACGTAAAATCCGTATGGCGATTGCTGATCTGTATTACGAAAATGATAAAGGCCAGGCTTTAGTTGAATATCAAAAAGTAGCCAAAGACGTAGCGTATGATGCATTGTCTGAAAAAGCTTATTTAAAAATCGGTGGTGTCCGTATTTTGCGTAATGAATTTGAGGCGGCGCAATCAGCTTTTCGTACCGTGATCGAAAACACCACTGATGTAACAATTCGTCGGCAAAGCAGAGACCGTCTGGCTGATTGTCTGGAAAATACTTCAAAGCACGAAGAAGCAATTCAAATCCTTGAGCAAACAGAAGCTGATCCGAAAGACCCTAATTATCTTAAAACCAGAATTGCCGGAATCCGTGAACGACAGAAAACACGCAAGCTGGTTCAGCTTGAACCGTCTGCCAGCCCCAAATAATTCACGGCGATAAAGACACGCAAGGGCTTGCTATCTTTGCTCATTCTCAATAAAGTAATGATCGAAAATAGTATTATAGTTTTCATGATACACGGCAGACGCCGATCCGATTCATTCGGAATCTTGTAGCAGTTGCCCGGTTCTCATTTTTTTCAACTATAACGCAGTCAATCATAGAGCTTTCAAGAGGTCGCATGGCTAACTTTAATAAACCTCGTTTCGGATCACGCCCTGGTGGTGGCAGTGGTGGTAATAAATCTAAAAACCAATCGCGCCCTAATAACAATCGGGGACCGGGAGGCCCCAATCGCGGCCCTAACCGAGGCAAGCCATCCGGTAAACCTCGTCGTCCACCTTCGGCCCTGACTGCGTCACGTCCGATAGATCCCGATGATACCGGGCGTGAGTCTGAATATTTCAAAAAATTAGTAGATAACGAAAAAGCAGTCGTGGTGGTGATGAGCGACGGAGAAAAAGTTAGCGGCACTATCCGGTACTATGACCGGGAAGTTTTCAGTCTGGGGCCAGCGGACGGCAGCACAAAACGTTTCTTGAGAAAATCCAGTATCAGATACCTGTACGAAGATTAATCGTTCACGTTTTGAGATTAAAGTACGGACAACTCGTTGAAGGTTCCTCAACTTTACGAATTAGTAAATTTACGTGCGATGTTTACCGAAGGAAGCTGATAATGGATTATAAATATTAATTCATTGATCTTTCAACTCAGCCCCAGCGATCTGTTTCATGCCAAAAAAAGTTAATAAAATTCGCCCTAACTCCGGCTCAAAATCAACGACTACGAAATTAAGGAGAACACCATCCATGAGTGAGCGTAAAGTTGTCGCAGCCTCTGCTGCCCCCGCACCGGAACCCATCGAAAGCCTTGATAAAGTACGAGACATTTTGTTTGGCGCTCAATCAAGGGATTTTGGAAACCGTTTTGCTTTTTTAGAAGAAAAGTTACTACAGGAAACTTCGCGGGCCAAAGAAGATGCCCATAAAAGATTTGAGTCATTAGAGGCTCAACTCAAACAACAAGCCCAACAATTGACTGAGAAAATTAAAAGCGAAAACGCTGAACGCGCCGCTTCAGTTAAATCGCTCACGGGTGAAATTAAACAACTGACACAGGCCTTAGACAAGAAAATTGATCTATTGGGTTCGGAATCAAATAAAGAACAGGAAGATATACGCGAACAATTGATGGAGCAATCAAGCTCTTTATCCGATGACATCAAACGGCGCTGTGACGACATTAACGCCAAGTTCAATGTCGAGGTCGGCGAATTGGAAAATGATAAATTGAATCGCTCTGATATTGCCGGACTCTTTAATGATATGGCGCAAAAACTTCTCGCGATTTCTAAATCCTGATGCTCTACCCGTGGTGAGGATTCCCTGCTCAATCCCGACGAACTCTGACTATGAGTGATCCTTCAACGCTTCGCGTTTCCGGGCGCGAGGATGTCTCCAATCAAAATCTACCAGCGCAGCACGATGAAGCTGTGCAAATGCGCGAATTGCAAAAACTGCTGTTCGGCGCAGACCAGCAGGCCAGGCTGGAGCGTTTGGATTCGGAGTGGAATGATCCCGGTCAGCTCGCGCCTCGCGTCGGTCAGTCCTTACCTGACGCGATTGCTTTTCACACAGCAAATCATCAGCTCACCCAAGCCATCACCCCATTCGTAATTGAATCTATCAGTAATGCCGCACGCCGCAATCCAGAGGCTATCTCGACGGCGATCTTCCCGATTCTCGGCCCGGCAATCCGTAAGGCTATCACACAGGCTTTTAGTAATTTGACACAAACGATTAATCAAACCTTACAACATAGCTTTACGCTACGTGGATTGAAATGGCGGATGGAAGCCATGATCTCCGGCAAGTCATTTGCTGAAGTCGTTTTATATCACTCGCTTTTATACCGGGTTGAGCAGGTTTTTTTAATTCACAGTCAAACTGGCATCGTCCTCAATCATGTGGCAGCAGATTATATCCAGAATGCGCAGGATGCCGATCTGGTATCCGGGACATTAACTGCGATTCAGGATTTTATTAAAGATTCTTTCGGAGCCAGCGGCGGAGACGATGTCGAAACTTTTCAATTAGGAGATTTAACAATTCTTGCTGAACGCGGTCCCCGCGCTGTTTTGGCCTGTGCGATTCGTGGCACAGTAGCCACAGAAATCCGCGAGGAAATGCAAAAAACTCTGGAGCGGGTGCATCATGATCGCGGTTCTCAATTAGAGAACTTTGAAGGTGACACGACAGTTTTTGATAGTTGTCGCCCTTTATTGGAAGATCATTTAGAGTCCCGTTATCAACCATTCTCTGACCCCGAAAGTTCAGGCATTCCAAAGTCCGCTCTCATTGCAGGCGCAATCTTATTAGTGATTCTTGGCCTCCTTGCATTTTTTACGATCCGTGATCGAATGCGTTGGAATAATTTTCTCAGTCAACTCAAAGCATCGCCTGGCATTGTCATTACCGATGCAAATCGCGGATGGAATTCTTATCAGGTGAATGGATTACGTGATTCGTTAGCTGTGAATCCCCGTGAGCTGATGCAGCAGGCTCAGCTTAATCCTGAAAAATTAGTTGCTCACTGGGAGCCATATCAATCGCTGGCGCCACAGTTTGTGATCGAACGGGCGAACAAGCTTTTGCATCCGCCTTCAGGAGTTAAGTTAAGCTTAGAAAATAATATTCTTTATGCCACTGGAGATGTTTCTGCAACGTGGCTGAGTGAGGCGCAGAAAATCGCGCCGGCAATTTCTGGAATAGATGGATTTCAGTTAAAATCATCGAACACGATAGAGTCCCTGCAAAAAGAAATAGAAGCACAGATAATTCTTTGTGTTGGTAGGAACCCAGCGTCAAACCAGATCGCTACGATTGAAACTATCGCACAAAAAATTGTCTGGCTTGATGCGCTGTCTAAAAGTAACGGTAAATCGGTGTCTATTATGATTAAAGGGCATACTGATTCATCGGGTAGTCTTGAGATAAATAAAACTCTGAGCCTGGCACGAGCCAATGAAGTTGAAGCTTTACTAACGAAGCAAACAGGTGCTTTGAGTAATTCTAAAATCTCTAAGAGTGGTGTTTGGGATCAGGAAAATAGCTCCGGCGATAATGCTCAGAATCGCCGTGTGACCATAAAAATTAATCTTCAGTAAGCCTGAATATTTCATCGAGATGATTCAATGATCCAGAAAAAAGTCTGCATGCTAGGTTCCTTTGCAGTTGGCAAAACCAGTCTGGTCGCGCGCTTTGTTCGCAGCATTTATTCTGAAAAATATCACACTACCGTCGGTGTTAAAATTGATAAGAAACAAGTTACCGTCGCAGATAAATTGGTCAACATCATTTTGTGGGATTTATATGGCGAAGATGAATTTCAAAAAGTTCACCTCTCTTACCTACGAGGGGCTTCCGGTTTTTTACTGGTCATCGATGGAACCAGACGTGAAACCCTCGACAAAGCCCTGATGCTTCAACAACGAACGGAAGACCATCTCGGCAAAATTCCGTTCGTGGCAATACTTAATAAGACTGACCTGAAAGAGCAATGGGAAATTGAAGAACGAACGATCAATGAATTGAAGGAAAAGGGCTGGACGGTTTGTTATAGCAGTGCCAAAACAGGCTTAGGTGTTGAGGAAGCCTTTCAAGCTCTGGCCGAGCAGATGCTCCCAATTAATGGTGGTGAATTATGAGTGAATCCATCTTAACCGAACTCCTCGCTGCGCTTGACGTGATCGTTATTGAAAAGAAAGAGGATGGTACTTTCTTTGTTATTGGTGAAGTCCCGGCGTGGTTCTCATGGTTTTATGCAGAAGCGGTGGAGCCGCCTGCCAGCATTCGTTTTGAGCTGACCTCTCCATTTCTCGAAAATTTTCTCATTGATGCCGAGCAGTTTTGGAGCAAAGCGCAGCGCGGTCGTTTGAATTCCGGCTCGTGGGAAGAGAAAGGCCCATCGGGTGGAGAAGATCATTTAGAAGCCAGCGCTTTATTATTAAATGGTCGGAAAATATTATTGATTACATTACTAGGTGTCGCTCACGAAGAGCGGCGACGGCTTTTACAAATTGCCCGTGAAAAGGCTCTGTTACAGCATCAACTCTTCAAGGAGATTCAGAAAAAAGAAATTCTCCTTCATTGTGTCGCGCACGATTTGGTCGGTCTGCTGATGGGGGCTAAAGTTTCGTTCTCGCTGCTTAATTCAGAATCTCTCACCGAAACCGGGCAGGAATATTTGCAGATGGGACAACGCCAATATGTTCAGCAGGAACGGCTAATTTCGGACATTGTGCAGGCCTTTTCCGCTGAAATGGAATCGCTGGGAGCTTTCAAACTTGATCCCGCCACCGCACCTGATTTACTGAAATGTATCAAATATGGAATGGCAGAAATAGCTCTTACAGCGTCTGTTAGCAAGGTGAATATTGACCTTGCGCCAGAGGTAAATCTGGCGCAAACCTGGCAAGTCGTCGGAGAAAAACAAAGGCTGCAACAAGTGATTCTAAATTTGCTGGAAAATGCAGTGCGTGTCAGCCCTCCTTTTTCAACTGTTAAAGTAAGATTACAAAATGAGGAAAGTTATTATCTCTTTTCCATCGAAGACGAAGGGCCGGGAATTCCGTCTGAATTAGTCAGTACGGTCTTTCAAAAATTCGCGCAAACTAAATCAGGTAAATTCGGCTTTGGATTATATTTCTGTCGTATCATGGTTGAGCGATGGGGCGGAAGCATTGGCTACACGCCTGGATCATCGCATGGTTCGCGGTTCTGGATTCGGTTGCCGCAAATCACTAATAATTGATATGATCGCTTTATGAAATCTATTTTTTCAATTCTTATTTCTCTCATTATTTTTACCTCCTCGTGTCGTGGCCCGAACCTTCAAACGCCTGCCACGATTGCCTCGACGCCCGTGGAGACAAATTCCGGGCCAACCTCTTATACTTACGAAATCGTCAATACTTATCCGCACGATCCGCAAGCCTTCACACAAGGATTAGTCTTCGCCGATGGAATTTTTTATGAAAGCACGGGTTTGAATGGAGAATCCAGCTTACGCAAAGTCGAAGTCACAACCGGCAAAGTTATCAAGAAAATTGACGTTCCAGATCGTTATTTCGCCGAAGGTTTAGCCTTATTTCAAGGGCAGCTTTTTCAGTTAACGTGGCAGGATCATAAAGGATTTATTTACGACCATAACACCTTCGCGCCGCAAGGAGAATTTCAATACACAGGCGAAGGCTGGGGCTTAACGCACGACGGCAAATCATTAATTTTGAGTGATGGAACCGATCAAATCAGATTTCTTGACCCTGCTAACTTCAAAGAACAACGGCGGATTACTATTCAGGCACAGACAGAAACGATTAAAGAAATCAATGAATTGGAATACGTGAAAGGTGAAATTTTTGCGAATGTCTGGCAGCAAAATGTTATTTTGAGAATTGATCCCGCCAATGGAAAAGTGAAGGGAACAATTGATATGCGTGGATTGCTGAAGCCCGAAGACAAGCACGGAGAAACTGATGTTTTAAATGGTATTGCCTACGATGCAGAGCATGATCGTTTATTTGTCACCGGAAAAAAATGGCCGAAGCTGTATGAGATCAAACTGAAGAAAAAATGAACCGACCGTCATCAAAGTTTTGCCTCTTCTATTTCTGCTTTTTGATTTTTGCCTTTTACTTTTTGATTTTCCCCGCCGCTGCGCAGGATCGGATCAACATTAATTCCGCCTCACGCGAACAACTCATGCGAATCCCTTTTGTCGGCCCCAAAGTTGCCGACAAAATTCTTGATTATCGGCGTAAACACGGAGCCTTTCTTCATCCACAGGATTTAATTGTCATCAAAGGTTTGAGTGCCAAACGATACAAAAATATTGCGCACTTGATTCGTATTCAGTAAGGCAGGCTTCTGTGCTATTCACAATTCACAAACGTTTTCACCTGCAAATCTTTCCCATCCGTTGAAATCGTAATCGCGCCGCACTTGCTGGTCTGCAAAATCTTCGCGCCAACTTCCCCCAAACCTTCCAGCGTTTCAGGATGTGGATGATCGAACGGACTTGGGTCAGCGACAGAAATTACTGCGTATTTCGGCTGAACTCTCGTCAAAAAATCCGTTGTCGAAGAAGTCCGCGAACCGTGATGTCCGACTTTCAAAACATCTGATTGCAAATTTTCAGGCTCCAAACTCAAACGCTTTTCCGCTTCTTTTTCAGCATCCCCTGTTAATAAAAAACTCCGTGCGCCGAATTGAATTCTTATCACCAACGATTGATTATTCGCTGAGACTTCCGCTTTCAGCACATCTTCAAACGGAGCCAGCACTTTGATTTTGACGCCATCAATTTCAAATGTATCGCCACGCTTCCAGGATTTTATCGGAGCATTATTCAAGTTTGCGGCTTTTCTAAACGCATCAAACTGCGGATCGTTCGTAGGAATCACACCTGTCACGGCTTCACTAATTTCAAAAGATTTTCCAATGTCTTCAAAGCCCTGCGTATGATCTGAATGCCCGTGACTAGCGGCGATATAATCTAATTTCTTAATCCCGAGCTGCCACAAATACGGCGACACGGCAGCTTCGCCAATGCTGATGCGGTCTTCGATAAAGATTTCTTCCCCTTCGTGAAACCGCAGCTCACGCGGAATCTCGCCTCCACTATCAAGCAACATCAACCTGCCATTCGGGAAACTTATCAGCGCACTATCGCCCTGCCCGACATCCAGAAAAGTCACGCTCAGGCGACCTTGTTGAAATTGGTGAGGATGCGGATGAAAAACCATCAGGCAAAAAAGCAATATCAACCCTGCTCCACAAAACAATAAAGAAACCCGGCTGATTCGCTGAAGTAACCAGCGATCTTCAAATTTTGATTGGAGCGTGAACGGATTCCACGCATTAAGGGTAAGCAGTAAAATCAACACCAGCAAAAAATACAGCGTATAAATTTTCCCTGAATCCGCCCCATAATCAGGCACTCGAAAGTTCAACTTGCGCCAAAGCAATAACCAATCCACCGAATGAACCGTAACCCGCCCAACTGCATTGACGACAAATGCAAGCTTCGTCATCAAGTCACCAATCATCGCAGCGAGCAATAAATATGCAGCTCCGGCGATCATTAAGACAAACATCAGCACGCTTTGAATTGCATTTGTAATTGGAGAAACAAACGATACCCGATGAAAATATGCAATCATGATCGGCAACATTCCAAGCTGAACCGAAGTGGTCGCAACAAACGTCGTCACAATCCATGTCACGCCTTGTTGTAAAAACCTAAGGTATTTATTTCTGCTTACCCACCTTGCTACACCTGATTTCTTCAGCTTGAATTTGATCGCAGCCTGTTTCATTTCTTCATGAAATTCGGCTTCATTCCAATGCAAAACTTCAGCACACCATTTCAACCAGCGCGGCGCTCGCGGAGGATACGGCGTCAATGCCGTCGGTTGCCATTCACCTAAACGCTTGAGGCGATCCAGCAGTGGAACAGTCACTGTCACGATTATCAGCACTGTCAAAAATGATAATTGAAAAGCCGGATTGAAAATGTCGCGTGGTTGCCAGAGCAATAACACCAGTGCTGAAGCCGCTAACGTATTCGCTCCCAGTGAGCTACGAAAAATTAACTGTCCGAGTAACACAAACGTCAGCATCACAGTCGCACGGGTAATTGATGGCTGTGCGCCGATCATCAAGGCGTATGCCCACATCAAAATAAAAATTAAAACGAATCGCAAAACTGGCGATTTCGTCAGGCGCGAAATCAACCACGTCACAAGCAACGCCAGCATTGCCACATGCAATCCTGAAATCACCAGCATGTGAAACGTCCCGCCAATGCGAAAAGATTCTGCCGTGTCTTTGTCTAGAAAATGTTGATTGCCGAATAATGACGCAGCTAGAACTCCAGCAGTAGGTTGCGTAAAACTACGCAAAATTCTGGCGATTGCATTCGCTCTGATGGCATACAAAAAACTTAAAATTCGTGACTGCTTTCCTTCCCCATTTTTTTCAATTAACAATGCGCTTTTGATTAAGCCATTCGCATCGTAGCCGCGATATTCCAACAGCTCATCGAATTTCGGCGCACCCGGGTTTTGATAGCCGGCTGATTTTCGCAAAATAACTAACGCTTCAATCCGTGAACCGTAATGCAATTGCAATGCGTCATAATCAGCGCGGTCTTCCCCATCTTTGAATGGCACAATCAGGTGAACTAAACCTGAAGCCGCCTGCTCTTTTCCGAGCGTCGAAAGGCGTTCGATTTCGACATCAAGGTAAATTCGATCCGGTGCTAACTCAGGAGCTATCGAAATTGTCCCCCAAATTCGCACGGGTTCGTTCGTCTCAATTGTTTTCGCTTCAATAAGTTTTTGGATTCGATGCGGCTTGACGCCGGCTTCATTGAGCGACCACATCAACGCTCCGCAACTGAACGAATTCATTAATAAAATCAAAGTGATGATGAAGTCGCGGTAAAATTCGAGTTGCTTAAAAAGCCAAAAAATACAAGCTGTTCCAAATATTCCAAGCGATAACATTAGCCAGGTTTTCGCCGAAATATCAGTCAGCCAGACAGCCGCGATTTCGCCGAAGATATACGTTACCGCCAAATAAACAAGCGGTTGTTCGCGTACGCTAAGCTGGGGGAAAGCAATGCGTCGAGGCATAAATAATTTCTGAATTTTAATTGAGGCAGGATGAGTAGCTCTGAAAAACTCTATTCACCAACCCGTTCACCAATCCTAGTTTTCAAGCTTCTTTTTCAAGCAATGATAACTTAACTATGGTCTCAACATGGTATGTCTGTGGAAACATATCCAGACCAACTATCGAATCTATTTTGTAATTCGTTTTTGTGAAAATTTTCAGATCGCGCCCCAGCGTCGCCGGATCGCACGAGACATAAGTGATCGCCAAGGGTTTCAGTTCCATCAAACGATTCACGACAATTTCCCCGGCTCCGGCGCGGGGTGGATCAAGGATCACCCAATCCGGGCGCGGCAATTTTGGAGCATCATATTTCAACCATGCTTCGACAGATTTAATTTCATACTGAACATTATTAATGCGGTTCGCCTTCGCGTTATTGACGCCGTGCTGACCAGATAATTTGCTGCCTTCAACGGCACAGACCTGCTCAAAATGTTTGGCGATGGGCAATGAAAATAATCCGGCTCCGGCATATAAATCAAACGCGATTGCGCCGCTGGCATCAGCCGTTGCCACTGAAACTAATTGCTCAATTAACAATCTGTTTCCCTGAAAAAATGAGCGCACACCAAACTTATACTCAAACCCTGCCACGTTCTGATGAATCGTTCCCTGTGCATCAATTTCTGCGGCTTTGGAATTTTCTCCAGTCGCTGGAACCATGACCGTTTCATCGTCACTCACCGCCAGAAAAATTCTCGTTGCTCGCTTTGGAACTAATTTTGGTTTGGCGTGTAAACGTTGCAGCGCACGATTCGCTTCAGGCAATAAAACTAGACATTCCGTGACGTTGCAGACTTCATGTGAATTCGCTTGAAAGAAACCTAGCCGGGGAATTTCATCTTCTTTTCGTTGGATTTTTATTTCCGCCCTGGAGCGATAGCCAAATTCATCTGCGGCTAAAACTTCGATGTCCTGTTCCCACTGAATTCCTCCGATGCGTTGCAAAGAAGAGCGGATAAATTCAGCTTTAGCTTCAAGCTGTGCGGCGTAATTCAAATGCTGCAATTGGCAACCGCCGCAAACTCCAAAATGCTGACACGGAGCTTCGCGTCTGGCAGTGGAAGGTTCAAGAATTTCTTCAATCACGCCACGCGCAAAGTTGCGTTCCAGAGTTGTAATCTTCACGCGAACACGATCCCCCGGCGCAGCATACGCCACAAAGACGGCTTGTTGATTGACACGACCGATTCCTTCGCCGCCATAAATCAGCTTCTCAATTTCGAGTTCATAAGTTTCGCCAATTTCCATAATCGGTGTGCCAGCATCCTGCTGGCAGCTTTTAGTCACAAATGTTTTACCAATTTGGTGCAATCGGTAAATGTTCAGCGGATGTTATTTTAAGAATTTATGCCACCAGATATTTTCTTTTGCACCTTGGGATATTAAATATTTGACGATTTCTTGATGCCCATTTTTCATGGCACATTTTAGCGGTGTCTCGAATACCATCTCGTCATAGGCACTTACATCAGCACCATTAGCAACAAGTAACTTGACCGTTTCAAGATGTCCTTTACTCGCAGCAATCATAAGTGCCGTTTCATTAAACTTACCTCCAACGTCAACCTTAGCACCTTGCGTTAGTAAATATTTGATTACCTCATTGTGTGCCCCATAAGCAGCAGCGTGAAGTGAGGGGACACGACCACAACAAGTTTTGTTGACATCAGCTCCACGTGCAATGAGTATTTTCATTTGAGAAATGTTTCCTTCCCAAACCGCCGCCGAAAGTTCACCATCAATTTCTCGATTACCGAAGTCTGTAGTTTGCTTACGACATGACACTCCTGGAATCAGAAATAGTAAAAATAGAATAGTGATTGTTCTTCGTTTCATTGTTTGCTTAAGATCACGAACCATTTTGCCGCTAAACTTAGGTTAGTCGAACATCTTCACAAATAAAACAAACTCAAGCGCGGCAAGTGATACTCATCCCGTAACTTCCGTGCAACCCAATTATTCAGTGTCTGTTCGTAGACCTCCCGCTCCATTCCTTTGCGATAACTTTTCAGGTCTTTTTCGCCTTCCTTGCGCAACTCTGCGATTCGTTCTTCGCTGGTATGATTTTTGATAGCTTCTAATAAAAATGCTTCGATCAAATTTAAGTCTGCATCAAGTGCGCCAAGAAAATCATCGTTGAGCTGATTGAGGTCTTCGGAGATTTCCTGCAAGCGATTGGCGGCGCGATCAAAGGCTTCCGCCAACATCGCATCATCGGAAAACCGCATCCGCAACGCGACCATGGATTCCAACCATTCATCCAACGCCAACTTGATGCTGGTCAATGAAAACGGAGCTTCTTTCACAACTTCATCCGCTTTTATCTCATCGCCTTCTTCCCGCCCGCCAACCTGCGAATCAAGATATTGATGATAGGCTTCCTCTACAGCTTGCTGACAATACAGCAAATTATTAACGAGGCGACCTGCTTTACGGGGTTGCTGATCGTAGGTATCAAAAGATTTCGTAATGCCGCGCAGCACAATCCGCAAAGGGATTCCGCGCTGCTGCCACGATTCCATCAACGACCAGTCCAGAGGTGAAACTAACAGATGTTTTCCGCGTCGGCTGACAAACGTATCTTCGATTTCGGTGAAGTAGTTGAAATAATTCATTCGCCTATTTGTTGTTCTTTTCGTAAATAATCCGCAAACCTTCAAGCGTCAAATCGTCGTCAATTTCTTTAATTAATTCACTGCCGCGCCCGATCAATTTGGCTAATCCGCCTGTCGCTACGATTTTTGTATCGGCGCCAAGTTCGGCAATCATGCGATGCAAAATCCCATCCACTAATCCGATGTAGCCGTAATATAAACCGGATTGCACACTGCTGATTGTCGTCTGCCCGATGACTTCATCCGGTCGTTTAATTTCTACCCGCGACAATCGCGCCGCCCTTTGAAATAAGGCTTCCGCAGAAATACTGAGTCCCGGAGTAATGACACCGCCCAGATATTCACGATCTTTGCTGACGGCATCAAAGGTTGTCGCCGTCCCGAAATCTACGATAATGCACGGCGCACCATAATGATGAATCGCCGCGACGCTGTTCACAATTCGATCCGCGCCGACATCGGTTTCAGGTTGGTAGAGAATCGGCATTCCGGTGTCAGACAAATGATCCACGTAATAGGGTGTGATGCCGAAATACAATTCCGACATTTTCGTCAACGTAAAATTCAGCGGCGGAACGACCGAAGAAATGGCGATGCCGGCGATTTTTTCGGAATCCATTTTCGCCAATGTAAAAAGGTTGCGAAAGAGAATTCCGTATTCATCAATCGTGCGGTTACGGTCAGTGGAAAGCCGCCAATTCGTGATGAGGCTTTCCGCCTGGTAAACGCCTACGACTGTATTCGTGTTGCCGACATCTATGACTAAAAGCATAAAGATTTGTACGGTCGTTAAAAATTAATTCTTTATCTTATGCTACCAGAGATTTGTAGCAAATGCAGACGTGAAAATTCACAGTTCAGCAGTTCGCAAATGAGTTATTTCCCCGGCTACAATTTCGCGCTTGTCTCCTGTGCTGGTGATAATTTTTAACGCTCCAATGGTGCTGAGTCCGTCCGTCACTCCGTGCAAAATTTCCTGATCTAAATAGGCGGTGATGTGCTTCCCTTTGGTATAACTGGAAAGCTGTTGCCAGCGCGTCAGGATTTTCGTGCCACCTTGCGTGCGCAGGGTTTCGTACCAATATGCAATGCGATCAAGCAATGAATTTCTGAACGTTTCTACGCTAAAAGATGTACCACTTTCAATCCACAACGAAGTCGCGGTTTGCACTAAATCCGGCGGAAAAGTTTGATGATTGACATTGACTCCGATGCCAACAATCACGCGTGGAGCCGTATTATTCACACTCGCACTTTCGATTAGCACGCCACTAATTTTTCGCTCATTCACGAGGACATCATTTGGCCATTTAATATCTATGATTGTTTTTTCAAGCAGCGGCTGAATCGTTTCAGCAACAGCAATCGCAGCAATAAAACTGAGCAAAGGAATTTCATTCGCCTCGATTTCGGGTCGCAATAAAACTGAAAGATACAAACCTTCACCCGGAACCGAATGCCACGAACGATCACGCCGCCCGCGTCCGGCGGTTTGTTCATCGGCAGTTACACAGGTGAATTCCGGCGCATCCGGCATTGCTTTTAATTGATCGTTGGTAGAGCCGATGGAGGCATGATGATGAATGGTAAATGGCGGATGGAGCAGAATCATAAGCTCGCCTGACCTTCAATTTATTTTGATCTTGAAGCTAATGTCTACCGCCGGAGCCGAATGCGTAATCGCACCAATCGAAATCAAATCTACACCCGCTTCCGCATACGCGCGGACGTTGCTGAGATTAATTCCGCCTGAAGCTTCTGTGATAGCGCGACGTTCGTCCGAAGCTGATGTTTTGACCAGCTCGACACATTCACGCACCTGTTCCGGCGTCATGTTATCAAGCATGATGATGTCGGCATTCGCCTTGAGTGCTTGTTTGACCTGGTCGAGATTCGCGGTTTCGACTTCGATTTTATGCAGATGTCCGACGACTTCACGCGCTCGGCGAACAGCTTCTTCAATTCCGCCTGAGAGAGCGATGTGATTATCTTTAATCAAAACTCCATCGTCCAAACCAAAACGATGATTGCGTCCGCCGCCGCAGGTCACGGCGTATTTTTCCAGCATCCGCAAACCGGGCACGGTTTTCCGCGTGTCTACGATAAAAGAATTCGTCCCCGCAATCGCGTCTACAAAAGTTTTTGTCTTGGTAGCAATGCCTGACAGATGTTGCAGGAAGTTCAGCGCGGTGCGTTCCGCAGCTAATAAGATTTGCGCGTCGCCACTGGCTTTGGCGAAGACTTTTCCGGCAGGAATCACTTCGCCATCGTTCACGGTGGATTGAATTTGCACATCAACTTCGAACCACGAAAAAACGGCGTCTGCAATTTCAATTCCCGCCAGCACTAATTCCTGTTTGGCAAGAAAGCTGCCTGTTCCGCGCGCATTGGTGCGGATGGTGGCACGCGAAGTGATGTCGCCGCGTCCGAGGTCTTCGATCAAAGCCTGTTCGACGGCATCCTGAATGTATTCCGGGTCAAGAGCAATAATCATAAATGCAAGAACTTCATTGGAAAGTGGTGGCGGTGACTGGGCTCGAACCAGTGACCTGAGGGTTATGAATCCTCCGCTCTAACCAACTGAGCTACACCGCCATTAGGTAGGTCTGACAAGCCGGAAAATATAGCATAAAACCTACCTTACGAAAAAGAGGGGGCAAGAATTTTTGTTCTTCAGGTTTTATTTTTGCAGATAACGTTCGGTCAAAATATTCAGATGATGCCGGAGGTGTCCTGCCATAATCCAAACTATTGCCCGAACCGACACGGGATTACCATTCGCTACACCAACTCTTTCCCAAGCCTCTTCTTTTAATTGTTCCAACATCATCACATTGGATTGACGCAAGGCAATGAACTCCGCCAATAAATCTTTCAATATCATTTCTTCAGAATTGGCCTGTCGCACGTATTCATTTTCGTCAAATCCAGGCAGTGCTGCCGCGTCACCACGCGCAAAAGTAAACGCGCGAAACCCAAATACCCTTTCTCCGTCATTCAAGTGTCCGACCATTTCTCGAATGCTCCATTTATCAGGCGCATAGCGAAATAATTCCTGTTCTTCAGGAATGCCGGAAATAATTTTGCGGACGCTTTCGACCTGTTCCCGCAGCACTTTCATGACATCATTTTCAGGAACAAGCGCCACGTAGCTGGCGGCTTCATCCGAAAATTCTGTCTCTGATGGTCTTTGCAAATATTGAATTGTCATTTTTATTAATCCTTTCCGAAGACACGTTCGAAGACACGATCAATATTTCGGAGTCGTGTTCGCACGTCAAATGCGCGTTCGATTTTTTCCGCATTCAGCAGCTTAGAAATGTCTGGATCATTCGTGACTAATTCGCGGAAATCCAAACCGTTGTCCCACGAATTCAGCGCGTTGCGTTGCACCCAGTAATACGCCTCTTCGCGTTGTGCGCCTGCCGCCGCGAGTTCAAGCAGTAATTGTCCTGAAAACACGAGACCGCGCGTTAGATTTAAATTCGCCAGCAATTGTTTTTCGTTAATAACCAACTTATCCAGCAACGAAGTCATTTTCGCCAGCATGTAATCTAACGAAATGCATGAGTCCGGCAAGATCACGCGCTCTGCGCCGGAATGCGAAATATCGCGTTCGTGCCACAGCGCATTATTTTCCAATGCAGTCATTGCGTAGCCACGAACTACCCGCGCCAAGCCGCAAATGCGCTCCGACAAAATCGGGTTGCGTTTGTGCGGCATGGCGGATGAGCCTTTTTGTCCGGGCTTAAAAAATTCGTGGGCTTCGCGGACTTCAGTGCGTTGCCAATGCCGAATTTGTAGCGCGATTTTTTCCAGCGATGAAGCGATGATTGCCAGCGTGCAAACAAATTCGGAATAACGATCACGCTGAATGACTTGCGTAGAAATATTGGCAGGCTTGAGTCCGAGCAGGAAACACGCGCGCTCTTCGATTTCCGGTTCGAGATGCGCGAACGTGCCGACTGCGCCGGATAATTTGCCGTAGCTGATGCCGTCGCGCGCGCGTTGCATCCGATCAATGTTGCGGCGATTTTCTTCAAACCACAGTGCAAACGTCATTCCCATTGTGGTCGGCTCCGCATGGATTCCGTGTGTGCGCCCGATCATCGGCATATCTTTGTACTCGAACGCTTTGCGCTTAAGCAGGTCGCTGAGCGTTTGCAATTTGGCGATAATCATATCGCCCGCCTCGCGCATCAACATACCGTTCGCGGTGTCAACTACGTCAGAAGAAGTTAAGCCGTAATGCACCCACCGCGCTTCTTCGCCAATGTTTTCAGCTAAATTTGTAGTGAACGCGATCACGTCGTGGTCGGTAGTTTTTTCGAGTTCATGAATACGCTCAACCGTGAATGCAGCTTTTTCGCGGATGACTGCGACGGCTTCCATCGGGATGTCGCCCGCTTCGGCATTCGCCTGACAAGCAGCAATTTCGACTTCGAGCCATTTGCGATATTTATTTTCTTCTGTCCAAATTGCGCCCATTTCGGGCAGGGTGTAACGACCGATCATTTCTAAGTTCCTTGTTGATTGGTACGATACAGGGAGCAGTAGCGACTTGGTAAATCTCTATAGTTACCAAGCCGCTACCGCTCCTTGTACTGTACCTAAATTAATCTCCGCTATACCTTCGTTGTCGGGCTTTCACAGTTAACCCTGAACGTGCGCCCAGGACTTGAATCGAACGAAAATTAGCGTCTACAAAATCTTTTTCTGTCAGGTAACTCAACGTATATTGTGTGCCAATATCTCTGATGATTTCAGGTGGTTGGCGCACAAAAAATTTGAAACGCATGGGCAAGTAAAACTCTCCGCCGGTAAGTTCGGCCAGTGCTTTCAACTCTGTTTCCTTACCGTCTAATTTGCGTAGAAAATTCACGAATTCTTCATGTCGTTTGAACTTGCGACTGCCCGCTGCTTCATTCGTGCCGTTCCATTGCATGGCTTTGATAACTTCTGAGCGGAGCAGTTCCGTCCAGCTCACGACAAAAATTGAAGCCTCAGTTTTCATCAGCGCATCCATCGCTTTGGTACGCGAAATCTTACTGGCTGAATCAAAACCATCACTCAACAAAACAATCACGCGCCGACCCGTTTGGCATTCTTCAAGTTTCTTTGCGGAAAGTGCCAACGCATCATGAAAAGTTGATTTAATGCCAACTCGAAATTTAGAGGACAAGGCTTCACGTGCAGCTTTATGATCCAGCGTCCAGTCCTGAATTAATTGTGTTTTATCCGAATATTGAATAATGGCTACGCGGTCAGTGGCGGCTAAATTATCGACAAAATTATAAGCGAATTCGCGCGGAGCCGGGTCTTCGATTAA
The DNA here is from genome assembly GCA_043783625.1 of Blastocatellia bacterium. Lineage (GTDB taxonomy): Bacteria > Acidobacteriota > Blastocatellia > RBC074 > RBC074 > JAFDVL01. The sequence goes on along the minus strand of JAYVZE010000151.1, from coordinate 59,674 downwards.
AGGACGCGGCTTTTGTCGGATCAAATCTTTATCTTCGATTTTTTCGTAGTCTTTATGTTCGGAATAAATATTGATGCGGTCGCTTTCGCCGTTCTTGAAAGTACCAATTTCATTACTCAAATCCAGCACCAGCAAAATATTAGCCGGCTCAAATTTCAAGTTCGTGACCTGCCTTCCCATTCCATTTTCAATAACTACAAAATCTTTTGGAGCGAGATCAGTTAACGGCTTCCCGACACTATTATAAGCGCGAATAGGAACTCTGACTTCGCTGGTATCAATGCGGATGTCAGCTTTTTCTGAAGGGTTTTTTGTGGTTGGATTTTTGCGACCGGATTGGGCAAAAGATGAAGCAGAAAAGAGACTAATTACAGTAAAAAGTAACGCGGCAAAAAGCAGCATTCCGCATTCCGCATTCTGTCCTCCGCGCTTCTTTCTCATAGCTCTATCCACTCACTAGGTTTGGCATAATTGGCAATGCTGACGCGGCGTTCAGCATCGGCTGAGAATAATGGGGATCGTTCCTGCAAGGCCTGAATTGCCGCAATTCGTGCAACCTCTGGATGGTTGGAATTTTGCGATAAATGTGCCAAAACAATATGCTGCGCTTTGCCGTCGAAATCTTCCCGCAGAAAGCGCGATAATTCATCATTAGAAACATGCCCGTGCCGTCCCATAATTCTTTGCTTCAACGACCACGGATAATACGTGCAAGCTCGCAGCATATCCGTTTCGTAATTTGACTCTAAAACTAACGCATCACAATCACGAAAACGCTCGGCGGCTAAGCCGTGATAGTAGCCGAGGTCAACCGCCATGCCGACTTTGATGCCTTTATGTTCAAGCGTAAAAGCGAAAGGATCGGCGGCATCATGCGGGATCGAAAACGGATGGAATTTTATTTCTCCAACGGCAAAATCCTGCGCCGAAGAAATCTCATCGCCGCGCTTCACGTTTTTTTGTTTTTCGCCGAGCTTGCAGGCGGTTAATGTCGCGGTAGAAATAAAGACCGGAGCAGAAAGGGTTTTTGACACGACATGCAAACCGCTGGCGTGGTCTCCGTGTTCGTGCGTGATGACAACGGCATTAATTTTGTGCGGGTCTTCGCCAACTTCCTGAATGCGGCGCATGGTTTCTTTACCGCTCAAACCGCAATCAACTAAGACACGAGTCTCTCCCGCTACAATCAATGTAGCGTTGCCAGAACTGCCACTACCCAAAATGCAAATTCGCATGAAATAAAGCCTATCAAAAGGAATTTTTATCGAATCGGCATCGTAGCACGGCGGTTGGAGGCTTTCAAATTTTGTTGATTTAAGGGATGAATGAAAAATCTCTTAAACCTTCTTTTCTCGAATCATTAGCACCACCTGAAATAGACCCAATGCTGCAATGACGTGTTTGAGAGTATGCCCGCTGAGTACTCCGCCATCTGCAAAAATCTGCGGATCAAAATATTCACATAGCTTTGCCAGCATATAAAATCCAACCAAATATAAAAGGTATTGTCCTGATGAATTCTTATCTGGAAATAGGGCAATCAGCATCGGAACCAGTAGCATTGGAAAGAATATGACAAATCCATACGGTCGCAAATCATCGAATCGTTGCCAATACACTACGCTGCCGATGCCGAGTGCAAGCAGTGGCAGAAAAATTGTAATTCCGGTTTTTGCGCTGATTCGTTCGGCAATGATTGCGGCTAATAGTGACATTGCAACAACTGTCATTGGGAGGCGATCCCAGACTAATCGTTCATTGTCGGGCGCAAGGTGATAATACGCTGACCCTGCGCTGGTTAGAATTACTCCGGCAAAAAACATCAGGTATAGAACTTTGTCGCGCCACGGCAACTGAGCTTCGCGGCTGAAGAGGAAAAATACTCCTGACAATCCAGCCAACGTGAAGGCAAGGTTAGAAGCTACATTCCAAAAATTCGGGATGCCAAAAAATATTCGATGATCTGCGAAGTCGTGATAATCCAGTGCTTGGGGAATGCCCGGCAACTGTGCAACCAGAATTGCAGTCGCTACTGATATTAAAATGATGATGAGAATTTTTGTGCGCGAGGATAGGTTTTGAAGGTACTGCATAGATGTTTCTCTTGCTTTACAGATTAAACCTCCGATGCAATTTCAAGATGTGAGATGTGACAGTTTTTCAACTGCCATATTAAAATGCAGAAGCCCGCACGCAGTAAGGGCGACTTTTCTTGTGAACTGGCGTCCTTACTGCGTGCGGGCTTCTGCATTTTAATTTACGCCGCTGCCTGCTTCGCGCTTTCTTTGTACCATTCAACGGTACGCCGCAAACCTTCGGCAAAAGGAACAACTGGTTTGTAGCCAATGACTCTTTCCGTTTTTGAAATCTCAGCTAATGAGTGACGAACGTCTCCGGCACGCGGAGCTTCATATTTCACCGTCAAATTCGTCCCCAGAATTTTTTGTAATTCGGCTTGTAATTCATTCAACGTAATTCGCGTGCCGACTCCGACATTCACGACATTGCCACTAGCCTCAGCGGCTTCGGCAGCACGGAGGTTTGCATCTACGACATTATCAATGTACGTGAAATCGCGCGATTGCTCGCCATCACCAAAAATTGTGGGAGACTGATTTGCCAATAACGAAGTCACGAATTTAGAAATCACGCCTGAGTATTGTGACGTAGGGTCCTGGCGTGGGCCAAAAACATTGAAATATCTGAGCGCAACTGTTTCCAAACCATAAACACGACTGAAAACCTGACAATAAAATTCGCCGAAAACTTTATGCGCCGCATAAGGTGAAAGCGGATTCGGATACATCGCTTCGTGCTTCGGCAACACTTCCGTTTCACCATACGCCGAACTTGAAGCCGCAAAAACCAACCTTTTCACGCCTGCTTCTTTCGCTGCCATCAACACATTGAAAGTTCCATTGACGTTTGCCTCGTGGCTTTCGCGTGGATTCGCCACGGAGCGCGGAACCGACGGAATCGCCGCTTCATGGAATACAACGTGAACGCCTTCCATCGCTTTGTTTGTAATTTCTGCATCGCAGATACTACCTTCGATGAATTCAACCTGACCTGCGAGATGTGTCAGATTGTGACGATGCCCGGTTGATAAATTATCCAACACGCGAACGCGATCTCCACGATTAATTAATGCGGTAGAAATATGCGAACCAATGAAACCTGCTCCGCCTGTCACTAAATATAAATTGCTCACTGTAAAATCCCTTCGTTGAAAAAACCAAAGGCGACTTGTGCCGCCTCCCCGATCATAAGTTTAGTTTTAGAAATGTTTGGTAGCGCGTACGGGGATCGAACCCGTACTCTCCGCCTTGAGAGGGCGGCGTGTTAACCAATTACACCAACGCGCCTTGTGTTATTCACCTGATTTTCAAGAGGTTGTTCGTCATAGCTTGTATATCACGCTGGCATTGGATTTTCAATCATTTGTTCTGTCCGGCTCCTCTGCTCTATTGCCTGCTGGACAACGTCTGCACCGATCTTTAGAATGAGCATGAATTTGGTACCTTTCATCTGAGGTTTAATAAACTATGTTCCAGCGTAAGAAAAAATCTACCCCTGCGAAAAAAACGACTGCCGCACCCGCTCTTCAAAAACAAGTTCCTGAGTACGACGTATTGATTATTGGATCAGGAGCTGCCGGAGGCACTACCGCACAGGTCTTGGTCGAAGGCGGACTCAAGGTTGTCATGCTGGAAGCCGGGCCTATTCGCAAACCATTTGCGGATTTTGCTTATCACGATCCGTTTCCTTATGAAGACCCGCATCACGGTTTTAAGAGTGAATCTCCCGCCGATGAAATGCGCAAGAAATATGTCTTTGGCCCGAATCCGTATGCGACAAATGCCAATCCTGATGAACCGTATACTTCTCCGAAAGAAACGCCTTATGAATGGATGCGCGCCCGCAATGTCGGCGGACGCACGATGTTCTGGGGACGCTATGCCAATCGCTTCAATGAAAACGATTTCAAAATGCGCTCACGCGACGGCGCGGGAAACGATTGGCCGCTTACTTACAAAGATATTTCGCCTTATTACGACAAAGCTGAAATTTTTATGGGCGTGTGCGGAGCCAAAGAAAATCACCCTGATTTTCCTGATGCAGATAATTTTTTGCCGCCTGTCGCCTTGAAATGCCCCGATTATTTTTTGAAAAAAGCCGGAGAAAAATTAGGCATTCGTGCGATGCATGTGCGCCGTGCGATGCTGACGAAACCGTATCGCCCGAATCCTGCGATTACAAAATTATTTGATAAAGATTTGCCGTCCTGCCACTACTGTGCCGGATGCGACGATGGTTGCGAGACCTGGTCATATTACAACTCCGCCTTTCGGCAAGTCATGCCGTTACTTGAAAAATATCCGAAGACCTTCACGTTGATTCCCAATGCGATGGCCAGTAAGGTGAATGTTGATAGCAAAGGCTTAGCCAGCGGAGTCACGTACATTGATAAAGCCACGGGTGAGCAAAAAGAAATCAAAGCCCGCGTAGTGGTGCTTGGTTGCGGAACGCTGGAAACAACGCGGCTTTTGTTGCTCTCAGGGGTTGCAAATTCGAGCGGACAAATCGGCAAAAACTTCATCGAACACTTGGATGTCGGCGCACAAGCCTATTTGCCCGACCTGAGTTTTGCTGACCGTGAAGCCGGGGACGGCATCGGCGGTTCGCATATTATTTTCCCGTGGTTTGGATATTTTCGCCCTGATGAAAAGCGTGATTTTCTGCGTGGGTTTCAGATTGAACCTTCCGTGCGCCAACGCTCGAAGCCCGACAAAAATCCAAAAAATACAGCCGGGTTCGGGATTGATTTCAAGAAAGAAATTCGTCGCTGGCAAGGAACGCGCGTCTCGCTTGCGTGTCACGGAGAAATGCTCCCCGGCGCAGATAAATTCGTCGAACTGGACAGCAGCGTCAAAGATAAATGGGGAAGTCCCGTTCTGAAAGTTAATTACAAATGGAACGACAACGACTTGAATATGTTCAAATACGTCAAGAAAACGTACGAAGAAATTTTCGCGGCGGCAAAAGCGGTAGACATACGATTACCGAAAGCTCCGGATGTTGCCGGACATTCAATTCACGAAATGGGAACGGTTCACATGGGCAGTGATAAAAAAACTTCGGTGCTGAATCAATTCAATCAATCGTGGGATGTTAAGAATTTATTCGTGATGGACGCATCAGCATTCGCGTCGGGAACTCATAAAAATCCGACCTTAACAATTATGGCGTTAAGCTGGCGCGCTTCGGAATATATGATGGACGAAATGAAAAAGAAAAACCTGTAACGAGTGCGGAATGGGGAGTGCGGATTGCGGAATTGCAGCATTATTCGTAGACTCCCTGTTCTTAAAATCAATGAATCATCAAACTCTGCATTCCACCCTCCGCACTCCGCCTTCTGCCCTCATTGCAGTCATACTATGCCTCGTTTATTTTGTCTTTCTTATCGGGTTTTCTCGTCAACATCCATTCGGAACGTACGCGACAGAAACGGATTTCTATCACCTTTATGCGCCTGATGCGGCCCGTCTTACCGCCGGGCAATTCCCTGCCAATGAATTTCAAGGCCCCGGCTATCCCGCTCTTTTGTCTTCGGTGACAAAGCTCACCGGAGATGTTTTTGTGGCAGGGAAATGGATTTCAATTTTCAGTGCAGTGTTTTGCGTCTGGCTGACATTTGTTTTATTCAAGCGATTATTCGGAAAATGGACAGGCGGCGGCGCGGCGTTGCTCACTATTGTTGGCATAGAATTTCCTGAGTTTTCTTTGCAGGCAACGACCGATATATTTTTCCTGATGCTGTTCCTGACTTCAATTGTGATTTTTACGGGAACTTATTTTTCATTATATCCACGAATTATGCTGACAGGATTTTTCACAGGTGTGACCTATCTGACGCGCTACAACGGAATAATTCTCGTCGCCTGTTTTATCTTCGCAATTTTATTTCTGAATTTTTTTGAAAAAATCTGGCGCGAACGGCTGATCCTCGCCACTGTTTTTCTGGCGGTATTTTTCCTCGCTGCCAGCCCGTGGCTCATTGCTAATTATCGGCATTACGGCTCGCCTTTTTACAACGCAAATTATTTAAATATGGCGACTCTGTTTTACCCTGAACTCACGGGCGGCGAAGTCACGCAGGATGGCACACGAAAAATGAGCGAGAAGTTTCATTCTTTTGGCGAAGTCATTGCTTATAATCCCAAGCAGGCTTTCACTCGATATTTCGGAAATCTTTTTTCCATTATCTGGCAATCGCTGCATCCTTCGCTGGTTTCTTCTTTCGTTGGATTGCTTGGATTCGCCGGATTTTTATTAGTACTCATCAAGCGTAATTCTTCAGCCGTAATTTTATTTTTGCTGATTATTACGGCTTATTTTTTGTTGATGGGATTGAATCATTGGGAAACGCGATACTTCTTTTTTATCGGAGTTTGTTATTCGGGGCTGGCTGTATATTTTTTATTTCAGACCTTTGATTGGATCAGTAAAAAAGATTTCCTGCCAGTAAATACGACGCTGCAAAAATCCGTTCCAATCATCTTATTTTTTGCACTCTGGACGCATTCATTCGTTTATGCCAAAAGTAGTTTTAATAATTTTTTGAACGATCATCCTAACGAAATCCCCGCTGCTGCAAAGTTTCTTGCATCGCAAAATCCTCCGCCTCGCAGCTTAAAAATTGTCGCACGTAAACCGCACTTACCGTTTATCGCAAATCAAACCTGGGTCTTTTTCCCGCAGGTGAAATCGTTGGATGAATTAAAAATATGGCTGGGGAAAAATCCCGTAGATTACATCGCCATCGGAAAACGCGAATTAAAATCACGGAAAGAACTTGCTCCGCTGGGTGATCCAAAAACTGCACCGGATTGGTTACAGGCGGCGTGGGTCAATGACGATCCGAAATTTATTTTGTATAAGCCTAAGTTGTAGCGGGCTGAAATCGGTTGCTCAAAACCCCGCGCCCGACCACTGCACCAACCACTATGACTCCGCCAAGCAAGGCTAAGACGGACGGTTTTTCGCCAATCGTCAGAACTACCCAGAGCGGATTCAAAATTGGTTCAATCACAGTAATCAATGAAACCTCCAGCGCACTGACAAACTTCGTAGCTTTGGTAAATAAAACGTACGCCAATCCAAGCTGAAAAATTCCAAGTAATAATAATCCGATCACGCTATTGGCATTCGGAACCTGACCGAAGAACGCAGGTAATCCGATCACCGCAGTCAAAATATTTCCGAGTAAAACGGATTCAAATGGAGATTCGTCTTTTTGCTTGCGCAGCAGCAGCGCCAGCAGCGCATACGCCACCGCACTAATTAATGCATAAATGTTTCCGATCCAATTCCCCGCGCTCAAGCCATCCAATAAAAACAGTAACATCCCACCTAAAACTAAAACGATAGTCAGCCAATCCAGCAAGGTTGTCCGCTCTTTCAAAATCCAATAGCTCAATAATGCAATGTAAACCGGAGCCGTGTATTGCAATAAAATCGCATTCGCCGCCGTTGTATTTTTATTAGCCAACACAAAAAATATTACCGTCCCGCAATAGGCAATGGCGCATCCGATTTGTGTTGCCGACCACGTGAATTTCGGGCGACGAATAAACAGTAAAATAACAATAGCTGCAATCGCGCTGCGTCCTCCAGCGACAGCCAGCGCAGGCAATTGAATCAACTTAATCAGCAATCCACCCGTGCTGAAAAGTAAGGCAGCAATAATCAGATAAATAATCGCACGACGGCGTTCAGGAGCAGTTGTCATAGGTTTGGTAATTTACCTGAAATGGTGGAAGCCGGAAAGAACTGGAGCGCAAAATTTGCGACTTGAGCTTTATCAGTCGCCGTGAAAGAATAGCCTCTTTACTTTGCACCTGTATTTTTGACTATTATGAGCAAGACTTTTTACGTTACGACACCTATTTATTACGTCAATTCGCACCCGCATTTGGGGCATCTGTACACGACGATCATTGCTGACACTGTGGCGCGTTATAAACGTCAGCGCGGCTTTGACACATATTTTCTGACCGGCACAGATGAACACGGCATCAACATCGAACGAGCCGCAGAAAAAGCCGGACTGCCCGTCCAACAGCACGTAGACAACATCGTCAATGAATTCCAAACCGCGTTCGCTGATTACAATTTCAGCAATAATCAATGGATTCGTACAACCGACGAACATCACAAACAAGGTGTAGCTGAATTGTGGCGGCGCGTGCGCGATAACGGATACATTTACAAAGGCAGTTATGAAGGCTGGTATTGCGGAAGCTGTAACGAATTTTATAATGAGAGCGAAGCTGTCAAAAATAACGACGGCGTTTTAGTTTGCCCTACGCATACCGTTACCCCTCTGGATTTTATTAAGAAAGAAGAAAGCTATTTTTTCAAGCTGTCCGTGTTTCAAGATCGCTTGCTTGAGTACTACGAAAAAAATCCAAACTTCATTCGTCCCGAAGTTCGTCGTAATGAAGTCATCAGCTTTGTCAGCGGTGGTCTCAGAGATTTATCGGTTAGCCGCACATCTGTGAAATGGGGCATTCCTGTGCCTGATGATCCTGAACATACGATGTATGTGTGGTTTGATGCGCTGTCAAATTACATCACGGCGATGGGTTATGGCAAAGCAGACGGCGATGCGAATTTTCATAAATACTGGCCTGCAAATTTGCAGCTCGTAGGTAAAGATATTCTACGTTTTCATACGGTGTATTGGCCTGCATTTTTGTTGGCTGCGGGCATTGAACCTGCGCAGACGTGTTTCGCACACGGAATGTGGTTGTCAGGCGGACGCAAGATGTCCAAAACAGATGGCAACGTCATTGATTTAAGCGTCCTGGCAAAACATTTTCAGCCGGACGCTGTGCGCTATTTTTGTTTGCGCGAAATGAGCTTTGGCAACGATGGTGATTTTACTTATGAAGCGTTGCTCGATCGCGTGACCGCTGATTTGGCGAGTGGTTTAGGAAATTTATCGAATCGTACTTTGACGATGATTCGCAATTTCTTCGAAGGTGAAATTCCAGTGGTAACGCCAACTGCGAATACTGAATTACAATCCCGAGCTGCTGAAGTGAAATCCGCAGTAACAACTGCTATCGAACAATTCGATAAAGAATTTGATGAAGACAATTTTTCGCGCGGCCTCGAAGCCGTGTGGCAAGCCATCGCCGTCGTAGACAAATTTATTTCCGACGCGAAACCCTGGGACATCGCCAAAGACGAAACGCGCCGCGCTGAATTAGCACTCGTGCTTAATACTTCGGTAGATGCTTTGAGAAATTTTATTGTGTTGCTCGCGCCCGTCTTGCCCACCGCTACACAATCCATTTGGCAGCAATTAGGCGAAGTAGGAAACGTAGCAGACATCGCACCGAACGCACTTGCGCCGCTGAAATCCGGTACACACATTGGTGAAATTGAAGGAGTCTTCCCCAGATTGGATAAAAAGAAAGTTATGAGCGAAATCAAACAAGAAGAAGCGGCGAGTCAGGAAACTCGCGCCCAAGAAACAAAAACTGAAACACCTGATGCACCCGCGCCAGTAGCGGCTCCAGCAACACCTGCTGCGCCTGCCGCACCAGAAGGAATCGCCTACATCGGCATCGAAGATTTCCTCAAAGTCGAACTCCGCGTCGGACAAATCCTGACCGCCGAACCCGTGCCGAAAGCCGATAAATTATTACGCTTCACCATTGATTTAGGCGAAGCCGAACCGCGCCAAGTCCTCGCCGGCATCGCCCAATATTACGAAGCCGAAAAATTAATCGGACGCAAAGTCATCGTCGTGGCAAATTTAGCTCCACGTAAATTACGCGGCTTTGAATCCCAAGGCATGATCCTGGCAGCTTCGATGGGTGATGAAGGAAAACCTGTACTGGCGGGATTTTTGGAAGATATTCCGAATGGAGCGAAGTTGAAATAATTATGAAAGTTGACCAAAAAATTCATGACAGACTAAAGGAGTTAAGTGAGAATTCTCCAGAAAAAAGAACAACTCATCATCAGAGTCATCACTATGACTATAACCAAGAAGAGGTTAGTGTAAAGATAGCTGCTCAATGGGGAAACAGTTGTCTTCATATACTTAAACTCGCTTTTGGGCAAGAAAGTGATTATTACACGAATTTTAATGCTCACATAAAAGTGCATTCATATAATCTTTATTTAGATCCATTAGTTGGGATAATGAAAGCTGCTTTTGATGACTACTCGCTTGGTTTTGCTCTCGATTTAAAAACTGCTATTTCTGGCGAAATATTTCAAGATTTTTTGGAGTTAGCTAAACGTGCATTGCAAGAAGGCAATAAAGATGTAGCCGCTGTTCTAGCTTCTGCTGCGCTCGAAGATACACTCAAGCGATATGCAGAAAAACAAGGGCTTAACATAGATGACAAAGATTTAACTGAGATCGTCAATACATTGAAATCACAAGGCTTGGTAGGTGGAACACTCAAGAACTCACTTGCCGCAATGGTAAAAATTCGGAATTGCGCTATGCACGCAGATTGGAGCAAAATATCAGCACCAGATGTGAGCAGCCTGACTGCCTTTGTTGAGCAATTTTTGATTACGCATTTTTAATGGAGAAAGAATGGACGCAATCCGCCAAATTTACGAACGAATTCCGGGGACAATAATCATTCCACCCGAGTTACGTGATCGCCGTGTAGAAGTAATCATTTTTCCACTCGATCAAAATGAAGACAAAAAAACTAACGTGAGTGCCGTTGACGAAAATGGTTGGCCGATTGGTTTTTTTGAAGCGACTTTTGGCTCTGCACCTGATTTACCTGAACGCGATTCATAAGTAAAAATAAAATGCCCCGAAGCACCCGCCAAAATCTAACGCAATCTCTCTTCGCCGAAAATCCGGTGCTGTCGGTCAGCGAACTCACCAGCGACATTAAATCTGCGCTCGAATCGGAATTTCGTGACTTGTGTGTGCAGGGCGAAATTTCTAATTTCAAAAAATATCCTTCCGGTCATTGGTACTTCACGCTCAAAGACGATCTCGCACAAATCAGCGGCGTTTATTTCAAGCAATGGAATCGCCTGTTGCGCTTTGATCCTGAAAACGGGTTGGAAGTTAAAGTACGTGGGCGTTTATCTGTCTGGGAAAAAAGCGGGAATTATCAGCTCAATGTCGAATCCATGGAACCCGTCGGAGTTGGTGCGTTGCAGCTTGCATTTGAGCAATTGGCGCGCAAGCTTGAGGAAGAAGGGTTATTTGATGAAGAGCGTAAACGTCCGCTGCCGATGGTTCCCCGCAAAATCGGGATTGTGACTTCGCCTGCGGGTGCGGTCATTCGGGATATGCTTCATGTTTTAGAACGTCGTAATCCCGGCATTGATGTGTTGATTGCTCCGGTCAGAGTTCAGGGTACGGGAGCCGCTGCTGAAATTGCGACGGCGATAAAATTGCTTAGCGATAACCACGTAAAATTTGGCATTGATGTGATGATCGTCGGACGTGGAGGCGGCTCCGTGGAAGATTTGTGGGCGTTCAATGAAGAAATCGTAGCGCGTGCCATTCACGCCTCAAAAATTCCTGTTATTTCTGCCGTGGGTCACGAAACAGATTTTACGATTGCGGATTTAGTCGCTGACAAACGTGCGCCAACCCCTTCCGTCGCAGCCGAGTTGGTTGGAGCGCAAGCCTTTGAACTCCGCGCTCAGATTGATAGCTTGCTTTCCTACATGGGTCGTGCGATGGATTATTATTTATTGCAGCGGCGTTCCGAGCTACGCGATTTAATCGAAAGTCAGGGCTTTGCGGAAACGATTGGCAAGATCATCAAGCTCAGCTCTCGTGTGCGCGAACTAGAGCGGCGTGGCGCGATGGCTTTGAAAAATAATTTGCATCACGCCAAACTTCGCGTCGAAGCCGCGCATCGTCATTTGTATGTCTCTGACTGGCGTGCGCCGTTGGTGGTTGCCGAAACCCGGCTTCAGGTTTCCTGCCAGAAATTGCAGCGGTTCATGCTGGCAAAACTTGAACGCAACCAGCATCAAATTTCTCTGACTTCCGGTAAATTGGATATGCTTTCGCCGTTGTCAGTGCTGGGTCGTGGATATACTATGGTGCGAAATGAAGCGGGACAATTAATTTCAAGAGGCGCAAATTTGCAGCGCGGGCAAAAAGTTGCTATTCGATTTGAAGACGGTGAGGCAATTTGCGAAGTAATTGAACCGGTAAAATAATTTTATGGCTAACGCAAAATCACAATCCTTTGAGCAATCCCTCTCAAAGCTTGAAAGCATCGTTTCACAGCTTGAGTCCGGCGAACTCCCCTTAGAACATGCATTGGAAATTTTTGAAGATGGAGTCGGATTAGCGCGTCAATGTCAGGCACATCTCGCCGACGCAGAACGCAAAGTTGAAATGCTCATGCGTGAACGCGGAGAATTAAAAACTGTCCCGTTCGATCCTGATTCAGACTCCCCCGCTCCTAAAAATTCAAATCGTCCGGCACAAACAAAATTAGAACCTGACTCTGACACTACCGTAAACTTCGATGATGACATCCCTTTCTAAATCTCCTATTACTGAATATCTGCAACAACAATCTGCGCGTACTGATGAATGGCTGAATCGCCTCCTGCCTGCTGCTGAATTCGTTCCACAAACGATTCATGAAGCGATGCGGTACAGCATTTTCGCTGGTGGCAAGCGATTGCGTCCGGCATTAGTCATTGCCTCCGGTGAATTATTTGGCGCAGATGAAAAATCTTTATTGCCTGCCGCCTGTGCTGTCGAGATGATTCACACCTATTCACTGATTCACGATGATCTGCCCTCAATGGATAATGATGATTACCGTCGCGGGCGTCTGACGAATCATAAAGTTTATGGTGATGCGATAGCTGTCCTCGCGGGCGATGCGTTACTCACACAGGCTTTCATTACGCTTTCTGAAATCGAAGGTCTTGAAGCCAAACGGAAATTGAGAGTTATCAATGAAGTGGCAACGGCTGCGGGTACGGTCAAAGCTTTAATTGGTGGTCAGGTACTCGACATTCAAAGTGAAGGTAAGCCCTTCGATGCCGAATTACTGGATGCGATTCATCAAGCGAAAACCGGAGCGTTGATCCGGTGCTGCGTTCGCCTCGGAGCCATCATCGGCGGAGCGAATCCTGAACAACTTTCCTTGCTTACTGAATATGCCGAAAAATCCGGTTTAGCTTTTCAGGTAGCGGATGATGTTTTAGACGCTACGGCAACCAGTGAAGAATTAGGAAAAACGGCAGGGAAAGATGCGGCGGTGCAGAAGGCAACTTACGTGGCTTTATACGGCATCGAAGCGGCGCGTGAACGTGCCCGGCTTTTATATACGGAAGCTCTCGCGGCAGCGCAGCAGACCGGATTGGCGACGGAGCGGTTGGAACAAATTGCGCAATTTATCATTGAGCGGCAATCCTAACTGAGGTGCAAGCAGCTTGCTTGCCGCGAGCGCGTGAAACGCCGCTCGCTGACGTGGCGAGAGGGTTACTTATTCTTCAGCGAATATCGTCGCCACTGTGCTTGCGACGCTAATGCGCACAAACGGCAAGCGAGACGCTTGCACTCCCAGTCGCTTTTCCTTGACAACCACCTACACGATTGATAGTCTTTCGCGTTTCTAACTTGAGTTTACTGGAGTAATTGTCATGGCAAAAAGAACTTTTCAACCAAATAATCGTAAACGAGCAAAAACACATGGATGGCGTGAACGCATGAGTACGCGCGCAGGCCGCCTGGTTATTAAACGTCGTCGTGCTAAAGGACGTACTCGTCTGACTGTGTTCCATTATTAATCCAGAACTGTTTGAATCAGGTTTTCGTATCCGAAGTTGATGGTTCTGATGAAAATTCCGAAACAACATCATCGGTTACTTTCGAGCCGTGAATTCAAAGCAGTTTATGCCAAAGGCAGAAAATTCAGTACACCGTACTTTTCTGCTTTTGTGATTAAAACGGATTCGGAACATCAGCGAATGGGTCTGACTACCACGCGTAAGATTGGTAACGCAGTGCTGAGAAACCGTTGTCGTCGGAGGCTTCGGGACGCTTTTCGATTCCGTGACCCTTCATTGTTAACCGGAGTTGGATTTGATGTCGTTCTAAACGTCAGACCATCCGCCGCGACGGCTGATTTTAAAGATATTGAGTCGGCTTTCGTACAACTCATTCAACGCTTTCGACAAACGTTGGATAAGGAATCAGTTTAATTTTTACGGCGGACAATGAAAACGATAGCGGTTTACATCCTGCGTGGATACAAATTAATAATCTCGCCGCTTTTTCCTCCGTCTTGTCGCTTTTTACCAACTTGCTCAGAATACGCCGCCGAAGCCATTAGTAAACATGGTTTTATTAAAGGCTCGGTCTTAGGAATCAGACGCATTTTTCGCTGTCATCCCTTCAGCTCCGGTGGATATGATCCGGTGCAGTAATTTTATTCAGAAACCGCAGCCCCCACGCTCCCGGAGATTCTGAGATGAGTTTTATTGATGGAAAAACAACGGCTCACGATTTTTATCATTCTCTCCGCTATCATCCTCTTTGGCTCTCAATATTTATTTAGTCGTTTTTACCCACAGCCTAAGAAAACTGAAATAGTACAAAACGTTCCTGCTCCAAGTGCAAGCGTTGCGCCTTCTGCTGTTACTGCGACTCCTGCTTCATCGGTTACGCTGTCTGCGAACGTGGCACTACAAGCTGAAGCTCGTGAGATAAAAATTGAAACACCTTTCTGGACGGGAAATCTTTCTAATCAGGGGGCGGTCATCAATCAGCTAATCATGACGCACCTCCCGGACGATGAAGGGAAGTTAGGCAAACCAATTGACGCTCCAACCGGAGTGTTATTAGTTTCGCCGGAAAAAAGTAAAGACCTCGGTGCGCCGCTCCGCTTATCAATTCCTTCGGACAAAAATCTCGAAAAGCAACTTAACGAAGCTCGTTTTACCGTCACCGATACACCTGAATCTGAGCTTAAAATCAACGCCGGTTCAGCTAAAACAGTGACCTTAACTTACGACGGCGGGAACGGGATTCAAGCCTCCAAAGTCTTTAACTTTAATAGCCTCGGTTATGATTTCGATTGCACGGTAGATGTGAAGCGTAATGGTCAACCAATCGAAGCATTTCTGGTCATCGGCCCCAGTTTTGGCGACCAGAACGTGAAGGTTCACGGCGGATATTACTCACAGGAATCTATCTCAACAATTTCTGCTGCGGGCGGAATTGAACGACACACCGGATCATCCATTTCTAATGTCGAGTTTACCCCCGTCAATGCTACGCAGGTTCGCTGGGCTTCGAGTGACGATAATTATTTTGCGATGGCGATTATGCCGACAACTCCGGCCAAAGCTGTCAGCGTCATGAACACGAAGCGCAAAGAAGTTGTTAGCGGTAAAGAGGTCGAACTCAATCACGTCTCGACTGCTGTGCAGATTACGAATGGACAGATTAATCACATCTACGCCGGCCCCAAAAACATCAAGATGCTTCGCCGGGTCAGTGATGAGCTGAAACTTGGTGATGATCGTGTCAATCTTGAACGTGTTGTGAATTATGGTTGGGACTGGATCACCATTGTGGTTAAGCCGATTGCCTGGTACATGCTGAACATCCTTCAGTTTATTTACCGATTTACACAAAATTATGGCTGGGCAATTATCGTCCTCACCGTCGCACTCAATATGTGCTTCTTCCCGCTTCGTTGGCGCAGTTCGATTTCGATGAAGAAAGCGGCGGCGATGCAACCTAAGATGAAGGATTTGCAAGAGCGCATGAAGAAGCTCGGCAAAGACGATCCGAAAATGGTTGAGCTGCAAAAAGAGCAGGTCGCCTTGATGCGCGAAGGTAATCCGTTGATGGGATGTTTGCCACTGCTTTTGCAGATGCCATTCTTTTACGCGGTCTACGCGGTGCTAACCACTGCGGTCGAAATTCGGCATACGAGCTTCATGGGATGGATTCATGATTTGGCAGCACCAGATCCCTGGTATATCCTACCAGTGGTTTTCGTGATCTCAATGATCGTGCAACAAGCGTTAACCCCTTCGACAGCTGATCCGATTCAAAAGCGCATGCAATACATTATGCCTTTGTTTATGGGTTATTTTTTCATTAATGCACCAGCCGGATTGGTTCTTTACTGGATGTGCGGAAACCTCGTGGGCATTACGCAGCAATATATTATTAATAAAATTTCTCCGGCTCCGCCAGTGCAAAATCCCGATGTGAAAAATTTAGCAGCGTCATTGAAGGGGAGAAAGTCATAGTAATAATTGGTGGACTCTAAATTCTGAGTTGGTATTTTTATGACAACTGAGACGAATAACGAACTTAATTCCAAGGTACAAGATTTTGTTGAAGAGCTGATTAATCACTCTTCGCTTGATTTGCGAGCGAGTGTCAGCAAAGAGGAAGATGAAAGTATTCTGGTTGAATTCCAGGGCTTCGATCTTTCCTTATTGCTTGGACACAACGCCGAATTGCTGGATGCCATGCAATATATCACTCGTCGCGTCTTTGCCGATGAAGTGGCTGAAGGTGCGCAAATTGATTTCGATGCCAGCGGCTATCGTGAAGCGCGTCTGCTGGAATTAGAATTGATGGCGCAAAAAGCGGCTGATCGCGTTGCTACTTCTAAAATTGCTTTTGTCTTCGATCCAATGAATGCGCAAGATCGTCGCATCATCCACAATGCGATTCTTGAATTTCCTGAAGTCAGAACCGAAAGCGAAGGCGACGGTCAAATGCGCCGCGTGAAGATTTTGCCTGCTTAATCTTTCCCTCAAAAATCTCGAACAAACCCTTCGACAGGATTCACAAGATTGACAGGATAAAAATATTATCTTGTGAGTCCTGTCAATCCTGTCAAAAGTTCTTTGCCGCCTGTTTTTTTATGAGCTTGTATGAAGATTCCACGATTGTCGCCATTGCCACTCCGCCTGGATTTGGCGGCATCGGAATCATTCGTCTCAGCGGAAAAAATTCTCTCGACCTCATCCAAAAATTACTTCACTCCAAAATCTCCTTTTCCCCGAATCACGTTTCATTTCATCACCTGATTCATCCTGAAACAAAACTCACAATTGATGATGTTTTAATTTCTTATTTCAAAGCTCCGCATTCATTCACCGGCGAAGACATCATCGAAATTTCCTGTCACGGCTCACCTGTTGTTTTGTCTGAAGTTCTTCAGTTATTGATTTCCTGCGGTGCGCAATTAGCGCAGCCAGGAGAATTTTCGATGCGTGCCTTTTTGAATCAACGGATGGATTTGGCGCAGGCCGAAGCCATCAATGATTTGATCCACGCGCAAACAAGCTATCAGGCACAAATCGCCGCCCGCCAACTACGCGGCGAATTATCCAAGCAAATCAAGCCCATCAAAGATGAGCTGATCGAAATGATTGTGCATTTTGAATCGTCCGTAGAGTTTGTCGAAGACGATCTTGACGCGCTCAACATTGAACGATTCATTCACAAGCTTGATAAATTAATCGCTTCAATCAATCAATTAATTTCGAGTTATCGTTTGGGACGACTGATTCGTTCAGGCATCAAACTGGCGTTGATCGGTCGCCCGAATGTCGGCAAATCTTCCGTTTTTAATTCACTGCTAGGAAAAGACCGCGCCATCGTCACGCACATCCCCGGCACGACACGCGACACGCTCACCGAAGTTTTTTCGATTAACGGAATTCCTGTAGAATTAATTGATACCGCAGGCATTCGGGAAACTAATGACTTTGTAGAAAAACTTGGAGTCGAACGAACCAACTCCGCCATCGCTGACGCCGATTTCGTCATCGCGATCATCGAAGCCAATCAAATTCCCTCGCCTGACGAAATTACGTTTCTCTCGCAATTGCCCATCAATTTGCTGGTCATCAATAAATGCGATTTAGGATTTGAATTGAGTGATGAGCTAACGCAAAAAATCATCAACAACAAACCCGTAGCCAAAGTCTCGGCACTGACCGGACAAGGAATTCACGAACTGCGTGAAAGCATTCACTCCGCCCTAACTTCCGGCGCACAGATTTTCACCGAAGGCGGAATCGTCACCAATGAACGCCACTACCTCGCACTCGAACAATCCTTAACTGCGATGCGTCAGGCACAACAAAATCTGACCGCCGGACTTACAGAAGAAATTGTTTTGGTGAATTTACACGAAGCCCTGAAAAGCCTCGGCGTAGTTACCGGAGAAACCCTCATCGGCGACATCATCAATCAAATTTTTTCGACATTTTGTATTGGAAAGTAACCTTCTGAAGATTAACAAGATATTCACATCAATCAATAACTCCGTTTATTAATTGCAATAAGCATCCTGTTTGTGCAAACTAACTGCTTTCAATAATTATTTATTGAGTTGAGAGCGATGTACAATTTCGACGAAAAATTTGATGTGATTGTGATTGGCGCAGGTCACGCCGGATGTGAGGCTGCGCATGCGGCTTCGATGATGGGATCAAAAACCGCGATGGTCACATTCAATCTTGACCTGATTGCGCAGATGTCGTGCAATCCGGCGATTGGCGGGATTGCCAAAGGTCATCTCGTCCGCGAGATTGATGCGCTCGGCGGAATTATGGGGCGGGTGATTGATGCTACCGGAATTCAATTTCGTTTGCTGAATCGAAGTCGCGGCCCCGCAGTCCAAGCTCCACGTGCTCAAGCGGATCGTGCGCTTTATCGTCAGGAAATGCGCAGGGAACTGGAAAATATTCCAAATCTTGCGCTGCGGCAGGGCGAAGTCACACAACTACTAATCGAAGACGGTGAAATTGTCGGTGTGGAATTAATGGATTCGCGCTTGCTTGGCGCACGTTGTGTAGTTGTTACGACCGGAACTTTTCTCAACGGCTTGATTCATATCGGTCAAAAAAGATTTTCGGCTGGACGCTCTGGAGAATTACCTTCTATTAAGCTCGCTGAAAATCTCCGTGATTTAGGATTCAGAATTGCTCGTCTCAAAACCGGAACCCCCCCAAGATTGGACGGGCGTTCGATTGATTTTTCTGCTTTTGAGGAACAACCCGGAGATGCTTCTCCAACGCCTTTCTCCTTTAGTACCAAGCATTTAGCGCAAAAACAAATTTCCTGTTATATTGGTTATACCGATGAAAATGTTCATCAGATGATCCGTGATAATATTTCACGTTCACCTTTATACAGTGGTCAAATTCAAGGCATCGGGCCGCGCTATTGCCCTTCCATCGAAGACAAAATCGTAAAATTCCCCGACAAAGATCGCCATCAATTATTTCTGGAGCCGGAAGGCTACAACACATACGAAGTTTATTTGAATGGATTTTCTACGAGCTTACCGGCTGATCTTCAGCGCGAATTAGTGAAGAAAATCCCTGGTTTGGAAAAAGCGCAGATTTTAAGACCGGGTTATGCCATTGAGTACGACATGGTTGACCCGACAGAGTTGTTGCCTTCACTTGAAACCAAGAAAATCAGCGGACTGTTCAATGCCGGACAAATTAACGGTACTACGGGATATGAAGAAGCTGCGGCACAGGGAATTATTGCTGGAATTAACGCTTCTCGCGTTGCTCACAAACTAGAGCCAGTCATTATTAAGCGTAACGAAGGTTATATTGGAATTCTAGTAGACGATTTAATTACGCAAGGTGTAGACGAACCGTACCGGATGTTCACGTCTCGTGCGGAACAACGACTCCGTTTAAGAATTGATAACGCGGACGAACGCCTGAGCGAAATTGGCTACAACATCGGTCTCCTAAACCAGAATTCTCACCTTGAATTTGGGCTTAAAGCCAATAGAAAGAATAAGATACGAGAATATTTTAATCGTACTGTCATTTCTATTCGAACTGAAGGCTATCCTACTTTTTCAGAAGTCTCAGGTGTCACACTTAACGAGTCAGTACATCTGAGTCAATTGTCTAAGCGACCTGAACTCCTGACCGAACAAATTTCGCTACTTTTACCTCAAGAGATATTGAATCTACCGGAACAGGAAATCACTTCTGTGATTACTGATATTAAATATGAAGGTTATCTTTCTACGCAGGACAGTTTTGCCGCTCGAATGGCAAAAGTTGGAGATCGCAACATTCCAAATACGATTCAGTATTCGTCTATTTCCGGTCTTTCAAATGAAATGATTGAGCGCCTGAATCGCATCCTACCGCAGACACTTGGTCAGGCAACACGAATTCCTGGCATTACTCCGGCAGCTATCTCAATTCTAACGATCCACGTGGAACTAATGTCACGCCAGAAAGCTCAGGCTTCATGAAACCAGATCAATTAGCTAAATTCACTTCCGAGTTGACAAAATCCAGCCTTTTTAGCCCAAAACTACTTACTCCTTCGATTATTCAGAAGTATGAAGCGTATTATCAAGCGGTTCTAAAGTGGAATGAGTTTATTCCATTGACCACAATCATCGAACCAGTCGATTTTGCTCGAAAACATATTCTTGAATCAATCTTCGCAGAAACCTTTATCCCTGAATCTATTGAAGAGATTTGGGATATAGGAACCGGGCTTGGAGTTCCTGGAATCGCGATTGCTATTATTCGACCCGATTCCCATATTTTCCTCATTGAAGCTAATAAAAAGAAATCTATCTTCTTAAAAGAAGCGGTTCATTTACTTAAAATTTCTAATGTCAAGGTTCTCAATGAGAGATTTGAATCCCTTCCGGCCTTTTTAATTAATACTTGCGTTACCTCACGTGCATTAGATGATCTAAAGCACTTGTTGCCCAAAATTCTAGACAGCACTAATCAGAGCAATCTAACACTTCTACTTGGAACTTCGGAACTTCTCGCCAACACTCAAAAGCTTCTCATTTCTTCAAATCGTCAAATATCTTCCCATAAAACCCCCAAATCAATTGATAGACTGGTAATTTCTATTTCTAGTTGCACGTGAAACAATTAAGAAGAAATAGTAGAACATGTTTTTACTTTTGTGGCAGGATTTACATTAATGTTTCACGTGCAACAAGTCTGGAGGGCTTTCCATCACTGAAAACTTGTGTTAATTTCTAATTCGTTACTAAATAGCCAGAAAAGTCGGTGAATATGGGTAAAATAATCGCAATTTCAAATCAAAAGGGTGGTGTTGGTAAAACAACTACCGCTATTAACCTTTGCGCATCATTAGCAGCCGCTGAAAAAAAGACGCTCCTTATTGATCTTGATCCACAGGGAAACGCTACCAGTGGTTGTGGGATCAAAAAAGGATCATTTAAGCGGGGACTTTACCACTGCCTGATCGTCAATGAGCCTATTCGTAATGTAGTATTAGGAACTGAGCTGGAATTTCTCAAAGTAGTGCCATCTGACAGGAATTTAGCAGGTGCAGAGGTTGAGTTAGTGGATTTTGAGAACAGAGAATTCAAACTCAAGGAAATACTGGAAGAAGTCAGAAATGATTACGATTATATCTTGATTGATTGTCCTCCAAGCTTAGGGTTGTTGACATTGAATGCCTTAACTGCTGCAGATTCAATCCTAGTGCCAATTCAATGTGAATATTTTGCACTGGAAGGCGTGACAGAGCTTTGGGATACATTGGTCAGAATTCGCCGTGGGTTGAATCCAAACCTGGCAATTCAAGGGTTCTTGTTAACAATGTACGATGAGAGAACCAACCTGGCGAATCAAGTTGTCTCAGATTTAAGGGATTTTCTAGGGACTCAAGTGCTGAATACGATGATCCCAAGAAATATCAGGTTAGCGGAAGCACCAAGTTATGGAAAACCGATCATCCTTTACGATATAAAATCAAAAGGAGCCGAAAGCTATATTAATTTAGCGAAAGAGGTGATGGAAAATGACCAGAAAAGCATTAGGTAGAGGACTGAGTGCGCTGCTCTCAGACTCACCGAATAATATCAATGCCGCCCCTTATGGTACGACTGATAATAAAAAAGAAGAGCTGCGAGATATTGATATTGATCTCATAGACCCAAATCCTCACCAGCCAAGAACGACATTTACAGAAGAAAAATTAGCGGAGCTGGCACAGTCCATTAAAGAAAATGGATTAGTTCAACCTATTCTATTGCGCCGAAAAGACAACGGAAGGTATCAGCTAGTTGCCGGGGAAAGAAGATGGAGAGCCTCGCAAGTTGCTGGATTACAAAGGATTAGCTCCATTATTAGAGAAATGGAAGATGATAAAATCCTGGAAGTTGCGCTGATTGAAAACATTCAACGACAGGAATTAAACCCTATCGAAGAAGCGTTAGCCTATCAAAGATTAGTTACAACGTTGGATTTAACCCAGGAAGAGGTTGCCAAAAGAGTGGGAAAAGATCGCTCCTCCGTAGCCAATTATGTCCGCCTCTTAAAGCTGCCAGAAAATGTTCAGAAAATGGTCGAGACTGAAAAGATTTCAATGGGACATGCAAGGGCGATCCTAGGGCTGGAATCCCAGGAATTACAGGCTAAACTAGCGCAAGAGATTATTGATAAAAAGATGTCTGTCCGCGAGACAGAACGCGCTGTTCAGCAAAAATCCATTTCCAAATCAGGAGAGGAAACTAATTCGACTGCTACTAAGAATGATGCTAACATTCGCGCAGCGGAGTTAAAGTTAAAAAGATTTCTGGGAACCCAGGTAAAAATCCAAATCAGCTCTAAAGGCGGAAAAATAAGCATAGACTTCAGTTCGGCAAATGAGCTGGATCGAATCTATTCGATCTTGATGAGAAGAACAGACATCAACAGCCAGGAATTAAGTAGCGAACTGTAAATATCCAAAGCAACTATTACAAAGGACAAAACGATGAAATTTGGTAAATCTTCTTCAACCTCAAATATCTCTTCAACCGAAGCACCTCCAAGTGATCTGAGAGGATTTTTAGGAGAGGGAACTGAAATCAACGGAGAGCTGACATTTAGAGATATGCTCCGAGTTGATGGAACAGTTTCTGGAAAAATAATTTCTGAATCAGGGACCTTGCTAGTTGGCGAAAGAGGAATTATTAAAGCCTCAATTGAAGTAGGAACAGTCTCAGTCAGCGGGACAATTGAAGGACCGGTTACGGCAAAAAATAAAGTCGAGATTCATCCAACTGGAAAAATTTACGGGGATGTTTACACGGCAGCTCTAATTATTGAACACGGTGCGCTCTTTGATGGGAAGTGCCACATGACGGGTCGGGAAAATTCCCCCAGAACAGAATTAAACGATTAGCTGAACTTATTTTAAACAGCTTGATAGAAATAAGCAAAAGCGGCAAACTATTGCCGCTTTTGGTTTTATAAGCACAAAAACTAATCAGATAATAGTTTTCCACAAGTATTTCCACAGCCATCAAAAAGTATTAACCTTACTAAACAGGTTAAAGTAACAGATTAGATAACATTGTAGAAACGATGTGGGGAATAGGTTGCAAAGATAATTGGTCAGGCGAAATAAAAACAGAGACAATTTTTGATATACTGGTCGGTTGCCAGCGCTGAGCGAATAGAGCAGAACTTGAGTCAGAAAATATAGTAAGCACCGGAATGCCAAGTGCAGCCGCAATATGCTGACCCGAAGAATCATATCCGACATATTGATCTGAACAGGAAATGAGCGCAGCAAATGAACCAATGCCTCCCTCCCAAAAAATAATTTGCTGATCCTGTAAATCTTGAGCTGAAAACTGAAAGTAAGAATCCTCTGACAACCTAAGAATTTGAATTCCTTCTGAGCGAAAAGTGGATTCCAGCTCGTGAGATTGGGAAAGCTCGGAGGATGAAAACCCCGAATCAATAATAACCGTATAAGATTTTAGAAGTGCGCGTATCAAGTCAACTTCAAAATCAAAACTGACTCGCTTCGCTTCATTTCCACCAACCCCAAAGCTCAGAGAAATTACCGGGCGATTAAGTGGAGAAGTGATGAATTTTCCGATTGAAATGTGAGGCTCAGGAAGAGCCAGAAAAGGAAAACTACGCGGGAGAGATTCACAAATTTCATTCACCCAAACGGAAGAAAGCTGACCAAGTGAGAAATGTCCATCACTTTGAAAACTTCGGCTTTCAAAGAAAAAATAATTAGCATCGTTCTTGCAGATTGGAAGCAAACCAAGTTGCAACAAGCGTGAGTCAGGATCAAAAACACAAAACTGATCTGCATCAAGTCCGATAAGTTCTTCATTCACAACATTAACAACATTCAACCAGCTTAATAAACGGGAATTTAATGTGGCTCCGCGCCCGTAACTAATCTCACGTATACGAATTCGTTGGTCTCCGCCATACAACTCGCGTAATTTATTGGAGCCGAGAAAAACTAATTCAGCGTCAGGGAAAACTTTTTTCAGATGAGCTATCAAGACAGAAGTGATAGCAACATCAGCTCCGATGGTGACGCGCGATAAAAAAAGAATCTTCTTGAGCGGCAGCTCGTTAGAAAGTAAGTGGGCATTGCTGACAAGATTTCTTTTGCGAGTCAACAAAGATTCTTCGTCAGGTAAATTGAAGTCACATAATGTTTCGTCAAAGACTTTCATTGCAGGCAAACGCCGACAAAAGGAAATGACTTGAGCAAAAACACGATCATAAATTTCACACAAAGCTGGATCAAAAGAATCATTAAGCTTCTCGATCAAGTTGGGAAATAACGCATCTAACCCGGACTTAGAAAAAGCAGGATCAGGATGAGAATTTATCTCACATAAAAGCTCAATAGCTTCACGAAGTGGAAGGCTAGTTAACGAGTGATATTCAAAAAAAACAGTGACAGCGCGGTTGGCAAAAGAAATAACTTCAGACAGAGAAAACTGACTCAGACCTTCTCTGTATTTCGCCAAATCGTCAAGCGCGCGTTGCTGAATAATTACTGGATTCATCAGGGAAAAACTATAACATTCATACCTGAAAATAGGCGATGCGGTATAATGAACTGCCTCAAGATTCCACAGGATTTTCTGGAATGAAAATAACGCTGCAATATTTACTAACGATTTCAATAATGCTTACGGCATTACTGAATTTACAAGCTCAGGATAATAAGCAGGAACCTGAAGTCCTGAAACTGGATACCAGTTTAGTTTCGATTGAAGTAAATATTAATAGTAAAACTTCGTCCAAAAATATTGCAGGACTTACCGCGCAGGATTTTACGGTTTACGAAGATGGCGTGAAACAAAAAGTTGAAAATTTTGCTTCCACTGAAAGCCCATTTAATTTAGTACTCATGGTAGATACATCAGGCAGTGCCAGAGCTGAAGTGGACTTAATGAAAAAAGCTGCCAGGCGTTTTTTGAATGAGCTGCGTCCGCAGGACAGAATCGCGGTTGTCGAGCTAAACCAAAGAGTCACCGTGATGGAAGGGCTGACTTCAGATCGTGAAAAAATCGAAAGTGCGATAGATTTCCTGCAACCGGGAACGGGGACTTCATTCTACGATGCATTGCAAATCACGCTTGATGAAGTCCTCAGCAAGGCTTCAGGGCGCAAAGCTGTGATCGTCTTAACCGATGGCGTAGACTCCGTCGGCGCAGCAACTTTTGATGAAATCCTCCCAGAGATCGAACGCGCAAAAGTCACCACATATTTTCTTGAAGTGAACACCGAAGCCACGACCGAAGCCGGAATGCTGCGCAACTGTGACGACGAAAAAAGTTTTCATTTCTCCAGAAAGCAGCTCAAAAAATATTTGAATGAATACGCCGAAGGTTTGGACGATGCGCGCTACGACGACCACTGCGAGTTATCAAAACTGGAACGAATGCAGATTAATCGTCGTCTGTACGAATCCGCCAGAAAAGAATTAAGAGAGATGGCGTCACAAACCGGAGGCAAAGTTTATCCGTGTAAGCGGCTGGCTGAACTTGAACCCGCCTATTCACAGATTGCAGCGGAGCTGCGCACGCAATATTCCATCGGCTACTACCCAACCAACGAAAAGCACGATGGAAAATGGCGCACGATAAAAATTGAAATGAAAAAGCCTGGATTAACCGCAAAGACGAAACCCGGTTATCGCGCACCCGAAGAATAATTACACCAAAAGGTGTGAATCCACTGCCTAATTGGTGCGCAGCTTGACTCACATAAAAACAAATTACTGCTAGTTTTCTAAATAAAATCAATTTTTCTAAACTGGCACACGCTTTGCAAAACTCCCAAACAAGTTCCCTTTACGATTGGAGTTCGCAATGTTTGGAATCAGCAAAGAACAACAGAAAAAAGAAGAAGCAATCCTGACCATCTTTCTAGTCGGAATTAATCTCGGACTTTTAGCAATCTTCGCTTTGGTTTGTTTACGATAAACCCGGCTGGCTTGTACGACGCAACCGCAATCAACTAATATCGCCCTTTATGGGCAAAGTCATTTCTCTCGACCAACTCACATCAGAGCGCGAAAAACTGCGCGCACAAAATAAAACCGTAGTCTTCACGAACGGATGTTTTGACCTGCTGCATCCCGGTCACGTGCGCTACATGCAAATGGCGCGAGACCTCGGCGATGCGCTCATCGTAGCCCTCAACAGCGACCGCGCCGTAAAAATTCTCAAAGGCGACTCCCGCCCCATTCTCAAAGAAAATGAACGCGCCGAAGTGATGGCTGCGCTCGCCTGCGTAGACTATGTAATGATCTTCGATGACATTTCTCCGCGTGAAACGATAGCTGCGTTGTTGCCCGACATTTTAGTCAAAGGCGGCGACTGGGGAGTAACAGAAATCATTGGACGCGAAGAGGTTGAAGCGGCAGGAGGGAAGGTGATGAGCTTGCCATTTGTGGAGGGAGTTTCTACTACAGAAATTATTGCGCGCATATTGAAAAGCTAGGACTGGAGCGCAAGCGTCTCGCTTGCCGCGAGCGCGTGAAACGCCGCTCGCGCAGGCGTGGCGAGGAGAGCGTGTGATTGACAATTAATTTCTGGCGTGAGATTCGTTTGCTTCGCTTCGCTGACAAACGAGGCAAGCGAGACGCTCGCGCTCCAGTCGAAGCATTCGTACAGACTACATAAAAAAATTGCATTGTGAATAACTTAGAATCAATCGAAATTCAAAATCTTATTGCAGCTATTCGCTCAGGCAAGCGCGTCGTCAGCATTGCCGGACTCGGCAATGGCGCGAAAGCATTAGTCATTGCCTCACTACAAAAAGCCACAGGAAAGCGGTTCGCATTTCTCAGCCTTCGCAATCGTGATTTGGAAGATTTAGAACGCGATCTGAAATTTTTCTATAACTCCATTAATAATCGCAACGAATGCGAAGAGCAGGTTTTCACGTTGCCGGCTTCTGAAAGTGATCCTTACAGCGGAGTCTCTCCGCACGCGGAATTACTTGAACGAAGAGCATTAGCCTTGTGGCGTCTGGCTTCAGGTGCAGGCGATATTGTGATGTTGACGGCGCGTTCGTTGCTGCAAAGATTTGTTCCGCCGCAGGAGACAAAACAGGCCGGAGTGACTTTGCGCATCGGCGAAGAATTGCCGCTTGAAGATTTGCTCAATCATTTGCATACGATTGGGTATGTGCGTGCTGATCCGGTTGGCAATATCGGCGAATATTCTTCGCGTGGTGGCATTCTGGATTTTTATTCTCCGAGCCGGGGAATAGACGAAAGCGATGAAGCACTGCATCCAATTCGCGTCGAATTTTTCGGCGATGAAATAGACTCCATTCGTGAATTCGATCCTGAAACACAGCGTTCCTTGCGAACCATCGAAGAAGCCATGATTGCGCCGATGCGCGATGAAAGGTCTTCGGCGCAGGATTTCAAAGATTGGGCAAACATTGCGCGTGAGCATTGGCACGATGAAAAATATGATCGAGCCTTGCGGGATCGTTTGGTGTATGCCGACGATGGTGAGTCGTTTCAAGGCTGGGAATTTTTGTTGCCATTGGTGAAGCCGCTGACCGCTTCAGTGTTTGATTATTTGCGCGATACGATTTTGGTGATTGATGAACCTTCTGAAATTGAAAAACAAATCAAGACGATTCAGGAAGAATTGCTACGCGGCTTTGATCGTACGGAAGCGGCGGATGATATTGGATTGTTGCCGGAAAAATTATTTATTACAACGGATGAATTACGAGAAAAAATAAAATCGCTTCAGCGTGTAGACCTTCGATTGTTGGGAAGCGCGGCGTTAAGTTTTGAAGAAGAACTCAGCACCGAAGATGTTGGCGCAAATGCAATTTTGAGCGAATCCGCCCACGAAGCATTCACCCGCGAACGTGCAGTCGGACCACTTTTTTTGTTCCCGCCCGAATCCAATATTTCAGAGACACAGATCATTTCCCGCGCCGTCCGAAAATGGCACGGCAAAGTCAGTGATCTGGCGGATGAATTAAAACAGCAAACCGATCAAACAATTTTTGTTTTGCCAAGCACCGGAGTAGCGGATCGTATCCGCGAAGTCCTTAACGAATACGAAGTCAACTTAAAGAGTGCCGAGTACCAGGTGCTGAGTGCTGAGTTGAAAAATACTCAGCACTCAGCACTCATAACTCATAACTTCCCACTGCACTCGTTAATCGGCGACTTGTCGGTAGGATTTTCCATCCCTCAATTCGGTCTGACATTTTACATCGAACGCGACATCTTTGACGAAGCGATTCACGTTGAGCGGCGCACCAATAAAACCAAGGCTACGCGCTCGAATGCTGCGGCTTTCCTTTCAGATTTTCGTGATTTAAAAATTGGGGATTATGTCGTCCATATTGACCACGGCATCGCACAATTTCAGGGATTATTTCAACTCGACGCTTCGGGCGGAGCGACAACTGCGGCGGAAAATTATGCGCGTGCAATTGGTGCCAATACAGAAGCCAAGCCCAAGCACCGCGAATTCATGCTGCTGACTTACGCCGAGGGAACAAAACTTTATGTGCCGGTTGAGCGACTTGATTTAGTCCAGAAATTTTCGAGCGGAGAAAGCACCGAACCAAAATTAGACAAGCTCGGCGGCATCGCCTGGGCAAAGACGAAAGCCAAAGCCAAACGCGCCATGCGCGACATGGCGGAAGAATTATTGAAGCTTTATGCCGAACGAAAATTAGCGCAGCGCAAACCGTTCAGCACCGATTCGCACTGGCAGGAAGAATTCGAGGCATCATTCCCCTATGAGTTGACGCCCGATCAAGTGACCGCCGTGGCCGATACAAAAAAAGATATGGAAGGCGAGACGCCGATGGATCGTTTGCTGTGCGGCGATGTCGGCTACGGCAAAACCGAAGTCGCCATGCGGGCAGCTTTCAAGGCGGTGATGGACGGCAGGCAGGTTGCGTTGCTGGCTCCGACAACGGTTTTGGCATACCAGCATTTTCAAACCTTCAAATCACGCTTCGCTGCGTTTCCCGTCACGATAGAATTGCTCTCGCGTTTTCGTTCTCCGAAAGAACAAAAAGAAGTCCTCGTCGCCCTCGAAAAAGGTTCTACGGATGTGGTCGTGGGGACGCATCGAATTCTTTCACGCGACCTAATTTTCAAAGACCTCGCGCTCGTGATCGTGGACGAAGAACAACGCTTCGGCGTCGCGCATAAAGAACGACTCAAGCAAATGAAAAAGCGGGTGGACGTGCTGACGATGAGTGCGACTCCAATTCCGCGAACGTTGAATATGTCGTTGATGGGATTGCGCGATATGTCGGTGATTGAAACGCCGCCGCGTGATCGCCTGGCGATTCAAACCAACGTCGTAGCATTTTCTGAAACCGTCATTCGCGCCGCGATTGAACAGGAATTGCAACGCGAAGGGCAGGTATTTTTCGTTCACAATCGCGTCGAATCCATCACCGAAATTGCAGCTTTGATTAAGCGCATCGTGCCGCAGGCTCGCATCGTTGTAGCGCACGGGCAAATGGGCGAAAAAGAAATGGAAGAAGCCGTGTTGGATTTCGTCGCACATAAATTTGATGTGCTGGTGGCGACTACGATCATCGAAAACGGCATAGATATTCCGAATGCGAATACAATAATTATCAATCGCGCCGATGCTTACGGATTGTCGCAGTTGTATCAATTGCGTGGAAGAGTAGGGCGGTCAAACCGTCGCGCCTACGCATATTTATTGATTCCGGGCGAACAGGCGCTGACTCCGATTGCGAAAAAACGTTTGGCGGCTATCCGTGAATTTTCAGATTTAGGCGCAGGCTTCCGCATCGCAGCTTTGGATTTGGAACTGCGCGGCGGCGGCAATTTATTAGGCGGTCAACAATCAGGCCACATTGATACGATTGGATTTGATTTGTATTGCCAGATGCTCGAACGCACCGTCAGCGAATTGCGCGGCGAAGACATCGTCGAAGAAATCACGACGCAATTAAATTTGGGAGTTGATACGCGCATCCCCGACGAATACATTTCCGATATGAGCCAACGCCTGCGCACTTACAAACGCATTGCATCATCACGCACCGATGAAGAACTCGCTCGCATCAAAGACGAAATCGCCGACCGCTACGGACGGCTGCCGGAATCTGTCGAGAATTTATTTTTATACTCTCGCACACGCCGCGAATCAGAAAACCTGGGCATTCTTTCCATTGACCGAATCGCTGATAGTTTAGCCATTCGCTTCAGCGAAAAATCACGGATTAACCCTGAGAGTTTGATGAAATTACTCGCCGAAAATACGAACGCGAAATTTACTCCGAACGGAGTGCTGAAAGTGAAGATGAAGGAAGATGAAGAAGATTTGGCAAAGCGCGTGTTTACTACTTTGAACGAATTACTATTAACGATTTATAACTAAATCATTGAGATTCCGCTGAATAAATGACGGGAACTCTACAATTGTTGAGATCATAGGAAAATATTATAAAACTCAAACCTAAAGCTTAAGTTCTTTAAGGCGATCTCTAACAACATCCTGATGAATGAGACTCGGTAAAGCAATTCCTTCTAATGTTACAAATCGTGCAGCGCAATCTTCTATTGTTTCCATGCGGCATTGGTCAAACAGCCATATACACTCTTTGCCAAAGACAGATGCTTTTTCTATATTTCCTTCTCTTAGGTGAAGGGAAGCAAGAACATATGCTATTTCAGCCGCATCACGACGATCCAATTCTCTTGTTTCATAAAACTTTGCTTCCAAACTTTGATATTCCATAAATCTCCTATTTATTTATTGCAGCCCAGCAAGAAATTCTTTTAACTGCACAAGTGCCAATTTGCGCATTGAGTGAGAGTTTTTCTCTTCAGATGTCATTTGTGCATATGTGCGAGTCTCTCCCTCTGGCACAAAGATTGGGTCATAGCCAAACCCATTTGTTCCCTTTTCTTCAAAAGCTAAGTTCCCACTGATTGTTCCAACAAACACTTGAGTACCATTTTCATCCGCGTAGCCAATGCAGGTTGAGACTGAGGCTTTTCTATCCTCGCACCCAGCAATCATTTTGAGTATCCCAGATGGACCGACTTGGTCGAGAAACCAAGAAACTAATGCTCCGGGGAGACCATTAAGCGCACTAATTGACATTCCTGTATCGTCTACCACAACTGGTCGTTTGATTTCTCTATATGCTGCAAGAGCTTTTTCCTTCGCCACTTCTTGCACATCAAGAGACTGTACTTCAAGAATATCTAAATATGTGGCTTCCACTTGCCAGCCTGTAATGGCAGCAATCTCAGCAGCCTTACTTTTATTTCCTGTTACTACAGTGAGTACTTTTTCTAGATTTTGCATAACACTCTTTCGTTATTTGTTAATTTCGCCGAGACTCATAAAATTTTCTCGCTGTTGCATTAGCAATTGTGTGCGCTCGATTTAAGGGGCGAGGGAAACATCCTTCTCCTGCTATTTTACAAACGAATGACAGAGAATCTTTAACTGAAATTCGATGCCCCGCTGAAACAAAGCAAGGTTCACAATTATCACCAAGACATAATGCGTACCCAATGGTGCGGTGAGTTTGCGGATGTGTAATAGGAGTGCTGCTAAGCTTTCCTGTTGGTGGATGCGAGAAATTACCGAATAGATGATGTCTTGTTACTCCGATACTAGGCTTGTTGTACAGAATTCCAATATGAGAAGCCAACCCTAAGCCGCGTTTATGCGCAATTCCTTGCCCATCAAATAAGAGTACATCTACTTGTTCCGATACCTGGTCAAGAAGTCGGCAAATAGCAGGACCTACACGAAATGCCAAAAGACCTGGTGTATAAGGAAAATCTACCTCAGCATCTGCTGTAAGCTCTCTTTTATCCGTTGAATAGCTTCCTGTCTCGTCAAAAAAGACCCCAACAGCAAAAGCCCGACCCGTATTTTCTTCATACGAACAGCCAATTGCTAATCCGGTATTAAATGATAGTGATGGGGGAAGCCCAGTTTCTAAACTTAATAACTCTTTTATAGTTCGCTGCTCTTGCTTTGCATCCTCAACATTACTTGTCCAGTGAAATGGTGGCATAATTATTTACTCCGGGGTTTGTTGTAAGAGATTAATAACCTGATTTTGAGCAGTACTCAGGTCTTTGTTTTCAACAACAAAATATCTAACTTTGTGATTCATCTCCCATTGTTTTTTATTGTGTGCCCGAATCATTTCAGTGAGATACTGTGACGAGAAGCCTCGATTTTGTCGTAGTGTATTTACGCAGTCGGAAGGTATTAATTCTCTATCCCGCCTTTTATCTAAACGACGCCTATCCATCAATGAATATGGGTCACAGTCCACTAAAATGACGTATATGTAAATACTCCTACAAGTATTGTCACCATACTCAAAGCAGCGTTTTGCTATCTCAAATAGTAAAGAGCGTTTTAAGCCAATCCTATAATTTTTGCCATTAACTTTAGCGGCAAAGTGAGTGTCAATTATCGCAGATTGATTTTGGTTGAAAACTTGAAGAATGGATGCAGCAATATCTTCAGCAACTTCACTTTCATACTGCGACCAGTCACCTTTTCTGACATCATCCCGACTACCCAGAGACATTCTTTGCTTAAAAAACGTTCCAGTACTGAATTGAGATAAACCAACTGCATCTAGTAAAGTTGTTTTTCCAACACCGGATGCTCCACCAATCAATGCGACCGTGAGGTTTTTCATTTTATGTATTATACAAAAAAACTAATAGCCAAAGTATAGGCTTAGGTGCGAATACCTTGCTACTAGATAGATGGTTTAGGGCTTATTTTAATTCTGGAAAGAACATTTTTATTTCGTAGTCTACAGCCGTTATGCCTTCGCGTTCTTCCTCTGGATCAGAGGCGTGAATAAGATTATAAACAGGTCTCTTTTCATCATTTGCCAATGTCGGGGAATCTGTTGAGTAATCGAAGCGAATGGTGCCAGGGACTGCAATATTTGGAAGTGTTTTCCCACAAGCAATACGAACCTTTTGTAATGCTTCATTCCCTGCTAATACAACCGCAACGGATTCAGCCGAACTCATGTTGTCGACTAACCATTCTTTTACCATGCGACCTATTGCACTGGCCTCATTTGTTCCTAGCCGCTCCTTCACATCAATTCCATTGCGTTCGCAATTTTCGAGAGTTTTCGACCCTGCATTTTGATACCAGGATTCTTCAGAAGGATAAAAACTGCGCCAAAAATCTGCGGGCTTGTTCACTACCTGAATAGCTTTTATCTTAAGTCCCATTCGTTCAAACCTTGCGAGGAATTCCCCGGTCAAGCCTCTTTGGACTGCGTGCGGTTTCACAATTATTAATGTTTGATTCAAAAAATATGCCTCCTTAAACCTTTTGCGTATAATGCAATAGATGATTAAAAAACTTACATACTAGACCATTCTTCTAATAGCACCACTTCTTAACTCAAACCCAAACCATTTAGTTAAAGATTGTGACACTCAAAACTGATTAAGGCTTTTATGCCATAAGAGGCAAAGACTCTTGCCAAGATAAGCAGCAATATTGTCTAATTCACGTCTTGAAAGCTTGTGAAGCGGCACTATGAAAAACCACACTCTGAGATTATTTGAGTGATGTATATCGCCGGAAGAAAGAGCGTGGTTCTTTCGGCAAATGTTATTCGAACAAGCAGTTTAAGTCTAAATAGACTTGGCTGCAAGAAAAATTTGCAAATATTTCCATTAGGAGCAATCTCCTGATGGGAAGAGCATCTCGATTTGAAAGACATGTTCCGCAACGTCTCGCAGAAAAGCTCCTGCGAATTAGGCTTTCGCTTGGACTCTCACAAAATGAGTTACTGCAAACAATTGATCCACCAGAAAAAATGCAACAATGCAATATATCTGGTTATGAGAGAGGAACACGCGAACCAACTTTGCTCATTGTCCTGAAATATGCACGGTTGGTGGGTGTGTCAACAGATGTTCTGATAGATGATGATCTTGACCTACCCGAAATAATATCTATTGCGCAGAGTGATAGAAAGAAAAAATTAAAATAGCTTTTCTATTCGGATAACATTGTTTTGGCAACAATAACCATTGAAATTCCTGAAGAATTATCAGCACTATTACAGAGCATTGCAGTAATAGGGTTGCCAGCACATATCTATCGTTATGTACTCAATTTTATTTCCAGCCAGCCGCCACATAAAGAGATTGCAAGTTTCAAGCCAACGGCAGAAATGGCGGATCGCTTATGTGAAATAGTGCAGAAAGAACGCGCTGGTATTATTTCTCGCGTAGAAAAAGAAGAATTAACTGGGCATCATAAAATCGAACATATTACCAGAATGATGAAAATTGGTGCGTCATTGCATTATCTGGCTGCTGAAAATGAATGCTGAAGACATTGTTATTAAGCACGGTTGTTAGCCAAAAGCCCCCAAGAATAAACTGCTGAGAGGTGCGTCCAAAACCAGATCGACAGACCATCCACTTCCACCTGATAAGTAAAATTTATCGCGTTATTGCATTCGCACCCGCATCGTCTATAATGCCGATTCGAGTTACCCACATTAAAACTATTTTCCATCAACTAGAGGTTCCTAAGTATGTTCCTTAATTTAAGAGGCGGCGCAAAATCATTGCTCCGCACAAAAAATTTAACTATCACCTTCCTGTTCACCCTTTCCATTATCATTTTAAATTCACTTTCAGCCTTAGCGCAGGCCGCCAAAGGTCATAGTGAAGCTGATTTGATTTTGCCTGATCTTTCCAAAGTCAATTTTGTTGGCGGCATGAACGGTCACACATTATTGCTGTTCGGAATCATCGTCTGCGTCCTCGGCATGGCTTTCGGATTGATGATTTATCAGCAACTGAAAAATATGCCCGTCCATAAATCTATGCTCGAAATTTCAGAGCTGATTTATGAAACCTGCA
The DNA here is from genome assembly GCA_043783625.1 of Blastocatellia bacterium. GTDB lineage: Bacteria > Acidobacteriota > Blastocatellia > RBC074 > RBC074 > JAFDVL01. The sequence goes on along the minus strand of JAYVZE010000151.1, from coordinate 24,423 downwards.
AAACGTATCTCATCACGCAGGGAAAATTTATCCTGTACCTCGAAATCTTCATTGCCATTATTATTGTGCTTTATTTCGGATTGCTTGAAGGTAAAACCCCTGGCGTAGTCGCGATCATTTTAATGTTTAGCTTAGTCGGAATCGCAGGCAGCTACGGCGTCGCCTGGTTCGGAATTCGCGTCAACACATTTGCGAATTCGCGGACGGCTTTTGCTTCTATTGAGGGCAAGCCATTTCCAATTTATGCCATCCCGTTAAAAGCTGGAATGAGCATCGGCATGCTGCTGATTTCAGTTGAATTGCTATTAATGCTTTTCATTTTATTATTTATTCCCGGTGATTATGCCGGCCCTTGCTTCATCGGATTTGCGATTGGTGAATCGCTCGGAGCGGCGGCACTGCGTATCGCAGGCGGAATTTTCACCAAAATTGCAGACATCGGTTCTGACTTGATGAAGATCGTCTTCAAGATCAAAGAAGATGATGCGCGTAACCCCGGAGTCATTGCGGATTGTACGGGAGACAATGCTGGTGATTCAGTTGGCCCGTCAGCCGACGGATTTGAAACCTACGGCGTCACCGGAGTTGCCTTGATTTCGTTCATCCTCCTCGCGGTTAATCAAAAGACCGCAGGCACTGGTTATGAAACCGTTCAGGTGCAATTGCTGGTTTGGATTTTCGTGATGCGCATCATGATGGTTATCGCTTCGGCAGGTTCATACTTCCTGAATGAAGCGATGGCGAAAGCCAAATATGGCAAATCAGATAACATGAATTTTGAGAAACCGCTGACCAGTTTGGTCATTATCACTTCCATTGTTTCAATTATCCTGACGTACATTGTTTCTTACTTCATGATTCCAACTCTCGGCGCAACCGGAGACGCTTCATTGTGGTGGAAGCTTTCGACAATTATTTCCTGTGGAACTGCGGCAGGTGCGATCATTCCTGAAATGGTCAAATGGTTCACTTCCACGGAATCGGCGCACGTTAAGGAAGTGGTGACTTCATCCAAAGAAGGTGGAGCTTCACTCAATATTTTGTCAGGCTTAGTCGCCGGAAATTTCTCAGCGTATTGGTTGGGAATTGCTATTGTGATTTTGATGGCAATTGCTTACGCAGTTAGCACACTCGGATTGGCTGCATTAATGGCAGCTCCCGCAGTGTTCGCCTTCGGTCTTGTCGCATTCGGATTTTTAGGCATGGGGCCTGTCACTATCGCCGTAGATTCTTACGGCCCGGTCACGGACAATGCGCAATCAGTCTATGAATTATCATTGATTGAAAACGTTCCGAATATTAAAGACGAACTAAAAAAAGATTTTGGAATGACCGCCAATTTCGAGCGAGCTAAACATTTGCTCGAAGAAAATGACGGAGCTGGTAACACATTCAAAGCTACCGCCAAACCTGTGTTGATTGGAACAGCCGTCGTTGGTTCGACAACGATGATTTTTTCAATCATTCAGTTACTGCGCGGACAAGCTCCGTCGGAAGCAGTTTTCTTTGAGAATATTTCATTGCTTAATCCATTATTCCTGCTTGGCTTAGTCACAGGTGGAGCCATTATTTATTGGTTCACCGGAGCTTCAACACAAGCGGTAACGACTGGTGCCTATCGAGCGGTAGAATTTATCAAAGCCAATATCAAACTTGATGGCGTTGAAAAAGCTTCGGTCGAAGATAGTAAAAAAGTAGTCGAGATTTGCACCAAGTACGCACAGAAAGGAATGTTCAATATTTTCCTGACAGTGTTTTTCTCGGCTCTGTCATTTGCGTTGGTTGATCCGTACTTTTTCATCGGCTATCTGATTTCGATTGCAATTTTTGGATTGTATCAGGCGATCTTTATGGCCAACGCCGGAGGAGCCTGGGACAACGCCAAGAAAATTGTCGAAGTCGAGTTGAAGGCGAAAGGAACTCCGTTACATGAAGCCACAATTGTTGGTGACACAGTCGGTGATCCCTTCAAAGATACTTCGTCCGTGGCAATGAATCCGGTCATTAAATTCACGACTTTGTTCGGATTGCTGGCGGTCGGATTAGGGCTGAAATTAACCGAAACACAGGGCGCAGGAATTACGCATATTCTGGCGGCAGTGTTCTTTATTATTTCCGTCGTCTTCGTCTGGCGTTCATTTTATAAGATGAGAATCGGCGACTAATACAAATGCAGAAGCCCGCACGGAGTAAGTGCGCTTTTCCATTATAAGCGAAAAGCGCCCTTACTCCGTGCGGGCTTCTGCATTAATGCTTACTACTCTTCACAATCTTCGCAATTGCTCTCAACTCTCCAACCATCTCTCTGAACATATCAAATAATAACGCTTGCGGCCCGTCGCACAACGCACGTTCCGGGTAAGGATGAATATCAACTAATATTCCATCCGCACCAATTGCAATCCCGGCGCGTGACATCGGAATCACCGTTTCGCGCGTTCCCGTGCTATGACTTGGATCAAGAATAATCGGCAAATGTGAAAGTCGTTGTGCTGCCGGGATAACTGCCAGATCAGGCGTGAACCGTGAATGATTCCCGAACGTTCGGATGCCGCGTTCGCACAGAATCACCTGATAATTGCCTTCGGACATAATGTATTCCGCCGCCAGCAAAAGCTCTTCCAACGTCGAAGACATTCCGCGTTTTAAAAGGATCGGCTTGCGAGCTTGTCCGGCGCGTTTCAGCAAACTGAAATTTTGCATGTTGCGCGTCCCGATCTGAATCACGTCTGCATATTTTTCACAGAGATCAAGCGCGGGTTCATCAATCGCTTCGGTGACAATTCTCAAACCGTAAGTGTTGCGAACGTCTTCCAGAATTTTCAATCCTTCTTCGTGCATTCCCTGAAAAGCGTACGGCGAAGAGCGCGGCTTGAAAGCTCCACCACGAAACCATTTGCAACCCATTTCGGCAACGACTTCCGCTGTAATCATGGTTTGCTCGTGCGATTCAACCGCACAAACGCCAGCGATGATCGCGGGTTCGTCGCCACCGATTTCAGCTTCACCAATTCTGATGACCGTTTTGTCATGCTTGAGGTCGCGCCCGACTAATTTATAAGGTTTGGTAACGCGAACGCATTCCGCTACGCCGGGCATTTCATTGAAAGGTTCAGGATCAACCGCGCCTTGATTTCCAGTGACGCCAATCGCGGTACGACTGGAACCAGGCATCGGATGAGGTTTATATCCAAGGGCTTCGATTTGAGCGATGACGCGCTGCACATCAGTTTCAGTCGCGTCGGAAGTCATTACAATAAGCATAAATTTATTAAAGAATAGCGTGAACTGTAACCGAGGGAATCAATACTGGAGATTCTTTGGCAAATCAGTAAATTTTCCTTTAGTACTATAAAACTTTGGAGACACAGCATACCGATCAACTGCAACATAGATTGAACCATCAACAAGATTCATGACAAAGACTGTATTATTATCACAGCCTATTCCTTTATGTGATCCGCAAACAGTCAGTTTTAGATAATCACCTTTGATCTCAATAGGTGCTTCTTTGGTATGCCTTTTCGTAAGATATTGAAAATCTGTTTGAGTTAATAGTTTTTTTAGTGAGGAATTGATTTCTGGTAACTCAAAAAAATTACCTTTCCATTTATTTTCAGCAATCCGATTATATTCAGGACGCGGAAACTTACCTCGCCAATTTTTTAAATCACCATATTTACCCTGAGCCTCCGTTGAAGAAATTAGCACTTGCAACAGCAGAAGGAGGTAGAATAATTTTGAGAGTTTGAAAAACATCCTAAAAATACTTTGGCTCAAACAATGATTTAAAGCACCGGGCTATCATTCCCCAGCATACCACGCCGAATAATTTTGATTGGTGGAAATCCTTGTTTGATAAATTCGTCGTGAAATTCCTGAAGTGAAAATTTGTCGCCGCGCAATTTTTTGTAATCTTCGCGCAACTTCAAAATTTGTAATTTGCCAAGCGTGTAATAGAGATATGTTGGATCCGCCGTGCCACGTTTCACTTCGCGCTCACCATTGGCGCGTGATTGATAACCTTCTTTCACAAAATAATCTATCGCCTGATCATAGCTCATTTGCCCTGTGTGCATTTTGATGCCGACGATGTACCGCGCATTGCGCAACAACGCATCCTGCAATTGCCCCAAACGCAATTTCGCATCGCCGTTGCCGTAGCCTTCATCCAACATCATCTGTTCTGAGTAATGCGCCCAACCTTCCGCATTTGAAGCCGCACCTAACAACTTGCGAACTTTTGAAGGAGCTTTCGGAACCCATAAAAATTGGGTGTAATGCCCCGGATACGCTTCATGAATTGCTGTCGAAATAATCGTGCCATAATTGAATCCAGCCATGTGTTCGGCAATCTGCGCAGGCTTCCAATTTTTTTCAGGTAACGTCACGTTGAAATAAGCTTCTTTCGCTTTGGATTCATACGGACCAGGCGTGTCCATCGAAGCAAAAGTTGTCGCACGTTGGAACGGCGGCGTTTCTTCCAGGATCGGCAAAATGGAGGAGGGAATTGTGATGATTTTTTTGTCTTCAATGAATTTCACCAAGCCTGCCAAGGTGCCGCGAAAAGCCTCCAATAATTTTTCCGGTGCAGGATGATCTTTGGCTTGTTCGGCTAAAATTTGTTGCGGAGTTTTTTTCGGATCAAGCTTCAAAGCCGCCTGTTTATAGGCTTCCTGATTCGCTCGCAAATTTTCTTCGCCGATTTGTAATAGACGATCCAGCGGCAAATCTACCATTTCGTCGTAAAGAAGTTTTTTACGATAGTTATCTTCGCCGATACGAAAATCGCCGTTTGATTTTGGCAATAACTCAGTCTTCAAAAATTTGCCGTACTTTTCCAGCGCATCCATAACCACTTGATTCGAGGCTTTGAATTCAGCTAATAACGCAGCGTGTTTGACTTCTTTGAAGGCGGAAGGCAAATCATTTTTGAAAAAACTAATAATGCCGGGGATTTGTTGGATCGCAACTTCGGTATAAATCTTCGGAGGATTTTTCAGATTAGCACGAGCGTCATCAAAAACTTTTGGCATTAGTTTTTGCCGTGCGATAACTGATTTCAAACGTTCATCCTGCGGAGCGAAGTTGCGGCTCATGATCGTGAAAACACTGCTCGTAACGCCACTGCTATAAATGTCAGGATTCTTTTCCCATTGTTTGATACTTTCTAATTCCAACAACGAACTCTTAATATTACTCAAAACAATTTCACGGTCGGCAGCATCGTTCGCACTCAGTTTTGTCGCCTCAACTGCTGTAAATTTCTGGTCATATTCCTTGAAGAATTTGACGCGCTTCGCGACAGATTCCTGCGAGTAATCTTCCAGTTGCGTGTCGAAATCATGAATCCCTTGATAGGTCGCATTCGATGGATAGAATCTATTGAGTCCATCAAAATATTGATCTACGAGTTGATTAAAACCAGAGTCGGAAACAGTGGTTTCGACCTTTGTTGGTTGAGTTGTGGATTGATTACAGGCAACCATAAAAATCACAGTAATAACAGAAACCAATAAGACAAAATGTTTCATAAACATAGCCCTCGTTTCGACCGAAAAATTTATTTCAGAAAATTTTCGTAATTTTCAATATGCAAATAACCTTCTTCTTTGACTTGTACTTCGACCTTATTTTTCTCAGCAACTTCCGCGATCTGTGCAGAAGTCAAACTTCCCTGCGTTAGTAGTTCTTGCGAAAGTTCTTCTAAAAATGGGCGATGTTTTTTCAGGATTTCTGTTGTTTCTTTGCCCATCTTGCGCAGGAGTTTTTCAATCGCGGCATCCGTCACATCCAAGTCCATCGAAGCACCCGGTTCATTCGTGTAATACGCCTGAAAATCTTCGTGAAAACCGTAGCGGCGAATATAACCCATCGCCAGTTTCGTAGCTTCTTCACGATCATTTTCACGTCCAACAGTAGCGCGATCTTTACCGAAAATAATTTCTTCGGCCAAACCTCCCGCCAAGTAAACTTTGATTTTATCCAGCAGGCTTTTACGAGTTTGATAAATCTGATGCGGAAAGGTGAAGCCGCTGACATACGTCGAGGCAACTTTTGATTTTAACTGCAAAGCGGCGAGACCGAAGAGTACCGCGTACGCCACAGCATGTCCGCTTTCGTGAACAGAAACATTGGAAATTAAATCGGCTAAATTACTGTCACGAATTTTATCAATTCGACCAACATACTTGATGACGACATCACGCTTGGCTCCAACGCGAGCTTTGATTTCGTGCTGGACGTAATCATAAGCAATACTAATTTTTCGTGATCGTGCGATGAGCGCATCGAATAATAATTTGCTCAGGTTCGCTTCGAGAATATCAATCACGCTGGAAAAAACGGGGCGAACGCCTTGCGCCGGGAAGACTCCGTTTTGATAAATCAATTGCTTCAGACTGTCATCAACGGTGATGTCTATCCGAAAATGCTCTTTCGTTTTTTCGATGATTCGCGTGATTTCGTTGGCAATGATTTTTTGAAAATGTTCCTTCTTCAGCGAATTATAAATCAGATGAATATTGCCGAAACGCGCTACTTGTTCAGGACGAAACTTCCGCGTCAAGGCGCTCTTAATATCAATGATTGTGATCTTTTCGGTGAAGGCATGAAAAATGTCTGCATCAATATCTGCTTCGCCAGTAGCGTTCGACATCGTGAAAGCATCATCCAGATTTCCGCTGATGATGATTAGCGTTTTCGCGTGATTGACGGCTTCATAAATTTTCTTGCGCGATTTTCGTTCCTGCAAAATTCCTAAAATTTCATCCGTAGTCAACTCCGCAATCACCAGCGCATCCTGCTCTAAATCAAAAAGTTTTTTCAACCGATTCGCTTCCCAGATTCCAATCGTCGGGTTTGGATCAACGCCTTCTTCGGTATTTTGCGCCAGTTGTTTTTTGCGCTGCGAGGCACTGAACAAATACGTGTTCAGATACTGATTGATGTCTTCTTTGTTGTCGCGCTTGGCTAACTTTCCGTCGCTGAGCAGCTCCCAGAAATCCTGAAAACGTACATTTAAAAGCGGCTGACCGGTGGCATCCAACGTCGCAAATTTTTGGATTTCATCGAACAGAACTATCGAAGGAAGTCCATCATTCAGTCCGTTATCATCAAGAATTGACCAGACAGAATTGCGCCAACTGCCACTGCTGTTTTCACTGTTGCTAAGTTCAACTTCGGCGAAGCGATCCTGATAATGAAGCTTACTGACAAGCTTACGAACGAGATCCGTTTTGCCTACGCCCGTCATTCCCCACAAATTAACGATGATCGGACGCGTTAGAATTTCCGGCATCAAATACCAGATTTGAATGTAATCCAACAAGTCATCAATGATGTAATCAATGCCGACAAATTCCTGCTTCAGTTCCAGCTTGATTCGTTCAAGCTGTTGTTTTTTTTCATCAATAAGCGTGCGATTGATTTTCATAGATTTCCGACTTCGTATTGCGGGCGGCTCGCCAGTGATTTGCGGGCAAGCCGCCCGCAATACGATTACATTCGTTCAGGCGTTTCGATTCCCAATAATGACAAAGCTTGTTCCAGTTGGCGGCGCGTAATATCTGCGACCGTTAACAATAAAGTTTTTCGTACTTCATCGGCTTCACTGAGAATGTGAAAATCGTGATAGAAGACATTAAATTGTTTCGCTAACTGGAACGCATATTTCGCAACGTGCGTTGGCTCAAAACCTTTTGCGGCAATCTCTGCAACATCAATTAATCGAGCTGCAAAATAAATGACTGACCATAAATTATTTCCGTCATCTCCAGAAAGAAATTCATTGATTTGCGCAGCATCAATGGTTACGAAATCCTTTTGAATTTCATCAGGAGTGCGGCCAATTTTACGGAAAATATTATTTGCACGAACGGCTGAATATTGAATGTACGGCCCGGTTTCGCCTTCAAAACTCAGTGCTTCTTTGAAGTCGAAAGCGATGATCGAAGTGCGCGTAAATTTCAGCAGAAAATAGCGCAACGCCGCGACTGCGATTTGATGCGCGATTTTCTTTTGTGCGTCTTCGGATAAATCGGCGTGACGGGAGCTTACTTCGACGAATGCACTGGCTTCTAAACGATCAATTAAATCGTCGGCTTTGACTCCCAGGCCTTTACGACCGGACATGGAAACAGAGCCGTCGGATTCAACGCCTAATTCTTTGGCGGCATCGGCACTGAGCGTAACTTTTTCATACGCGAGATGTGCGCTGCGTGAGACTTTCGCTTTTTCTTCGTCCGAAGCCGCCAGCATCATCACGGCTTTTTTGACGTTCATTTGCGGATAGGATTGTCCGACATCAATCACGTTCAAATAAGCTGTACCATTGCCGAAGACTGGATGCGGTGCGGAATTTTTTTCAGCCGATGACATCCAGACTTCGCGTCCACGATGATCGTGACGTAAAAAGTTGTAATTAAAATCAAGCCCGAGTTTGCCGAGCTTCCATAAATGATAGGCAATATCTTTGCCTGTGTAAGTCACCGTTCCGTTAGAGCGCACAATAATTTTATCCGCGTCGTGTTCGCTTTCAATCTCCCCGTCGTCTTGTCGCTCCGTCGTCCCGTCGGTCTCCGCTCGCATCACCCAGCAACCTTTGCTGCGACCTTCCGTTTCAAAAACAATGACGCCACCTTCTTTCAGCTTTTCAAAAGCGTGTGCCCAAAAATGCAGATGCAGAATTTCGCTTTCACGTGCCAGCAAGTCATAACTGATGTCCAGCCGCGACATTGTATTCAAATGACAATCAACAATTTTCGCGGAAATATATTCGCCGATTTCTGCCGTAACGTTTCCGCCAGCTTCGATTTCGTGCAACGTATTCGCACGAATTTCCAAACGAGATTTATCCGCTTCGTACCATTGCCCGACGCGGGCATACAATTCCCAGCAATAATAATCAAAGCTGTCTTCGCGTGTATTGACAGGCTTTTCAGCGATGGCTTTGATTTCTTCGAGAGATTTATTTTCGATGTGGATGAAGCCGACTACGACATCGGCAACCTGAACTCCGGTGTTATCAATGTAGTTGTGCGTTTCGACAGTATCGCCAATCGCCTTCAGAATGCGAATGACAGAATCTCCCAGAACAGAATTTCTAACGTGTCCGATATGTGCGGCTTTGTTGGGATTGATAGATGTATGCTCAACTATAATTTTCTCAGAGTGATGAGTGACGAGTGACGAGTGACGAGTTTCATTGACCAGCTCGCTGAATAATTTGGCGCGGTCGAAAAAGACGTTCAGGTATCCTGCGCCAGCGATTTCGACTTTGGCTACGCCTTCGATATTGCTCAAGCCTTCGGATAATTTGGCGGCAATCTCACGGGGATTTTTCTTTTCTCCGGTCGCCGCTTTGATGCGTTTTGCTAATTCAAACGCGACGGGAAAAGCTAAATCTCCCAGCTCCGTTTTGGGCGGAATCTCAGAAGCGATGTGGTCAAGTACAACCTCAAATTCCTGAGAAATAAATTCGAGCAATCGTTGCTTAATTTCAATTGAAAGTGATGAAGCCATAAAATTTATTGTGTTTCAAAAGGCAGAAGCCCGCACGCAGTAAGGGCGTCTGTCCACCATGTGAACTTCCGCATTTTTTCTAATCGTTTATTATAAATGAAAAGACGCCCTTACTGCGTGCGGGCTTCTGCATTATAACTGCCATTAATCTCAGCAAAACCAATGTTAATAGCATCAATTTGATTGCATCGTCAATTAATGAATTTCCTCAGACATTTCCACAGGCTGTGCAAAATACGGTATCATTAGCTTCCATTGCAGAATGACAAAGGAAAAACGTAATGCCCTTACTTTCAATCATTATCCCGGCGTATAACGAAGAGCAGCGATTAGGTTCCACCCTGGCTGATACTTTCGATTATTTGATGGCTCAGGATTATACGTCCGAGATCATTGTCGTAGACGACGGATCGCGCGATCAAACTGTCAACATTGCCGAAAGTTTTCGCCAACGAACCAATGAAAAAATAAAATTGCTGGTGCTGAAAAACCCTGGCAATCGCGGAAAAGGCTACGCCGTACGAAACGGAATGCTAAACGCCTGTGGTGAAGTACACTTATTCATGGATGCAGATTTGGCCACTCCGCTGGATCAAATTCCAAAAGTGCTGACGCCAATTTTAGTCAATCAATATGATGTGGTGTTCGGTTCACGTGCCGTAGATAAATCCGTCATCAAAGTCGAACAATCACTCCTGCGACGATTACGCGGGCGCGGCGGAAATTTATTAATTCGTGCGCTGACCGGAATGAACATCAACGATACGCAATGCGGATTCAAAGCTTTTCGGCGACAGGCTTCACAAACAGTTTTTCCGTTGCAACAAATTGAAGGCTTTGGCTTTGACCCCGAAGTTTTATTCATCGCCAACAAACAAGGCTGGAAATGGAAAGAAACTCCCGTCGTGTGGCGACATGTTGAAGGATCAAAAGTCACGATGGTCTCGGCTACCGTGGAAGTATTTTCAGAAGTTTGCAAAATTCGCTGGAACGATTTGACCGGAAAATATGACCCGGCGGGACAAACTGCGGCGAGGAGTATTTAGTGAAAAGACTAAATGTAAATATTGACCATATCGCCACCATTCGTCAGGCGCGACGCACGAATGAACCGAATCCGGTTTCAGCGGCGGTGATTTGTGAATTGGCCGGAGCCGATGGAATCACTACGCATCTGCGCAGTGATCGCCGCCACATTCAGGATTACGATTTGATCGCGCTCAAGCAAGTCGTTGTGACACATCTCAATGTTGAAATGGCGGCGACGGATGAAATGGTAGAAATCGCTTCACGACTCAAACCAGACGTTGTGACATTAGTGCCAGAAAGCCCGCAGGAAATTACCACCGAAGGCGGATTAGATGTGATTGCAAATTTTTCGGCAGTCAAAAAAGCTGTGGATGCGCTGAGCAAGCAGGGAATTTTTGTCAGTCTTTTTATTGATCCTGACCTCAAGCAAATCAAAGCTTCCGCCAAATTAAATATTTTTCAGGTGGAATTTTGCACCGCCAAATACGCACATCTCTGCGAAACTCCGGGGAGTTCAACGGTTCGTAATACTAAAGAAATTAGTAAGGAAGTTGAGCGGATTAAAAAAGCTGCGCGCACCGCCGTTGCTGCAAAAATTGGAGTCGCGGCAGGTCACGGCTTAACTTATAGAAATATTGCTCCGATAGCGCAGATCGCGGAAATTGAAGAATTTAATATCGGGCATAACATTATCGCACGCGCCTCGCTGGTCGGGTTGGACAGAGCAGTGAGAGAAATGATTGAACTGCTTCGATAACCGACTGGGAGCGTAAGCCTCTCGCTTGCTTTCAGCGAGCGAAGCAACGCTGCCGAGGCTCACGAAGGTTAGAGTTTTTAATGCAAGTAATTTTCCGTGTGAGAAAACAGCGGCTGTGGCAATCGGGACACTTGCGCTCCAGTCTAAATTCAATGATATACAGATTACTAACTTTAATTGGAATATTGCTGTTCTTCGCATTCAGCGTTGTCGCGCAAACCAACGAACTTAAAAAAAAATCAAAACCAGCCGCCATTACTTCCAAAGTAATTTTAATTTCAATTGATGGATTAAAAACAGAAGACCTGAACAATCCTCGCCTAAATATTCCGAATCTGAAATACCTCCGCGAAAAAGGAGTCATTGCGCTTAATGTTGAGAGCGTTTATCCGTCCGCAACTTGGCCAGCATACGCAAGTCTCGTTAGCGGAATGTATCCATCCGACCACGGAGTCGTATCCGATTTTATATTTGATGAAGAGAAGGGAACTTCATCTGACAATAAATATTCAGAAATGAAATCAGATTCAATCTGGCAAGCTGCAAAACGCACAGGAATAAAAACGGCGGCCATTAATTTTCCTTTCACAAAAAGCGAAGACTTTGATTTCAAAGCAGACTCCTTCAATGAGGAAGCGTTCAGACAATCGCAATTAATCCTGATTCGGCTGGATTCCAATCTTGAAGCCAGTGATTTACTCATCAAAAAAATCCTCGAATTAACGAACGCTGACGAAGCAACATTTATTATTGTTTCGCCGCACGGCTCCGTCAAAACTGATAAGGAATTTCGTCCCAATCAGATTTTGGCAAAGAAAGGTTTTCTGAATCTTGATTCCAGCGGAAAAATCAAAGATTGGATCGCAGTTACACATTCATCGGAAGGAGCAGCGGCAATTTACTTAAAAGATCAAAATAATGAAGAGACAGCGAAATCACTTGAAGCCATCTTTAGAGAAATTCAACTGCAGGATCACAGCCCGATTTCCAGAATTGTCACGAAGAAAGAAGCGGCCAAATTAGGAGCCGATCCGCGTGCAGCATTTTTTATAGAAGCCGCGCCGGGAGTAATTTTTTCAGAAAATGGAACCGGGAAAAAAGCAATTGAGAAAATTACGCCTCGACCTGTCACTGGATATTTACCTTCGCGTTCAGAAATGCGGGGAACCTTAATTGTCGCAGGAAAGGGAATTAAGGCTAAAACAAACATCGAATACGCCCGAATTGTAGATGTTGCTCCAACCGTAGCGCGATTGCTTGGCATCGAATTAAAAGCTTCGCGTGGTCATATCATTTCTGAAATTCTCGAAACACAGCAAAAATAATTGCTGAGGTAATTTAACTTTATGTTCTGTAATATTTGCGGAAAAGACCTCTCAACAGAAAGTAAATTTTGTAACGGCTGCGGAGCTGAACAGAAACCTGTTACGACAACTCCGGTTCCACAGCCAGCCGCCAACGCGACACCGGAAAAAGTTATTTTCCAGATTCGTCCGTCATTTTATTCGGTCGGTGTTTCTTACGCTACAGCCGCTTTAGCTGCAATTATTCTGACAGGACTAATCGGATGGTTAGGGTTTACACTGATCATTGCTTTGATTTTTGCGTTAGTTGGATTTTCCTATCCGGTCATGAAACATATTGAACGCAATCGAATCGTTTACACCTTGACTCCGAATAAAATTGAAATTGATTCCGGTCTGATTTCAAAAACCGTGAGAAATATTCCACTTAGAAATGCTCAGGACGTGACAGTTAGTGCTACTATTTTTGAGAGAATGCTAGGAGTGGGAGATGTCATTATTGACAGCGCAGCAGAAGCAGGTAAGATCACCATGCGTCAGATTCCTGACCCGCGCAAGCATGCTGACCTGATCTTGCAACAACTTCATCATTGGCGGTAATCCCATCGGCTCACAATTTACGACTTAATTTCCTTGTTCTTACAAGCATTAAAGTAGGAGGAGCGCTTGTCATATTTAAAATCCAGTGTCCTGTTTTTCATTGTCTCAATTCTGGTCACGGCTTCGTTTGCCCAAAAACCTGTACGGTTACCTGTAAAATTTTCTGACAATTGGAAAGCCGTTGGCGAAGCTAGAAATATTACTTCCGGGTTCAAAGCTCCGGTCTATTCCGAGTACGGATTGAAATCAGTTTTCTCGCGTCAATATTCAAATAAGAAAGATAAAATTGTCATTGAGGCTTTTGAAACTGAATTTACCTCTCAAGCTTTTGGACTCATGACTTTTGAGCGAAGTCGGGAAAAGGTTGGCACTTATCAAAACGGAAGATATTTTTTTCGTGCTACGCCGTGGGATGAAAATACTTCTCAGAAAATAAATATTTCGCAATTAAGTATTGAAATTGAAAACGACGAATTCAGTGAAATGCCGACTCTTCAGACCAATCTGCCAGGGATGGGAAAAGTCCCGAATAGCGAAAAATTCGTTTTAGGGAAAGAAGCTATCTCGCAAATCCAGCCTTTTGCAGATTTTAGAGAAGTGATTGATTTCACTGGAGGAACACAGGTTGCCATCGCAGATTATGAAAACGGCAGCGGAAAAATGAGCCTAATCATTGTCGAATATCAAACTCCACAATTCGCCACAGATGGAGCCGTCAAGCTTCAGCAACATTTTGAGGCGCAAAGTCCTGACATAAAAAATACGCGAATTATTAGAAGAGTAGGGAATTACGTCGTCGAAGGTGTCAATGTCAATGACCAGAAATCGGCTGAAGAGTTAATCAAGCAAATCAAATATGCTCCAAAGGTTTATTGGGAAGGAAAAAGCGTTACGGCTCTTCCGATGGAAAACCGTCCGCCTGATCCATATATTCTCAATGAAACCATTCAAACCGGAAAATTTATTGTCGCAACTTTTTACTGGATTGGAGCTTTGGCATTTTCGACAATTTTTCTCGGCATATTTTTTGGAGGAGTATTTTTCTACGCACGCAAAGCCAAAAGAAAAAGGATGGGACTGGGTGACGGCTTCAGCGATTCCGGCGGATTGACTACGCTTAATTTGCTAGATGGATACTTGCTGTCAGGTTCCGATCAATCAAATAAAATGCTGGGAGATGGAAAGTAAAAAAAATGGGCGATCATAGTGTCTGAAACCCACCCCAGAATCACTATGATCGCCAACTATCAGGAGGTTCACCCGTACCAATAGTAACGACGAACCAAAACAAAGGTTCCCGATCTTAGCGGGTGAATTCCATTAAACTTAATTAACAATAGTAAAGTCGGAATTAACTATCCACGAAGGACACAAAGGAACACGAAGTAAAGAAAATAGTTGGGGAAGCTCAATACACATAATCCAACTATCGTCTTTATCCAATAAGAATCCCTCTTCGTGTTCCTTCGTGGATATATTCTTTTAAAGTCTCATCGGCATAATCACATAACGAAAATCGTATTCTGTATCGCCAACAGATTTTAATTGCGCCTGAGAGTTCCCATCTTTGAATTCAAATTTAACATCCCCATCACTGATGACTCCAAAGAAATCAGTCACGTACTGAGCATTGAACCCGGAAGTCATCGTGTCACCTGAGTATTCAATCGGAAGTGTTTCTCCAGCCTCACCAACATCAGACGCCTGCGCCGTAATATTGAGCTGACCGTTCCCAATTTCAAATTTAATAGCGTGGGAGCGTTCGTCCGCCATCAATGCAACACGGCGGACGGCTGAGGCAATGCGCTGGCATTCAATCACAAAAGAGTAATTGTTTTCTTTCGGGAGAACCATCTCGTAATTTGGAAATTGTCCGCTCAACATTCTGGAAACCAGCAGGCGTCGTCCAAATTTAAAAAAGAGATGATTATCGTCCTTACCGAATTCGACTGTCTCTTCCGATTCAGAACTAAGTTTGACCAGCTCGGCTAAAGTCTTTTTCGGAATGATGGCTTCGACATTCAGATCGTCTCCGAACTTTCCTTTCTTTTCGATAAACGAAAGTCGGTGACCGTCCGTCGCAATCATCCTGAGACCTTCCGACGAAAGTTCAAATTTGGCTCCGTTGAGAGCGTAACGAGATTCCTCATTCGTTGCCGCAAAAATTGTTCGTGTAATAAAAGTCCGAAACAGGTCAGCGGGAAGATGTCCGGCGGCGTTCTTAAATTCCGGGATTTCAGGAAAGTTACTTTTCCCCTGCCCTAACATTTTAAATCGTGATCGTTCACAAACGATACTTACCTGATCATTTTCGCCAACCTTAATTTCGATTTCAGCTTCAGGTAATGCTTTAACAATCTCGAACAGTTTCTTGGCTTGTAAACAAACTGATCCTTCAGTGATGACTTCGGCGTCGCAGTTTGTGCTGATGGAAACATCGAGGTCGGTTCCTTTAATATTCAAGTTTCCACCGTTGGCTTCGAGAAGCAAACTGGAAAGAATTGGAATCGTATTTTTCTTTTCCACTACTCCCTGAATGAAGTTTAATTCTTTGAGGAAACCTGATTTACTAATCTTAATCTGCATTTTACTTTCTCCTTCAAGTTTTTGCTTTTTACTAATCAAACTAATACTTAAATTATCTATTTATATCTAGTAGTAGTAGTAGGGCTTGTGGAAATGTGGAAATATCTGTGTAAGTCATTATAGAATAATTAGTTTATCTTATAAAATCGCTGTGGAAAAGGTTGTGGAAAAAATGTTAGTAAAATTGAAAACTGTGGAAAATTCCAAGGTCATCCAAAGTTATCCACAGTTTCCACAGGCTATCCACAGGGCATCAAGTGGAAAACGTAGCTAAGTCTATTTACAACTGGCAATTAGACTGTTGATAAGCCTGTGGAAACTACCTTTTTGCTCATTTAGCTCACTGATCTTACTGATACTATGCATGACAGTTGTGTGATGTTTTCCACCAAATTCTCGGCCAATTTCCGGGAGGCTGGCCTTCGTTAAAAGTTTACAAAGATACATTGCAACCTGACGAGGAACAGCGATATTTCGAGTATTGGATTTTGATTTAATGTCGGCGACGCGCATGTTGTAATACTCAGCAACAACTTTTTGGATGGTCTCAATTGTCACGGCTCGCTCCTCTTCATCTACGATGTTTCGGAGAGCTTCCTGCGCCAGAGAAATTGTAATCTGCTCTCCGCGCAAAGATGAAAGAGCTGTTAATCGAACCAGCGAACCTTCCAGTTCCCGGATATTAGATTTGACTTTGCTGGCGATAAACATGGCTACGCTGTCAGGCAAATTGATGTTTTCGGTTTCAGCTTTCTTTCTCAGGATTGCAACCTTGGTCTCAAGATCAGGTGGTTGAATGTCTGCGATCAGCCCCCATTCAAATCTGGAATGAAGCCGTTCTTCGAGGGTTGGAATTTCTCGCGGAGGACAATCAGATGAAATAACGATCTGTTTTTGATTGTCATAAAGAGCGTTGAACGTGTGAAAGAACTCTTCCTGCGTTCGCTCTTTTCCGGCGATGAACTGAATGTCATCAATCAGTAAAATATCAATGGAGCGATATTTTTCGCGGAAAGTCATGGTCTTATCATAACGAATCGCGTTAATGAGTTCGTTCATGAATTTCTCAGCCGAGATATAAGAAAGTCTGAGATGACGATTATTGTTCTTAATCCTCTGCCCCAGCGCACACATCAAATGCGTTTTTCCAAGTCCAACTCCGCCGTAAACAAATAATGGATTGTAAGTTTTTGAAGGAGCTTCAGCGACAGCCAGCGCGGCAGCGTGAGCAAACTGATTGCATGAACCAACTACGAAATTATCAAATGTATACCTGGGATTCAGTGGCAGTTCTAGCGGTTCAAGGTCTACAAAGTCAGTTAACGACGGATTTGATGTAGCAACTGGCGTCGAAGGCGTAGCTTGAGAAACTTCTTTGGACGATTGTTTTGATAATTTCGGCTCTTGTATTTCTATTTTTGTAGACTCTGGCGCAATCTCAAAGAAGATCGGTTTGTTACTGATTTGGTTTTCTTCGAGAGCCTCGTCAAGAATATCGCGGTAATTGTTCAGGATCCAATCTTCAAAAACGCGATCAGGAACCTTGAGATAAATCCCGGCTTCTTCTTCCTTCACAAAAGAAATAGGCTTAAACCAGGTCGTGAAGCTTTCGTGGTTTATTTTTTTCTCAATGCTAGAGAGAACTGATTCCCAAACAGATGAAGGTTGCATAGTGACTCCGCGAAGCAGCGATGAATATTAAACTAAAAAGACGTAGAAATGAATCGCTACTTAATTATCAAAACGGGACAGCTATTTAAACTGCAGAGACTACGAAACGTGACACCTTGTAGTTTGTAAACTGCTGTAAAATATGTATTTAACGCGGTGCAGAAAGCTGACCTACAATAAAATGAGGCTACCATAGCAAAAGCCTGATTGCAAGGTTTGGTGTGCCAGCATCTTGCTGGCAAGGTTTTCAATACAGAGCCTATTATCTAACAGATGCCAGCAAGATGCTGACACCAATAAAATATGATATTTCTGAAAGGTAAAAGTCTTAAATAGAATGAAATTAGAATAAAATTATTAAACGGTTAAAAAATGTAGTTGACACATAAAATAAAACATGTAGAATTGCCAACGTTAACGAATCTTCCTCACATCCGGCTTTTACTACCTTGAAGATTTGTTATCCACACGGATTACTTAGCTTTCCATACCTTTGGATAATTTTCTTTATGAAAACATTCAGCTAAGTCTTTTTTCCAACGTCACATCACTGGAATTTCGTTTACTCGCTATCCTTAATGAAATTAGGGGTTTGGTTAACTTACCAAATTACTAAAACATTAAAAAGCTGATCCATTCAAACTTCGCTTACGTTGTTTGAAAGCTCAGTTGGGATAGGCTGATTAAACGTATTTCACTATAAGACAACAACTTGAACAACATTTTAAGGAGATTTTCGAATGCGAACCTCACATAAACTCACACGTTTATTTTTTGCCTTGTCAGCACTCGTCGTGTTGGCAGCTTCAGCTTTTGCTGGTCCAGCACCCACCAATATCGGTGTCAGCGATCAGAAAGCCGGATCATTTTTGGCTTTCCCCTATTACAACTCTAAATCGGGTGCAGACACTCGCTTAACTATCAGCAACACAGGTGATGCCACTGTTGGTATTCACATGTTCTTTATCGGTGCAGATTGTGCTCAAGCCGACCAAATCATCTGCTTGACCGCTAATGCTAGTGCTACCTTCCTGGCTTCAGAGTATGATCCTGAAAATACAGGATATTTGCTGGCTGTAGCTGTTGATAGTACTGGTTGCCCAGTAAAATACAACGGATTGATTGGTAATGCTTTTGTCAATGATGGTAACTATGTTGGCAACTATGGCGCGGAAGCATTCTGGCTGCACAATCAAACAGGGGTAGTCTGTGATACGAATAACTGGACTGCAACATTGACCTTCAATGGTAATTGTGGACTTGGTGGTTATGATTATCAACCAAATCAACATGTTGCTGAAATCCAAAGCCCGAACGATTCAGTTGGACAGAGAATTCTTACAGTCGGTCTTAATGGCACAGTAGGAACTTCATTGTCAGGTGCAAACCAAACTGGTATCGGCGTTGCTTATAACGATGGTGAAAAACCAGGTAGTTATGCTAACCCATTTGGTGGAAGCTGCTTAAGAAGCTTTATCATTAATCCAACGACACCTCGCGTTCCAGGTGGTCTCGGTTCCATCGTTGGCGTCAACAACAATGCGTTGATTCCTTCAGGACGTACCGGAACCTTGAAATGGAACACCACTGGTTCAGTTGGTCTGATCCTGACTCCTAAGCAAGGTACGAACAAGTGGTCTGGTATCCGCACACTGCATAAAACGGCTGTGTTGGCTACCACTACTTTAACAATCCCGATCTTCCAGGGTGGCTGCTAATAACATTAGTAGTTAATTCTTGAAAAGGGTGAAAGCGAAAGCTTTCACCCTTTTTCTTTTTTAATCCAAAAAACTTTAGTTGGGTATCTTCCTGAAAAAGTGGAAATAGCATTTGTAAAATTCTATACTCCCTTATGCAATTTGATTGGAACCCAAAAAAGGCTGTCAGCAATCTGAGAGATCATCGGGTTACTTTTGAGGAGGCGACGACTGTTTTTGCCCAATTTAACGCGGAGCGTATGGAGTGCGACGGCTCGGCGTAGCTTTGGTAGAGGTTAACATCGCTGTGTACTTGTAATGAAAGTCTGTACTAAAGCTACGCCGAGCCGTCGCACTCCATACGCTCCGCGTTTCAGTCAGCGAACCGCTTTGCTGACAAACTTCGATCTATGAAGAAAACTGATGATGAAATGACTGACGAATTACGCCCTGAGTACGATCTGTCGCAGTTAACGGGGCGTGTTCGTGGCAAATATGTCGAACGCTATCAGACCGGAACTAATCTTATAAAATTAGAACCAGATGTGGCCCAGGCTTTTTCCGACCCCAAAGCTGTTAACGAAGCATTACGGCTCTTAATCAAATTAGCGCAAACACACGTAATTCAGCCAAACTAATTGATTTTGTCATCAGGAAGATCGTAATCAATCCGCTCAATAATTTCCCGGTTCAGGTCATTGACGAATTGAGCAAATAAATCCATATCGTAATCGCACTCACGCGACATCTCTTCGCGGATGGCGTGCAGTTCTTCTAAAAATCTTGGGCGGGTGTACATTAATTTTTTTTGGTACGCCAGCATCTTGCTGGCAGGACTTTCATTAAAATGCCAGCAAGATGCTGGCGTACCGGTTTTAATCAAGTATTAAAAATTCAGGGGTAATGACTTCCGGTGAGAAGAATCCGGCGGCGGTATTGAATAATTTCACTCGTGCCTGTTTGTGAACATTCGCCAAATATCCGAAGTTCCAAGTGACGACAAAATCAATTTTGTGAAATGAAGCGAGAGCCATGTGCAAAGCATCTCCCAAATATTTCCGCTGAAAAATCCCGCGTGAAATATATCCTTCCGCTAGGATCGCCGCTTCTTCAGTGATTTCCAGTTGATTGATTTCCTTGATTAACGAAAGATAACTTTTGCGGTACGGCTCACGAGTCCGATTGATTTCCGCTTGAACTAAAGGCGAAATGAAAACTTTATAATGTTTCATTTCGTGTTCCCACCAGCGAATCGTCAGATCACGACGAAACGAATCGCCTTTATCAAGATAGGCTCCAATGACAGAAGTTTCCAAGTATAAAGTAGTCATTAGAATGTTGAACAAACTTTAGTTTGTTGATCTGGTAACTGTGTCTTTATTGCGAAGCCTCAACAAACTGAAGTTTGTTGGACACTTAATTACCAACAGCAATTTTCTCTATGCTCTTAGTTTGAGGCGTTAAGGTGAAAGAAAACTTTCGCATATCAATCTGAACTTTGAAATGACGCAGAAAATCTCCGCCAAGAATCCCGTGTTGTTCAAATCCTGACGTTTCATTGACCGGATCAAGATTCAAAATCAAAGCCCGGGCATTTTTCTGGCGCAACCCGTTCACGGTTAAAGTGGATAATCCAACGGCTTCAACATCGTCTTCGATCCCGGCGGCACCAATCACACGAAAAGAAGCATTTTTGAGTTTCAGGTTTTCGAGATTATGTTTTTTGACCGCAGCTTTAGAAATAACTGTCGTGCTGGCTCCGGTATCAACGATAAAATTCAAAGGTTTGTCGTGACCTTCAATTAAACTTTCGGCACTGGCTAAACCACCACTCGTACTTCGCAGCGGAATCGCAACAACTTCACTGAGAATCGGAGAAACCGGAGGAGTGTCTACTAATTCCTCTTTCAAAGGAGTTCGATCCAAAATAATAATTTTTTCTTTGTAATCAATCGTGACCGCATAATTGGAAAGCACAGACAATCCAATATAACCATCAGCGCGTTCATTGACGGGAGTGTCATCTGCTGAATGAACCGTCCGAATATACGTCGGTACAAGATCGATTTTAGCTCCGCCGATTGACATGGAATCAATCACACCATAGATAATAGAAAATGATCCGTTACCTCCCACAGCGCGAGCAGAACCACCTTTAGCGACAGGTTTAATGCCAAGTTTTTCGGCTATCTTATCTGAAATAACCGATAAGCTGGCACCTGTATCAATAACAAAATTCAATTCTTCTTTATTGTTAATTCTAATTTTAATGAAGGGACGATTCCCGTGAATTTCAAAAGGGATAGTCACCACATCCGGGCCGCTTGGACGATGTAATTTAGTAGTTCCCAAATATCGGTAAAAACTTATCAGTCCCAGAATTCGAGCGCGTCGTTCTTCGTCAGTTTTAGGGGAAACAGAAAGATAGCTTTGATAGGCGTTGGCGGCTTCACCATATTGTTCAAGCCTGGAACAAATTCTTGCCAATGTTACAAAATAATCAGGATCGCGCGATTCAATGGACAAAGCCCGCTTCATGAATTCGTAAGAATTTTTCGTACGATGTTCATAAAAACTTATTTCAGCAATCCCGGCTAACGCCAGATGGTCGCGGTCATTAAGCTTGATAGAGGTGAGAAAAGATTCAACCGAGTTACGAAAATCTCCACTACGAAGGAGTGCGGTTCCCATTAAACTGAAAGCTCTGCCATTAAGTGGATCAACAGCGATGACCTGAGAAGCTTCTTCAAAACAGTCGGTGAATTTACTTTGTTTGAGCAACGAAAAGCTCAAGCCAAGACGAGCATCTTTATCGTCAAGATTTCGGACAAGTAAATCACGATAGAACTGTTCAGCTTTATCAAAATTACCAGCCCGAATTTCGCGCTCAGCTTTTTTAATAACACTACCGCGAGACTCAGCCAGGACGGGAGAAAACAGGAGAGATACAAAGATAGCAAGCAAAAAAGGCTTCATGAAGCACCTCCGAAAACAACAAAAAACTACTTCAAAATTTCACCGGTTTTATTTGACCAGAGTAAAAGGTCAAGTTCATCAAAGTCTATCTTAATCCTGTCAGCGAAATTAAGCATTAATTCTTCGACGGCAAGATACTTTTTTTTCGTCGAAGGAGGTAACGGAGAATCAATTAAATTGATTTCGTGCAACGTTCGCAGGATATGTTTATCGAGAATTGCATAACCGCAATAGCCGATATTCCGCAGAAAATGACTAGCTTCTTTGTAACCAATACCTTTGATTCCTTTATTCGCGGCAAAAAAATCGCGCCTTCCAATCCAATCATCACCAAAAGATGCAAGCTTTTCGCGGAGCTTCATCGAACATTCCTGCTGCAAATATTTCCTGGTATGAATAACGTACCCGGCACGCGCACGCGGATAGCGATGCGAACCAACCAGTTTATTTTCAATTTGAAGATGTGAACCTTTTGGTAGAGAGCGGCGAACTTTCTCAATAGAATTTAATCCCATTCGCGCACTACATCCGGCAGTGAAAATGCAAAAAACTAATTCTTCAAATAATTTTGCATCAGATGCGGATTTTCTAAGAGCAGCAAATTCGGCTAAGCGAGTTTGAATAGCTTCTCGTTTGGCTTCGTAGCCGGAAATAAATTCTTCAACTACAAACCCAACTTTTTCCATTTGTCGTCTACAATTTTTTGTACTTCGGTACTGGTGTTATTTTCACGAGGCCAGCGTCGGTTGAATCCTTCCGCTTTCCATTTGCGGGTTGCATCTACGCCCATTTTGGAACCGTAGCCCATTTCCCGCGAAGCGTGATCCAGCACATCAATTGGCCCCATCACAAATTGGATGTCCCGTTCGGGGTCAATATTATTGAAAGTTTTCCACGCGACTTCACTATGATTTTGCACGTCTACGTCTTCGTCAACAATGACAATGCATTTCGTGAACATCGCCTGTCCAAGTCCCCAGATGGCATTCATGATTTTGCGTGCATGTCCCGGATATTGTTTGCGGATGGAGATAATCATGCAGTTATGAAACACACCTTCAAAAGGCAAACTGACATCTACAATTTCAGGAAACTGGCGTTTCATGACCGGAAGCGTGACCCGCGTAATCGCCCAACCCATCCAACAATCTTCCATCGGAGGTTTACCAACAATCGTTGCCTGGTAAATTGGATTTTTGCGATGCGTGACAGCCGTAACATGAAAAACAGGATAAGGTTCTTCGAGTGTGTAAAATCCAGTGTGATCTCCGAAAGGCCCTTCGATGCGGCGTTCGGATGGATCAACATAACCTTCGAGAACAATTTCTGCATTGGCAGGAACTTCTAAATCTACGCTGACGCACTTCACCATTTCGATAGGTTTTTCGCGGAGAAAACTCGCAAAAATCATCTCGTCCAAATCATCCGGGAGCGGCAGTGTTGCTGCAAAAGTAGTTAATGGATCGCCGCCAATAGCTACCGCGACTTCCATTTTTTGAACTCCGCGATTTTCTAAATCCCGATGGTGCGCCGCGCCATGCTTATGAATTTGCCAATGCATGCCAGTGGTTTTTTCATCGTAGACCTGCATCCGATACATCCCGCAATTGCGCATCCCATTCTTTGGATTTTTCGTGAAGACCATTGGAAAGGTAATGAACCTTCCACCATCAGCTTCCCAACATTTCAGAATTGGAAAATCAAACAAAGAAAATTCACCTTCACGTTTGATGACTTCCTGGCATTTCCCGGATTTGACGACCTTCGGAAAATACTTCCCGATTTCTGCCAGTTTTGGCAGCATTTTTACTTTTTCGAGCAACCCGGTCGGAGATTTAAAATCCAGCCATTCAGTGAAGCGATGCGAAATATCTTCAATAGAATTAACCTCAAGAGCCAGTTCCATGCGGCGTTTACTGCCAAAAGCATTCATCAAAACATGGACTTTTCCGTTGTCTACATTTTCAAAAAGCAACGCAACATTAGAAGATGATTTACAAACACGATCCGTAATTTCGGTAATTTCCTGATCACTGGAAACGGGCGCAGTGATTCGTTTGAGTTCCTTGTTACGCTCTAAAACCTTGATAAATTCTCGTAAATCTTCGTAAGCCATAAATTATTCAGGAGAGGGTTAACAGAAAAAGGCAAAAGTATAGAATCGAATCTTCTCATAAGTTTGCGGTTTGTTTGCGTCTTTTATGGAAGAGTGGGAAAACTTTTGCCTTTGGGGAATTTTCTAAAAATGCAGAAGCCCGCACGCAGTAAGGGCATATTTATC
>JAYVZE010000150.1:0-9951 GCA_043783625.1 Blastocatellia bacterium | reverse complement strand
GCAAGCCCGATCAATCGGGCTGCGGGGTTGATGACCACGTTCCCAGCCGTGAACGGCTGGGCTATTAGAAAAGCCTTTTGCTTAACTTAATGCCATTGGCATAAATGCGTAACTCTGAACAAGCTTAGCTTGCTTCACCAAACTGCTTGGTTCTCAAACGCGCGGCAATTCTTTTTGGAAATGCTGCGAGATAACTGATTTGATGAAAGTCCATTGTTACAGCATGCCAGGCACATCGCACAAAATCAGGATATTGACGCGCCTGAAAATATGTTCCCGCCAAGACCATATAATTCCGCGCCAAAGCCGTTTGCCGCTTAGCTCGCAATGATTCCGACAATGCAGGCATCGCAAAACCTTTAGTCAAAACCTGCAAGCTGTCGTGTTCTAACAACGGAGCATTGCGGCTCATGTTTGTGCCATGTTGCCTGTACGTCACGAATGGTTCATCAAGGTAAAGAAATTCGGTGTGCGCCGCCAATCGCACCCACATATCCCAATCGGCGCACTGGCTTAGTTTCGGGTCAAAACCACCAACCTCATCAAACAATGATCGCTCACATAATACTGTGCAAATGCTGCCAATAATATTGCCGTGTGTCAGTAAATCTTCGAGTGCCGAGCCTTGTCGCTGGCTCCGGCTAATGCCCAAAGGATTTAAGTCAGCATCTACGATAGTGAATGCCGAATAACAAGCATGCGCGTGTGGATGTTGTTGTAAGACGTTGATCTGTTGTTCCAGTTTGTGCGGGAGCCACGTGTCATCTGCATCCAGAAACGCAATGTAACGTCCGCGACTTTCCTGAATACCACGATTACGCGCGACCGCTACGCCGCCGTTTGGTTGGCGAATGTATCGCACCGGATTTTTATAACGACGCAGCACCTGTTCCGTCTCATCCGTTGATCCGTCATCAATGACTAAAATCTCAAAATCCTGGTAAGTTTGCGCGAGTACGCTCTCCACCGCTTCGATGACATATTTCGCAGAGTTATACGTGGGAATGATTACTGATACTGTTGGCATTGACTGCTTCCATTCCATTTGTGTTGAGCCGTAGATAAATCGTTTCGTAAGATTGCACCATATCTTCAAAGCGAAATTTGCCGATGACCTTTTCACGTCCTGCGCCTGCGATTCGTTGGCGGAGCGTTGAATCATTCAGCAAATCTGAAATGGTATCGGCTAAGGCCTGTGCATTGGCGGGCGGCGCGAGCATTCCATCAATGCCATCTTCTACGATTTCAGGGATGCCGCCCACGCGCGAAGCCACAACCGGAGTGCCTAAATACAATGCTTCGGCCAGCACTAATCCAAACGCTTCGGCAACGCTGGGCAAAACAAACAAATCAACCGCCGCCATTAAATCAGGCAAATCTTTTCTGAAGCCGAGGAACGTCACTACGTCATCACAACCGAGCGTGCGCACCATTGCTTGATAATGATTTAGCAAAGCGCCTTTGCCCGCGACCAGCAACTTGATCTTTCCGTTAAATCCGGCTTTGAGTTTTGTCATTGCTTCAAACAAATATTCATAGCCTTTTTCTGGATGCAGTCGCGCCGCAATTAACAAGAGCGGTGTTTCATCATTAACAAATTCCTGACGAACCTGATTACGGTCGAAGTTGGCGGAAAGCTTAACGCGCGTGAAATCAATGCCATTCAGCACAACGTGCAATTTTTCTGAAGGCGCTTGTTCCGCAGAAATCATGTGATCTGCCGTGTGTTGCGACACTGCGATAACACCGTGACTGAGCTGTGTGCAAAGTTGATCCAGACGCACATGCCAACGCTTGTGAATGCGCGTGTGATAGTCAGAATAATGCCGTGTCTCAATCCGCATTTTTGTACGCGCCAGCGTTCCCGCCAGCAACCCAATCACCGAAGGCTCAAACAAATGTGTATGCAAAATGTCTACGTTATTTTGTCGTAAATAATTTGCGAGCTTGAGCAACCCTAACGGATATTCCCAACGCCCGCGACAATCACAACTGAAACATTCCACGCCTTGCGCTTGCATATAATCGCGCAGCCAATCCGCCATTGGATTCAGCGTAGCGAAAACCATTTGATAGCACTCCCGATCATGCCATTTTGCTAATTGCGGGAAGTAACCGCTGGTGTCGCTGTCCTGGGCAAAATGTAAGATTCGCTGGATCAAGCCCTCCTCCGCACAATCCAGTGGTTTAGATCACGACCCAGCAGATTACTCAATCGCTCGACATCCGGTGCAAATTCTGTGGACAACGAATCAGCTAACTCTGGTTTCATTAGCTCTCGTTTCTCAATTTTGACATTCAGATTCCAAATGAAGTCATACAATTTTCTACGCAAAGACTGCGGCGTGATAACTCTGAAAATCATCCGAGCCAGCGTTGGAGGAATTCGCATAAACCTCCCTAAACTTAACAGACGGTGTTTTTTCATTTGATTTTTGAGGCTGAGATTTACCCGCATAGTAGAGTCTATCCCTAGAAAATTACACGTCTGTTTGAAGACCGCCGCTGTATCCTTCATTAAATCATCAAACAGGATAAAGTGAACTCGTTCCCGTCCAAATATATCAAGGTAACGCTGCACCTGTTGTGCATATTTCCCGACCTCTCGGTACAAATAAACATCCAATGAACCATGGAAGGCCTTTGGGCGGCGCAACCCCTGGCTACGCTCAGCTTCCGCCGCCAGTGCCCCCACAAAGTCAGGAATATCTTCGTTGCAATCATAGAGACGCTGAGCATGGAGCGAATAAATCATCTCAACCGGATTGCGCAGCATAATAATAATATGCGCATCCGGTGAAAAATCTCTGATCTCACGCGCGGCCTGACTGGAAAAAAGATACCAAGTGGAGGCCTCACCGATAATTTTCTCGTGCCGGGCATTAGTAAACAGCGCTAGATATTCTTCCTTGTCGCGGATATAGCCGGGGTTATAGCGCAGATCAGAGCCAAAAAAATGTGGCTCCTTATTCGCAGACATAAAAATATCAGGATGTTGCCCCAGATAATCACTCATCGAAGTTGTCCCACATTTTGGAGCACCAACGATAAATAAATTCGGTTTGATACTGACCTTGGATTGGTTTTCATTTACGTGGATGGAACAGTTTAGTTCCGTCGCGGAGCTTTCCAGTCCTTTCCGATACCCCCGCTGCAAATGAATTCCCAGCAGGAGCCGGTAAAGACGGTCAAGTGCCATACTCTGCGGCATCATTCGTTCAAGCAAAACAGTCAATCGAAAAAGACTGTTCAGCAATAGGCTTCGTCCCAACACCGATTTGGCGATCTTGCGCAAGCTGAGTCCAAGCGGCTCCCGCCCGAATTGCAATGATCCATTGATCCGTTGCCGCTCAATATTCTGATGCCAATCAGTCCAAGATTGGCAAAAGGTAACTACCTTTTCACTGCCCCATTCCACTCGTCGGCAATAGCTTTGAATATCAAGTGAATGATCGTAATGAACCGTGTCGGCTTCGGGAATAAACACAATTTTTCCGCTACGCGCCGTGTGCCGTAACGCGAGGTCTTGATCCTCTGAACTGCGTATCGCGCTATTAAATCCGCCTAGTTCAAAATACAAGTTTCGGTCAAGCGACATATTCGCCGCTGTACAGAAGTTTCGTATTGCGACTACACCCCGCTCTTGCGGCAAACCATGTAGCTCAAGTTTCTGACGGAACCGTCCGAATGGTGTTTTCAATATCTCGGGCGGCAGATGGATCGCTCCTACGACTAACGCACCAGGCCATTCCTCATGCGCTCTTACATGCGCCGCCAAAAAATCTGCCTTGACGCCGATGTCATCATCCAAAAATAACAGGATTCGTCCTTGTGCCGCCGCCGCGCCTGCATTGCGGGCGGCTGATCTTTCGACACCGTCCAAGCGCAGCACGCGACAAGTGGGATTTTCCATTTCTCCCGTCAATACAACCGGAGGCGTCGAGCCATCGTCCATCACCAAAATTTCATAATCAGTCGCAGGCAAAGTTTGTTGCCGCAATGCAGCAACAGTCTCAACAAGTTTGTCAGGACGATTATGAGTAGGGATAATGACGCTGATTTTCACGATTAAAATTTATTTAGTGATTTAGGAAAACTTCTAATGGAACGCGGAGCGTATGGAGTGCTACGGCTCGGCGTAGCTTTGGTACAGATTTGCATTACAAGTACACGGTGATGGAAACCTCTACTAAAGCTACGCCAAAGCGTAGCACTCCATACGCTCCGCGTTCCGACCATTTCATTTTATTTTTGATTCGTAACTTACCTTTTTCAGCAATCGTAACTGATGCACCAAAGCTGCCGAATATCGCACGCTCGCCTGACCTTTCATTTTGGAAGCCAGCCATTCACCACTCAATGCGATTAGTTGAGCGGTCTGAAACGCCCGCACATAAAATTCACTACGATGCAACCGCAACGCCTGATAAAATCCACTTTCAATCTTGTTTCCGCGCCCCGCTTCGTCCCACTTGAGCGCGGAGCTTTGACCACCATAATGCAAAACTTCTGCCTCGGGGCAGAACCAAATTTCCCACCCTTTTTTGCGCATCCGCAAACACCATTCAAGGTCTTCGCCGTACATAAAAAATTCGTTGCTTAAACTCCCGCCTGCTTCCACCGCCGCGCGTCGCGCCATCAAAGCCGTTCCCCAAGTCCAGCCCAAACGAATCGCACAATCATACGTCCAATACGTGCTGAGCATCATCCGCCCACGCAGCGCCGCCGACAAAATCTTATGCAAGCGTGAAGCTTCAAAAAGCGTGCGCGTAATACTCGGTACGGGTTGTGCGCAATACTGTGGCGTCCCATCAGGATTATTCAGCCGCGCGGTAGCTAACCCCGCCTGTGGATGCGCGTCCATAAATTTTACCAACGCATCCAGTGCGCCTGCTTTCACTTCCGCGTCAGAATTCAGGAGCAACCAATATCGCCCTTTGGCGGCTAACCAGGATTGATTATTGGCAGCGGCAAACCCTGCGTTATTTTCGTTAATGGTCAAGCGCACGGCAGGAAATTCTGCGCGTACCATCTCCGCGCTGCCATCTGCCGAAGCATTGTCTACTACGTGAATTTCATAGCCGATGCGCGTGTTGCTTTGTTGGATTGATTGCAGACAACCGCGCAAGAGTTCCCGCGTATTCCACGAAACAATTGTGATGGTCAGATCAGGTTGGGCAATCATTTATCGTTCCGGCTCGCGCATCCGGTAATAAGCGTCGGTGATAATTGGTGGCAGTAAAGAACGAAGAATTTTTTTTGCGCTACGATATTTAGATGGCTGCCCTTTCGGAACTGCCCCCGGCCTTTCTTGAAATAAAGTGGAATGGCTTTCGTTGCGTTCTTCTTCGGGGCGTCCATTCGTGTAGTAATACGTCGCAATAGATTTGCGCGACCAACCCGGCGGACAGGTCAGCGGAATCGGATGTCCGTGATATGCCTCTGAAGTCGTACTGAAAATTACGCAGCGATTAAAAATCGGCAACACACGCTTGACGCAAGTTTTCATCTCACGATCCCATAATTCCAAATGCCCACCGTATTCTTCTTGCCAGTCGCGATTCAGATACAGCAACAGATTCAGCCGCCGATCCAGTTGTAATTTTTCGTAGCGATTGAAATCGGCATGCACATTCAGAAAGCCATCACGCTCAATTTGATGTAAGCCGCCACCCTTAAAATACGGGTCAGGAATGACGCCTTTGATGCCCGTCAGTTCTTCTAAAAATCGCAGTACAATTGGCGTGTTGAGGAAGTAAAGAATGTCGCGCAATGCTGGCGGCAACGCTTCGGCAACAGGGAAGGCGAGTTTTCGTTCGGTTTGCTCGTCGTAACTCACCCACCGCAAAGCGTTCGGTTGCGGGAAGTTTTGCAGCGCGGCTTCAACCGATGGCGCAGGCAGAAAATCATCAATCACGATATGCGGGAAAGGCTCGGCGATTTGATATTCCGCTGCCTGTGATTCAGCCAAATGCGCAAGCCGTCTACTAACCTCGTCACGCAAAAGCATTTCTAAACTATTCGCCTGATTTGTGATGTTTGCGATACTGGCAGCCATTATTTTTCCTTCTGAAAGTGCGACGTTCTTAGCCTCGGTAGCTCCAAATTTGCGGCTCTGCCGCAGTGATGTGCGGAAAGGGCTATGCCCGTTTGTCAGCCATATTATCCATTGCGGGCGAAGCCCGAAGAGTATAACCCATTCAGGGAAAGGCGCAGCCTTTCCCCACATCACTGCGGCGAAGCCGCGCAGAGTCGCAAGTTGGGAACTACCGAGGCTGGGATACAGGTTGCATTTCTATTGCTGCATCCGCTCGCTTACCCAGAGAATCAAGTAGGTTGAAATAAAACTCTTCGAGTGCGCCCACTGCCGCGTGCGTGTTTTTCACTTCCCAAAGATTTTCAGCAAGTTGATTGACTAATATGGGCTGTTCGATCACGCGCGCCATCTGACGTTCCAAATCATCAGCATCGCGGAAGCGATAGAGCAGACCATCTACGCCATCACGAATTTGTTCAGTGATGCCGCCGACAGCCGGAGCAAGTGTCGGCACGCCTGCTGCTGCTGCTTCCTGCACGACACGCCCATAAGCTTCAACAACAGTCGTCGCCATCAGCAACATATCCATCGCGGCGAAAACTTCCCACCGGTCTGAGGGCGCAAACGTCCCGTGTAAAAAGACGCAACCAGACAAATTACGGGCGTTCAATTCCTCCTGCTTGCCTTCCTGCTGCGGCCCCCAAATATGTAGCTCAAACGATAACCCGCGCACTTTTAAATCCGTCGCCGCATCCAGCACATCATCAATTCCTTTATGTGCCTGAAACCCGGCGAGAAACCCAAACCGTAAGGGCGTGCGCGGTCGCTGCGGTCGCGCCGTCGGCAAGTCAGTTAAATCCACTCCCAGCGAAAGATGTTTTGACTCCCCGCCAATGTGACCCGCATGAGTCGCTGCCATAAATTGCGACGGGCTGATTTGCGCTTGCACGCCTCGCCGCAGCTTCGTCCGCTGGTGCAACCGATACGCCGGATAAATCCCCAGCTTCAACATGCGCCAGGGCAATTTTGCTAACGCTTTGGCACGCGAACCGTCATAGTGGCTATACAAGCATTCCAAACACTTTAGAGTAGACGGCCCCTCACATGCCGTAGACAATGGCGATTGCAGCAAATTCAAGCGCGGGCAAATCGTCCATGCACAATGCGACATTCCAACCATTGGCAAACCGCGCTGTTGCAGAGCAAGTAAGAATCCTTCATCCACTGGATAAGGCGTATGGAATTGCACGATGTCAGGCGTCCAGTCTTGTAACAACTCATCCGCCAATTGCGTGACGCGTCCTTGATGTTGACGCCAACCACGCATCCCCAATTGCCAGCCGCCCGGATCGCGCTGTTTGAAATATGGCAAATTCAACCGATCTACTCTGATTACACCATCATATTCGGTACGAATTGTATAGGACGATTGCGCTGTGCCTTCCGTGCAAAGTACGCGCACCGTATGCCCACGTTCCGCCAACGAGCGGCAAACATCGCGCACATAAAGCGCTGCGCCGCCGCCGTAAGCAGGTGGATAGCAATCGGCAATATGCCAGATACGTAATTTGAGTTCGTGCCCTTTCAATTTTAGAAGCGCCTATTTTTCATTTTCATGGCTTAACGCACTATCCGGCTTCTTAGGTATCCGATCTAAGCGTCGAAACAGCAAAGATGCTTTACTGTTTTGAAATTCCGTACCAATCTCACGTTTGACTGCCCTTAAAACTCTATCACTCGTCAATGACTCTTCACTGGCTAGGCCGCGCCACATTTTCCGCCATAATCTGCCAATCCGATTGGTGTCATTAACCAGTTTCCAACCTTTCCCTCTTTGCTCAATTAGATATTGATTCATCAAATCACTGAAAGAGGTTCCATCAACTGCTGGTTGATTCGCTACAGACAGCGCACTCGAATCGCTCCCATACTCTTCGCCTTTCGTACTTCCCCAAGCTTGCATATCACTCTCTTTATGAGGAGGAACATAAGTTTTAATTCCTAAGTATTTTTGTAACATAAAGGAGAAATGCATGTCTTCACCACAAATATTGTATTTAGGGTCCGGCAACTCTCTCCAGTATGTCGAAAGCCATTCTCTTTTAAAAAACCAAGCATGGCCCACAAAATCAACCTCTTTCACATCCTCGTTTGGGTTACGCCATCCCCATCTTTCTTGCTTACTATTATAGGAGAATTGTGGCGAGCCAATAGGAAGTGGATCATAATAAACAATACCAATCGTACCTAGTAATCCTTCATGGCTCTTCATTGTTTCTAAGCAGTTTTCGAACCACTTGGTGCCCGGTATAGTATCGTCATCAAAAATGCACACGTAAGGGCTTTTGGCATTTAAGGCAAATGCGAATCTAGCCCACACTCCGAAATTATGATTAGCATATGCGACTGGAATTTTGTTCCCTATTTCATAGTTTATCTCGTAAGCTATATCTGGCTTGTTGTACCATAACAATATTTCAATAGGCTTTACGGTTTGATTATTTAGAGCCTCTAACTGCTCATCCAGATATTTGCCTCTTTTGTATCCACTTAGAATGGCGGTAATCATATCTATAAGTATCGTTAAGTAAAGCGAAGCCGATTTTTTATACGGTGAACTGCTTCTCTAACCCCATAAGAATACAACGCAAGATTCGTTCTAAAAGGAGGGACTGTACTATCATTCAAGTGCCTAGACATTACGTCACATATTTCTCTTGCTCGATGCGTATAAGTATGATTTTCAATTGCCGTACGATAACCGTTACTCGCAATTCTTTCCCTTTCATCGTCGTGTGAGAGAAAGTATCGAACTTTATCAAGTAAATCGCTTAAGCCAGAATATTGAACCAATTCATTTTCTTCAAATGGGTTTTCCGGCGAGAGAGTTTCGCTTAGCAGAAAGGCTCCGCAGCCAAGAACCTCATATATTCTAGTCTCAGTATCCAGAGTATCAGATACATGAATGTGAATCAGGGGTTAAAAAGTAAAATAAGATAAGCGACGGAGAGCTTGCCCCAGCAATGGACTTTGAGAGCATTGTCAGAGCGAACCGTACCGGCATTATGAAGATTGGTTTTCTTTTGAATCCAGCTAAAAAGACTTTCGGCGGGCTGACGCAAGCGGTTGACGCAACGATTATAGTACTTTTCCCATCGGGTCAGTTCCTGCCCCTTGAGTTTTTTCTGTGGCGTTCGCAGCGTCGTTCCCTGCTCGTACAAGGTCGCGGCAAAGGCGGCATCGGCGTAGGCTTTGTCGCCGAATAAGGTCGTCTGCGGCAGTTCGATGGCTTGTTCTTTGACACTCCGTAAATCGTTGCACGAAGCTTCGCGCAGCCACAATTGTTGCGGCAGCGGCAATTGTCCAGTGCGCCGACGGGAAATACTGTGCAATTTGACGCCGTGAAAAAATAGCTTCTTGCTGGCGCAATACCCAATATCGGCGGTCTCCCGTGCGACTTTCGCGGTGTAGGCGTGTCCGCCTCGCGCCAGTGCAATCGGCATTGAATCAATGACGTGATCCACCTCCGTCGCTTGTTTCTGGCTCAGGCGCATCTGCAATTGCGCACCGATTGATTGAAAGGTCGGCTCCAATTGATTGAGCCGTGCTACGAAGGTTTGATACGCCGGCAACCCGGGAAAGAATTCGCTCCAATAATAGCTGATAAATTCGTGCATCGCCTTTTTTTCGTACCTCCTTTGCAGATGGCAGAACCAGTAGATCGCGATCAATTCCTGATCCGTGATCCCTCCGGGCTTAGTATTGTTGCTGGACCGTTGAAATCTTGTGCTCCGCCCGTTATCGTACATCTCACAGGCAAGTGTATACAGTTCGATGAGTTGAAGGGTTATTTTCACAGATCAAATTCTACTCGTTTGACCCGCTTGCCTGTCAATTTAACCCCTGATTCGCAT
>JAYVZE010000149.1:0-53706 GCA_043783625.1 Blastocatellia bacterium | reverse complement strand
TTCCTGTCAACTTATTTTTTAAGGAAAGGAATTTTACGTTGCAGAAGCTCCTTCCGGGCAAGCGGGTAGTCTCAACTGTGAAGGCGCCCTTACTTCGTGTGGGCTTCTGCATTTTAAAACGTATAGCCAAACGCCAAATTAAAATGTCCTGCCGACTGCCTGCCGTTTGAATAATCTGTCCAGAGTTTTCGATACTCCAGCGACACTAGAAAATTATGTCGTAACTGCCAGATGAAATTGCCAAAGGTCGCCTGATTTTTGAAGCGCGTAGTCGCCGTTGGTGAGCCGAAAAGTACATCAGAATTGCGCGGATCGTCCTGTCCATACGCGAAATTAAAATCTAAATCGTGTCTGGCATGATAAGTGATTTGCGACCAGCCTCCGACTGCTCTGACACCACGCAATTTTGTTGCCGGATCGCTCAGTAACCCTGTAAAAGCGTACTGTCGTTCATTTCGACTTCCGGCGGCTTCGCCTAAATTATTGGCATTGCCGAAATAAGCTTCACCGGTCAAATCAAATTTAGCACCAAGCGGGATCGCCCAATCCCCGGTAACTGCATAAGAATTTACACTTCTCCCTAACAAAAATGGGCGTTTCTGCACATAGCCTCCAAACCCTAATTCAAGTTTTTTGTCGGAGGCAAGTGCGCGGTGAAAACCTAAGCGCGACTCATAACCCAAACCGCCTTCAATTACATTTCCCTGCAACGTTTCTCCGAATGGCATCAACAATCCGCCCTGAATTTGCAACTCTGAATGATCGTTCGGCTTTACGCGATGCTCAACTTGTAGCTGCGGACGCCATTGCCACAAATTGCCCGCTCCGGTTAATGGAGCAAACCAAACTGCCGCTAATGAAGTTGGATTGCGCGGCGAAATCATTGGTTCACGTTGTCCGACAATTAACGAAGTACGCTCCCAGTCCAGTCTGGCAAAAGCGGTCAAAATTCTAAATGAACCCAGCACATCGCTGTTGGTTCCGCCCCAAAAATCGAATTCAGCTTCGGCACTAACGCGTGCTTCGCCTAATGATTTTCCCAGGCGCGGGCCATTCAAAAGAACCCCGAATCTGCTTTGACGCAGCGAAGTTCCGACGTTGTTTTTACGAATGGGAGAAGCTGCATTCGGAGCTGAGAGCGGAACATCATTAAGCGACGAATCCCGCGTATTCAAAAAAGTGTTCGCCAGAATCGTACCAAAGATTTTCACGCGCGTTTTAGAATCACTCTCAACTTTGGTTTGCGCATGTTCTTTGATTTCCGCTTCATGGACATCTACTTTTTCCGTCAAGGCTTCGAGTGAGGCGCTAAGATCGGGAGTTAAGTTCTGATTTTTTTCCGTCGTCACAGATTTTTCATTCAAGCTCATTACAGCTTGTCGCAAGCGTTGCAGCTCCGTCGTGTTTTGTTCTAAACGTTGGAGCAATTGCTCATTTTGAAGGCGGATTTGTTTGACTTCATCCTGCGCTCTTTCGGCGAGCGTGATGGCGCGTTGCAGTTGATTTTTTAAGTCGTCGCTGGCAGTTGTCGCGGGTGAAGCTGTCTGCGCAAAGCTGATTCCACTCAATAAAATCAGTACGATCAGGCACGAAGCCAGTAATTTTATCTGCTGAAAAAGCTGCTTAAAATGTGCTTGTTTGCTCATAAAATAATCTGCGTGATGTTGCGAAGGGCAACCGGAACCGTCCGGCTCAATCAATCCTGACAGCAACAATAATTGAACGTTTGCAAACCCGGGATTTTGACGAATCCGGCGAAAAATTTCAGTGCCATCTAATCCCGGCATCACTAAATCGCAGACGACGACATCGGGAGTTTCAAGCTGCAACGCCTCAAGTGCGGCGTAACCATCAGTGGCTTCCAGCACTTCACAGCCTTCGCTTTCCAGCGCAATCGCAGTGATTGATCGAAATTCCGCGTCGTCATCAACTAATAAAACTTTAATGGACATAAATCACCTCTCGTGATGATAAGGAACAGGCAATCATAGGTAAAAAGCTCCCCTCCCGTCTGAGGAGGGGTGTCCGCAGGACGGGGTGGTAAATGTTTTCAAACCCTGACCACCCCCAGCCCCTCCTAAGACAGGAGGGGAGCTTTTTCAAGTTATTTTTTCATGCTCATAAGGCAAAGTCAGAAATATTTTTGTCCCCCCGGCTGAGGTGCTGTCAACGCCAATTTGTCCGCCATGCGCTTCCACTATTCCGCGCGCAATCGCTAAGCCCAATCCTGTCCCGCCGTACTTTCCCTGACTCACGAATGGCTCAAACAAACGATCTTGAATCGCGGCGGGAATACCTGTTCCGTTGTCTTCAATTGCAAGTTTCAGCCAGGAATTCTGAATGGTGGTGCGGATCATCACGTGGGCATCATTTTTTTCTTTCGGCATCGCCTGACAAGCATTCAGTAACAGATTATCCAGCACTCGCCCCAGATGTTCTTCATCAACATTCATAATAATGTCGGGCGGAACATCTGACATTATTTTCACTTTGGCGCGAAGCTGCGGCAGGAGGTTATTGACACTTCGCTCGACAATTTGCAGAAGCTGATGTGGTTGTAGATTGAGCTGATAATTGCCGCGTGAAAAATCCAATAATTCAGCCAGCATGACCTGCATGCGCTGAGCGGCTTTCATCTGATTTTCCAGCAGTGATTGCCGACGATCAAGCGCGAGGCTTTCGCGTTGTAAAAGCTCTGAAGCTGTCGTAATCGCTGCTAATGGATTGCGCAGATCGTGAACTATCGAAGACGCCATTTGCCCAATTGTCGCTAATCGTTCCTGCTTCAATAATTCATTTTGCGAGCTACGCAATGAACGTCGCATTAAATCAAAGGCATTTGCCAGCTCGCCTAATTCTCCGTGCGAAGCGGCTTTGATTTCATGATCGTAATTTCCCCGCCCGACTTCGCGCGTGCTGGCAATCAGCGATTTGACGGGCTGTGTAATTCTTCCGGCGATAAAATAACTCAATAAAAATGCGGCTGCGATGCTCATTGTCCATAACAATAATAACAAATTTGAAATTGAGCTGAACAATTTCCCGGCTTCTTCCAGGGAACGAATAACGATGACCTGCCCGATTCTTTGCTGCTGAAAATCGAGGAGCTGCCGCGAAAAAGCCAAACTCAAACGGTCTTCAATTTTCATCTCAATTGGGCGTTTGACTTCAGCGCGACTAATATCAGACGAAGCCAGAATGGGAGCTAGCTGATTTTCGGTTTCGGGTGTCAGCGAAGAAGCAGAAATTCGATCCTGCGCTAAAAATACGACTTCGCTGTGAATGCGGCTTTGAATTTTTGCCGCCTTCGCGTGACTCAGTTCAGCGCCGACCCCCAGCACCGCCAAAGTATTTTGATATTCCGTATTCCCCGATTGCAAAAGAATTGGCGTGAGCGTCAATTGATAAAGTTTGTTGCTCAGAATCACTACCGCCGAAGTTTGTTTCTGATTTTCGGCGACCATTTTGACCGAAGAAATTTGCTCAGCAAGATTTGTTTCCTGCCCATTTTCCTCAGCAAAGGTGATACTTCCGGCTCCATCGCTAATTAAAATCAAATCAATTTGAGAAGTATTTTCACTGCTCAAATCCGCGATCATTTCGTGCAGGGTTTCACGGTCTTTGGCCGCCATCGAATTCCCCAAAACAGTTTTTGTAATCGAAGCATTCGCCATCGTCGTGCCAATCGCGGTCAGGCTTCGCACTTGCTCTTCCCAGATAGAATCGTAAACAGGCAGCAAATCCTCGACTTCGGTTCTGACCTGTTGCCGTGCTTGTCGTACGACTTGATTATTGATAACCCACGCGGCAATTAATAAAATTGCGGTAGAAAGCAGAGCTGAAGTAATGAACAATTTGGTGCGCAGATTCAGACTGAAGAGCTGTGAAGAAGGAGGATTTGAAGCGGCATCAGACATGATTTATTTAGGTACGAGAAGCGAGACGCCTCTCGTACCTTATTTTTTATAGGCAGGGCGATTTCGTTCGTTGTCGTAATGCTCGCCATGTTTATTAGGGTGTTGAGCCGGAAAATAACCGGCTTCATTAATCCGAATAACGCCCAGATCAAGGGTTCCGCTCCCGCCGATATTCACTGTTCTCGTCAAGGCTGACAGCTCCTGTGGCGTAGCGCGTTCGTGCCAGACATTCAGTTGATACCGGCCTTCGGGAACCTCCATCAGACTCAGATTGCCGGCTTGATTGCTCTGCGCAAAATACGGAGTGTCTACCGTCACAATGACAGCACTCATCTGTGGATGGATATTGCAAAATATTTGTGAGACGCCGACACGATTAAAAACCACGGGTCGTGATTCTCCGCTGGCATATAATCCCAGATCAAAACGCTTGCCATTGAACAGCGAAAAAACGTTGTGAAAATAAGGATCGGAGTTCGGGAAATCAACTTCGGCTCCGCGCTCTACGACCAACAGGTGAGGCAGGAAACGTTTTCCATGTTGATCCATTCTCAGGCGTTGACGCGCCGGCTTGCCACTAGCCAGCCCCGGAGCCTCCAACCAGACCACAACTCCGCTGGCATCAATTTTTCCGTTCTGTGATTTTGCTTTGGAATTCTGTAACTCAACCCGCGCGGTGACTCTGGCGCGTTGCCATGGAAGTGCGGCGTCCACTGCCGAAAGCGCAATAAAAATAACGAGGATTCCGAAGATAAAACGTGATTGCACCATACCAGAGAATTGTATCGGGAAACGTCCCAAAAACAAACGCACTCGATCCGCAGGTATCAGTTGCTAACATTTCTTAACCTCCCCTGAAGTCTTGAAACAAAGCCTGCGAATCGAGTGCGATGTATTAGTTTTAGAAGTCACTCTGCAAGCTTAGCGGAAATAATCTTAGTCAACCGCCGGCCTTTATGGCTGCTGAATAACATTACC
This sequence comes from Blastocatellia bacterium, assembly GCA_043783625.1. GTDB lineage: Bacteria > Acidobacteriota > Blastocatellia > RBC074 > RBC074 > JAFDVL01. The sequence goes on along the minus strand of JAYVZE010000149.1, from coordinate 48,811 downwards.
AGCTTTTAGAGTCACATTTTTTTTCTAAAACTAAACTCAAGATTACTTAAAATTGACTTTGACCGTGTTGGCAGCTTTGCCTTCCGCCGTCAAAATCAAATCCACCAGACCACCAGCCGCCAGTGACCTCGGCAGAAAAACATTGACCTGATCTACTCCCACAAAGGTTCCGTGCGGGCCAGCGTATTGAACGGGTAAAACAGTAGCTCCGATTTTGACGCCGACATTGCCAAGCGCCATCGTATTACGCAACCCGGTTCCGTAAAGCACCAGGTACAAACTATCTGTTTCGTTTTTCCAATCAACCGGCACGGCTGACCAGGAAGTTCCATCAAATTGTGCCATCGGTTCAAAGGTTGAAGTCGTCCCCGAAATTCTTTGCACTTGTGCTGAAGCCAAACCATTGCCATCCGCCGTAACCGAAAAAATCCCGGGCGAGACAGCCGCGACTTTAATCTTACCGGTAGATTTAATGCCGTTATTATTAGTGATCATCACATCCGCATTCCCTGCCGCTGTGCCATTTGGAATCTGGTAATTCACCTGACCCGGCGAAACAAAAAATAATCGGGCCGCCCGATCATTCCCGTTGATGTCTCTGACGCTGACAGTGGTTCCCCCTAAAACGATTGGCAGTTGAATTCCCGGGGTAACTGCATCCGTGTCACTGCCTAGAGCCGTTTGCGTAGCCAGTTCCATTCCATAAGCAGAACCAATCCCTCCGGCAGTGACATCAATCACAGTACCGCTGGCAGCATTCTGCGTCACAACATCAGGTGTCAAAACAGCTGAAGTCGTATACACCTGATCGCCTGCATTCGAACTTCCGCTATTCGTTATATTCCCGGCAGCATAAAATCCGATTTTACCCACTCTGGTGGCAGGAGCTTTCCATTTAAACGTCCATTCCGATCTATTCAAGGAAGTAGCTGCCGACCCCGTTTGCGGCGCGGCGGAGGGAAAATGGTAAATATACGTTCGCGTTGTTCCGTTGTACGTCACCGGCGCGGGGCTAACTTCCGTTCGTGTAGCATCAACGCTCGTTAATGTTCCGGTTGAATTTCCAGTTGAATCCAACACTACTAATTCAAATCCAAACTTTACCGAGCCGGGATCAATTTGAGAATCTGCAACTTTGACGGTGTATTCCTGACCGGGCACATAACTGCTCGGCAAATCTAAAATTTCAATCTTTCCGCCAGTTGTCGGATTATTCAGATTCAAGAGTGAATTCGCTACGCCAGCACTGTCACGATGACAAGCCGTACAGATCAGCTCCGCCGGAACAGCACCAAAAGCAGGAGCACCAGTGCGCGAAGCTGGCGGCGCAGTCAGGCTGCGAGCCGCCACGGGCGACTCATTCAATTTCAGTCCAGTAACGACGGCAAGTATTGCCACGCTCAGCAGAAATATCTTCAAAGCTTTATTGATTCGGGTTCTCATTTTTTGGGTCTCCTTGATAGCTTTAATGTTAGCTTGGTAGTACTGACCGTCAGACCGTGACAAGGGGGCTTGAAATCCTCGAAAATCAAACAGGTCACGAATCAGGGTCGTGCTACATCTTTCTAACTATCTATATTTTTCGGAACGGGTTTACGACGTTCTTTTCTTTGCAAGCTCCGTTCCGTAATTTTATTGAGCATTCCCGCGTATTTAGCAATGCTACCAGCTTAAAACCGTCACTATGAGAGTCAGTCAGGCAACAGACCGACTCAAAAATAGACAGTCTTTTCGTTCACATTTCCAATCGCTGAAAACTCAATAAGCATTTGAGGGTTCACTTTTATCTTAAATGCCTGCGAATTGAAAGAAGGCTTCGACTGGTACGGAGATTGCTTAAAACTTTCTCGTTAGAGTCAATCATATCGGCCCCATTAATAGGGGGGTCTCCTTCTGAATACGACGGCTGCTCGACCTATGAAAGATCAACCTATCAAGACATCAGACAAGATCGAGCGCCGTTCTTTTTTAGTCGCTATGACAACTCTCGCTTCATCTGCTATCGCGGCATTTTTAGGAATCACGATGGCGCGATTTTCGATTCTTCCGGCTTTTTCAAAATCGAAAGAAGCGGGCTGGATTGGACTTGGCAAGCTGGCTGATTTACCTGAAAACAAGCTCATCAAAAAATCAATCACCGTCGCACAGGAAGCAGGGTGGGGACAATTCAAAGCATCACGATTGTTATGGATTATTCGTAAAGGTGAAAACGCCTCAATTTTTTCCGCTGTTTGTCCGCATCTCGGCTGCACCGTCAACGCGAAAGAAGAGCATTTTCTATGCGCCTGCCACGGCAGCGAATGGAACGATGCAGGACAAAAATTAGCCGGCCCGTCGCCGCGCAATCTTGACCAACTCGAACACCGCATCGAAAACAATCTGCTTGAGGTTCGCTATCAGGATTTCAAACAAGGAATTTCGAACCGAGAATCCATCTAAGTCTAAAAACATTTCCCGAATCATCAATGAAGCTATCCGCCCCACAATTTGCTGATTTATATGATTGGATTGATGAACGTACGGGCATCAAGGAAATCCTCCATGAACTGCTGGAAGAGCCGATTCGCGGAGGCGCACGCTGGGCTTATGTTTTCGGAAGCATCCTGCTTTTTCTTTTTACCATTCAAGTCGTGACCGGCATCGCACTTTCGCTGTATTACGTTCCCAGCGCAGATCACGCGCACGCCAGCGTTGCATACATCCAGAAAGCCGTTCCCGGCGGAGCATTGTTGCGCGGACTCCATCATTACAGTGCCAGCGGAATGGTCATCTTCGCCATCATCCATTTAGGGCAAACTTTTATTTACGGAGCTTACAAAAAGAAACGTGAACTCGTGTGGATAGCAGGCGGCATCATGCTGCTCTTGATTTTTGGATTTGCCTTCACCGGATATTTATTACCGTGGGATCAAGCCGCGTATTTCGGAACCAAAGTCGGAACCTCCATCGCCGGAGAAATTCCAGTCATCGGAACCATCCAACAAAAAATTATGCTGGGCGGAAATGAGCTGACGACAGCGACGCTTTCGCGCTTTTTCACAGCCCATGTTTTTTTGCTCCCGCTCACACTCGGAGCCTTCGTCGCGCTTCACCTTTTGCTCTTTCGCCGTGCCAAACCTGCCGGGCCGTTTCATGCCAATGACGATCACCGCACCGAACATTTTTATCCGAAACAAATCTTCAAAGATACGATGGCGATCCTCGCTGTCTTCGTCGTGATGGTGTGGGTTGTGCAAATGAATCCGGCAGAATTAGGACCGCCGGCTGATCCCACCTCAGATTATTTAGCGCGTCCGCCTTGGTATTTTCTACCGCTGTTTCAGTTATTGAAATATTTTCCAGGTCAGCTCACGATCCTCCCGACAGTAATTTTACCAGGGATTATTTTTGCCCTGCTGTTCCTGCTTCCCTTCTTTGATCGCAGCGAAAAGCGTCACCCGCGACAACGCCCGATAGCGATGACAGTACTATCATTATTGCTCTTCGGCTCCATTGGATTAATGCTGTTGTCGAAATATGAGGATCGCAAAAACCCTGACTTCAAAGCGAAGTTAACCGAACAGCAAGAAGACGCACGCGAATTTCTTAAAGCTCCATTTGAACCACAAATTGTCGGAGCTGCTGCTGCTCCGACCGCAGTTCCCATCGTTGAAGTTGCGAATGCTGAACCTCCGGCAATTTACATCGAGAGCTGTGCCGAATGCCACGGCAATCACGCCGAAGGCGGAACTGACGATGAACCTTCATTAATCGGAATCAGCGAAAAAAAGAATCGAGCCAAAGAAGACTTACTGAAAATCATCAATAATTCTCGCAGCTACGGTTTAAAAAAACCGATGCCGAGGAACTTTCCCGATCTTTCTCAAGAAGACAGAACCGCTATCGTCGAATGGGTCGCCGGACTCAAAACAAAATAATTTTTCGAGGAACTCACCATGAAAAAAACTCTTACTTTTTTTGCCATGACCTTATTCGTAGCTTTGCTTTCAGCTTCGATGGCGATACCTGCCGTGCCTGCTCCGGCGGTGGACACCGCCGCAATCTATGCAGCGAAATGTGCTAAATGTCATGGCAGCGACGGCAGCGGAATGGAAAAATATAAGAAAAAAGGACAGAAAGCTTTCACTGATGCGGCATGGCAAAAGACGCGCTCTGACGCACAACTCACAAACTCAATTACGAATGGTAAGGGCGAAGCAATGGCGGCGTGGAAAAGCAAACTGACGGCGGAAGAAATCAAAGCGCTGGTGGCTTATGTTCGATCATTGAAGAAATAAGCCGGTGCGGTCTTTGAATTTTGGACTTTGGTCTTTGTCAAAAGACCTCATCAAAAATTACTTCTGATGCCACGCATCCAGATCAATTCCTAACCGCTCCGCTTTGCGATACAGCGAGTAGCGTCCAATCCCCAGAAGCTCAGCCGCACGGAGCTTATTGCCTGTGGTATAGCGCAATGTCGCCATAATATGCAGCCGCTCAACTTCGTCCAATGTCGCCGGCACTCCGCTCAAACTCAGTTCCGGGTTAGTAATAGTGTCAGGATTTGATCCGCTGGCAGGTAAATTGAATTGCGTAAAATCATCCGGCAACAGTCGCTCGCTCGCGTTCAGCGTCACTGCCCGCTCAACCGCATTTTCCAGTTCACGAACATTGCCGCGCCATTCCAAGGACTTCAACCACTGAATCGTTTCAGTCGGGGCTGTCACATTTCGATGTAATTTTTTATTCGTTCGTTGCAGGAAATGCTCAACGAGTAAGCCGATGTCTTCGCGCCGCTCACGTAGTGGCGGTAGTTGAATATTAATCACGCTCAGGCGATAGAGCAGATCATGCCGAAAATCATTGGACTCCATTAACTCAGGCACCGGACGATTCGTCGCGGCAACAATCCGAACGTTTACCTTGCGGGCTTCACTCGCCCCCACTGGACGCACTTCCTGCTCCTGCAAAACGCGCAATAATTTCACCTGAAAAGCCGGAGAAGTTTCAGAAATTTCATCCAGAAAAACCGTTCCGCCATGGGCTGTTTCAAAAATTCCGTGATGCGCGTTCGCGGCTCCGGTGAAGGCTCCGCGCACATGTCCGAACAATTCTGATTCCAGTAAAGTTTCCGTAAAAGCCCCGCAATTCATCGGCACAAAGGGCTTACCCGAACGCAGCGAATTGTCGTGCAGAGCACGCGCAATTAATTCTTTTCCGGTTCCACTTTCGCCCGAAATCAGGACGGTCGAATCAGTTGCAGCGACACGCGCAATCAAGCGATACACCGCGACCATCGCCGGACTGTTACCGACAATTGCAGTCACCGGAGAAATCACTTTCGCGCTTTCCTGCGGAGCTTCCTGCGCTTCCAAAGCCCGCGCAAGTAACGATAATAATTCGGAATTTTGAAACGGTTTGCCAATGTAATCGAAAGCCTTTTCGCGGACGGCTTCAGCGGCAGTTTCGAGGGAACCGTGCGCAGTAATCAAAATTACCGGAAGGTTTTCACGGAGCTGTTTCACTTCCCGTAAAACATCCAAACCGGATTCAGCTCCCAGATTCAAATCAAGTAACACGGCGGCAAATTCATGGGCGGCACAAACCTGCAAAGCCCTCTGTGCAGAGGTCGCCAAAGTCGCTGAATACCCTTCTATTTCGAGCAGTTGTTGCACGACTGCACCAAATTCAGGATCGTCATCCACAATCAGAATTTGTTTTTGTTGCGCCATATTTTAAAACTTACAACAAAAGCTAAGCCAACTCTCACGACCGTTTTTAGTGTGAGAGTTGGCTTTTAAAAGCTCGGAGTTCAACCTTCAGTTGACCAAACGCCGCGCTTCGCTCGCGTTTGCACGCTGAAGCGTGGACTCATTACGTTAAATTTAAGTTCCCGGTGAGGCGAAATTCAATTTGAACGTATTAGAAGCTTTTCCATCAACCGTTAGGACGGCGTCAACTAATCCGCTACCAATTAAAGTGCGAGGCAGTAAAATATTCACCTGATCCACGCCGACAAAGAAATTCTGCGATCCGGCATACACCGCAGGCAAGGTCGTGAAAGTTGTGTTACCAATTTTGATACTGACATTGGAAAGAGCTGAAACATTCCTAATCCCTGTTCCATAAAGAACTAAATACAAAGAATCTGTTGCGTTTTTCCAGTCAATCGGAATGGCCACCCATGTCCCGCCAGTGAATTGCGCAGTCGGCTCAAAGGTCTGAACTTGTCCGGCCACGCGCTGAATTTCAGCCGCTGCCAAGCCTGCTCCATTTTGATTGACGGTGAAAACTCCCGGCGCAACGCTGGCAATCGTAACTGAACCGGTAGACTGTCCGCTGGAGCCATTCGTAATCGTAACCGTCGCCACTCCTGCGGACGTGCCGTTGGGTATCTGATAGTTGACCTGTCCGGGCGAAACAAAAAATAAGGCCGCAGTCCGTGTCGTTCCGGCAAAATCTTTCACCGTTACTGTCGTGCCGCCTAAAGTTATCGGCAATTGAATCCCAGCGGTATTGGGATCAGTGTCTGTTGCGGTGGCAGTCTGCGTCGCCAATTCGATTCCATACGCCGAACCAATTCCGTTTGGCGTAAGGTCGCTCGTGGTTCCACTCGCACTGTTCTGTGTCACCACATCCGGCGTCATGGAAGCCGAGGTTGTATAAATGAAATCACCAAGATTACCGCTCCCATTAGCAGCATTTCCAGACGCATAAAAAGTAACTTTTCCCATTCTGGTCGCGGGAGCTGTCCACTTGAACTGCCAGTCCGCTTGACCAGACCCTGCCACTGCACTTGGATAGGCACTGGTTTGATGCTCAATGTAACTGCGGTTAACGGTCCCCACGAGACCTGTTGTCACGAAAGTGATGGTGCTATTCGCAACTGCGTCAGCCAGTGTCCCGACGGAAGCTCCTGTACTGTCAAGAGCCGTAAGCTGAAAACCAGCGGTTGGCATACTGGTACCACGCTTGAGTGAAACAGTTAGTGTATAGGTTTGCCCTGGCACATAGCTGGCCGGGGTGGTGATTTTGAAAGTTGCCTGTCCATCATTGAGATTATTCGTTCCGCTATGGCAGCCAGATGACGAGCAGGTTTGCTCTACCGGAATTGATGCGCCGAAAGCAGGTGCGCCAGTCCGTGAGGCGGGCGGACCGCCAGAATAAGCATGAACGTTCTTTTCACCTAAGTTCATTCCTAAAATAAATCCAGCGGCCAAAGTGACCAGCAGGCTTAGTTTGAGTATTCGATTGATCCTGATTTTCATCTGTAGTTTCTCCTTGGGGTATATTTGCAACCTGACGAGATAGTGTTCAATTTCCACCTCAACAGGTCTACCAATGAACTTCCTAATAAGTAATAACTAAATTTACGGCACAAACATAAAATCCTACTAAATTTCGTGACCCGTATTATTTTGACGTGAGGATTAAAAAATACGCCGTGAGATATTGAATCCGATGGTCAGACCGCTCAAAGATTCATCGCTTCCGGGAACTAATGACCTGCGGGTGGCAGATCGTTGAGACATCGTCGTTCCGGCTCCGGTCGTAAATAACAAACTGAACGCATGTTTACGCGAGATTGTAGCCTTTTCTATCCCAAACCCAAAGGCGGGAGCAGAAGACCCGAATTTCCCTTTATCATTCAAACGCCAATTCGCTTCTGCCATTAAAGCCACGGTCGGACGAATATTTAACGCACCGCCAACACCCATCGCGTAAGTTGTAGCTCCAGGTAAATCCTGCGTTGTCTGACCAAACGGGCGATTATTAAAAGAAACAGTTGGTACAAAATAAAGCTGCGCACGATTCGTTAAACTCCGGGCGATTGTTAATTCAAGGTTGGTCGTAAAGTTACGCCTGAAATTATCGCGTCCTTCAACTCCGATGCGAGCCATGGCGCTGAAAGGTTTTCCTTTATTTTCGTCCAACAAACTTACTCCGGCAGAAAGCTGAATCGCTTTGCCAACGACATCGGGTGAACGAGACGCCCCAACGTGAATGCGATCTGTAATTCCGTACACAAATCCAAATGAAGGAACGGCGTAACCATCCAGCCCGAATAATCCACTAATTTCGTTAGCTTTATAATCACCGAACGGGAAGCGATGCGTAAATTCCCCATATAAGGCACCTTTCTCAATCGGCTTGGCGGTCGGTAGTCCAATCAGTCGCACATCCATCTGCTGATAGACCTTATCGTCTATCGGAGCCGGAGTCGCTTTCACCATAGCTTTCGGTGCTTCAATTTTCGCAATTTCAGACGAAGCCGTCAGTTCTTTCACGACTTTTGTTTTGGTATCAATCAAAAACTTTTTGCCATTGATTTCGACCATCGCCTGCGAATCAGAACCTTGCACAAACGTCACCGGTAAATCCACCCCTTCCTGCTTGATAAACCGATCAGGAAATTGCTGGCGTAAAGCTTCTGTAATTTTCATTCCGTTCGCGGCAAAAGCTTTGCCAAACTCGTTCCGCGCTCCGCCTCCGGCTGGATTGGTATGACAGACGGCACAGCTTTTTTGCAGCTCCGGCTTTGAGGCTGGATCGGCGGCGTATTTCTTCAAATAATCAGGAAAAGCCAGAGAAGTAACCGCAGAGCCACAAATAACGAGACCGATAATAAGACCTTTTAATAAACGTGTATTTTTCATGGATAACCAATGCAAGGGATATGTGATAATAATAGTTGAAAATTTTCAATATGCGAAAGGCCTGCGCATATTAGCTATGCTCAAAGCACTTGACCAAAAGTTTACTTTTTTGGAGAGTGCCAGAACGAATAAGATTACTCAATGGGTAATAATTTATCAAATCCCGGGCAGAAAGCAAACTCATTTGTTGACTTACGCGCACACACACAGGCATCATTAGCGGCTTATAATTATGAACGGTATTTCAGAACAAGTGACAGAACCAAACTCACGCGAAGTCGAAGCACTCACTTCGACCTTAAACCAGCTTTCCAGCATTGATCGTTATAATCAATGGATGTACGAGCAATTTGCGGCCTCGCTCGGTCATCGTGTGCTCGAAGTTGGCTCTGGCACTGGCAATATCACACAATTTTTACTCCACGAAAATCGTGAAGTCGTCGCCACTGACATCGTTCCCAATTATCGTCAGGAACTACAAACAAAGTTTTCACATCATCCGAAATTTCGCCTGAGCACCTTTGATCTTGATCGTATTATTGAGCCTGAGTTCAAAGCGCATCCGTTTGATTCCGTCGTTTGCCTGAATGTTCTTGAACATATTGACGATGATTTATTTGCGCTCCGGCAAATTTACGAAGCGCTTAAACCAGGCGGAAAATTATCCATTTTAGTTCCTGCGCATCAATTTCTTTTCGGAGCCTTCGACGACGCAGTCGGGCATTATCGCCGCTACAACAAAGCGTCTTTGCGCGCTCGTTTGATCGAAGCCGGATTCAACGTTGAATCCCTAAAATATTTTAATGCTGCTGCGACGTTGCCCTGGTTCGTGAATGGACGTTTATTGAAACGCAATTTTCTCCCGAACGAACAGGTAAGCCTGGCGGATAAATTAGTCCCGATTCTCAGGCTCGAAAAATTCTTCGGGCCACCCTTTGGAATTTCTGTCATAGCAATCGCTAGTAAAAAGTGCTGAGTGCTGAGTAAAAGACTCTCGTTTCTCATCACTCAGCACTCATCATTTTTTCTTATGCGTTGGTCATCATATTTTATTCCTACTCTTCGTGAAGAACCGGCAGATGCGGAAGTCATCAGCCACAAACTATTATTGCGCGCCGGATTCATCCGTCAGCTCAGCGCAGGCATTTATTCTTATTTGCCGCTGGCGCAACGCGCAGTCCTGAAAATCACCAATATTATCCGTGAAGAAATGAACGGCATTAATGGTCAGGAATTTTTCTTCCCCGCACTTCACCCCGCAGAACTCTGGCAGGAATCGGGTCGCTGGTCTTTGATGGGCGACAACATGTTTCGCCTCAAAGATCGCAAAGGCGCGGAATATTGTTTAGGCATGACGCACGAAGAATGCTTCACCGATGTGGCGCGAAAACATCTACGTTCGTACAAACAATTGCCGCAGGTCTGGTATCAGATTCAAACGAAATTCCGCGACGAACAACGTCCCAAATCCGGCTTGCTCCGCGTCCGTCAATTCACGATGAAAGACGCGTATTCATTCGATATTGACGCCGCCGGATTAGATAAATCTTTCGATGAGCAGCGCGAAGCCTATTGCCGGATTTATTCACGCTGCGGTCTTGATTTCGTCATCGTAGACGCCGACACCGGAGCGATTGGCGGAACTGCTTCCAATGAATTCATGGTCTACACCAACGCAGGCGAAGACCTTGTGGCAAGCTGTCCAAAATGCGGCTACGCGGCGAACACGGAAAAAGCGCAATCGAAAATTCCAGCTATAAATGACGAAAACTCTGACGCCGCGCTTGAGAAATTCCCGACGCCCGGCGTTCGCACAATTGAAGATCTAGTCACCTTTGAAGGCGGCGCAATCGCCGAAAAACAAATCAAAACTTTGGTCTATGTCGCGGCGTGTGAAAACGATAAAGAAAAGAAAGATTTTGTAGTCCTAGCTTTGCTGCGCGGCGATCATCAATTGAACGACGCCAAGCTCAACAATGCTGTCGCCCGCGTCATCAAAGACGAGCTGACAAAAAATAAACTTGAATTATTTCAGGTTCGTCCCGCGCATCCGGCGGAAATTCTGGACGCGATGGGAGCCAATGCCGGAAGCCTCGGTGCAGTTGGCATCACCACGCTTCCGATCATTGCCGATGAAAAATTAAAAGGACGCGCCAACATGACAACTGGCGCCAACGAAGACGATCATCACTTGCGCGGCGTTAACCTTGAACGCGACATCAAAGTCACGGAATGGGCTGATCTGAGAACCGTTACTGAGGGCGAAGGCTGTCCGAATTGCGATGGAGCTTTGCGTTTAGGCAAAGCTCTCGAAGTCGGTCACATTTTCAAGCTTGGAACCAAATACAGCAAAGCGATGGGCGCGACGGTGCTGGGCCCTGACGGAAAACCTACGCCGCTGATTATGGGCTGTTACGGCATCGGCGTAGAGCGCATCCTCGCCGCCGCTATCGAACTTCACAACGACGAAAAAGGCATCATCTTTCCGATGTCCATCGCGCCATTTCAATTGGTGATTACGCCGATGAACGTGAAAGATGCCGCGCTTAAAGAAGCCGCTGAAAAATTGTATTCGGAACTGACCAAAGCCGGAGTCGAAGTCCTTTACGATAACCGCGACGAACGCGCCGGAGTCAAGCTCAATGACGCCGACTTAATCGGCATCCCGTTCCGCATCCAGATCGGCAAAAAACTCGCCGAAGGTCAGGTGGAATTTTACGACCGTGCAAAAAAAGAAGCGGTAGATGTTTCGGTGGATGAAGTTGCAGCGATTGCGCTGCAACGAATCAAAGAAGCACTGAAGTAACTACGGGGAACGCCCGCATCCTGCGAGCGTTCCCAGTGTTTATGCGCGATTTAATTTGCTGTGACTAAAACTATAGAAGAAATAAATTACCAACCCAATCGCCAACCAAATCAAAAACCGATACCAATTCGTCCAGCCAAGTTCTGTCATCAAATAGCCGCAGGTCAGGATACCTAAAACAGGGATCAGCGATAGTGATTTGCGGAAGCATTGCACCACTAACATAGTCGCAAGCACGATGTAACCCAACAGCGGAATTTTATGCTTGAAGACTTCCCAGCCTTGCACCTTCGGATCAGCCGGATCAGTTGTCGCAATCATGGAAGAAACTACGTCCGGCTTGTAAATCACGAGCGCAGCCCAAATCCCAATAAATAATGCGGGCACAATAAATTTTGAATTGATGTACGGAGCCTTAAATTTACGCTCAATTTTTTGCGGCGAATTCTGCAAAACCAAGACACCTCCGCACACGAGGACGAACGCGAAGAGTGTCCCGATGCTGGTTAAATCCGTCACTTCCGTGAGATTCATAAACAAAGACGGAATCGCTACGACGAAGCCCGTCACAATAGTCGAGAACCATGGCGTTTTAAATTTCGGATGAATGGACGCGAAAATCGGCGGCAGTAATCCGTCACGGCTCATCGTCATCCAGATGCGCGGCTGTCCAAGTTGAAAGACCAGCAACACCGTAGCCATCGCAATCACTGCGCTAATCGCAATAATTCCGGCAATCCACGTTTTGCCGATTCGTCCGAAGACAAACGCCAACGGATCGCCTACCGCGAGTTCTTTGTAACTGACCATGCCCGTCAGAACCAGCGCAATCAGGACATACAAAATCGTACAAATAATTAGCGAATACATCATCCCGCGCGGCAAATCGCGCTGTGGATTTTTGCATTCTTCTGCCGTTGTCGAAATCGCATCAAAACCGATATACGCGAAGAAAACGGCAGAGACACCTTTCAAAACTCCTGATACTCCGTTCGGCGCAAACGGCGACCAATTTTTGGGGTCCACATAAAACGCACCCAGCACAATGACCATAAAAATAACGGCCAGCTTGATCGCTACCATCAGGTTTGAGAAACGCTTGGATTCTCTGATGCCGACAAATACCACCGCCGTAATTAACAGCACAATCGCAAGCGCGGGTAAGTCGCATACCAGATGAAATCCACCGATAACAGGTGCAGTCAGCCACGCCTGATGCGCATCCAGCGCGTTACCAATTCCATCCGTAGCCTTAATTTGATCCAGCGTTTGTCCGGCTTTGAGCAGCGCATCAACTTTATCAAAACCACGCGAAGCCGACAGAAAATCCATCGTCAAATATTGTGGAATGTTGATGCCGTAGCCCGTGAGCAATGACGTAAAATAATCGCTCCACGAAATAGCTACGGCGATATTTCCGATGGCGTATTCCATCAACAAATCCCAGCCGATGATCCACGCAATCAGTTCGCCGAACGAAGCATAAGCGTACGTGTACGCCGATCCCGCGACCGGAATCATCGAAGCGAATTCGGCATAACAAAACGCCGCAAACGCGCAGGCAATCGCGGTGAAAATAAACAGAAAAGCGACCGCTGGCCCGCCATTAAACGCCGCGTTGCCAATCGTCGAAAAAATGCCCGCGCCAATGACCGCCGCAATGCCAAGCGCAGTGAGATCAACTACACCGAGGGCTTTGTGTAATCCACCTTCACCATCACCCAAGCCCTGCGCCGCGTCAAATTGAATTTGCTCAACGGATTTCGTGCGAAGAAGAGAAGAAAAATTCATAAGTCTAAATTGGTTAAATGTGAACGTTTTCGGAATGCGATTCTCATTAAACGAGATGCGCTCAGGAATGGCAAGTGCTATTGAAGTTGTACAGGCTGTGCTATGCTTTTTCGCCATGGATAACAAAGTCAAAGCAGTCGTCATAGAATTTGGAGCAAGCCTCAAACAGCTTTATGGAAAGCGGTTGGAACAAGTCATTTTATTTGGCTCTCAGGCGCGAGGTGATGCAGTCGAAGGTTCCGACATTGACGTTATGATTGTATTGAAAGGTGAAGTAAATATAGGCGAAGAAATTTCGCGTACCAGCAAAATTTGCAGCGATTTGTCACTCGAAAATGACGTTGCGTTATCGCGGATATTTGTCTCTTCCGAAAGATTTGCCAAAGAATCGAATCCGCTTTATGTGAATGTACAGCGCGAAGGAATTTCTGTATGACGAATGATCAGATCGCGCTACTCACAAAAGCGCGGAAAAGCTTGGACGCTTCGCAAACGTTAGTCAATGAAGGATTTTATGATTTTGCGATTGCGCGTGTTTATTACACGATGTTTTATCTGGCGCAGGCTTTACTGTTAATGAAACAAAGTTCGCATTTCCGCGTTTAGATTATTTAGTACTCGTTTTACTCGACTTTCTGTAACAAACCTTTTTCAATCAAGTAAACAACTTTGTCGGTCTCACCTGAGGAGTCCTCAATGAAACGCTTTTTCTGTTTATCAATTGCCGGAATGCTTCTAATCATAGTTACCGCCGCCATTCTTCCACAAATAAATCGGCTAACCTTAGAAAAAGAAATTGTGGTTTTACAAAAGCAGCTTATAGAAAAAGAACGGAGCTTCATTGAACCTTCCGCTCAGGATAAAATACTGTATTCTCAATTTCTGACGCAACCTGACTCTGGAATCTTTCGACTTCTCTCACGTGGTGGTGGATCAACTCAAAAGTTATTGACTATCTCTGGAAACGGGACGTATTACTCGTTCGCACGACTGACAAACGAATACGGATATGGTAATGACATTTCTCTGGAAACAGGGCGACTTAGGATGGCAAACGGGAGCAGTAGTATGGGATTAATCTCTTTACTTGGCGACATACCGCTCGAAACAGTTACGATGGGTCATCCATCAGTTGAGTTTTTGAAAAACGCCATGACAGGTAAAGACTCTCCCATTCGTCAGGTACAAAGACAAAGCCAGAATGGATTTCGCCAAGGTGAATTTACCTACACAAAAGAAGTTGTGGCTGCGCCAAATACAACTTATGTTCTCCGTTCGGTTGATCCGCCAGGTTCGGATGTTCTGATTGCCTTACGTGTCGTCAGACGTGACGCTGACGGCAGCGTGACAATCATCTGGAAGAAGCTCAAAACCTATCCCGCTCCTGTAATCGAACGATAATTTTTTCACCAGCTATTTTGTGCATCAAAAAAAGAAACAACACTCAAAAGAAAAAGAAAAACTACATCCGCGCAATCGACATCGTGAACGCTACGATTTCAAAGCGCTGATTCAGAGCTGTCCGCCATTAGCTCCATTTGTGGCACTAAATAAATACGACGACGAATCCATTGATTTTGCGAATCCTAACGCAGTGAAGATGCTGAACAAAGCGTTGCTCAAGCATTTTTACGACATTGATTATTGGGATATTCCGCCGAAGTTTTTATGTCCGCCGATTCCCGGCAGAGCGGATTATATTCACCACGTCGCAGATTTATTGGCTGCCACAAATGACGGAAAAATCCCGACAGGCTTGCACATCAAATGCCTGGATATTGGCGTCGGGGCAAATTGCGTTTATCCGATCATTGGTCACAAAGAATACGGCTGGTCATTTGTTGGCTCTGAGATAGACCGCATTTCAGTTGCTTCCGCTAACAAAATTATCGCCGCGAATTCAACGTTAACATCCTCCGTCGAAGCCAGATTGCAGCCGAATCCCAATCACATTTTTCGCGGGATCATGCATGCTGAGGAACTCTTCGATGTCTCCATTAGCAATCCTCCGTTTCACGCTTCACTGGCAGAAGCGAATTCGGCGTCGCTCAGAAAATTGTCGAATCTGAACAACCGGAAAATCACGAAACCGACCTTGAATTTTGGCGGACACAATCGTGAATTGTGGACGGAAGGCGGTGAAGAAAAATTCGTAGGAAAGATGATCCGTGAAAGCCGGCAATACAGATTTTCCTGTCTCTGGTTTTCGACGATGATTTCAAAACAGTCCAGCCTCAAAAGCGTTTACGCTGCGCTCAAACTTGCCGCAGCAGTTGAAGTCAAAACCATTCCGATGGGACAAGGTAATAAAATCAGTCGCCTTGTCGCGTGGACTTTTCTGGGCAAAGAAGAACAGAAAAGCTGGCAGAAGCTGCGGTTTAAGTAATAAAATATTAGTTATGGAAATTCAACCACTCCCAACCCCTCCTCAGACAGGAGGGGAGCTAATTCGGACTGTCCCGGGTACGTCTCCCGCGACAGAACAGGAGTTAAAGACAACCACTTCGTGTGCTATCACTGAATCTTTTTCGCAAGGAAACGAACAAACAACATTGCCTAAAAGCTCCCCTCCTGTCTGAGGAGGGATTGGGGGTGGTTATCCTCAAATCAATAATCGTCATTACCTGAAACCATACCGCAAATCGCTCAGAAAAAACCTGACTCCCGCTGAAGCAACATTCTGGAAGGTTGTACAAAATTCAAAATTTGAAGGCAGAAAATTTCGACGGCAACACAGCATTGGCAATTATATTTTGGATTTTTACTGCCCGTCAGAAAACCTGGCAATTGAACTGGACGGGCAAGTCCATTTCAATGACGCTGCCATCGAATATGATTATAAGCGCAAATTATATTTACAAAGCTATGGAATCAAGACGCTTCGATTTGTGAATAAATTAATATTTGAAGAGTTGGATTTTGTGCTTGGTGTTATCAAGAGTAATTTTGGATGGAATAAATTACCCCCCCCGGCCCCTCCTAGGACAGGAGGGGCGCTTTAATACTTGCCCCCCGTAACTTACTGCGTGGAGAAGACCTTATTATCAAGCTCCCCCTCCTGTCCTAGGAGGGCCGGGGGTGGTTCCCTTCACATCAGAAATTAGCTAAGATAATCAATCTACACTTTTCAATAATTATTTTTACTATCAACCTGAAAGGATCACGCCATGAACCGTCGCAACATTCTCAAATCCGGCCTCGCAGCCGGAATCATAGGAGCCACCAACTTGACTACCAACGCCGCCCCCGAAACCAATCATTACTACGAATTGCGAACGTACCAGCTCCGCAATGACATTCATCCCGCCCGCATCCAAGCCTTCTTTAAAGATCATTTTATGCCGATGGCGAAGCGGCAGGAAATTGGCCCGGTCGGATGCTTCACTATCGCGTCTGGTCAAAATGCGCCGGCATTAATTGTCCTGATTGATTATAAATCGCTGGGTGAAATGCAGGCGGCTACAGCGCGAATGGAAGCGGATAAAGATTACCTGAAAGCGTGGCAGGAATTTGAAACAAGCGAATTGCCGTACGTGCGCTATGAGGCGTCTTTGCTCAAGGCATTTGACGGACATTTGAAAACAGAAATTCCGGCTCCGAATAAAGAACCGCGTGTGTTTGAGCTAAGAACCTACGAATCGAAAAATCATTTCTCGCTTAAAAATAAATTGGCGATGTTCAATCAGGAAGAGATCAAGATTTTTCGGGATTGCGGATTCACTCCGATTTTCTTCGGGGAAAGCGTCTTCGGTGCGCGGCAACCATTTCTCACGTACATGATTGCGTTCGACAACATGGCTGCCCGCGAGGAAGCGTGGGGAAAATTTGTAAAAAATGACCAGTTCGCCAAAATCAAAGTGCTGCCCGGTTGGACTGATCCTGAAGCGGTCTCAAATATTTACGGATCGTTTTTAAGACCGACGGCTTTCTCGCAAATCAAATAATTGGTGCGCAGGCATCCTGCCTGCCGCGAGCGCGTGAAACGCCGCTCGCGCATGCGTGGCGAGAAGGGCGTGTATTCTGTCAGCTAATTCGCTCGCCACGCAGTTTGCATCGCTACGCTCGCAAACCGCAGGCAAGATGCCTGCGCTCCCAGTGCTTAAAACGCCTTCGTTCCCTTCACTTCCAGCAATTCAATTTCAAATCTGAGCGTCGCATTCGGCGGAATTACCTTGCCGTTCCCCTGTTCGCCATAGGCTAAATCCGGTGGCAGGATCAGCACGCGCTGACCGCCAATTTTCATGGCGTCTATTTCCTGACCGCCACCAATGCCAATATTAAAGCCTTTCAGCGTATCTTTATCGCCGAGCTTGAATTCATACTTTCCTTTCTCGAAAATTTTGCCGTCTGGTAATTTGCCGACATACTGCACTTTCACGGTCTGCCCCCACAACGGACGCTGCCCTTCACCGATGGCGAGGTCTTGATACTTCACTCCCGATGGCGTAGCTTTCATCTCACCCGAAACAGTTGCTGCTGGCACAGGCGTTGACGCTACAACTGGTGGCGGAGTCGGCGCAGGAGCCGGAGTTTCCTGACAAGCCGCCACGGAGAAAAGAAAAATAAATACCGAACAAATAAAAATTGATTTCACTGATTTTATCCTCTGCTAAGATGAGGCGTCGGGGAACGCTGGACTTCGGGGCGTTTCTAAACGGGATTATCTTATAAATCCTGACCTGCAAAAGTAAAGGAAGAGTTTATGCCTGCACCAATTTCGCGTCGTCGGTCATCTGAATATCCGCCCTTAGTCCTCGCTTTACATCTGGAAGCAACAACAATCCATGCAGCTTTAATCGATGAATTCAGTCAATTCATCGCTCTGCGCCAACAAAAGATCGCCCCTGTTTCTGTCCGGGCAACGGTCGCCGCGATGAGCCAGTTAATTCTTGAACTCTCCACCACTGCCGAACGTGAGGCCTCTGAAATCAAAGCGTTGGGGATTAGTGTTGACGGTGTAGTTGATAAACAAGCCGAGCGCGTCACCTTCAATCATCAATCAGGATTTGCGTGGGAGCGCGTTCCGCTGAAAACAATGATTGAAGAGACCTTGCTTGATTCGGGCGTAGACCTTCGTTTTGCGCGTCACGCTTCTCCGGCGCGAGCTGCCAAAAATGAAGGGTCGCATCCGCATATCGTTGTCGCCGCGCATCGTCACGCTCAGGTGTTTGCCGAAGCCTGGTGCGGAGCCGGAATCGGATTATCAAATGTAGTCTTGCTCTCATTCGGAATAAATCAGGCCTCAGCGGGGATGCTGGCGCACGGAAAAATTATTTCCGGCGCGGGAGATTTAGCCGGAAGCATCGCCGATTTTGCCTTGAGCAAAGATGAAGGTGTCACGCTTGCCACCGAAGCCAACGCCGCTGCCTTAGTAAGAAAAACCCTTGAAAAATGGACTCCTGACACGAATTCCGCGCTCAGCTTATTAGCCAAATCTGATCCATCACAGCTTACGGCGGCGGCGATCCTTCGTGCCGCTCGCAGCAATGATCCACTCGCGCTTGCAGCCGTTCATGAAACCTGTGCAGTGATCGGGCGAACAGCCGCAAACGTCATTGCCTTGCTCAACTGCGAAGCCGTCATCATTGGCGGAGAATTTGGACAACTGCTGAAACCATTTCTCAGCACCATCCGGCAAGCCGCGAAGCAAACAGCTCCGACCGCCGCCATGAAACAATGCCAAGTCGTGGCAGCCAAATTAAAAGAAAATGTAGAGTTATTGGGAGCCGCAAAATTAGCGTGGGATTCCGTCGCTTGAAATTCAGGCAGCACGAACAGCCAGCGCCTGCGAAATAATACTTTCCAACTCAGCGGGGTCGAAGGGCTTCGACAAATAGGCATGCCAGTGAAAAGTGCCAGAAGTAGGAGCTTCAATATCTTGTCGAAAAGCGGACATCGCAATAATCGGGATGGAATGTAAGGCAGGAGTTTCGTGAATTTTCCGGGCGGCTTCTAATCCACTGAGGCGCGGCATCATCAAATCCATCAAAATCAAATCGGGCATTTCCTGCTGGGCTAAAGCCACGGCACGCTCCCCATCTTCAGCCAGAATCACTTCAAAGCTGAGTGACTCCAAAAATTGTTCAAGCATGACACGAATATCTTCGTTATCGTCAGCCAGCAAAATTTTGGGCACTTTCGCCTCGACGGGCTTTTGATAATTCGGATTGTATTCGGACATTGCCGGATTCGGTGCCATAGAGACAAATCAGCGACCACGTTGTTGGGGGAGATAAAAGAAAAGTAACCTTCGATACTTCAACAGTTTACAGAGCTTCTCACGCGAACGTCAAGACGATGCACGCTTTCACGGAAATAATCGTTTTCATTTCCGCGCTAGAATCTTAATAAAAAAGTGACGATTCCCGATTTCGGCTGCTTCGTTTTTTTCGGTTCCGCACATTCTTACGATTCGATAATTTTTCTGAAGATGCCTGCCATACGCCTGATAAAAATCGCGCCCAAAGGCTTCTAATCCAAATTCACGCATCGGGCGATTCACGATCAAAACGTATTTCACTCCCTTCAAATTTGCGATAGCGCGTTGCTCCTCACTCGCATCCATAAAGTCAGGAATAAGAATTTGATGCCGTTGCTTCAATCGTCTTTCACTTAGAAAACCGAGCGCACTGCCTTCCGGCACAACAGCGATGAAATCATTTTCAGTTGAATTTTTCGCCAGAAAATCCAGTGCTTCACTCATCGCTAACGCGTTATCATTCGTCACATACAAACTGCCACGCGGCGTAGTCAATAAAACCGGAAACGTCTTGCGATAGCGATAACCAAACACAAAAATTGTAAGGACCAACCATAAGCTTAATAACGAAAATGCTCCGAATTTAATACGACCTTGTAAAGATTTTGGATTCCTCAACGATTCAAATTTCCGAGATGCTTCAGTCGTCGTTTCATTAACATATTTCTCGATGAATGCTGGTAAAGCTACTGTTGCCAGATACACAATTAGGATCAACGAAGTTGGCAAAAAATATCCACCAAACGCGCCACCACTTGGCACGCGCAGCACGACGCGAATCAATGCCGTTAAGCTGTAAATTGCCATCACAAATAACGCAAAATTCGGCTTCGCTTCATCACGGCGAAAAAAGTGAACAACACTCAATCCAACTAATAAAAACGGGAGCGCCCGCAATGGGCTGCCGTCCCATTTGCCATGAGAAATTTGCAGTACAAAAATAATCACTATCGCCGCCACCGCTAATAAAAATAACGCTACTTTTCGTACATTTTTCAGGCTAATTCCGACGACCAAAAAGACCAGCGCAGCAGCAACAGCGAGACCTCCAAACATTTGTAACAAAGATAAAAACGGGTGATCCAATCCTGAGCGAATCGAATTATAAAACACCAGTGAATTAGGAATCTTCGTGTAAAGTAAATGACAATCTTCGATTAAAATTTTTGCTCCAACCTGCGCGACGAAATACCCGTAAACAGGAGCCGCAATCAGCAACGCAATACTCGCTGAAGCAAATAATCGCAGGATCAAATTTTTCACTTCACGACGATGAAGAAAAAATAATCCCGCGCTCCACGTGACCGTCGCTGTCAACGCGAATTCCTGCTTCGTAATTCCGGCTAAGCCAATTAAAATTCCCGCCCAAATTACAAATTTCCAGCCTCGTTTTGCTTCGGGATTTTCCCCGTATTTCAGCGTGACAACTAGCGTCCCTAAAGCCAACATCATCCCGTGCAAAGCCGCGAACGAATATGGCGCAATCAAATTTCCTTCCGGCTTGAAAATGCACCAGACAATAATTGCGAGCGTCGCCAACACCGCTTCACGTTCCGGCAAAATCCGCCGCGCAATCCCCCGGCACATCCAGACAATCACCGCGCAGCAGACAACGCCTTCAACGTTCAGGACTTCCAGATGAACGCCGAAAATCCAATACAGCAACGCATTGAAATATTGAGAAAAGGGCGGGTAGAGGTAATGAATGTCGCGGTAGAGCAATTCCCCGTTGAGCAACCGCAAAGGTAAATCCATCTCACGCCCCAAATCCGCAATCGGCGAAGTCCACCGCCGCCAGGAGAGGAAAAGCAGGAGAAAAAAAGTCAAAAAGATAAGTGCTGAGTACTGAGTACTGAGTGCTGAGTGCTGTAAAAAAAATCTAACTTTTCGATTAATTAATTTTTGGACAGCATTTTCACTCATACTTTTTTCAGGAAATTACTCGGTACTCAGCACTTTCGACTCAGCACTTATTCTTCTGACTTTTGTTTGCTCTTTATTCTTGCCGTAATGTACTATTCTTTTTTAGGAATACAAACGCTCTCGACCTTCTAACGAACCATGAAAGTAGCCATCGCCAGCGATCACGCCGGATTTGAAACCAAAGAAAACATCAAGCAACAACTCGCGCAAATGGGTGTCGAATACGAAGACCTCGGAACAAATGTGGGGGATGTTTCCGTAGATTATCCTGACTTTGCTGAACGTGTCGGACACGCCGTAGTCAATGGCGAAGTTGAACGTGGCATCCTCATTTGCGGCAGCGGAATCGGGGTTTCCATTGCTGCGAACAAAATTCACGGCATCCGTGCCGCACTGGCGTGGAACAAAGAAACTGCTGAGCTGGCGCGGCATCACAACAACGCCAATATCGTCGCCATCGGAGGCCGCACGACTCCACCGGAAACCATTAAAGAAATCGTGCAGGCATTCTTAACAAATTCATTCGACAACGGCGGACGACATGAACGCCGCATTGAAAAAATTGCAGAAATGGAGAAAGAATAAAGAAAATGCTGAGTAAAAAGTGCTGAGTGCTGAGCATTGTTACTCAGCACTCAGCACTTTTTACTCAGCACTCATTACTATCCTTATGAATCATTATCAAACTCTCGCCGAATCCGATCCTGACATTTATCAAGCTATTCAAAACGAAACACGTCGCCAACAAGACGGTCTTGAATTAATCGCTTCTGAAAATTTCACGTCTGAAGCCGTCCTCGAAGCCGCCGGGTCTGTCTTCACGAATAAATACGCGGAAGGCTATCCCGGCAAACGCTACTACGGTGGCTGTGAATATGCTGATGTAGTCGAACGCCTCGCCATCGTCCGCGCCAAAGAATTATTCGGTGCCGAACACGTCAACGTACAACCGCATTCCGGCTCACAGGCAAATATGGCGGTGTATCTTTCCGTCTTGAATTACGGCGACACAGTGATGGGCTTTGACCTTTCGCACGGTGGACATTTAACGCACGGGCATCCGCTGAATTTTTCGGGCATTAGCTACAAAATCGTCCCGTACGGCGTGAAGACAGAAGATGAAACCATTGATTACGAAGCGATGGAGCAGCTTGTCAAAGAACATCGTCCGAAGCTGATTTTATGCGGCGCGTCGGCGTATTCGCGCATCATTGATTTTGAACGCATCGCCGCGATTGCCAAATCCGTAGACGCGCTGTGCATGGCGGACATCGCACACATCGCCGGATTAGTCGCCGCCGGAGTTCACCCTTCGCCGTTCCCGCACATGGATTTCGTGACGACGACGACGCATAAAACGTTGCGCGGCCCGCGAGCCGGAATCATTATGTGCAGAGAAGAATTTGCAAAAGGCGTTGACCGCTCGGTCTTCCCCGGCGTGCAGGGCGGGCCGCTAGTTCACATCATCGCCGCGAAAGCCATCGCCTTCAAAGAAGCACTGCAACCCGAATTCAAAACCTATCAGGCACAAGTCATCAAAAACGCGCAGGCTTTGTGCAACGGAATCGCCGAAGCAGGATTTAGAATTGTCTCCGGCGGAACCGATAACCACGTCTTTTTGGTAGACGTTTTCAGCAAAGGATTATTCGGAAAAGACGCTGAAAAAGCGTTAGACGCCGCGCACATCACCGTCAATAAAAATTCCATTCCGTTCGATCAAAATCCACCGATGAAAGCCAGCGGAATTCGCATTGGTACGCCAGCCTTGACGACACGCGGGATGGGCGAAGCGGAGATGAAAACCATCGCCGAATTAATTTCAGAAGTACTGAACGCACCGAACGATGAAGCGGTACGCGAAGAGGTTTCTATCAAAGTGAAAGAGCTGACGGCGCGGTTTCCGTTGTATCCGAATCGGCTGAATAAGGTGGATGTTGCAAGCGCGAATTAAAAGCACATACACCAAATCACTGTTCATTTTTGCGGAACTTTGAACTATGGATGATTTCCGATTTTGAAATCAAAATGAATGAGCCATTTGGCAAGCTATTTCTACATTGACACTTTATCAGCATTTGGGATATACAAGGGATACACATTTCATTAATTTATAAGGGGAGGTATATGGTTACTAAAGTTCAAAAATGGGGAAACAGTCAGGGCTTGCGACTCGCTAAACATGTACTAGAAAATGCGCGTATCACTATCGGCGATGATGTGGAGATAGTGGCGTCTAAAGACCAGATTACAATCAGAAAAGTAATCAAACCAAAATTCGTGCTGGAAGAAATGGTGAAGCGCATGCCAAATGATTACAAAGCACACGAGGAGACTTTTGGTAAACCCATCGGACGAGAGGAATGGTAAATGCCACCACAGTATATCCCGCAAAAAGGTGATTTCATCGCTCTTTCTTTTGATCCACAGTCTGGTCACGAGCAAAAAGGGCGGCGTCCCGGTTTAGTGATTAGCAACTACTTGTTCAATAAACATACTGGCTTAGCGATTGTTTGCCCTATTACAAACACCGACAGGGCAAATCCGTTCCACCTCCCAATCCCTGTTGCTTCAGCACTGACAGGGTTTGTTATGGCGGAACAGATTAAGTCGGTGGATTACGTTTCGAGAAAGGTAAAATTTGTAGAGAAGGCCCCGACGAAACTTATTATTGATGTCTTGATCATCATAGATGTTTGTATAAAATAGCAGGAGCAAGTTTCTTTCCCCAAACCCCTCAATCAATTTCCTTCGTAAAAAATTCCCACATCGCCGCCGCACTCCCTGTTAATTTTCGATCCTTGCGTTTCACGACATAAAATTTGCGTTCGTGCCGCAAGAGCGCGTTTTTAATGGGCTTCAGCAATCCTGCCTGTTCTTCCAGCTTCGTAGTCCACGACGACAAAACCGCTACGCCTAAGCCTGCGGCCACGGATTGCTTAATGGTTTCGGTGTTGTTGATTTCGACTACACGCTCGAAGGAGTTGATTAAACCGCCTAATAATTCGACCGCTCCGGCGCGTGTACTCGAACCGGACTCGCGCAGGAATAAAGTTTTTTTGGTCAAATTTTCCGGCTTGATTTGTCTGACGCGACTCAAAGCATCATCTGCCGCAACCACGAATTGCAATTCATCGGAACCAATTTCGAGCCGCTCCAAATCATCTGTGATCGCCATTTCTCCGACGACCCCAACAGGGACGCGGTAATCGTGCAGCCACGCCAGCACTCCGCCGCTATCGCCGACTCTTAACACCGGACGCACCTCTGGATATTTCTGCTGAAAATTCTTGAGCAAGTTTGGAACCAGATATGCCGCCGGAGTGCTGGACGCCGCGACCATAATTTCACCGCGAACTTTTCCTCGTACTTCATCCAGCGCAGTCGTCACGCCTTCATACAAAGCAAAAAGCCGCCCTGCATGCTCATTCACAATTTCGCCAGCGGCAGTCAGCGTCATCCCGCGCGGAGTCCGTTCAAATAATGATTCGCCGTATTTCGTTTCGATGGTTCGCAAATGCGCCGAAACAGCGGGCTGAGAAATGAACAGTTCCTGCGCCGTACGGGTCACACTACCGAACTGTGCGACCAGGCGAAAAACATGCAAAGGATAAAGATTGAAATCATCTGACATAAGTTTTGACTAATGACCTTCCTTAAAATAATACGAATTGAATTATAACGATTCTAATCCTATTGTCATCTTGTATGGCTGACCTGATCCGTTCCCAAAAAATAATTCTGGCGTCCGCGCTCGTTCTGGTCTGGGTGCTGGAAAGCGTCATCCCCTTTATTCACGGGCGTTCGCATCGCCTGCAACACGCCGGGCGCAATCTGGGTCTGGGGCTGGTGAATTCCGTTTTGAGCGGGTTAATCACAGTGGCATTGCTCACGATGGTCATCACCCGGGCTGAAAATTCTCAATTTGGATTATTACGACTTCTGGCTTTACCGGATTTTGCTGCTAATATTTTCGCTATATTTTTGCTTGATGGATGGATGTATCTCTGGCATCGCGTGAATCACGTCATTCCTTTTCTGTGGAGTCTGCATCGCGTTCATCACAGTGATCGGGAAATGGATGTCACGACAGCGGTGCGCTTTCATCCCGGCGAAATCCTAATTTCTACCGGATTACGCTTGATGCTAATTGCGTTGCTGGGACTTTCACTGACTCAGATTTTGCTTTACGACACATTGCTCGTCGTTGTCATTTTCCTGCATCACAGCAATATCAACCTGCCATTTTTCATTGATAAATTGCTGCGTGTTATCATCACGACACCATCGCTCCATCGCGTCCATCATTCACCTGTCACACGGGAAGCCAATAGCAATTTCGGAAGCGTCTTTTCGTTTTGGGATCGTATTGCCAGAACATTTCGATTAAGAAACGATCAGACGGCGATTGTTTATGGTGTCGAAGGTCAGGAAAGTATTTTTACAAAATATCTGCGTATTAATTAGTAACTTCTTCGTCGTAGCGCGACACGCTGAGCTTGACTGTGGGTTGAAATACCACGACTAAACTCAACGTGTCCCACTGCGACTGAAAAGTAACGGCCCTTCCTTATTTTCCCCTCTCAATTTTTTCACTTGCTTCTCCTCCCTGAAATAAGTTAGCTTCCCTATCCACGAAAGGATTGACGAATTTAATGAAATTTTTGTTCACGAGAAACCTTCTTCACGCCTTACTAATTGCTTCCCTTTTAGCCCAGGCTGCCACCAGTCAAAAATCTGCTCCCACGCCCGTCAGCAAAGGAATCGTCCTGACGGCGCTCCAAGACGAATTAGTCAGGGCGCAAAAAATCTTGGCGAAAAAAGGGGATCCGCCGCCGTACCTAATTTCCTATCAGGTGTATGAGACCAATCAGACGGCCATCACTGCACAGTACGGAGCCCTTCAAAACAGTGATAATTTTCGTGGACGCTTCCTTGATGTAGACGTTCGCGTCGGTGATTACCAGTTGGATAACACGCATCGCGCCGGAGGTGGAGGCGGAAATTACGGCGGTGGTGGAGCCCTGCCAATTTCTTCCGAAGACGATCTGGACGCCATCAAAAGTTCCATCTGGATGGTCACGGATCAGAAATACAAAGCCGCGCAGGAGCGGTTAATCCAGATCAAAGCCGACCGCGCCGTCAAAGTTGAAGAAGAAGATAAATCGGCGGATTTATCGCGTGAAACTCCGCAGATTTCAGTGACCGCAACTCCCATGATCGGCAAATTAGATAAGGCTGCGTGGGAGAAAAAAGTAAAAGAGTGGTCGGGGTTATTCAATAAATATCCAGACATTTTATCATCCAATGCTGCGTTCAACATGGACGCGACGACAAAGTATTTAGTCAATTCCGAGGGCACTGCCATCCAGCACGGAAGCACGCACGCGAGGTTGACGATTTATGCTCGCACCAAAGCCGAAGACGGTATGGAGCTGTATCGCTACGAAACTTTTGATGCCTTCACGCCGGATAAATTACCAGCCGACTCGGTCATCACGGCGGCGGTCGAAAAGATGGCGAAAGATTTAATGGATTTGCGCAAGGCTCCCGTGATTGAGCCGTTCACCGGCCCGGCAATTTTGTCAGGACGTGCCAGCGGCGTTTTCTTCCATGAGATTTTCGGACATCGCGTCGAAGGTCATCGGCAGAAAGAAGAAGATTCCGGTCAAACATTTACAAAGCAGGTTAACAAGCCCATTTTACCGTCTTTTATTTCGGTTTTTGATGATCCCACGCTCAAGCAATTAGGTGGGATTGATCTGAACGGATATTACCAATTTGACGATGAAGGCGTGAAAGCGCAGCGCGTCGCCGTCGTTGAAAACGGTATCCTGAAAAACTTTTTAATGTCACGTGCTCCGATCAAAAATTTTCCAAATTCAAATGGACACGGACGCAAACAGCCTGGCATGCGCGCCGTCGGTCGGCAGGGAAATTTGCTGGTGCAAGCTTCAGAAACTGTTTCCGAAACGAAGCTGCGTGAACTGCTGATCGCCGAATGCAAAAAACAGAACAAGCCTTTTGGATTAGTATTTGTAGATATTTCCGGCGGTTTCACGACCACTGGACGTTCCGCTCCACAGGCATTTCAGGTGACGCCAGTAATGGTTTATAAAGTCTACGCGGACGGGCGCCCTGATGAATTGGTACGCGGCGTAGATTTAATTGGAACGCCGTTAACTTCCTTCAGTAAGATTGTCGCCGCCAGCAATACGACCGAAGTTTTCAATGGCGTCTGCGGCGCAGAATCCGGCTGGGTTCCTGTCTCGGCAATTTCTCCCAGCATTCTGACGACGCAAATCGAAGTGCAGAAAAAACCGAAGGCCAATGAACGTTTGCCGATTTTGCCGCCACCAGATATTGAACCTGCTTCTAATAAGTAATTTTTTCTATGTCCGGTAAACCGGACTGAATTTATTATTTCGCACGCGATCCCAGCCGTAAACGGGCTGGGCTATTGGAAAATTATCCAGTAATCATTAACTGTAGCCTGAAAATTCATGTTCAAAAATAATTTTTTTCTCTTCACTGGTTTGTTGATTTCGTTGTTAGTATTGCCTGCTTTATTCCAAACGTCTTACGCGCAAACCGCTGATTCTGATGTTGTCCTTAGAGCCATGCAGGACGAATTAAAACGTTCCATTGATAAGTTGGTGATTCCCGGTCAGGAAAAACCGTATTTCATCGAATACGAAATGATGGATACGCAGGGACTTAACATCAATGCCTCGTTCGGTGGCATTATGTTTTCTCAGCCGAGTCGTGCGCGTGTCGCCACGGTTGAGGTGCGCGTTGGCGGCTATGATTTTGATAATGAACCGGGCGGCTACCCGATGCAGGTGGCGATTGAAGACGATTACAATTCATTGCGCCATGAATTGTGGCTCGCCACGGATTCGGCGTATCGCGCCGCTGTCGAACAAATCGCCCGCAAACGAGCTTTCCTGAAAAATCGTGTAGACGAAGAAAAAATTCCCGACTTCTCCAAAGAAGAAGCCATCAATTTAATTTTACCCAAGCCGACTTTCAGTTTTGATCAGAAGCAACTGGAAAAAACCGTCCGCGAATTATCCGCGCTCTTTCGTCAGTATCCAAACATCAAACAATCCGGCGTCAACCTTCAGGCACAGCTCGTCAATCGCTACCTTATCAACAGTGAAGGCACGCGGATTCGCCGCCCGTTTGTGATGATTACGATTGAAGCGCAGGCTTCGGCGCAGGCGGCTGACGGGATGTGGGTGGGACTCTCGACCCCATTTTACGCGACCAGTTTCGAACAATTGCCTTCGCTGGAAGTGATGACGAAATCCATTCAGCAGATGGCGGAGCAGGTCACAAAACTGCAATCAGCTCCGGTGCTGAATGAAAATTATTTAGGGCCGGTACTGTTTGCCGGATCAGCTTCAGCGGAGATGTTTTCGCAGCTTTTAGCGTCAGAATTTTGCAGCTATCGCCCTCCCGTCGGGATGCAGGGCGAAGACCGCAGCGAACTGGCGAATCGTTTGAATCGCCGCATTCTGCCATTTCATATTTCTGTCTACGACGACCCGACGCAGGAAAAATTCGGCGAGAAAGCTTTGCTCGGTTCTTACAAAGTTGACGATCAGGGAGTCGCTGCCCGCAAAATTTCGCTCGTCGAACAAGGCGTTTTGAAAACACTTTTACAGTCACGACGTCCGCGCAAAAACTTCCTGACATCCAATGGACATGGGCGTTCGGGCGCGAATGGCGGCGTCACAACTGAGATCGGAAACCTTTTCATTCAATCCAGCGAAGGCAAAAGTGTAGAGCAACTCAAAACCGACATGTTGAAAATGTGTAAGGCGCTGGAGATGCCGTATGGAATTATTATTAAAGGCGGCGGTCTGGGCGATCCGAGCTTAACTTACAAAGTTTATGTCGCGGATGGACGCGAAGAATTGATTCGCGGCGCGAGTACCGGAGAGCTGACGGTCAAACAATTGAAAGCCCAAATTATCGCCGTTGGAAATGATAACAATGTATTGAATCGTGCTGGTAGCGGGGGTTACGGCGGCGGCGTGAGTACAACGATTGTGGCACCGTCTTCGTTGATTGAAGAACTGGAATTGAAGAAACCGACGGGTGCGCAGATGAAGCCGATGCTGTTGACGCATCCTTATTTTGATAAGCCATAAATTGCCATGAGCTTTGGCGCAATTTAAATTCCCCAGGAAAATAAAATTAAACAAACTGGTACTGAAAGTATGGCAACAAAGCTTTGCCACTTTGGTAATGAAGCCAATCCTAGCAGGAGAGTCACGAGCCAAATATAAAAAACATACTGAGACAGCAGCGGCTGATGGGGATACGGAGGCGGAGTAGATATTCGTAGAATTGTATAGTCAGCCGACACAGTATCAGCGATTGGATTGAGTACGGCTGCCGCAAGAGCCAACCATTTGATGTAATCTCTGATGCCCTTTTTAGGACTGTCGTTCTTGCCTATAGGATATGTCATTCGATACTGCTTTGTTGCTTAAAGATTTTTCTGTTACCGCGCTAAATCCTTCCTGAAAATCGCAATAATCCGATCATCATACGCATCTGAAAGCTCATTGCGTGATTTATCGAGGCGGGCAATGTCTTTCGGGAATTGTGCCTGCTGAAATAAATCCAGCGTCGTTTTATTCAGCTCTTCTAATTCAGAATTACTCGAAGGATAAGTAATCAGCCACAATTTCTGATCTTTGAAATGGCTCAGCGATTCAGCAGCGGAGCCTTCGCCGTAGGTTCCCGCAAAGTATCCCTGTAATCCCCAATTAGCAAATTGATTCACGATGGTCGGTGACATCTTAAATGTTTCCTGCACCAATCGCTGCGTCAACCAGTCCGGCTTAGGATATAAGCTATCAGCGATGACAAGCTTCACCGTAGGGTTTTCCGGCGTTGCGGTGATGGCGGCATAGCCTCCGATAGAAACGCCATACAAGCCAATCCGCGACCCGTCGGTTAATAACTGTCCCTGCGCATTCTTTTTTGATTTGACGAAATTGATCGCGGCACTGACATCACTCTTTTCATAAGTTCCGAGCGAGCTGTACGTGACCGGGCTTTTGCCGTGACCGCGTAAATCCGGCAGCAGGACGTGATAGCCGGCTTCGCACAATTTCACACCGAGATTCAGCAGCTCAGAGCGATTCTTGCCATAGCCGTGATTCAGAATGATAGCAGGCGAACCTGTCACGCCGCGCAGAAACCATCCGGTGGCTTTCGTGCCGTCGGAGTTGTCCCATTGCTCTTCGCTCCACGCCATCGAATCACCGGTAAAAATCTGATAATGCGCCGGAGTAATACTAAAAGCTGAGCGAACCGGATGCGTCACGCGATAAACAATCCACGATTCAAATGCTACGACGACGGTCAGCAAGCCCACTGCAATTGGAAAAAGTGCGCGAGTAAAGCGAATAACCGGATTAAGCCTTTTTGCCATAATGGTAATCAAGAAAACTGGCGGGGCGAAAGATTAATTTCTAAAAACGGGGAGGGCTGCCAACAAAATATATCATATCCGGTCAGTGAGCTTCTAATATTATTTCAAACGACGGGGCGTAAACTGTTAGTTCGCGCTGTCAGTCGCTGGAGTCCTGATCCACGATAATGACCACACCAAAATGCGAATGCTTCGCCTAAATTGCCAGAAGCAGGTGCTACGAACATTAGAAACTGACCGTTCACACCACGAGCAGTTCGCGTCGCAAAGAATTAAATTCTCTGTTATTTTAAGAATCTCAATAAATTTGCTTGCCTGAAATAGTAAATTGAGTAGTATTTAACCGTTCATTCAGAACAAAGGGTTTCGTTTTACTTTGTTCTCCATTCCACAGCGTAAATGAGCCGAATAGTTTCCAGAGCAATGTCATTAGCGTATCGTCAAAATCACCAATCCCATGATTATCATTCCAGCAATTGACCTGCGCGGTGGACGCTGCGTGAGACTGACACAAGGTCAGGCTTCCGCAGAGACCGTGTATTCCGAGAATCCAGTCGCCATCGCCAAACAATGGTACGACGCCGGAGCCGAGATGATTCACATCGTTAATCTTGACGGTGCGATGAATCTTGACGACAGCAAAAATATTCGTGTCATGAGTGACATCCTGTACCAAATCAACCTCCCCATTCAATTTGGCGGAGGCGTCCGTGCGCTTGATGAAGTCCAACGCCTGGACGACCTCGGTGTCACGCGCATCGTCGTCGGCACTGCCGCCATTGAAAATCCGCAATTGCTGCAAGCTCTGCTGGATGATTTCGGCTCTACGATTGTCGTTGGCATTGACGCCCGCGAAGGCAAAGTCGCCCTGCGCGGCTGGCAGAAAACCGCCGACATGACCGCCGTAGACCTCGCTCTAAAAGTAGCCGACATGGGAGTCGAGCGCATTGTCTACACTGATATTGCCCGCGACGGAATGCTAAGTGGAATCAACCTCGACGCGACGCGCGAAATTGCCGAACTCAGCGGATTAAAAGTTACCGCGTCCGGCGGAGTCGCTACACTGGAAGACATTTATGCTGTCAAAGAATTGGAAGAATTCGGCGTAGACAGTCTGATTATCGGCAAGGCTTTGTACGAAGGCGTGTTTACGTTGGAAGAAGCATTGGACGCGGCTGACGAATAAAAGATTTATTGCAAAATGCAGAAGCCCGTACCCAGTAAGGGCGCCTTCACATTTAAGAAGGTGCCCTTACTGGGTACGGGCTTCTGCATTTTAAAGCAACGCATCTACAATATGAATCGTATTCGTCAACGTGCGGTGATGATGCGCGATGATCGCCTCCATAGAAGTCTCGCTGGTCAATAAAAATGTCGCTACAGGCGGCGGTACAGATTGCACAATCGAATAAATTAATTCATCGGAAATCACACCGGGGCCGCTGGGCATCTTGCCGACCAATCCAAGTGCGGAAGCACCACAGGAAATAGCTGTCTGCGCTTCTTCAATTGAACTGATACAACAAATTTTAATTCGTGGCCTCATCATATCTATTATTCTATCTCACTTTTTTTAGAGTGAAAATTTCCGATAAATTCTACTCGTCCACTTTCATGCTTGTGTTCGGAAAAGGATTCGTGCTATTTGACACGGCTTCATCTTTAAGTGTATTGGTTATGGGCTGAGACTTCAGCCACGCTATTATTTTCTGGAATATTTATGTCGAAATCATTAGTTATTGTCGAATCGCCTGCCAAAGCGAAAACTATCAACAAGTATTTAGGTAAGGATTATACGGTGCTGGCTTCGGTCGGTCACATCAAGGACTTGCCGAAAAAAGGACTCGGAGTTGATCTCGAAAATAATTTCGAGCCAACCTACGAAGTCATGCCGGGAAAAGAAAAAGTTGTCAGAGAATTGAAAGCTGCGGCGAAGATTGCGGACACGATTTTCATCGCCACTGACCCTGACCGCGAAGGTGAAGCCATTGGCTGGCACATTGCCGAAGAAGTTGGCGGCAAAGGCAAAAATAAAAAGCCGATTTTTCGCGTAATGTTCAATGAAATCACCAAAGCTGCCGTCAATGAAGCCTTCAATCATCCGACCCAGATCAACGAAAATCTTGTTAATTCGCAGCAAGCGCGCAGAATTTTAGACCGCTTAGTTGGCTATCAGGTTTCTCCGCTGCTGTGGGATAAAGTCCGTCGCGGGCTTTCCGCCGGACGTGTGCAAACTGTCGCCGTGCGCTTAGTCGTAGACCGTGAACGCGAAGTTTTAGCGTTCGTCAAAACGGAATACTGGTCAGTCACAGCTAACCTCGCCGCACAGCTTCCGCCGCACTTCGATTCAAAACTTTTCAGAATTAATGACCTGACGGTAAAAAGTTCCGGCTTCGATCAAGGCACGAAGAAAAACGAAATTCACATCAAAGATGAAGCCGAAGCGAAAGCGATTCTCGCCGAACTTGATGGTTCAAAATACACCGTCGCCGAAGTCACGACCAAAGAGAAAAAACGAAA
The DNA here is from genome assembly GCA_043783625.1 of Blastocatellia bacterium. Classification (GTDB taxonomy): domain Bacteria; phylum Acidobacteriota; class Blastocatellia; order RBC074; family RBC074; genus JAFDVL01. Next base: position 15,425 of record JAYVZE010000149.1, on the reverse strand, counting down.
TCCTGTGCCGCCGTTTATCACGTCAAAATTGCAACAGGAAGCTTCCCGCAAACTGCGCTTCACCACGAAGAAGACGATGCAGATTGCGCAGAAACTTTACGAAGGCAAAGACGTAGGCGAAGGCTCTGTCGGATTAATCACGTATATGCGAACTGATTCGACACGTGTTTCAGAAGGAGCTTTGAGCGAAGTGCGCGATTTTGTCGGCACACGATACGGGCAAAATTATTTGCCGGAAAAGGCGATTCACTACCGCTCGAAAAAAGATGCGCAGGACGCGCACGAAGCGATTCGTCCAACGGCGGTGGCGTACACGCCCGATTCCATCGCGCAATATCTGGAAAAAGATGAACTCGCTTTATACCGCCTGATTTGGCAGCGTTTTGTCGCTTCGCAAATGATGCCTGCGATCTTCGATCAAACGACAATTGATATTGCCGCCGGAGAAAAATACACCTTCCGCGCCACGGGTTCCGTCATGAAATTCGATGGCTTCCTGGCGGTCTACGAAGAAGGCAAAGACGAGAAAGATGAAGAAGACGAAGAGCGCGCCGCGAAGCTTCCGAAAGTTATCAAAGGCGATGCGCTGGACTTGAATTCATTGACTCCGAATCAACATTTCACCGAACCGCCGCCGCGTTACACGGAGGCGACTTTGGTCAAAGCTCTCGAAGAAAAAGGCATCGGAAGACCTTCGACTTACTCTTCAATTATGAGCGTGATTCAGGATCGTGAGTACGTCGAAAAACGCGAAGGAAAATTTCATCCGACTGACCTCGGAATGATTGTCAATGATCTTTTAATCGAAAGTTTCATTGATCTTTTTGCGATTGAATACACGGCAAAAATGGAGCAGGAACTTGACGAAATCGAAGCCGGAAATATCAAGTGGACGAATTCGCTGAAAGGCTTCTACGATAAATTCACCGTAGATTTGAAATCCGCGCAGGAACACATGAAAGATGTGAAACGGCAGGAAATTCTGACCGATGAAATCTGCGATAAATGCGGTTCCCGAATGGCGATCAAGTTCGGACGCTTCGGGCAATTCCTGGCTTGCACCAATTATCCTGAATGCAAAAGCACCCGCGAAATCGTCAAGCCGACTGCCACTGGCGAACCAAATGCCGAAGGTGTCGCAACGGACGAAAATCCGTACGCCAACGAAACCTGCGAAAATTGCAGTAAGCCCATGGTGCTGAAAAAAGGACGCTTTGGGTCATTCCTCGCTTGCACGGGTTATCCCGATTGTAAGACGACGCGCAAGATTGCGAAGTCCGGCGCAGTGATGGCAGCTCCGCAATTACTGGATGAAAATTGTCCTGACTGCGGCGCACAGATCGCCATCAAACAAGGCCCGTACGGCGAATATACCGGTTGTACCGCGTGCAAATATATCAAGCGTGAAACGACTGGCGTCGCGTGTACGCGCCCCGGATGCAAAGGCGAAATCGTCGTCAAAAAATCGAAGCGCGGCAAAGTGTTTTATGGCTGTGGCGTCTATCCCGAATGCGACCGCGTGTACTGGGATAAGCCCGTCGCACAGGCTTGCCCAAGCTGCAACAATCCGTTCCTGTTGGAAAAATTTAATGCTCGTAAGGAAGAGACAGTTCACAGTTGTCCAGAGTGTGAATACACGACAGGCGAGAAACCAGTAGCAGCGGCGAAGAAAGCGACGACAAAGAAAACCACTGCGAAGAAAGCGTAGAAAGTGTTTACAAGCCTGCGCAGTGACTGGAGCGCAAGTGTCTCGCTTGCCGTTGCCAGCGTAGCGAGGCAACCTAACGTTGCGCAGGAAGCTCTCAAACCATCACCTCTCCCTCGCCACTAGCGAGCGACGTTACACGCGCTCGCGGCAAGCGAGACGCTTGCGCTCCAGTCGGCAACCCGACAAAAAGCCCGATTTTCATGACTGAAAATCGGGCTTTTAATTCTATATTTTCTTCGCCAACTACGGTACAACTACCGCATCGCCAATGCCTTTAATCGGCAATCTATCCTGACGGGTCGCCCAGATTCCGGCTCCGATGCCGATGGCGGCAGCGGCTACGATAACGGCTGGAAAGCCTCCCTGCCACGAGAAGAAATTATCGTCCTGCGCAGTCACATTCGCACGGGTCGCAGTCTTCGCGTTCGTGCCTTGCACTTCGGCGTTGACGGTTGCAGTTCCGGCGACTGCCCCGGCGTGGTAGACAACTTTCGCAATGCCTTGTTTATCGGTCAGCACCTCCACCGTATTCGTTCCAAACATCGCCGAACCTAACATGCCTGAACCTTCCAGCGTGAATTTCACGGCGGCTTCGGAAACAGGTTTGTTATTTTCATCCGTCACGCGCATCGCAATGTCGCGTGAACCTTTGACGCCAACATTGAACATACTGTTCAGATTCGTCGGCTTGATGCTGTAGCTCTTGGAATCAAATCCAACTTTGCCGGTTTTGGAATCTTTAATCACTGCCGGAGCGACAACACGCCAGTCGCCAATGACCATTACAGAGCCGCTGTTGACATCCAAAGCTCCGTTCCCTTCCCGCATATCTACGCGAAAATTCGCGCCTCTGGAAGCCGCCATCACGGAGTCTCCGGCACGGACGTAGCCGCTGGCTTCAGAATCAAATTTAATATTGACGTTGCCGCTCAAAAGCTGCGCCGCTAACACGCGCGTTGAAGATTGACCTGCCGCGCCAGTTTTTTCAATGGAGACTTTGGCTTTCGCTCCGCTGTTGAGACTGATCTGCGCCAGAGAATCAAAGGTTAATCGTGCGCCGGAATTTTTCGGAGCTTCAAAGATTTCCCCACCCCACAGCGATTCGCGTCCGGTGCTGAGTTTTCCATTAATCAAAATTCCGCTCAGCGATTCGGCTGCGCCAATTGTTTTCGCCGTCGAAATAAGCGGGCTGCGTTCCGTTCTGGTGCTGCCGTAAAATGCGCCTGAAGTAGTCAGCGAAAGTGAACGCATGAACGATGCTTTTTTCGTATTCAAGTCCTGCATTGCCTGTTCACGACGCGAGGCTTCGGCTAAGACGATGTTTGGAGCTTTGATTTGAAAACTGCCAATCAAGCGTTCCATTTTTCTGACGGCTAAATACTGCACATCTTTTTTCGTCGTGGTCGAAGTCAACGCTTTGCTGTCCGTTGGTTTGGCTGGCGAAGAATAAGCATTCGCCAAAACTGTACCGCGTCCGGCTTGCAGTGAAGCGTGTCCCGCCTGCAAATTCACTTTAAAATCGGCTCCGCGCGAAGCCGTGAATTCCGAGTTTGAAGAACTCACCAACGCGCCGGATTCTGATTGCAGTTTGACGTTCATTTCTCCGCCGAGCAGGGCAGCATTGAACGCCTGCGTGCCAGCAGCTTCGTGCAATTTCGCATTTTCCATTTTCAACTGGAGCGAAGACCCGGCTCCGATTTTCACTTCGCCTAACGCGCCAAAAACAATTCGCGCCTCGGATGAAGCCTGCACTAATTCATCGCCCCAAACAGTGACGAAACCTTTCGCTTCACGTCCGTTAATGAGGACGCTACCGTTGGATTCGATGATCCCGATAGCACCAGGAGCCGCGACAGGAGCTTTCGAGGTGAGAGCAGCGGCGGGAACCAAGTTGGTCAAAACCATTGCCAGACTTAATCCTGCGACGCTAAATTTCGTAAACTTCATTGCTTATCCTCCAAGCAAAATCAACAGTGATTCTCATCTGCTGATTTGTGTTGATTATTAAATAATGCCAGAAACGGGAGAAGATTAAAGCTTCTCCCGTTCAAATCTTAGCGGACGTTGACGCGCACTGTATTCGCTTTTTTCCCGTCTACGGAAACGACCAGATCAACTTCGCCGTTGACCAGCGCGGCACGCGGGACACGGACGTTGACTTGGTCTACACCAACGTAAAAGCCTTGTGGCCCTGCGTACAGGACTTCGGCATCCACGCCAGCAATTTTCGCGGAGACGCTACTTAAAGCGTAACGATTGCGAATGCCAGAACCAAACAGAGTGAGGAAAACCTGTTCATCTGGTGCTCCTAAATTAATGGGTGCGGGCATAAATTTCTTCTGCGCCGCGTCGTACTGCGCGACGGCTTCCGTCACCTGTGAATTATCGGCCATCACTCTGGTCACGTAAGCTGCCGGAACTCCCTGCCCGTCAGAATTCGCGGTGAACAATGCCGGAGCCATCACCGACACTGTCATTGTTCCGGTTGAAATGACTTCACCGTTATAAGCGACGACTATTTTAGCGTCACCGTCCACCGTACCCGCAGGAATCTGATAGTTGATTTGATAAGGCGACACAAAATACAGTGGAGCTGCACGTTCGATTTTATTGCTATCCGTCACAAAGATTTTGACGCCTCCCAGTTCAGACGGAAGCGGCAATGATTTGGCACTGTCGGTTTCAGAGCCAAAGCCCTCGCCAAAGGCGGCGGCAATGGATTCCGGCGCAATCGCCGAAGGACTGTAACTGGCGGCAGAAACACTGGTCGCATTGATGATGCGTCCGCGTCCTGTGCCAATCGCTGCCGAAGTCGCGTAAGCGTTATCCACGCTATCGTAGAAAAATACCTGCACACGGCTGGCGTTCAATCCGCATTCATTGGCACTGAATTTTTTAACCAGGGTGAAGCTCTGTCCTTTCAGCAGTCCGAGTTTTTGCAAATTTAAATCAAAGCCCGGAGCCGTTCCGACTTTATTCCCGCTCGCATCAAAAAATTGATACGTGTAGTAATAAATGTCGGTGTTCGCATCATAGCCTGAAGCTTCCACCGTGAATTCATTCGCGCCTGATTTAGTAAAGACAACGAGTGGTTCCAGACGCGGAGCCAGCGGATTAATAAACCGTGAATTGTTCTGCACTCTGCCGGTCAACGTACTACTTCCCAGCACTGTTGCGGCTCCATCAGAACTGCGCGAAACCTGTAACGTAGAAACGATTTCATCCGGGATAATCTGGCTGGCGGCAAGATTTGTAATCCCACCTGCCGGAGCCGGGATTTTCGGGTCAAAAACAATTCGGAAGGTTTGAGAACTGAAGCCATTAATGGTCACAGGCGTAGTCGTATTGACTAAAGTCGCTGTGCCGTCTGTCACCCGATAAATATTGAATGTCGTACTATCATCCCGGTTCGTGATTTTACCATTCGTCACATCTGCCCCGGTGCGAAGGACAGCTAAGTTGACTGTCATTGACTGGCAACCCGTATTGCCCACCGTGAACGTTCTGGAAGGACGGCTGGAAGCAGCTTGTAATTCACGCGCCGGAATCACCGCATCGCCAAAATCAAGGACTGAAACCAGTGATATTGCCGGAACCGCAGGCGAACAAGCCAAAATTGAGAATTTTAAAATATTTGATCCCAATCCGGTTGATCCTATCTGCTCAACTGTCACAACTGAAATATCAATCATACCAACCGCGACCAACTCATTAGCCAAAATGACGGTCGTAAGTTTGGTAGGACTCACAAAAGTTGTAGTTCGCGCCAGACCGTTCCAACGAATTCTGGTCCCTTCACAAAATCCAATGCCAGTAACAGTCAGCGTGACATTTCCATTGCTAATATAGGCAAGAGTAGGATCCAGCGAAGTAATCACCGGAGTAACCTTCAGATCAATAAAATCCGAACCCCCGCCACCTGGTAGCGGATTAATTACTTGAATTTTATAGGTGCCGGCGCAAGCAATATCAGCGGCGAGATAATCAAAGGAAACTTTGGTTCTTGAAACATAACGTGTCGGGCAAGGTCTGCCATTCAAATAGACAATGGCTCCGGCCACAAAACTATTACCGATAACATCCAGCGTGCCAGCCGAGCCAGCCGAGATAAAGCCATTGCTCAAACTACCTGCTACCGGGACTCGATTGTTAATCGTGAACGGCAGGGAAACTGTCGTCCCTCCGCCGGGAGCCGGACTAAAAACAGCAACGCTGGCTGGGACGGTCAAGGCGAAAGCAACATTAGCCGCCGGAACCAGTGCCGTCAAAGTAGTCGCACTCACATACGTGGTAGCGAGATCAACGCCATTCCATCGAACCTTTGATTGTGGAATAAAGTTTGTTCCGGTCACAGTGATGGTGAAAGCAGGGCTATCCTCAAGGATGGAGCTAGGCGAAAGCGAAGTCAGCGTCGGAGCCGGAATCACCAATTGAATATTCTGGTTGCCGGTAAAAATTGCCTGACCCAGCAGGATTCCGTTAACATCTGCAATTTCTAAAGGAACCGGCGTACTGCTAAACCCGATGGAAGTGTTCGTGCCATAAGCTCCCTGCGCAACATTGAAAGTCACGCGGGCAAATTGACGTGTCCCCATCGCAAAAACCTGCCCGGGAGAAAGGATCACGCCTACTGCTACTTTTCCATTAACCAGCAGAGAAGGATCAGCATTCACTAATAATAATGCGGCGTTGGCATCTGTCCCCAGAACAACAGTAGGGGTACTTAATTTTGTCGGGTCAAATGATAAAGTAAAAACAGTGCCGTTTTCGTTGCCTAACGAAATCAGTTCAATCGGTACGGTAACAGTTCCCGGCCCGAAGGTTGGTGCGCCAACTTTAACTTCACGCGCCATTTCCAGTCCGGCTTTCTGACTTTCGACTTTAATAGCAGCAGAAGGGCCGCCTGTTGCGGTTAACGGATCAAGCCCCGAAGCATAGCGCATGGCTTGTACAGCATCACCAATTGAAACCCGACCATCGCCCAGCGTGGCACGCGGAGCGCAATCAGCGCGTTGAAATTCGTTGCCATCTTTGACAGCCGTTATTCCCAGCGCGACTTTGGCAACTTGTTCATAGTCGTTATTATTAATGGTCGTTCCACTTGAAACTACCTGACCTTCATACCCCTGGTTGACTTGCGCCATACCATTCAGGGAAGGCTTGGAATAAGCTAGAGTAATCCCCATGGTAAGCAGCCCAAGCGCGATCCACCGAATGATCCTGAAGTTGCCGGACTTAACAACCATTCCTTCTTGATTCATTGTTTTTTCCCTCATAAATGTGAGTTTTTTGGACGTGAGGCATTAATTAATAGCTGATAATTTTTTCTCAGCGGTGATTATTTTTAATCGTGGTCTTTTTTGAGGGGGGCACGATTGTATGGCGGTAATTCGTGAACGGCTGTAACAAAGATCAGAGTAGTGTAATCGGCGTAAAATCGTGAAGAATCTTAGTAGTTCACTCATTACCAAACTGAAAAATTGCTGTTAATTGTGAATTAGCGGTACTTCAAGAATAATCTTAACAAAGACTCTCAAAATCATTGATTGCTCAGGACATCTACTTATTATTTTTCAAAGTTCAGGTTAATAATTTCCGCTAATACAACCGGACTATACACGAATTCGGTCAAAACGCCAAGTTTATATTTCGCTGTGATTTACGTGAAAGAATAGAGTCCCGTGAACTTCAGTTCGTCACTGCTTTTCGCAGGAAGTGGCAACGCTTATTTTTAAAGTGTAAAAAAATGGTAGGAACCAAAGCGGGTGCAGCTCAGATGACACATGATTTCAACCAGCAAGCGCATCCCCTGCTGCCGTCGTTACAGATTGAAAATTCACATGTCATCAGAGCTACACCCGCCGGGGGAGTCTTGATGCAGAACGCAATACAATCCAAAAATCTTAAATAGGAGGCGCTGTAGCCGTGGGAATTAGCTACAGCGCCCACATAATGCGATTACCATCCTCACCTAAACTGGTAATCACTTTTTTTTGACACCTGGCCTAGCCCTCGGTGTCTCTTTGCCCCACACTGGTAAATGCAATCGCAGTGCCAAAGATTTTAAATCTTCAAAAAATTGAGAAACACCAATAAATTCAGCTTTCCAAACACGGTGCGGAGGAAACCAAAAATTTCCCCGGTCAGTTTTTAGGTAATTCTTACTTGATCCGGTGTGCAAAATTTTCAAAGCCGTGCAAAGTTTTCCTGTTCAGAGTTCACGCTTCAGCGTGCTGACGCCAGCGAAGCGCGGCGTTTCGCAAACTAAAGTTTGAACTCTGAACAAAATCTGCTCATTTTCTGGAACCTCCTCCTCAATAGTGATGTAGTAGTTTCAGAGCTATGGTCATTTTTATTTGAGAGCGTGACCACCAGTTCTGCCATTCCTACATTTTGAGGTATCTGCAATGAGGTCGCCTGTCCCCGCGAAAGTTGTCTTCGCTTATTTTTTTGCACTAATCTGTTTCTTATTGTCAGCACCCGTCTATGCACAAACTTTTGCTGAAGCTGGCTTCTCGGCTGAGCTGGTCACGACTTTGCCTGTTTACCAACCAGTCGGATTAGCGTTTGCGCCCGATGGAAGATTATTTATCTGGCAGGAGAAAGGCATCGTCAGAATTTATAAAAATGGCACTCTCTTAACAACTCCTTTTTTAGATATTTCCGATCACGTCAATACCGTCAATGATCGCGGGCTGCTCGGATTAACTTTTGACCCGGACTTTGCGACGAACGGGTTTGTGTATCTGATGTATAGCTACGAACCCAACGGCAATCCCAATGACAGCGGAGCCAAAACCGGACGAATTACACGAGTCAAAGCTGATCCAGCCAATCCTGACGTAGCCTTAGCAGGTGAAACAATCATCCTCGGAAAGCTCACCGCCACGCCCTGCGCTCCAAATACCGACTGCCTCGGCAATGATCGGGATTCTCACACGGGCGGGACGATTCGCTTCGGCCCTGATCGCAAACTTTATGCGAGTACGGGCGATAGTGCTGCTTATAACTTCGCTGAAGATTTATCACTTCGCAGCCTGAATCTGGATTATTTAAATGGAAAGATTCTACGCCTTAACGCGGACGGAACGGCTCCGAATGATAATCCGTTTTACGATGGAACTAACTCTGTCAAATCAAAAGTGTACTCGCTTGGATTGCGCAATCCGTACCGCTTTGCAATTCATCCGACGAGCGGCGAAATTCTGATTGGAGATGTCGGCTGGTCAGCGTACGAAGAAATAAATCGCGCTACTCGTGGTGCCAATTTCGGCTGGCCTTGTTTTGAAGGCGATGCCGTGCAAGCAACGTTTGCTTCCGCCTTCCCCGGCACGTGCAATCTGATTCCCGCCAGCTCCATCACGAATCCTTTATACTTCTATCCGCACAGCGAAGGGCAAGCCATTATCGGTGGAACAATTTATACGGCTTCGCAGTTTCCCGCGAAGTTCAAGGAAAGCTTCTTCTTTGCCGATTATCCAAGCAAATGGATCAAACGTGCCGTCTTCGATGCCAATCGAAAACTCCTCAGCATCGAGCCGTTCGCAACAGATGCTGGATCCATTGTTTCATTAGAACAAGGGCCGGATGGTTCGCTGTATTACATCGAACTTGATACCGGAAAAATCAAACGAATCCGCTTCGCATCGGCTCCTAACGCCGTTGCCAGTGCCAGCCCGACTTCAGGGAGTTCGCCCTTGACGGTTTCCCTGAGTAGTGCCGGATCAAGCGATCCAAATAATCTCGCGTTGAGCTACGCCTGGGATTTCGGTGATGGCAGCACCTCAACTACCGCCAATCCGGTTCACACTTACACCTCAAGTGTTTTTAAAATTTTCACCGCCACACTCAAAGTTACAAACAGCACTGGTGGATCATCTTCCACCACTGTCGCTGTCCAGGTTGGCAATCGTCTTCCAGTGGCAACCATTACCGCCCCGGCTAACGGCTTCACCGCCAAACCCGGCGATACAATTTCTTATACCGGAACTGCTTCCGACCCCGATGAAAGTTTGGGAACAAAGGCAATGAGCTGGCAAGTTTTGTTGCATCACGATGCACATGTTCATCCGTACACCGTAGTCACAGGTTCCGGCGGCTCTTTCGTCGCTGAAAATCACGGCACAGCAGGAACGTATTACTATGAAATCATTTTGACCGTCACCGACAGTAAAGGTGCATCAGACAGTAAATCTGTCAACGTCAATATCGCCGCCGCAGGCAATCAGGCACCAACAGTAAAAGTGAATGCTCCGTTGAATGGTGCCAGCTTCAATGCTCCCGCAAATGTTGCGATTGATGTCGCTGCCGCCGATAGTGACGGAACAATTTCAAAAGTTGAAATTTTCAATGGTGCAAATTTACTGACGACATTGACGGCTGCACCTTATCAGTTTAGCTGGAAAAATGTCGCGGCAGGAAATTACAGCCTGACCGCCAAAGCTACTGACAATAGCGGACTCAGCGCAACTTCGGCGGCAGTTCAAATTTATGTGTTGAATCCTGCCAGCCCCACGACGTACCTCAGTGATCTCACGTGGATTGAAGCCTTCAACGGCTGGGGCGACATCGAACGCGACCGCAGCAACGGCGAACTGGCTCCGAATGATGGAAAAATTCTGACGCTCGCAGGCAAGACTTACACAAAAGGCTTAGGCGTCCACGCTGATTCAAATGTTGCTTACAATTTGAATGGAGCGTATGCAACTTTCACCGCTGAAATCGGAGTTGACGATGAAGTCGGAGACAATGGCAGTGTCGTTTTTCAAGTCCTCGGTGACGACGTAGTGCTGTTTGAAAGCGCGATCCTTTACGGCACTTCTCCGACACAGATTATTTCGGTTGATGTCCGGGGAAAAAATGAATTGCGCCTGAAAGTTTTATCGGGCGATGATGGTAACGGCTACGATCACGCGGACTGGGCAGACGCGAAATTACTCACGCAGGCAATCGCTAACACGCCCCCCGCCGTGGCACTCAGCGCGCCAGTGAATAATGCCAGTTTCAATGCTCCCGCGACGATCCAATTGTCAGCTTCCGCCCGCGATTCCGATGGAACCATCGCGCGCGTAGAATTTTATCACGGCGCAACTTTACTCGGATCAGTCGCGACAGCTCCCTATAATTTCACCTGGAATAATGTCGCTGGAGGAAATTATTCACTCACCGCAAAAGCAGTTGATAATAAAGGCGCAGTCACAACTTCAGCCGCCGTGAATATCACCGTCAAATCCAACGCGCTCCCAATTGTGAGTGTCACCGCACCCGCCAATAATGCTTCGTTCACGGCTCCGGCAACCATCACAATCAATGCCAGCGCAGCGGACAGCGACGCCTCTATTACAAAGGTTGAATTTTATCAGGGGACGACGTTACTTGGTTCAGACACGACTGCGCCATATTCATTTATCTGGAGCAACGTCGCCGTCGGGAATTATCAAATTACGGCGGTAGCTTTCGATAATACTGGAGCGAAAACAACCTCCGCAGTAAGCAATATCAGTGTCACGAATTTACCCGCCGGATGGAGAAATCAGGACATTGGGAATCCTGCGCTACGCGGCTCCGCAAATTTTTCGGCAAGTGTTTTCACGCTCAGTGCCTCAGGCGCAGACATCTGGGATTATTCCGATTCATTCCATTTCGCGTGGCAATCTTTCACCGGAGATGGGCAAATCACCGCTCGTGTTATCAGCTTGGATAACACGAATTCCTGGGCGAAAGCTGGCGTCATGATTCGTGATTCGTTAACTCCCGCATCCGCTCATGGAATGATGGTTGTAACGGCAGGAAATGGTGCCGCTTTTCAATGGAGATTGGCGAATCCCGGCAACATGGGCAACCAGAACATCAGTGGAATTACTGCGCCATATTGGGTTCGCATCGTGAGGCGCGGAGACGTGCTCAATGGCTATCGTTCCAGCAATGGGACAACGTGGATTTTGGTGAGTACACAAACGATCACTAACCTTAGCGCTACGGCTTACTTTGGCTTGGCAGTAACTTCACACAACGACGGAGCGATAGCAAATGCGAAATTTGATAATGTGACGATCAGCAAGTAGGGCAGAAGTCCGCACGCAGTAAGGGCGCCTTTACATTGGGACGACACCCTTACTGCGTGCGGGTTTCTGCATTGTTAATCGTCAGCGGGTCAATTCTGCCATCACGCAAACTGGAAAGTTTGCGCTCCTCGGTGAGACCTGCTATTGTTTTTCAGCCTGAAGCTGACGTATTTTTCAGAATTCGTCAGCCTTGATAACCACTGAGAAACACATGAAAAATTCGTTCAGATTATTATTTAGCTTAGCCCTTTTTATCAGCTTCTTATCCGCTTCGGCTTCCGCGCAAATCATTCTCGGAAAACCGAAACCCAAACCGCCGTTGGATAATCCATACACCGTCAATCTGGCGCGCGCCGAGGTCAGCAAACAACTTCAGGAAGCATTGCAATCGTGCAAGGTCGAAATGGACATGGTAGCGACCAAAATCGAAGGCGGAAAATTTATCACCAAACCTTATATTTTTACGCGCGGGCTGAATACAAGAACTGATTTGGAATACGTCTCAACCTTGCCCGCCGAAGACAGTCGCAACTGGATCAAGGGTCGGTATTATCTGGAAATCCTCTCGTTGCCGCTGGATGATAAACGTTCGCAAATTCAAATTATCTCTCATATTCAAGCGCAAAAAGCGGAGGGGATTACAACGAAATGGGTGGATCTCCCCTCCAATGGAAAGCTGGAAGACGAAGTACTGCGCGGACTCGCCAGCAAATTGCTCGGCATTGATTTAAGTGCCAAAGGAAATGGCCGACATCGTTTGATGGGCTGTGAATATTAACTATTTTTCGGATTACAACTTCAGTGAAAGATTTAACCTCTCGATTCATTTTGCTGCCGTTCGGCTTGCTTCTGTTTTGTGCGACGTTCGCCTTCGCACAAGTGAGCGATCCTGACGATAAAAAAGACCCGCCCAGTGAGGGCATGCAGGACACGTTGAACCGGATGAAGATCAAGCGTCAGGAAGTTGAGCTGAAAAAATTAATCAAAAGCTCTGAACAGGCGTATGAAATATCACAGACGCTTAGTCCCTTGATTGAGAAAGAGAGCTTGGGAAAACCGGCTGAAAAAAAGCTGCACGAAATTGAAAAAGCCGCCAAACAAATCCGCAATTACATCGGCAGTGCCAACAAAGAAGAAGAATTTACGCCGCCGAAAAACCTCACCGAAGCCGTTGAAAATTTAACGGAAAGCTGCAAGAAGATGAATGAGCAGATGGAAAAAACTTCGCGTCACGTGGTCTCGGCGGCGATTATTGTTTCCAGTAGTGATGTCCTTCGCCTCATCAAAATCCTTCGTGCTTATATCCATTAATGGAGTTTGCCATGACGCTGAACCGCGCAATCCGGTTGGCAATTTTTCTAAGCCTCACGCTTTCTGCTACGGCTTTGTTCGCACAACCACCAGCCAAAAAGAAAAATCCTAAAACGCAGGAAATGCCCGCCGTCGAAGTCAAAGAAGAAGACGGTTTAGTCGTCTCCGTGAACACGATACAAGTCGTGCTGAACGTGACGGTGACAGACCTCAACGAAAAATTTGTCAGTGGCTTAAAGGCTGAGAATTTCAAAATTTTCGAGGATCGCCTCGCCCAGAAAATTATCAGTTTCGGAGTCGAAGAAACTCCCTTCACGGCGGCAATTTTATTAGACATGAGCGGCAGCATGATTCCTAAAATGAGCCTGGCCAAAGCCGCCTGCTCACGTTTCGCGTCAGGCATTCGCACCGGCGATACGATTGCGATTTACGGGTTCAAGGGATTCAAAGTGAAGCAGCTTCAGGATTTCACCGAAGTCAAAGATGTTGATCCGCTGGTGTGGGATACGGACGCCGACGGCAACACGCCGCTCTATGATGCCGTCGTCACCGCCGCGCAAGCATTGGCGTTGCGCCCCGAACAACGACGTGCGATTTTGATTATTTCCGACGGAGCCGATACCAGCAGTAAAGCCTCGTTCGATCAGGCGTTACGCGCCGCAAATGCTGCGAATACGACCATTTATACAGTAGATTTCAGCGACTCAGCTTTGGGCATCGGGATAAATCGAGACACAGGGATGCAAATTATCCGCGACTTTGCGAACAAAACCGGAGGACGATTTTTCACGACTCCCGGTGGCGGAAAATTACGTGACGCCTTCGAATCCACCGTAGACGAATTGCGCCACCAATACACGATTGTCTACGAACCAACCAACGAAAAACGTGACGGAAAATGGCGTAGTATCGAAGTCGGCATCAATCAACCACAGCATAAAGTCAGAACGCGCAGCGGATACTTTGGTAAACCTGAGCCGCAAAATTAATAATTGCAGTAAGGTGTCTTTGGGCTTCAGTCTTTGTCAAGTAGCAAAAATAATCAGTTCAATATCTTCACTTCAATTACTCTCACCGAAAACAAATTATTGGTGAAGAATCCAAAGTTCAAAAGCCAAAGTCCCATCCTACCAACTCACCTCAATCTCATAATTATCCGCACCGCCATTCTTATCTTCCACCTGAATAATCGCAGTGTAGCCGTTGGAACGATCCGGTTGTTGCACAACATTCACCTTTCCGCGTCCTTTGATTTTCCTGACCGAAACCGAAGTCGTTGACGCTGGCAACCTTCGATCAAAGCGATAATTCATGTCGTAAATTTCCATTCCGGCTTGATGCTGAATCGTGACCTGATCGCCGCGAATGCTAATCAAATCAGTCCCATCAACACGCCCTGTCCACACCATTCCGCGTTGGGCTGAGCCGTAGGAATTATTATTATTCCCATTATTTCCGCCGTTATATTGAGAATTATCTCTATCATCGCGCCCGTTGCGCCCACCACGTCGCGCCCATGTCAACGCAAATGAATACGATCCTAAGCCGCTTTGCTTGTCACGGATTCTGACGGCAGCAGTGTAATTGTTACGATTATCGGGCTGTTCGATCAACGTAATTTCTCCGCGTCCGCTGGTTTCGACCAAATTCAACGTCATCGAACGCGCAGGAATCGGACGGCTGGCATGGTGCTTTTCATTGGTAACCCCGTTGCCGGAAATATGCTCAACGCGCACGTCTTCACCGCGAATATAGATGATGGATTCGCCGTCTACACGACCCTGCCATTCAAAAGAATCATCATCTTTATTACGCCAATTCGAGTCGTTATTGCCTGAATTTCCTGAGAAAGATTTTTCCCAAAACACATCCAGCACGTAATTGGATTTGCCGCTGCTGGAATCGTTAATCTCAATGATCGCCGTATAATCATTACGTTCGCGCGGTTGTTCGATGATGCGAACATTGCCACGCCCTTCTTCGACATTCACGTCAACCCGCGTGTTTTTGAATGGCAGCGGGTCAGTAAAATCAAAGCGTTGCCGCTGCACTGGAACACCTGAAATGACATCGTAAGTCACACGCCGCCGATTAATTTTCAGCAATACTTTTCCGTCTACCGTGCCTTCCCAGCGCAGATGGCTGTAGTCGTCTTGATTGGAGACTTGCGCGAAAACAGAAGTACTGAGCAGTAACAAAAACAAGAGAGAAACTTTCATCGTGGTTTGCATATTTTGTCCTTCGTGATGATGAAAGGGGAGAAAATACTCATCACTTTTGATGTACGAAATTATCGTTGAGGTTGTCGGGGCTGGAAAAATAAAATGCAGAAGCCCGGACGC
>JAYVZE010000148.1:0-70450 GCA_043783625.1 Blastocatellia bacterium | reverse complement strand
ACCTCGATGTCGGCTCATCTCATCCTGGGGCTGAAGAAGGTCCCAAGGGTTTGGCTGTTCGCCAATTAAAGAGGTACGTGAGCTGGGTTTAAAACGTCGTGAGACAGTTTGGTCCCTATCTGGTGTGGGCGCAGGAATATTGACGGAATCTGACCTTAGTACGAGAGGACCGGGTTGGACCAACCTCTAGTGTACCAGTTGTCGCGCCAGCGGCACCGCTGGGTAGCTACGTTGGGTAGGGATAAACGCTGAATGCATCTAAGCGTGAAGCCCGACCGGAGATAAGTATTCCCCATGAGACTCGTGGAAGACTACCACGTTGATAGGCTGGGTATGTAAGCACAGTAATGTGTTCAGTTAACCAGTACTAATCAGTCCATCGGCTTGACCATAAGGTTTGCTCAGAGCAACTTTGTTCAAGTCACAGCACTTGCGCGAAATCTAAAGAACTATTCAATTTTATAAGTTTTCCGGTGGTCGTATCGGAGGGGTCACACCCGTTCCCATCCCGAACACGGAAGTTAAGCCCTCTTGAGCCGATGGTACTGCGCGGGCAACTGCGTGGGAGAGTAGGTAGCTGCCGGAATTAAATCTTTAAAAACCGCTTTACTAGAAATAGTAAAGCGGTTTTTTCTGTTTGGGGATGTAATTAATGTTTGGCTACAGAATATAGAATAATGAGAAAGGCATCAACAACTACAATCTCAAAAAACTGTTGGAGCAAACATTGCTACCCAATCACAAAAGATGATTTATTCACGATGCTAATACCATTAACGTGTATAAAATAAGCCAAATATATATTTCTCTGCATACCAACAGATCGGTTCTTTTGTCTGCATCTTATACAGGTAAGTAATAAACCAAAAATAGGTTAGACTATTATGGAGATGGGAAAAATAAAAGTCATAGAACTAACCAAAGAGCAACGAATAGAACTTGAAACCGGGTATAAAAAGGGCCAAAGGCATTCATTTCGACAAAGATGTCAGATGATTCTCTTAAAAAGCGAGAAACGGACTTCGTTGGAAATCGAAAGTATCTTAGGCTGTTGCGAGATGGTGGTCAACAATTGGACTAAACGCTACGAAACCGAAGGGATTAAAGGATTGCAAACGCGTGCCGGACGTGGACGCAAAACGATTCTGAAAGAGGTTGATCTAGAGCAAGTTAAAAAAGCAGTCAAAGCCAACCGGCAACGGATTTCGGTGGCCAAAGCTGAATTAGAGAAAAGTCTTGGCAAAGAGTTTTCAATGAATTCGCTGAAGAGATTTCTGAAAAAAACGACGGCCGCTATAAACGAATTAGAAAAAGGTTAAAAGGCAAACCGAATGAAGAAGTGTATCAACTGAAACAAGAGGTGTTAGCGAGTTTGAGAAATTAAGCGAAGCAGGTTTGATAGATATTTATTACGGCGATGAAGCGGGCGTCAAGTTAGAACCGAATGTGCCATACGGTTGGCAATTTCGGGACGAAGAAGTTTCCCTGCCAACAGCGAAAGGCAAAGGAGTTAATTGTTTCGGGTTATTTACGAGAAACAATAAAAGTTGGATTGCCACGAGCGACAACGCCATCACCGCAGATTTTGTGGCGGAACAATTAGAAAGATTTTCGTTTTCGCTCTCGAAATTGACCGTTACGGTTTTGGATAACGCCCGAATTCACACCGGCAAAGAAGTGCGCGAACGACTTGAGTATTGGCAACAAAGAGGGTTATTCATCTTTTATTTGCCGACTTATTCGCCGCATCTGAACATTGCCGAAACCGTGTGGCGAAAATTGAAATACGAATGGCTTGCCCCGACTGATTACGAAGACAAAGAGCGTCTGCAATATTCCGTCAAACAAGCCTTAAATGAATTTGGCAGAAGTCTGAGAATACATTTTTCAAAGTTCAACCACAGTCTAACTTAATTGTGATTGACTACTTATTAAAACTTAGGCAGCATCTGCCCAACAATGAAGAGAGGACTTGCCCAAAAGCTGAAAAATCAATAATCAGAGTCTATACTGTTAATTGGACAGGGTGACAAAAAGCAGAAAATCTTCTCAAGGACGAAGCCTTACCAATTTTAGGCGAGTGGCTAAAAGAAGCAGAGATTCAAAGTGAAAACGGTTGAATAATCACAATAGGGTATTTCGTTTTATGAAAGGATCATTGGTTCTTGAAGAAAATGTAAAAGGCTTGATCTTTGGTAGAAAGATAACGTAACAAGCTACTCAGCGAGCAGCACGCACAGCTAACATAGTTCTTGTAGCAACTCTGACGCAATTACGTCCTGAATCTTTAGCTTGGTAAAGTGCAAGATCCGCCGCTTTAAGAACCTGTTCAAGCGAAATGCCACTGGTCGGAAATTCAGCGATACCGATACTCATTGTAATACGGACTTCTTCACCATTATTGGTAAATTGTTTGAAGGAGAGGGCGGCGATAGCACGGCGTAATCTTTCAGCCAAAGTTAGCGCCTCACGCGCCGTACCATGCATGATGACAGTAAATTCCTCACCACCATAACGAGCAATTAATTCACCTTCGCGCAAGGCCGATTTAATTGCCTGCGCAAATTGTCGTAAGACAATATCACCGGATTCATGGCCATAAGTGTCGTTAAACCGCTTGAAATGATCTATATCCAGCATCATGACGCAAAGAGGGCGTTGTTGACGTTCGGCTACGGCGAGCTGTTTACGAAGGTAATCATCTAAATAACGGCGATTATGAACTTGTGTTTGTTCATCCATTAAAGCGCGTCCACGTAATAACTCCATGTTGCGTAAATTATTGATAGCAGAGGCTGACTGATCTACTAAAGCTTTGACGAATTTTTGGCATTCGGTATTCCAATAATCAAGTTCGGCACTAATAAGATGAAGTGCCCCAATAGGTTTACCACTGGAAATAATTGGTACACAAAATGCCGAACCACGTTGTTGACCAAAATGACATTCATTACAAATAAGGTCTTCACTCAAATCGTGAAGAACTATTTCACGTCCGGCACGAACCACCCTGCACATTGGAATTTGATAATTGTGTACGGTTCCGTCAGATTTTTTTTCAGGTAAGGGATAGAGTGTAGCAACGACCCGCAAAGTACTCTGATGGGTATCCCAATCAAAGATCAGAGCCTGAGATAAATTATAAGATTTTACTTTTTGCAATAATGCACGATGAACTTCTATTTCTGACTCGCTGGTTTGCAGCATAGTGTGAAAGTAGTACAGCTCATCAAGTTCTCGATTACGTGAAAGAGTTGCTGATTGCCGCTCAGACATCTTTTCAGTCATTTGATTAAAAGCACGAGCAAGATCGCTTAATTCATTATTTCCACTTTCTTCGACACGAGGAGCGATGTCACCTAACGAAAGCCGCTCCGCCGAGAGAAGCATCTGTTGAACAGGGGCAGTTATACTTCGTGATAATTTGCGGCTAAAGGCAATGACTGAAAAACTGACGAAAACACAAAGACCTAGAAATACAATAATTGAAAATTGAAATAAAGATTCAGATTCAGAGTGGTTTTTGAGGATTAATTTTTGTTGTGAGCTTATCAACTCCTTGAGCTGGCTACGCAATGCGTTCACATCGGTGGGAGAGCTGGAGCGTTCCGACAGAGAACGTATCTGTGTCAGAATTTCCTGATTGGCGATTAGCTGATTCAGCTTAATTAAATCATTGCTGAGAAGCTCATTCACATTTGACCGGAACTTCGTAAGATTCGTATCATCGGAAATCTTTTTGTCTATGAGATAAAGCTGCTCCAGCGATTCACTTATTTGCAAACTGGATTGGTTCAGCTTTTGCATCTTGGTGAGGCTAAAATACGACACATTCGCCATTGTAAAGATAGCGAATAAGAGCGCAAAAGTTCCTACCCCTATCTGAAATCGAAATGAAGCAAGGCGTGATGCCCAAGCTGGATTTTGTCGCATTTGCATACCAATGTCGGGGACAATTGTAGGGGGCAATTTCTCCGTCGGCTGTCAGTGGGGGTAAAAGCATACAGCTGAACGCCAGTTAAAAATAATTTAAACTACCGGATGGCAAGAGTGTACAGTAGGTTTTAAATTTGTCAAACGAGAAGCTGAGAGAGCGGAAGGATAGGTGATAACTTTATAAAAGTATCAGCCAGATTTAACGTACTAAAGAGCCACAGACTTTGTACAGTCAATGATTAGAGGTAGAATTATCAAATCTGAAATAGTAGCTAACTCAACCGAGGTGAGAATATTCTCGACAAGATCATATATTATTTACTAATCGCGCTGCTCCTCATAACTCCCTTGCCGTATGCCACGGTTGAGACCTGGTCAACAGGCATTTGGGAGCTATTAGTTTTGGCGACTACTGTGTTATGGGCAGTCCAAATATTTCTACAGAAAGAAATAAATTTTGAATTTAGTCCTCTGAAATATCCGTTACTAGGGTTACTAACTGTGGCAGTAATTCAGTTAATAGTACCAATCGCCTCACGAAAATCACTGACTTATGACTCGTTTGCGACTTGGGATGCTGCCATCAAGTGGTTAGTCTTAGGATTGTTTTTTGCACTTTTCTGTACTTTTATTAATACAGATCAACGACGGCAGACTGTCGTAAATGTAGTAATAGTGATGGCTTCAATTATTGCTTTGATTGGAATTGGGCAGAGTTATTTAGGAAAGCTGATTTGGCCAAAAGCGAATGCAGGATATGGCCCCTTCGTTAACCGAAACCATTTTGCAGGGTTTTGTGTGATGGCAGTGGGGTTAACAGGCGCACGGGTATTACTGCGAACAGTTCAACGTGAACGGATGGCATTGCATATTTGCTATTTGATAATTATGTGTTCTGCGATTGTGTTATGTGCTTCGCGTGGGGGCTTTTTATCATTTGCAGCAGTGATTTTCTTTCTTGCCATGATTTCTGTTGGAGGACGAAAAGGTGCAGAAAGTGGAAGTGAAAGAAGTTTGAAAATGCGCTTTGCTGCAACTGCTGTGCTCTTGGTAGTGATGGCTGCCGGAGCTATGTTTATTACCAGTTCGGATGATTTAATGCAGCGTTTTGCAAGCATTCAATCGGAGACCGAAATTGGTGAAACACCGGACATGAAATTTTCGCGTAGTGAGTTATGGCAAAATACCTCAAGGATGATTAAAGATCATCCTATCCTCGGTGTGGGCTTAGGGGCTTATCAGTTCGTGTATCCACGTTATGATCAAAGCTCAGGCATTTTGCGGGCTGAACAGGCGCATAACGATTATCTGCATATTATTGCTGAGACGGGCATCGTCGGACTCCTCCTCACGGTAAGTTTTATCGTGATCTTATTTGGCAAAGGCTTTGCCTTGATGCAAACTAAAAACATCCGAAGGCGTGCGGTCATTCTTGGTGCTCTGGCGGGATGTTTCGGGATAGCGATCCACAGTTTCGTAGATTTCAATTTACAAATTACCAACAATGCACAGTTGTTTTTAGCACTGGCAGCGTTGGCGACAACGATGCCGATGAAGGAAGATGAAGAAACTGATGAGCAAGAGTATGACGGCTACTCACGAATTGATCAGGGGCATCAAAACCTGTTGCGATAAATTGCAAAAAAAATAAAAAGCCAGAAGAAGTCACCTGTACACGACTTCTTCTGGCTTTTACGAATGGCAGATAAGATTCACTGCTTTTTATCTTTTGCTCGAGCTGGTGCGACCTGCGTATCAGCGATAAACGCTTCCGCATTGAGCGACTGCTGATCCTCGATGTGAGTCAGATCCAAAATGTTATGACTCGAGTCATGAACTAACGCCCCATCAGATTCCTTAGAAAAAGTCAGTTTCCCGGCCTCTTTTGAATAATCTACGAGTAATAAATCACCCAATCCAATTTGCCCCGTAGCGACCAAATTTGACAATGGGAAAACGAGGAAACGTTCAATGGCACGTTTTAAGTGACGCGCTCCATATTTGAAGTCAATGCCTTCGTCCAATAAAAATTGCTTAGCCTCGTCGGTGCATTTGAAAATAAACTTCTCCCCAGAACCACGCATAATACGTTCCTGCACGGCATTCAATTCAATTTCCAGAATTTGTTGCAGATGTACTTCACGCAGGCTACGGAAAACGACCACTTTATCAATGCGGTTCATAAATTCCGGCGAGAATTTCCGGCGTGCGGCTTCCTGTGCCGTACGATAAATCTTTTGATCAATATCGCTCGGATCAACGCCAGGTTTAGGGGCAAATCCGATTCCCCCGGAAATCATTTCGCTCATTTCACGAGCACCAAGATTTGAAGTCATGATGACGATGGAGCTGGAAAAATCTACGCGACGATTATCACCCAAAGTCAAAGTCGCTTTATCGAGAATGCCTAATAGCAATTGCCATAAAGCATCACTCGCTTTTTCGATTTCGTCGAAAAGCACGAGCGAGAACTTGAGTGTTTCCGTATGCGAGCGATCAATATTTTCCTGCGTCAGCATAGGAGACGTTTCGCGGTGTCCTAAGTAGCCTGGAGGCGAGCCGATCAACTTCGCAATTTCGTGCGAATGTTGAAATTCGGCGCAATCAATTTTAGTAACTAGATTGGAATCGCCAAATAAAACTTCGGCTGCCGCTTCGACGACGCGAGTTTTTCCAGAGCCAGTTGGGCCCAGGAAAAGCATCGTGCCAATTGGACGACCGGGATGTGCCAAACCCGCTAGGAAGATTTGATACAGTTGCGTCATGCGACGAATGGCACGTTCCTGACCAACGATGCGCGATGAGAGTTTGTCTTCAAACTCTTGAGCACGCGGGCTTTTCAGATCAGGGTTTAAGAAATTTGGTGTGGTAGCTGATTTTTGTCCGCTTTGATTCATATGCTTTTTCTCCTCTGCCGCAAACACGCAATAAAACGCGACGCGCTGGTTTCGGAAAACAGTTTCGTTTCTATACAGTTATATTACTAATAACTGACAATCACTTCCACAATTGTTTTGTGATTGCGCCATTTTAGATGGCTACAGGTAAAAATAAGTTGTGTGAGAGCTAGTTATCGGAACGAATCGTATGTTCTGCGTTTCGTATGCGCAAGTGATGAATTACCTCTTACAAAAACGTCGCGGAGTTTTCAATGCTGATTTTTTGTATTTGAGAATTCTACCCCTAAGTCGCGCACACAAATTGTTGGACTAACTGATTAATCCCGGTAATCGCTGTGCCCACAACGACAGCGAATGCTCCCGCATCGAAGGCACGGCGCAAATCTTCGGGTGACGCTACACCACCTTCGCAAATAATCGGGACAGATAATTTCCTGGCCAGATTCTCCAGTAAATTCAGAGCCGGTAAAGAAGTGCCCTGAGATTCGGCAGTGTAGCCGCATAGCGAAGTCGCTACAATATCCGCGCCACAATCTGCCGCAAATAATCCTTCCTCAAATGTGGCAATGTCAGCCATGACAGGTCGTCGTAAATTTTTTCTGATGCGCGGAATTAAGGCTTCGATGATCTCACCATTTGGGCGTGGGCGGCGTGTGGCGTCCAGCGCAATGATGTCAGCGCCGCTCTGTGCCAATTGTTCGGCAATAGAGAAAGTCGGCGTGATATAGACATCAAAACCGTCGGTGACGACTTTCTCAATCCCGATAATTGGGATGGAAATTCGTTGACGTGCAGCTTGAATGTTAGCGGGATAATTAAGCCGGACTCCGGCGGCGCCTTCCTGTTCAGCAGTGAGTGCCATTGCACTAATAATAGCAGGTTCGTTAAGCGGCGAGCCAAAAGGAGCCTGACATGAAACAATTAATTTGCCGCGCAGTTGTTCAAGATTCATAGCGCTGTAAATTTGTTAATAAATTCTTCGTTATTTTCTTGTTTGCATGGCGATAGGCCAGAAGTAATGCCCCAATATCCGGTGTAAAGAGCGGAGCGATAATTTGAGCTTTTGGCAATAACTCGCTGACCAGAAGCCTGAATTGTTTGAGTACCGATTTGCTTAGAAAAATTCCACCGCCGTAAGAAATTTGCAGACGTTTTTTAGTTGCGCCAAGCTGAAGTGCGGTCGCCTCAGCGAGTTCCGCTAAATCAGCAGCAGACTGGTCAAGTAATCCGAGTGCTATTTCATCACCTTGTTTAGCGAGGCGATCAATCCGTGTCGAAAATGAAGCCAGTTGCTCGCGCGAAATGATTCCAGCGTAAAAATCTTCAGCGATGGTTTTAAGTTGATCCCGCTTGAAATGTGAGAGCAGAGCTGACTTAAAAGTTTCATCTTCAAATAACCCGCGATCTTCACCGTAAATTGCCAGCCGCAAAGATTCTTTGCCCATCCAAAATCCGCTGCCTTCATCGCCGAAAAGATAGCCATTGCCTCCAACTCTGACTGCGCGGCGACTGACCTTACTGATCTGCATTTCGCCATAAGCTACAGAGCCGGTTCCCGCCAACACGATAATCCCATCTGCGCCCGCCAGTGCGCCGGACAATGCACCGGGAGCATCGTGACCAACGACCAGATTTTCCGCACTGAGAATTTGCTGAACAATAGCGATTTTATCTTCAGGTTCGCCAGTCATCGCCAGATGTGCGCTCCGAAAATAAAAATCACCGATAGCTCCGCGCTCCATTAATCCGGCGGCGCGTAAAGCATCACTCACCGATTCGCTGACCGCTCGCTCCAGTCGCTCGCGTCCACCGGGTTCGCGTGTATGATTCGACGGCCCTGACAGCCCACGCCCCAAAATTACCCCATCAGCATTCGCAATTAATGCAGTTGTGTGACTCTGTCCTCCGTCAATTCCCAAGTAGTATTGTTCGTGGTCCATTCGGTAGTCTGTCGCAAAATTTCTTCGTAAACAAGCGGCGCAAAAGGTAGCCCCGTCAAGGCTTGCGCAAAATCATGAGCCTGCGCTTCGACCAATCGGCTTGAAGGTTGCTGCGCTAAAATATGATAAAGCTCATGGGCGATAATGACTTCTAATAATGCAGCCTCTGTAAACCAGACACGATATTCATCCGGGGCTTGTCCAGCATAAGTTAAAAGTTTCTCAACCGCAGTCAGATTTACTGTGATGCCCGGCGGTTGCAAAAAAGCTTCAGCTAAATAAACGATACGCCCGAAAGCGAGAGAGAGTCTTTCATATTTGATAGGGATTTCGCAAGCGGCGGCGATTTGGGAGGGGAGTTGGTGACGAGAAGATGCTGCTGCTTTTCTCCGCTCGTCATCGCGGTCGTTTTTCTTCAAATTTTTCAGGATTAATTGGGCGATTGATAGCAAAGTTTGTAATCTCGATTTCTTCAACCAGTTGACCATTATGGAACGTTAAAATTTTTGTCGGCAGTTTTAGTCCATTTACTACGCGATGCTCAGACATTCGCATTTCGACTGAGACGGGCTGTGGAGGTTTAGCGCGCGCGATTCTTTCCTGTCTGGCTCTGAGGAACGTCGCTCGCGTAAATCTTCGGTCAAAGCTCGCGACAGAAACCAGTACAGGTTCTCGCTGGGGAGCCACAATCGTTTCCAGCAAGGCGAGTGGTAAATGCGTTTGCCGGTCTAATGTCATTAACGTTTTATATCCGTCAGCGTCGCGGACTGCAATCACGTCAGGCGTACCAATTTCAGTGGAATCAATGCCGCCATAGCTGAATTCAAAAGGCCAGCCCGGCAATGATCGCAATAACCACGCCAGCGTAAAGCGCGAGATTGAAACTCTCACGGCTTGTAATTTTTTGGTAAGGTTTTGTTCGACCTCCTCAGCGTTCACGACGCGGCGATTGTCAGGCGTCGAAGGTGCGACCGGGATTGGATAGACCCAGGTTTCTTGACCGTTAATGATTTGCAAAAACTCAAAGCTGGTATCGTAAATCGTATTGCCTTTTTCGCGGAGCCGGAATTTATCAGGAAATTCAAAATCAAATTCGACCTTGCTGGTCAGTATTTTTTGTTTTTCCTGAATCTTGTCAGGCGCAGTAACTACCGTGTATTTCGTTGGGCGGCGAACTTTACCGGAAGCGGAAAGCGTTTGAATATTTGTATTGCCAAGCACTGCACGAGCCTGATTGAGTAGGGTAATCGCATGTGATTTTGCATCCTGTGGCGGAGGCTGTGCGATGGCTGTCACAACTAAAGTCAGCCAGATAATTAGAGCGAAGAAACGCATAACGCAAAAGTTAGTGGAACCAATGTTGTCTATTTCGGACACGCGATCACAATTAATTTAGTCGCCGGATCAAGCGAGCGCAACTCAACTTCGGTCAGAGCCAGAACCTGCTCAAGATCAGCCAGCCCTGAAAAATTTGCCAACCGCGATCCATACAAAACAAAAATGTCCGGGATGGCGCGACCCGCATCACCAAAATCAGTCAATTGCTCAATCGCCTCAATGAGTTTGTCTTTGAGTTGTGGTAATAAACAAGTATGAATGTGCGCAGTACTCCGTTGCAAACGAATCACGCCCGACGAGTTCAAAACCCGCAACATTTCACGCCGCGATTTTATCAATCCAAACAGGGAACTTGTTGTATGCGAACCCGTGAATGCCAACCAGTTGCCAGCTTCTGCCGCTAGATTTATGTTATTAACATTTATTCGCATCGAATTCGCAGCAATCATTCGGCAATGCGCAAGACCTTGATTTTGTTGGTTCTCATCACGCTTGCGCAGTTCAGTAGTTCCCATCGCCGTCGCACGAACTAAATTTCTGCGCTTATCAACCTCAACTTGCACTTCGATACTTTCGGCGACTGCGCCAGCCTTCATCGCTGCTTCGGTAGCTTCACGCCTGACCTTCAAAATATCTTCAGGAGTCGGATCAATAATATTGCGTTCAATCGTATCGCGCACCATCGCCATTGCTACACCGATGGGAGAAATCACTTCGGCATTACGGGCGATGCGATGCTCGAGCTTCATCATCTGAGCAGTAAAGGGAACCAACGAAGCCGCACCGCCTCCACCCCCAACTAAGACAACCTGATCGCGGTCGAGCTGGTATTCGGAAATTAATTCTTCAATCGAGCGAACAATTTTGTCACAGGCAATTTTTAAGATGTCCGTTGCCATTTCTTCCGCGTTTGTATATTCGCCAAATTTTTCAATTAGCATATTAAACGCCTGACGCGCAGAGTCTTGATTACCATAAGCGAAGTGTGACGGGCTTACTAAGCCAAGTAAATTTGCTGCACAAGTGGTAGTTATTGCGTACCTTTTTGTACCTGTATTTATAATTGCATGATCTTCTACATCACTTGGTAACGGGTTGATGAGTTCAATTGTTGCATTTATAAATTCATTGGGCTGAGCGAAACAGCAATAACCTAACCCCGCAATGTGCGCACTTCGAGGTCCAACGTCATGGAGAGCATTAGGATCATCTTGATGGTGAATATTTACACGAATCATACTTCCACCGCCTACGCCCATCGTCCGCACATCCAGCGTATTCAAATACATTCGATGCCCGTTGAGTTTTGCCGGACGCGTCATCGGCGCGCCGTCACGAATGACAGAAATATCTGCCGAAGTTCCGCCGACTTCGATGAAAATCCCATCGCTGACGCGTTCATGCATGAGCGCACCCGCGATGCCTGCGGCGGGGCCGGAAAGCATAGTTAATATTGGTCGGCGATACACTTCGGCAACGCTCATCACGCCGCCGTCTGAACGCATAATCATCAACGGAGCCGTAATGCCGGAAGACTTAACACAAGCATCAGTCATCTCTGCCGTCGCAATCATTTTCGGCAAAATTGCTGCGTTGATAACAGCGGTTCGCGTTCGTACGCGCAATCCGTACAGGCTGCTAACTTCGTGACCGCTCGTTGCTTGCAATCCGGCTTCTCTGGCTGCTGTTGTAATTTTTTCTTCGTGAGTTTTGCGGTCTACGCTGAATGCTTCGCTGGCGACGATGACTTCTGCGCCGCGTTCTTTCAGCAAATTGATAGCGTCAACAATGCCGTTGTTTGAATTGATGAACGCATGGTCGGCAGTCAGAAGTTTATTTGGAGCGAGTTCAATCGGAGGAATTTTGCTGGCACGTTTGGCGAGCAAAGCCTCAATTCCATTGCCGATGCCCAGCACTGCGACTTTGGCAACATCGCCTTCGAGCAAAGCATTTGTTGCCTGCGTTGTGCTGTGCGCGATGAACGCGACTTCGTCAGGCTGAAGGTCAAATTGCTGCATCGCACGTTCCAGCGCAGTGATAATGCCGAGCGCCACGCCTTCGTGCGCGTCATGCGAAGTCGGAAATTTCAACTGCCCGATCAATTCGTGAGACTCATTATCAATCACGACTACATCGGTGAAGGTTCCGCCAACGTCAATGCCAATTCGGACTTTCATCGGAGATATAAAATACTTGCTGCAATCAATCCAACAACACAAATCAAAATTTTAAAAATGATCGTTTGCTTCGTCGTTTCTTCGACGGGCATGCCAACGTAATTCGCTACCCAAACGTTATGCGTATTGGTTGGGTCACAAGCGTTTTGCACTTGGACTAAGCACATCACAGCGGCAACCAAAGCAGGTGCGGATAATAATCCAAGCGAAGCAATCAGTGAGAAAATTCCAATGCCAAGCCCGTAAATGTTGAGCGGGCCGCGATACAAGGCCAGTGGTGACAATAATCCAAAAAATAAAACATAAACAATTGGTGAACTGAAATTGATGTTTTGGATGAGCGGTTGCAAGGCTTCTTTCACGGCGGGCAGGCGCGTTGCCGTCAGCAACATGCCAATCCCAATTATCAAAATTATCGCGGGTGCGACATCTTCTAATCCTTTGACGGCGGCACTGGTGAGCTGCTTGACGATTTCTTTGGGGCGAGTAATTAAGACGCCAAAGACTGCGCTGATGAGAAAGGATGGCAGCACTTGCCAGCCAATTCCGATGTGCAAAATCAACGGCAAAATTGGTAGCAACAAAGCAATTAACATTACATCATTTTTTTTCTGATCTTTATCAAGATGAACTGCCCAAGCCCCGTATTTATTCATCCGGCGTGAAGCGATAAATAAAAAAATCACGACTGCAATCGCGTCAATAACAAACAAAACAAGTGCGAAATTTTTGATGGGTTGCTTATCAATTTTGAAGGTGTCCTGATAAAACTTCCACGCCGCAATATTGAAAATGTAGCCTAAGCCGTACGCCAGAATAAATAAGACGCCTGCTAGTTTTCGCGGTACTCCGATGCTCATCATAATCGGTAACGCCAAGCCGCCGACCATAATAATTGCGCCGAGTCCGGTCAGTGTCGTGAACAATAATGCGATGCCGATCATCAACGTCACGGCGACGGCTAACGGTTGATCGCCGCCGAATTCGGCAGCACGTTTGATGATGCCTTCAGCGACTCCGGTTTGCATGACGACGCGACCAAGCATGGCTCCGGCTAAAACGGTCAAATACGATTCGACTAAGAGCTTGGCTCCGCCTGCGACAACGTCGTTGAGGATTGAATTGAACGGAGCGCGAGCGACCAGCGCAAAGCAAATTGCCATCGCAGGAATGGCTAAGATGGCAGGCATCTTCCGCGAAATCATTAAGGCTGCGAAGATTGTGAAGATGAGAATGATGAGTGCGGCGGTCATAGAAAGTTACTGGATCGTGGCGTCAAATTTATACTCAATCGTCGCTTCAAACGTTCTTGGCCAGGGCAAAAAAATCTTCAGTCCATTCAACTGATTGATTTTTAGATTGCGATTGGTTCCATTGAAAATTCCCAGTAAATAACTCTTGCCTTTAAAATTTTCCGCAAAAAATGCTTCGATCAAAGGTTGCAATTTTTCCTGCGCTTGTTTGTTTACGCGGTTATAAAGCTCTTCGGTAAATTCATCAGTCGGGACGGCGGGAGGTTTGCGCAGTTGCTGATTAATCTCAAAACGTACGAGATCGTGGTAGAGATAATCTCCGGCAAAGCGATGCAATAAAAATTCAAGATGCGCTTTCGTTGCTCGTGCCGCGCGTTCAGGGGCATCCGTCAATTGCTTTGAAAAGACGCGCATATTCGCCGCCGGAATTGTCGTGCCGAGCGTATTTCCTGCCGTATTCCAGGCCGCATATCCAGTCAACTTATCGAACAATTTTTCAGCTTTCAGAATTGAAATTAATCGTTCATCCGCGCCGCTGAAATGTGGAGCAGGGAATAAAACATCCGCGAGCGCGACGGCTTTATTGGCTTTCAGATCGGCTACCAGATTTTTGCTGAACATCGTGAATTCGGCAGTATTGGTTTCGGGAGCATTCACGTAAAGCGTGTAATCAGGGGCTTCGGTGGCGTTCGCCAATTGTCCGCCCGCCGCCTTGATTTGATTTTCGACGGTGAATTCCAGCGGATGATCTTCGTACGGTGCAATAATTTTGCGACCTTTTTCTGAGGAATAGACGACTGCGATTTTGACTTTTTGTTTAGCTTTATCAAGAACGGCACGACTGACTAAAGACAGTGAACCTTCGTCCGCGCCATTATAAATCGGAACCTCATCCGTGAAGCCAAGAGATTTCAGCCGCTCGTGCAAAATTAATTGATCGTGCCGATGCAAGCCGAATTCCCGTGCGTCGTCTTGTAAGAAAATCAAATTGTCTATCACACGATCTTCGTACAATTTAATCATCGCAAGATTTATTTGCAGGTCGCGCCGTCGAGCTTCGAGATAATTATCAATCAGCTTACGGTCCAGTTTTTGCCTGAGTTTTTCTAGTTCGTCAGCAAGTTTGGCATCCTTAGTTTTCGGAACACGATCCATCAATTCTGCCCAGCGTGACAGATCATCGCGCCAGATGCGTGTGCTTGAACTTGCGGTCGGAGCGACGCGCATTAACACATTAAAAGCGTAAATTGGTAAGTCAGGATATTTGTTTTTAAGGGTGCGGAAAAATTCGAGACGACCCAAAGCATCGGCTGTCGTGACATTGGGTACACGCGAGGCTACGAGTCCGCCATAAGTTAGCATGTCAACCGAAATTACGATGGCATCAACTTTTGAATAATCAATTAATCCTAACCATTTGCGGATTTTTTCTGTGTCACCGGGAGTTGTAAATCGTCCCAACATTTCCCTGGGAGGCATCACAACTTCGTAATTGGCGACGGCTCCGATCATTTGCGCGAATTGAGCAACAGCCGGACGATCATCAATAGGAATCAGTACAATCCGTCCAGCCGGAGCATTGGGATTACGCGGAGGCATTACCAATGGTTTAATTTCTTCAATTGGCTCTGGTGTTTTAGGAACAGGCGTTTGTGTGGTAGTAGGTTTTTTTCGGACGACAGGCTTGGCTTTTTTTTGTGCTTGCAAGGGAAGAGCAAGCAGGAAAATAATGAGCGCGAAAGGAATAAACTTGAATTTGTGCATAGTCACAAAATGCTATGCCGGGCATGACAAGTCAAATCACTCGCCGCTGCGTTCATCATTTTCAAGCGACGATAATATAAGTATTCAGACCGCCACTGACTTCTGAAAAATCTTTAGCGTATGTGACTTCAACGGGGCGGAAAGACTTTATCAATTCACCCATTTCTGCGGCGGTGACGAAGCCGTCTTCAGGATGGGCGATAGCCCATTTTGGCAGATGACTGGCATTTTCGAGAAACTTCCCGATTAAATCTAAATATCGCCCTTTAGAAACTACCTGATCTCCAAAGCCGGTGGCTTGTTGCAAGGTTTCGTCAAAACCGTCAGCCTTGCCACGAATCCAGATTTCACGCCATCCGCCCACTGCTTTGCGATTTGCGACGAGTCCTTCAGGACGCGGAAAAGTTGTATACATTAGCTCCGCTTTGACCGCGCTGATAAATCTTGTAGCTTCAAGATTGGAGCTACGATTTTCTTTTTGATTATCAGTTATCTTGCGTTGTTGACGATGGAGTGCTTCAAAAACTTCAGAGAGCGGACGGCGTAATTCAGAGGTTTCAGGAGTGAAGGAATGAATGTAATCACCGACACCAAGCGCGTGGTAATAGGCGAGAGCGCGTTGATGAGGGTTTTCGATTTGCTGAATGTTGATCCAGACATTATCGAACCACCAGGCATCCA
The DNA here is from genome assembly GCA_043783625.1 of Blastocatellia bacterium. Classification (GTDB taxonomy): domain Bacteria; phylum Acidobacteriota; class Blastocatellia; order RBC074; family RBC074; genus JAFDVL01. Next base: position 54,461 of record JAYVZE010000148.1, on the reverse strand, counting down.
TTTCGCCGAGGCATTCGCGGAGCGCGGGATTACCCATCTTGCGACGCGGAACATAAGCGTTATCCAGAATATGCGCAACATCTGATTCACTGAGTGTTTCGTTTTGATTTTCGACGAGTGCGCGTGAAGTCCACCAGGCCCATTGACACAAATCATTACTGAAGACTTGTTTGCCCCAGAATTTGAGATACCAATCCAGATCGGGCTGCCCGGAAAAAGGAATCGCAACAGAGTTAAATTTGATGCGGCGCAAAACGCTGAGTTCGTATCCTAACCAACGACGATTTTTCATAACAAAACATTCAAGGGGTGCGTGTAACCGTTAGGAAATTGTAACAAAGGCTCGCGCACTCCGTATCTCAAGACTGTTAACCTACTTGTACAGTATACTTTAGTTATACGAAAGTGCTGAACGATTGAGTTGACGTGGGCGAACTCACTTACACTCATCTCAAAATTTAACAGACAGCACGATAACAAAGTCACTATTTCGCTTTTACATCCAATGACTTGTTCAGTGCATTTTTTCGATTTAGAAAACTTTTATCAATGACGGGTTTGGCGCAGGCGCACCGCGCAGTAAGCCTTCTGTGCTTAAATCTTCGTCCACCTCTTCCCAATGAATTCCGTAACCGCCACCAATAATCCGCCAGTTTTTTCTTTGGTTTTCGGTGGCGTGCAGTAATCGCGGATACCACGCAAGCGGCACGCTGATTGTCCTGCCGTCCATCAACCGAACGCTCAACTCATCTTCCGTTGTTTTTACTTCCGCGACTCGCTCATCAGCCGCCAACGCCAAAATACTCATTCCACGCCTCCCCTAAAATTTGCCGATTTTCTTGAACAATTTCTTCTACCTGCCGCAACTCTCGTGCGCTAAATCCACGATTTCGCGCTAAGGAAACAGGATTCAGCCAGAATTTAGCCGACAAATTATCGCGGTCAATATGAACGTGCGGCGGTTTATTCGGCTCGTGGCTGTAAAAATAGATGCGATACGCTCCGTCTCTCAATACTGTCGGCATACTTGTGCATTATACTTTAATTATATGAAAGCACCGAAGCCAGGTTAGGTAGCCATAGCACACTATAACGATAAATTAAATCAAGGTTACGGTTGAGAAGCCACCTTGCCAATAACCGACGCTATCTTTGAGAATTTAAAAGTTCAAGGAATGCTTTGACCACGTGCGGGTCTAATTCGATTCCGGCACTATCTGCAATGATTTGTCGCGCGGTGGCGTCATCATATTTTTCGCGGTACGGGCGATCTGCTACTAAGGCGCAATAGGTATCAACGACGCGAAGGATACGTGCTCCAATTGGAATTGATTCGCCTTCTAAGCTATCGGGGTAGCCGCGACCATTCCACCATTCATGATGCCATCGAATCAGGAGCTGGGATTGGCGGGATAATTCACGTTGCGCAGCGGCCTGCTCACCTAAAATCGGGTGACGCCATAAATCCAGCCGTTCATCCCACGTCAATTCACCTTTGCGGGAAAGGTAATCGCGCTTCATCACACGTTCGCCGAGGTCGTGTGCCAGAGCTGCTTGCCGCAGCGCAATCAGATCGGCATCGCGCAAGCCCAAATGATGACCCAAAGCTTCAGCCATCCTTGCCAGCATGACTCCGTGTGGAATAGCGTAGGCTTCGACCTGATCAATTTCTGAGGCGAGTTCTGTGAGTTGCGCTTCGATAACCTGGCGGGCAACTTGTTCGGCGCTGACTTCAGCGGTAACGATACGCTGACTCTGCATTAATAGGGTTCTCCTTCATCCGTCAATTAATTTTTGACACCTTATAGCAAATTTGCGGCCCGACTGAAAATCCTTGACCAGAAACCTTGTCTTTTGGTGGTTGTCGCACGCCTTGCATAATTGGCACTGTGGACAGGTTTCAGGGACGCTTTTCTAAGGCTGACAACTTCTTCTAACGCCATCAAGGCGGCGCGGTCTTGCGGATCAATCTTTAGTGCAATCGTAAATTGCTGTTCCGCCCGTGCCAATTTTGTTAAGCCGCGATAATAACTGCCAAGCTGCAAATGGTAAAACAAGTTGCCCGGCTCCAATTCGGTCGCACGTAAAAAATGCTGTTCTGCCTGATCGCGGCGAAAAGGATTTTTTTCCAGTAACAACGCCAACTCGCCATGATAACGCGCACTGTCTGGGGCCAGCGTCACCGCATCAGTTAAAGCACTCACCGCTGAATCATATTCGCCCCTAATTTGATGAGCTAGTGACTGACGGTGCTTGGCATCGGCGAGAGCCTCTTTGCGGTTCTGGGTGTTTTCATGAATGACTTGTTCAGTCGGAATTTTTTCGATTGAGGTTTTGACGCGCGCAGAAAAAACGGGACGTTGATGATCCGAAGATTGATAGCGTTTCGTATTATTCGAAATAATCTCATTCAACAACGCATGCTCAATGGCTGTTTCATACGAAGCGCGAATTGCCATTAACAAATCGCTCAGAGTATTCAGCGTCACCGGATCAGCAAATTGATGATAGCGATCCGGGTGATAATTGTTCACTAGCAGACGATAAGAATGCTTGACGTCAATGGTTGTCGCCCCGGATTTCAGTCCTAAGACGGCGTAGTCATCACTGGCCGAAGCCAGTGTCTGGCGCATTTGTTTGATGTCGCGTTTGATCTCGCTCAGTTTGCGGCGATTCGCAGTTTCAGGGTCTTCGTGTAATGGAAAAGCCAGCGCCGTTGACACGTTTTGAATGACCGATTCTGGCTCGGTTGTTTTGCCGAATCCAGCCGCCATCATCGCCGCTTTTGTCGTGGTATGTACCAGCAACGGATTTTCCGCCGGAGACAGTGCCGTCGTGAAATCAATCAAACCAATACAATGTAATCCATAGAGCTGCTGATTAATTTCCTGAGAACTCTCATCCAACCTGCCACTTTCGACCAGAATTGAAAGGTTTCGCGGCTGGTTCAGGCAACTTAAAATAAACTGTGTGAAGGGCTGAAAGTTTATTTCAGTCAGGGGCGGGTGTTCCGTCGAAATCCAGGTCCGGGAATCTTGTAGCAAAGCTTCAAACGAAACGGGGAGCTGAGCTTGCAAAACACCATCAAGAATCATTTCTTTTGTCGTGATGCCCAGGTTGCCACCTGCTACAGCTTCAGCTTCGACAAAGCGATATTCGCCGCTCGTCCACTCACATAATGAGTCAAAGATTGATTTGACATGTTCAATTCTGAGATGATTAAGTTCCGCCGCCGAGACACAGCCATGCGCAACCAGCGCTTCGCTGAAAGAACGACCGCCGACTACTTCGATTTGAATCTGCTGGGATTGTTCAGGGGTGACACGTCCGCCACGAACCAGAATCGCTAACGCTGAATCAATCGCCAGATTACTGGCAGCGGCATAGACTTCGCCTTTTGATAAATAAATGATCCGTTCGATTGGTCTCTCAAGTCGAACGTCGGTGAGATGCAGGCTCCCCGTCAACCGTTGTTGATGAAACGCACCAACTAAAGCTACAAATGAGGATTCTTCAAGTTTTCCCGTAGTTTTGAATTTCGAGATCATGCCAAGTCTTAGAATTAGGGGCAGAAGCTATCTGTGGTTAACGCCGAAACATGGTTAATTTCTATTGAGTTACTTCAACAAGTAATATTTTACAACAAATAGACGCAGGCTGGTAGTAAATTGTTACGTTGCCTCTGGCGCGTGTCTTGAACACCAAAGCGTCAGATGGCATTGCGAAATTCTGTCCATTCTCACTTGATTGCCGTGCCACAATTTCGTACAGTACGTGCGCTGTGTTCCCGTAGCTCAGTGGATAGAGCACCTGCCTTCTAAGCAGGGGGTCGCTGGTTCGAGCCCAGCCGGGAGCACCATCTCATCTTCATTAAACCGTAGAACAACATTTCAGCCTTCCAAGCGAACATTTTTTCTCGTAAGATGCACCTCGCAGACATTTTACAAAGCCGAAGATTGCACTATTTCTAATTATTGCCTTACCCGCAAGTTTTTTTGAGTAAGTGTTTTCATCGTTTTCAAGTTTGTCTGCAAATGCAATCAGAAGCTAACGGTGAAGGTCTTTTGATTTTGCAGAGGTGTCATCCTCAGCTATACAAAAAATAGGATAGCCACTCAGACTGCCCTGTCTGTTTTCTGTGTCCAGTCCCAACACGAGAAATTCTTCAATGATAGAACCCACCAAGAATCTCACGGATTATCATGCCAAATATTTTGCCTACGAGTTGACCAGGCGGTTTCCTTCAGACAGTGTCGATAAATTGGCAAGTGCAGTTGCAGGTGCGCAAGTAGATTTAAACCCGCATCAGGTGGATGCCGCGCTCTTTGCTTTTCAATCGCCCCTTTCCAAAGGTGCATTGTTGGCGGATGAAGTTGGACTCGGCAAAACCATCGAAGCTGGATTAGTTATTTCGCAACGCTGGGCGGAACGCAAACGTCGCATTCTGGTTATTACTCCGGCGAATTTGCGCAAGCAATGGCATCAGGAACTTTCAGAAAAATTCTTTTTGCCGTGCAAAATTCTGGAAACAAAGTCATATAACGAAGCCGTCAAACAAGGAAATACTCATCCGTTTGAGCAGTCCGGTTTTGTCATTATTTGCTCCTATCAATTTGCCCGCACGAAAGCGGCAGATGTCAGAACAGTACAGTGGGATTTAGTCGTCCTTGATGAAGCGCATCGGTTACGCAATGTCTATAAACCTTCCAATATTATTAGCAATGTTCTCAAGGAAACCTTAGCCGATAAGCCTAAATTATTACTCACGGCGACACCGTTACAAAATTCTTTGCTGGAACTTTATGGGCTGGTAAGTTTTATTGATGACCGCGCTTTTGGAGATTTGAAAAGCTTCCGCGAACAGTTTGCCAACACCAGTCAGACACGTGATTTCGCGTCACTCAAACAACGATTGCAACCGCTTTGCCACCGTACGTTGCGCCGTCAGGTGACGCAATATGTGCCGTACACAAATCGTCATGCCATCATCGAAAAATTCACGCCGCACGAATCCGAAGACCGTCTCTACAATCTTGTTTCTAACTACCTACAGCGAGACAACATTCAGGCTTTACCTCCCAGTCAACGGACGCTGATGACACTGGTTTTGCGCAAATTGTTGGCGTCTTCAACCTTTGCTATCGCGGGTGCGCTCACGACGATTTCCACCCGGCTTAAAGCGAAACTATTAAAGCAGTCGCCCAAAAAATCACTGGCGGACGAGCTGGACGAAGATTACGAAACCCTTGACGAAACGGCAGAGGAATGGCCCGAAGATGATCCGCAGGAAATGCTGTCAGAAGCTGAACGCGTAGCATTAGAATCCGAAATTGCCGATCTGGATAACTTCATCCAAATTGCTACTTCTATCCAGGACAACGCGAAGGGCAACGCATTGCTCAAAGCTTTGGCGGCGGCATTTGCCAAAGCAGATGAAATGCAGGCAGCGCAAAAAGCTATCATTTTTACCGAATCGCGACGGACGCAAAGCTACCTGTTGGACTTGCTCGCTGATAGTCCTTACGCCGAAGGCATCGTCCTTTTTAATGGCTCCAACACCGATGAAAGCTCCAAGAAGATTTACCAAGAATGGCTGAAACAACATAAAGGTTCGGACCGCGTGACCGGATCGAAAACGGCAGATATGCGTTCAGCTTTAGTGGATTACTTCCGCGATGAAGGACGCATTATGATTGCGACCGAAGCCGGAGCTGAAGGCATTAATCTACAGTTTTGTTCGTTGGTCGTGAATTATGATTTGCCGTGGAATCCGCAACGCATCGAACAGCGTATCGGACGTTGTCATCGCTACGGACAAAAACATGACGTCGTTGTCGTCAATTTCCTGAACCGGAACAACGAAGCCGATCAACGCGTTTTTGAATTATTATCCGAAAAATTCAAATTATTTGATGGGGTGTTTGGTTCCAGTGATGAAGTTCTGGGAGTACTCGAATCCGGCGTAGATTTTGAAAAACGCATTGCCGATATTTATCAGCGTTGTCGCAAACCTGAAGAAATTAAAACTGCCTTCGATCAATTGCAGCGTGAACTCAGTCAGGAAATCAACGAAGCGATGACGCGTACCCGTCAACAATTGCTGGAAAATTTCGATGTTGATGTCCACGAGAAATTACGTTTGCGCAAAGTCTCCGCCGAAGCCAGTCTGAACCGCTTCGAGCAAACCTTGATGCAACTAACCAGACACGAATTAGCCAACCATGCCGAGTTTCTTTCAGACTCGACATTTCGACTACAAACGAATCCCTTTTCAACGTTTGATATTCCGCTGGGTCTGTATGAATTCCCCCGTCGCAGTGGTGAAGCGCATCTGTATCGTTTGCAGCATCCATTAGCTGAAGCCGTTTATTTTCAAGCCCGCGAGCGCCAATTGCCGATGGCAGAAGTCGTCTTCAATTATGCTGAATACGGCAACAAAATCAGTATTCTGGAAAGCTTGCGCGGAAGTTCCGGTTGGTTGACGCTTTCACTTTTTACGATTGAATCCTTCGCCCAATCCGAAGACCATCTATTATTTTCAGGTCTTATCGACAACGGGGAAATTCTTGATGCCGAAACGGTCTCCCGCCTTTTCAACTTACCCGGCAGAACAGGTGAACGAATCGCTGCGCCAACTGAAATATTGACGAATCTCGAAAACAGCCAACAACGCCAACAAAACACGATCCAACGAGATGTTTCGGAGCGCAACGCCAAATTCTTTGAAGCGGAAGCCAACAAATTGGATAACTGGGCGGAAGATTTAAAACTTGGATTGGAGCGTGAAATTAAAGAAATAGATCGGCAAATAAAAGAGGTCAGGCGAGCCAACACAACCGCCTTAACATTGGAAGAAAAACTCGCTGGACAAAAACAGATTAAGGCTTTAGAAATGACACGAAATCAGAAGCGACGTACTCTCTTTGACGCGCAGGATGACGTTGATAATCAACGTGAAAAATTGATTACCGAAGTTGAGGCGAAACTACAGATGTCAATTGCGCGGGAGCATCTTTTCACGGTACGCTGGACATTAAAGTAATAATTCTTTGAGGGATTTATGTCTGCTACTAATTTCAATACCAAAAACGACACCTATCGAAAATTGATGGGCAACGGATTGACTTATCGCATTCCGCGTTTTCAGCGTGATTACAGTTGGACGGATGATGAATGGGAAGATTTGTGGCTGGACATTTTAGGCACAATTGCCGTGGGCGGCGAGCCGGCGCATTACATGGGGTATCTGGTACTGCAATCAGATAACGATAAATTGTTTGATGTCATTGATGGTCAACAACGCCTGACGACGCTGAATTTAATTGTTCTCGCCGTGATGAAGAATTTAGCGCGCCTAGTTGAGGAAGGAAAAGACGCAGATCGAAATCAACAACGACTACAACAAATCCGACAAACTTATATTGGTTATCTCGACCCGGTGACGCTTGTTTCCCGCTCCAAACTGACGCTCAATCGCAATAATGATAACTATTTCCAAACGTACATAGTGCCGCTGGGACATTTGCCGCAACGCGGGTTTCGCGCCTCTGAACACAGCTTACGCAAAGCCTTCGAGTGGTTTGAAAAGCGTGTGCGCGATTATGGACGCCAGCATGCTTCTCAATTTAATGGTGAAGAAGGCGTAGCGCTTGCCAGTCTGGTCGAAAACATGAGCGACCGCCTTTTTTTCACGGTCATAACTGTGACCGATGAACTCAATGCTTACAAAGTTTTTGAGACGCTCAATGCCCGTGGTGTTCGTTTGTCTGCGACAGACTTGCTGAAGAACTATCTATTTTCGGTACTGCATCGCGGGAGCGAACACGAACACGAAATGAAGACGCTGGAAGACCGTTGGGAAGCGATGGTCGGACGCTTAGGCAGTGAGAGCTTTCCTGATTTTCTGCGCATTCATTGGAATAGCCGCCGCACGTTCGTTCGCCAAACAGAATTATTCAAATCTATTCGCGGACAAGTCCTGACGCGTGAAAACGTCTTCACTTTAATTCGAGAAATGGAAGAAGACATGGATTCTTATTTGGGGCTGACGCATCCCGAAGCTTCCGCCTGGAATCCCCAACTCAAGGCTTATGCCAGTGAATTGAAAATGTTCAGCGTGCGTCAACCATTCCCTTTATTGCTGGCGGCTCGACGCATTTTTTCTGAAACAGATTTTGAATCCCTGTTGCGTGCCTGTGTGATGATTTCGTTTCGTTACAATGTGATTTGCAGCTTTCCCGCCAATGAACAGGAGCGTGTTTATAATCAGGTAGCGGTGAAAATTTCACGACGTGAACTCGCTGCCAGCGGTGATGTCTGGCCGGCTCTCAATTCTGTTTACCCGGCTGATGATACTTTTCGCGCTGCGTTTACGAATAAAATTATTCGCACGACGCACACGCGAAATCGTCGCATTGTGCGGTATGTACTTTGCCAATTAGAAAAGCAATCGGACGGGCGCGATTACGATTTTGACAGTTCCAGTTTTAATCTCGAACACGTTCTGCCGCAAAATCCTGTGGCTGGTTGGGAAACATTTTCGGAAGAAGAATTAGAAGCCATGGTCTTTCGGCTGGGCAATATGACGTTATTGCAAGACGGGCAAAATCGTGACCTCGGCAATGTTGATTATGCCGTCAAACGTTCTGTTTATGCCGCCAGCAGTTTTGCGTTGACGCGCACGCTGGCAGGCGAGAATGACGATTGGACACCGGAACGAATTGGAACGCGACAAAGCTGGATGGCGCGCCAAGCCTCTTCCATTTGGCGCATCGCACAACTTTCATGAACAAAAAACAGAAACTGGAACTCACCTGGATTGGTAAGGAAAATCGCCCTCGTTTAGAGCCACGCATTTTGCTCGAAGACCCCGAAAAATCGTATCACGCCGCCCATCGCGTCAGTGACAATGACCGCTTCGATAATCGCCTGATCTTTGGCGATAATTTGCTGGCACTCAAGGCTCTCGAACAGGAATTCGCGGGCAAGATCAAATGTATTTTTATTGATCCGCCGTACAATACGGGTAGTGCGTTTGCGCATTATGACGATGGTGTCGAGCATTCGCTTTGGTTGTCATTAATGCGTGACCGCTTGGAATTGATTCGTAGTTTGTTATCTGAAGACGGTTCGCTGTGGATCACGATTGATGACAATGAAGCGCATTATTTGAAGGTGTTATGTGATGAAATTTTTGGACGAGCAAATTTCATCTCTACTTTGGTATGGGCGAAGCGAGTATCGCCAGCAAATGATGCAAAGTATTTTAGTTCTGACCACGATTCAATTTTGGTTTATGCAAAGAATAAACCCCAGTGGTCGCCAAATCGTGTTCCTAGAACTGAAGCGCAAAATTCTTATTACACAAATCCAGATAATGATCCTAGAGGGGCTTGGAATTCTGTGACCTACACTGGAAATAAAAACCGCACGGAACGTCCAAATTTGTATTACGGTATTACAAACCCGTTTACAGGAAAAATCGTATATCCGCCTGATACTCTTACTTGGCGATATGGGCAAAGCACTCATAAAGCTAATGAGGAAAAAGAACTGCTGTATTGGGGAAAAGATGGAAATGGAAAAGCCCCACGCCTAAAAATGTTTCTTGAAGGAGCTGAACCAGTAGTACCGCGTTCAGTATGGTCTTCATCCGAAGCTGGAAGTACACAAACCGCTATGACTGAGCAAAAAGCTCTTTCTTCAACTCCATTTGCTACTCCAAAGCCTGAACTTTTGCTTAACAGGATAATTCATATTGCTTCTAAAACCGGCGATCTAATTCTCGATTCCTTCGCAGGCTCCGGCACAACTGGTACAGTCGCGCATAAAATGGGGCGTCGCTGGATCATGATTGAACTCGGCGAGCATTGTCATACGCACATCATTCCGCGTATGCAGAAAGTCATTGACGGCGCAGACTCCGGCGGCATTACCAACGCGGTGAACTGGCAGGGCGGCGGCGGCTTTCGTTATTTCCGGCTGGCTCCGTCACTGCTCGAAAAAGATAAATGGGACAACTGGGTCATCAATCAGGAATACAACGCCGCGATGCTGGCGGAGGCGTTGTGTAAGCTGGAAGGCTTCACCTACTCGCCGAGCGATACGGTGTATTGGCAGCATGGATATTCGACGGAACAATCGTTTATTTACGCGACTACGGCGCAATTGAACCACGAACAGTTGCAACAGCTTTCGGAGGAAGTAGGCGAAGCGCGTTCGTTACTGGTGGTGTGTACAGCGTTTCGCGCGAAGCCGGAGCAGTACCCGAATTTGACGATTAAGAAAATTCCGAAACAGGTGTTAGCCCGCTGTGAATGGGGACATGATGATTACAGTTTGAAGATTGAGAATTTGCCGCAAGCTCCGGTGCAGCCGGGGCAACAGGGATTGTTTTGACTGGAGCGCGAGCGTCTCGCTTGCCGTTTGCGTGCGCAGCATCGCAAACGTAGTGGCGAGAAATTACGCTAAAGAATAACTGACCTTCTCGCCACGTCAGCGAGCGGCGTTACACGCGCTCGCAGCCAGCAAGATGCTGGCGCTCCCAAATTAAGGCAGGAGTTCAAAGGCTTCGCAGTGACGCGGACGAATCAGGCGGAAGTCACGTTGATCCAGAGTCAGGATACAGGTGATATTCAGGCGTTCGGCAAGGGCGACGATGATGGAGTCTACGAAATCAAGATTAGCATCGGCATATTGCCGCATCAGTTCGGCGGCGCGTTGGTAATCGGTTAGTTGCGGATTTTCGAGGAGCATCTGACCTGTAGCGAGGCTGGCAATAAATTTTGTAGCAGTTTCATGACCAGCATCCCGCCGTAACAAATAAACCGTTTCAGTGATGGCAGGAACAGGAAAAATAACAGGCGTCCGCAATTGCTGGATGACGTGCAGTACGGACTGATGATGTCGGTCATCCTGATGAAAGAGTGCAACCGCAAAGCCTGTATCAAGGAGATAGCGCATTAATCAGGTAACTCCTCTTTGAGGGTGAAACCACTCCGCCGTTTAATTTCAGTGTGGCAGATTTCATCGGCGCGTTCCCCGGTATCGCCCGGGCCGCCAGAATACATTCCGGCCATTGAGAGCAACCACTTTACGGAAGGATGGACATCGGTGTTTTCAGGTGTCTCTGGAATAGGAGGAGGCGACAGCGCCAATTCCACCGGCTGTTTTTTGACGAGACTTTCGAGCAAGTGATGCGCGAGAATAATTTTTTCCTGATCCGGCAACGTGAGCAAATGTTGTAATTCTTGTTGTGCAATCATAGTGTCGCATATTTTAACGCCTCTGATGTTTTTACCAAAGTGAATTTATGAACCGACATGTCAATGCCATCGCGGGACGTTTGAGCTTACGCGCTCCGCAACGTCACTCGCTGGAAATTCTGGATCGCATCACAGAAATTGCGCCGCCCAAAAAAGATGCCGACATCGCAGCGGCACTCGACATTATCCACAGCGAGTTTCCCGGCGTGACAGATTTCGAGCGCGAATTTCCTTCGCTCTGTTTTGCGCTGGCAACCGGGGTTGGCAAAACACGATTAATGGGTGCGTTTATCAGCTATCTGCATTTGGCGCACGGACTGAGCAATTTTTTTGTGCTGGCTCCGAACCTGACGATCTACAACAAATTGATTACTGATTTCACGCCGAATACACCGAAGTATGTTTTCAAAGGCATCGCGGAATTTGCGACGGATCCGCCAGCAGTGATTACGGGTGATAATTATGAATCTTCGGCGCGAACTTTGTTCGATGAATTGATTCGCTGCAAGGTGAATATTTTCAATATCTCCAAGATCAATTCTGAAGTACGCGGCGGCAAATCTCCACGCATCAAACGGCTGTCAGAATACATCGGCGAAAGCTATTTTTCTTATCTGGCAAATTTGCCTGATTTAGTTTTGTTGATGGATGAATCGCATCGGTATCGAGCTTCGTCAGGGATTCGTGCCATCAATGAATTAAAGCCGGTATTGGGATTAGAATTGACAGCGACACCATTTGTCGAAACCGGCAAAGGGGCAATTCCATTCAAGAATGTGATTCTCGATTATCCATTAGCGCGAGCCATGGCAGATGGCTTTGTCAAAGAACCAGCAGTGGTGACGCGGAAAGATTTCAATCCGGCGGGAATGTCTACGGAAGAGATTGAGCAGATCAAATTAGAGGATGGTGTACGGCTGCACGAAAGTGTGAAGGTTGAATTAGAAACGTATGCGCGGGAAACAGGCAGAGCAATTGTGAAGCCGTTTTTATTGGTCATTGCGCGTGACACGACGCACGCGGGACAGTTGCTGCAAAAGATTCAGGATGAAAATTTTTTTGGAGGTCGGTATAAGGACAAAGCCATTCAGGTGGATTCCAGCAAAACAGGTGCAGAAGAAGAGGCGATGATTGAGCGGTTGCTGAAAGTCGAAGATCCGCAAGAACCAACCGAAATTGTGATTCACGTCAACATGCTCAAGGAAGGCTGGGATGTGACAAATCTTTATACGATTGTTCCGTTGCGTGCGGCGAATGCCCGCATCCTGATTGAGCAATCTATCGGACGCGGCTTGCGGTTGCCTTATGGTACGCGGACAGGCGTTGCCGTCGTGGATCGTTTGAATATTGTCGCCCACGATAAATTTCAGGAAATCATTGATGAAGCGAATCGGGCTGATTCTGCGATTCGTTTGCAGACGTTGGTGCTCAATACTGACGAATTGCAACAGCGCACTGTCACGGTTGTTTCGCAACCACAACTCGCAAGTAAATTAGGCTTTCAACCAATACAACAAACTTCTAGTACTGTGGTGGCAAATAACAATAGTGCTCCAATTTTTACAAAGCCGGAGGAGCAGCAAGTTGCGCAAATTGCGTATGAAGTGATTCGCACATTTGAGAGCAAGCCTGACTTTGTGCCTTCGGTTACTTACCTGCAAAAATCTGAAGTGCAAGCCGCTATTGTACGTGCGGTGGAGGAAAAATATCGTCCGGTACAACCAACGCTGGAAGGTATCTTTGAGAAGCCAAACATCGCGGCGGTAGTGGCTCAAACGACGGAAGTTGTGGTGCAACAAACGATTGATATTCCGCGCATTCTGGTTGTGCCAAAAGGCGAAGTGCGTTCCGGCTTCAAATCATTTCAGCTTAGTTTGGAGACGTTACGTTATCCGGCTCCTTCGGAAGAATTATGGATTCAGACGTTACGCACGAATCAGCTTGAAGTCCTTTCACTTGGCAAAGGTGGGATTGAAGAAGCGCGATTAGAAGATTACCTCGTCAGCGGGTTAGTAGATTTTGATGATATTTCGTATGACGATCATGCCGATTTGCTGTATGACCTCGCGGCACAAACGGTTGCGCATTTCAAAAGCTATTTGTCGGAGGACGAAACCCGTAAGGTATTGCGATGCTATCAACGCGACATCTCCCGTTTTATTCATGTGCAAATGCAGGAGCATTACTGGGAAGAAGCTGCCGGGTATGAAGTAAAAATTAGTAAAGGTTTTTCGGAACTCAAGCAATGCGCCTACACCGCTGCTGCCAGTGAACCACCAATGGATTATCGGGTGTCTCCAACAGACAAAAGCAACATGGCAAAATATCTTTTTAATGGCTTTGCGCGGTGTCTCTATCCATTGCAAAAATTTCAGTCCGACCCGGAAAGACGAATGGCTGTGATTCTGGAGCGAGAAGAATTGAAATGGTTCAAACCAGCCAAAGGACAGTTTCAAATTTTCTATCGGCAGGCGGGAGACCATCTTGAATATCAACCTGATTTTGTGGCGGAAGCACCGGATAAAATTTATTTGCTGGAACCTAAAGCCAGCAATCAAATGGATGATCCAATCGTCATCGCCAAACGGGATGCCGCTGTCAAATGGTGTCAACAAGCAAGTGAGTATGCTGCGAGCTATGGCGGAAAGCCGTGGCAATATGTGCTGATACCACATGATGCCATTGCTGATAATATGACTTTGGCTGGCTTGGCAATCCGGTTCGGTGTTTCTAAGTCGTAATACTTTGAGCTAATAAATTTAACTCTGAAAAGGAATACTATGTTGCATCTGATCTCTGCCCTTGGGTTTTTTGCTTTTGCCGGAATTGCGTGGCTGCTTTCCGCTCATCGTCGCAAAGTCAATTGGCGCACGGTTGCCTGGGGAATGGGATTACAGCTTTTTATCGGGCTGCTGATTTTTCGTCTGCCGGGTTCGCGCCAGACTTTTTTGAAGCTCAATGATGGCGTGATGGCTTTGCTCGATGTTTCCAAAGCCGGGTCGAATTTTCTGCTTGGCCCGCTGGCTGCCGGTCCCGGAGAGGCGGGATCAGTTGGCTTCATTCTGGCGTTTCAAGCGCTGCCGATTGCTGTTTTCTTTTCGGCGTTGTCAGCCGCGCTTTATCACTTGAATGTTTTGCAATTCATCGTCCGTATTTTTGCAAAACTTTTTCATCGGACGATGAAAATCAGTGGTGCTGAAAGTCTCTGCGGAGCCGCAAATATTTTTGTTGGAGTCGAATCAGCGTTAGTGATTCGCCCTTATCTGGCGAAGATGACGCGCTCAGAATTGCTGTGTGTGTTGAGTACGGGGATGGCGACGGCGGCTTCGACTACACTGGGGATTTATACGTTATTGCTGAGTAAATCTTTTCCGAATATTGCCGGACATTTGTTGTCGGCGTCGGTGATTGCGATTCCTGCTTCAGTCGTGATGGCGAAATTATTATTGCCGGAAACGGAAACTCCTGAAACGGCGCTGACCGTTCCGGCAGAGGATGAATCTACCCGTTCCAGCAATTTGATGAGCGCGATTATCGAAGGCGCGAACGACGGATTAAAATTAGCCGTTGGCATTGCGACTTTGCTCGTAGCGATTCTGGCGCTGGTTGCTTTGTGCGACAAATTGATTGGCTGGCCTAGTCAGATGCTTGGATTATCCGAACCACTTTCGATTACAAAAATCCTGAGCTGGATTTTTTATCCGCTGGTGGCCTTACTGGGAATCGCGCGTGCCGATCTCGCGGAAGCTGCACGTTTATTGGGTGAACGTGTGATTTTAACGGAAGTTGTGGCGTATCAGGATTTGGCGCAAATGGTGACGAGCGGGCAAATCAGCGATCCGCGTACCGTCGTGATTTTGAGCTATGCGTTGTGCGGTTTCGCGCACGTCGCTTCGGTCGCAATTTTTGTCGGCGGAACGGCAGCATTGGTTCCTTCGCGCCGGGATGATTTAGCCAGTCTTGGATTTCGAGCTTTGCTGGCGGCTACTTTGGGGACGTTGATGACGGGATGTGTCGCGGGAATTTTTAGTGACGGACAAGGCGTGTTGTTGGGGATGAAATAACAAGGCAGAAGCCCGCACGTAGTAAGGGCGTCTTTTCATAATGTGAAAAAGCCCTTACTACGTGCGGGCTTCTGCCTTTCTAAACGGCTCCGCCGAATTCACCTTCGAGCGAAGGGCGATTTTCAGATGTTTGCGGAGCACGCCAATTATCGAAATACGCGATTTGCTGGACACAGGCAATCGTGCAAAATTTCGCGCAGGGTTTTTCTGAATAAAATTCGCGCTTGATGTCGTCCATCGAATAATTCTCAATCGGAGTGCCAGGGAATCCGCGTTGTTGCGAACAATAATGGACAAGACCGTCTTCGCAGATGTAGAGGTAGCGCGCTCCGGCCCGGCAACGCCATTCGTGCGGCTTGCCGTGCGCCAGATCATCCTGAAAACCATTAAAACGAGTCCATCCACTTTTCCCGAAATTTCTGAGTTTATTGTAAATTGTCATCTCGCGGTCGCTTAAAGATTTAAGCTGACCCGTGCCGTCGTGAATGATTCCGAGCGAAGTCGAAAAACCTAATTCGACCGCTTTATCCGCGACTGCCAGCGCGTCTTCAGGGGTTTTTATTCCTCCGCCAATGACAGAATTGATGTTGATATGAAACTCAGCGTCTTCGGATAAATAACGCAAATAACGCGGAGCCAGCACCTTCAAACTTTTCTGAGAAACTTCATCCGGCGTGACGTTATCAATGCTGATTTGCAGATAATCCAACCGCGCTTCATTCAGCTTACGAATGTTTTCTCTGGTCATGTAATAGCCGTTGCTAATCAATCCGCAGAGAATATTTTTGCTGCGAATGTGGGCGATAATGTCGCAAATCTGCGGATGCATCATCGGCTCGCCGCCGCTAATAACAATCAGAGAAGTTCCAAAGGACGCCAGCTTATCAATCCGTTTCTGCATTTCGACGAATGGCACCGGATCGGAAGTCTTGTCGTACTCATTGCAATAACCACAAGCCAGATTGCAGCGGCGCATCGGAATAATATGAGCCAACAGCGTATGTTTGGTTGATAGCAAAGCTTTAGCGGCCATTTTTCTTTCGCGGACAATCCGCGAAATTCTTCGTTTGGTTTTGATTTCCATAACAACAAAAGAAATAGTTCTACTAAGAATTTAACGTCACATATTACCGCAGACTTGGGAAAAGATAAAATCCCGCTGCTTAGGCTTAATTCTTTTAAACACCTCAATCTTGCTCTTTCTACAACGAAAGAGCTATAATTCGAGCCTTGAAAAGGAGTTCGTGCTGATAGCTGTCTGGGTCCCCAAACAGCAGCGGTCAAAATTGAATGAAAAGAAAAGTAATGGCTGATTTTAATCTGCGTGTGAAACATCGGGTCATCAGCCGGATTTCCAATCAATCGCAATATTCCTCATCGCAGTACCCCATAAGTATTGAGACGTTAGGTCGTCGTAAGTTAATTAATTTTTTACGAGCGGCATTATTTGAAACGACTCGCGTCCAAATCACGAATCTTCCCATCAAAATTGCGAAGCTGCCCGAAGTCTTCAAGAATTTCAAAATTATCCAGCTTTCAGATATTCATCACAGCTCTTTCGTGAGTGAGGCTGAAATCACTTCGGTCTGCGAACACGTCAATACCCTGGAGCCTGATCTCGTTGTTCTGACCGGAGATTATATTTCGCATTCTGCTGATTACATTCCCGGCTGCGCCCGTGCGCTCGGACATTTACGCGCTAAGCATGGCGTGTATGCCGTGCTGGGAAATCACGATCATTGGACGGATGGCGCAATGATGAAACAGGCACTCGAAGCGCAAGAAATTCGCGTATTGTGCAATGAAAATGTTCGCCTTGAAAAAGATGGCGCGACCATTTGCATTGCTGGCGTAGACGATTTAATGATGAAGCTGGACGATATGAAAGCCGCCTTAGCCGGAACTTCACGTCTGGAAACACGCATTTTGTTAGCGCACAATCCCGCCTTAATCCGCGAAGCCGCACGCGCCGGAGTTGATTTAATGCTGAGCGGACATACGCATGGTGGGCAAATTGACTGGAAGCTTCTAGCACCGAAAAAAGATACCGCTTTGTCGAGATGGCTGCATCGTCCCAGCCGTAAATTTATGCGTGGTCATGCGGTGCTGGGCAATACGCAGCTTTATGTGAATCGCGGCTTGGGAACGGTCGTGGTTCCGCTTCGATATGGATGTATGCCGGAAGTTTCGGTGCTGGAACTGCAACAATAAAAGTCTGACTAACTTTCTTCCTGAAATCTTCGTTTCCGAAAAGCCTTCAACTCATTTGCCTTAAATAAACATCTTGGTCCAATCATTCGACAGGGTTTCAATCCTTCGTTCTGACAATAGCTCAAAATTGTTAGTTGACTGACACCCAGAAATCGTGCGGCTTCGGGTTCGGTGAGTTCAGTTTCTTCGGTGAGTTCGGTGAAACTGCCGGAGCATTCGTGGATTGCTGAACCGAGTGGCGTCGTCCAGAAAATAGAGGGAATCGTTTGTTCGTGGCTGGGGGCTTTGCCGTAAAGCAGGCGCAATAATTGCATACATTGCCCATAAACATTCGGGACTTCGCGCAATCCGGCGGCGTGTTCGATGACGGTTCGCATCTGTTCTGCCAGTGGAGAATTCGTCGCCTGTTCAATGGTTGGAGCTTTGATTTCTGAACCTGGTAAAATCAAATTTGTGATGAGCCAACGCGCTTCGTGAAAGGCCCGGCTGATCTGGGCGCGGATGTCTTCTTCAATTTCACGAGAAGAGAATTCAAATGATTTTTTCGGCGTTGATAGTTCACTCATAACTTGTGCGTCACTCTAACGCAAAAGCACTTTTCCGTCAGCCTCTCCCACATAAAATTTTTCAGGAAACCCGCTTGCGCGTGAAGAACAGAACTTGTACACTTATAAAAACTTGTTAGTGTAGAAAGTACACTAACTTGATTATCAGTTGAGGAGAAATTATGAGTATTGCCACAGTTCCAGCGATTGAAAATTATGACGCGAAGGGTGAGTTGCCGTTGGATGATTATATTCATTTAAGCGAAGCCGAATTGCGTACACGTCTTCAGCAGGCGCGGCAAAAGCTGGGTGATCGCCTGGTGATTCTTGGTCATCATTATCAGCGTGACGATGTTATTGAACACGCTGATTTTACCGGTGATTCTTTTAATCTGGCACTTCAGGCGCAGACCCGTCCGACGGCGGATTTTATTGTTTTTGCAGGAGTCCATTTTATGGCGGAATCGGCTGACATCCTCAGCCAGCCGCATCAAAAAGTAATTTTGCCTGATCTTGGCGCGGGATGTTCAATGGCGGATATGGCAAATATTGAACAGGTCGAAACCGCCTGGGAGCAATTAGCCGAACTTGGAATTACGGGTGTGCTGCCAATTACCTATATGAATTCTGCGGCGAATCTGAAAGCGTTTTGTGGCAGGAATGGCGGCGCGGTTTGTACTTCATCAAATGCGGTCAAGCTCTTTGATTGGGCACTCGGAAATTCTGAAAAACTTATTTTCTTTCCTGATGAACATCTTGGACGCAACACCGGAATCAAGCATGGAATCCCATTAGATAAAATGGTCGTATGGGATCCGCGTCTGGATTTAGGCGGGAATACGGCGGAAGATTTGGTTAACGCGAAAGTAATTTTGTGGAAAGGATTTTGCTCCGTTCACGGCAGATTTTTGCCGCGTCACGTGGATGAACGGCGAGCCGAGTATCCGGGAATTAAAGTTTTAGTACATCCAGAATGTCGGTATGAAGTCGTCAACAAAGCAGATTTAAACGGCTCAACTGAATTTATCCTTCGGACCTTGGATGAAGCTCCGGCAGGCAGCAAATGGGCGGTTGGAACCGAAGTCAACCTGGTCAATCGGCTGGCGCATAAGCATCAGGACAAGTTTGTGACGTTGCTCTCGCCGGATTTATGTATGTGCGCGACGATGTTCCGCATTGCTCCTGAAAATCTTTTATGGTCGCTGGAAAACCTGATCGTTGGAAATGTTGTAAACCAAATTTCGGTAGATGAAGAAACAGCGCATTGGGCGAAAGTTGCTTTGGGCAGAATGCTGGAAAATCGTGGAAATGGGTAAGCCGCTTCTGATTTTTTGCAGAATAAGTCCAGAAATTCAGATAAGAGGCTTGATTAATCACTTTACATCAAATATCTTAGTCGCCACCAATATTGGTATTTTGTATCCATCGTGCATTTCATTTGCACAACAGGAATAGCGTTTTTATACCCTGTCCGATTGCTGAGTAGTGTGTGTAGGTTGGATACTTCCCCCAAACCGAGAAGGAGATTAGATGATGAAAAAATATTTGTTTAGTATTTTAGCTGTTGCGGTATTTGCTTTGAGTGCAATGGCACAGAATGCAACAGCTCCGGCAACGAAAACTGAGAAGCCTGCCAAGGCTGCCAAAGTTGCATCCGTGCCGAAGAGTGATGCGGAAGTTGCCAAATGTATCAACGATAAATTTGCTGCTTCAAGTGCCATCAAAAATGGCAAAGCTTCTGTCAGTGGCGGAGTTGCAACCCTGACAGGTGATGTGAACAGCGGTGGCGCCAAAGGTGGTCAAACTCGCGCAGCAAAAGCTTGTGGTGCGACTTCAGTAACAAATAATATTACTGTTGCGCCTAAGGAAAAGGCTCCCAAAGCTGCTCCCGCAGCCAAGCCGGTAGCCGCACCTAAGAAGCCTTAGTTTTTAAAGCTTCGGAAAAACTAAAAAGGAAGAATTGTAATTTTACAATTCTTCCTTTTGTTTTTGGCGGCTAATTTTGTTTTAACTGATGGTAACGCTGGTCATCTTGTCACCGACGCGAATTTGTTTGACGACATCCATTCCTTCAGTCACTCGCCCGAACACCGCGTATTGCATATCTAAAAATCCTGCCGGGCCCAGCGTGATATAAAACTGGCAACTGGCACTGTCAGGATGTGATGAACGCGCCATTGCTACGCCTCCGGCTTCACCGTGTTTGAGGTTCGGAGAAACTTCTAATTTGATGCGCTGATCTGATCCGCCCGTACCGTTGCCCTGCGGACATCCGCCTTGAATGACAAAGCCTGGTTCGACGCGGTGAAAATTCAGTCCGTCATAAAATTTACTTTCTGCCAGACCAATAAAATTCGCCGTCGTAATCGGCGCGAGGTCTTCTGCGAGTTCAAATTTGATTGTTCCTTTATCAGTTTCGATAGTTGCTGTTCGGTTTGCCATCTAAGTTGTTCCTTTACAGTTTAGTTATTGCAGAAGCCCGCACGCAGTAAAGGCGTGTTCTGGTGTTGTTAATGTGCCCTTACTGCGGGCGGGCTTCTGCATTTAAAATAAATTTTTCAATTGCTACGGCAACACCATCTTCGGTGTTTGCCGCCGTCAACGCAAATCCCATTTGTTTTAAATATTCTTCCGCATTTCCCATCACGACGCCAACTCCGGCGTAGCGCAGCATCGGCAAATCGTTATGATTGTCGCCGACTGCCATTACTTCTTCGCGCTTAATGCCGTGTGATTGAGCGATAAATTCAATCGCTTTGCCCTTTGATGCCTGTGGGCTGATGACATCCACGATAGTCAGATCAAAGCTGCGATACCTTGTCTGAAAAATCTGCGCTCGCTCACCGATTTGCGCTTCGAGAGCTTCACAGAAAATGTCCATCTGATCGCACGTCCCGGAAAACATAATCTGAATTGGATCGTGCGACAAGTAGCCGAGCAAATCATCCACTTCAACCACTGAATCCCAATATTTTTTCAGATAACTTTTCAGGGCGCGATTATCGGGCGAAAATCCTTCAATCACCATTTTGCCGAGTCCCTCAGGATCGTCGCAGCAAATAATATCTGCCTTGAAATCGCGTCCGAGCTGGATGACTTCGCGGGCGGTTTCACAAGCGAAATGATGATACTGAATCGTTTCGAGCGTCGTAATATTTTTGGTCAAAGCACCGTTGTGAGAAATCAACGGAATAGAAAGATTGAGTTGTTGCACAACGGGACGTGCCGAGCTGAAGCGGCGTCCGGTCGCCAAGGCAATCAGTACGCCTTGCTCCTGTGCTTGATCCAGCGCAGCTTGCACGCGAGGCGTTACTTCGCTTTTCGGATTGAGGAGTGTCCCGTCAATATCCAGGGCTAGTAATTTGATAGACATGGGAACGTAAAAAGTGCTGAGTTCTCAGGACTTTTGACTCAGTACTCAGCACTACTTTTCTCAGCACTTATAGCCTGATGATTTTTTCCGCGAATTCCGTATTTTTGAAATCGCGGGTTGTGTTGCGCGAATCTACGATCAGCTTGGCGCGTTCGATGATCCAGCGATAATCTACGCTGCGATGATCGGTGACAATGACTACGCAATCAGCTTCCGTCACGACCTGTTCCGTCAATGGGACAGTTGTCATTCTGTGTCCGGTTTCAAAAATGACTTCGTTAACGTGGGGATCGTGGAAGCTGATTTCCGCGCCGAGTTTTTCCAGTTTTTCAATAATCGGCAATGCCGGACTTTCGCGCATATCATCAATGTCGCGTTTGTAAGCAACACCAAGAATCAGAACTTTTGATCCATTCACGGCTTTGCGATGTTTGTTGAGTCCAGTGGAAACCAGCTCAACAATATGCTGCGGCATGGTGGAATTGACTTCTTCAGCCAGTGAAATAAACCGCGCTTCAAAGCCGTGCATCCGGGCTTTCCACGACAGGTAATGCGGGTCAAGCGGAATGCAATGTCCGCCAATGCCAGGGCCGGGATAAAATGCCATGAAGCCGAACGGTTTCGTCGCGGCAGCTTCGATGACTTCCCACGAATCAATGCCCAGCGTGTAGCACAATTGCGAAAGTTCATTGACCATTCCAATGTTGACCGCACGGAACGTATTTTCCAGCAATTTTGCCATTTCAGCCGCACGCGCAGAGCCGACACGATGAACGGTATTCACTACGCATTCATAGGCGGTGGCAGCAATTTCAGTACTATCAGCGGTGACGCCGCCGACGACTTTCGGAATGTTTTTTGTTTGGAATTGCGGATTCCCGGGGTCTACCCGCTCCGGCGAAAACGCCAGGAAATAATCCTGATCAATGACGAATCCTTTTTCATCAAACATCGGGCGCAGGACTTCGTCCGTTGTGCCGGGGTACGTCGTGGATTCAAGAATTACGAGTTGTCCGGGACGCAGAGTCGCCTGAATTTTATCAGCGGCGGCGAGAATGTAGGAGACGTCTGGTTCTTTGGTTTTGCGTAACGGCGTTGGCACACAAATAATAATGATGTCCATCAGCGCGAGTTCAGCAAAATCAGTGGTCGCATTCAACTTTTCAGCACTGACCAATTTGGCCACTACTTCTGAAGGAACATCAATGATGTGCGAAATTCCGCTGTTGATTGAGGCGGCTTTTTTAGTATCAATCTCAAAGCCGGTCGCCCGAAAATTGGAGTGCGCAAATTCCACCGCGAGCGGTAATCCGACGTAACCCAATCCAATTACACCGATGCGCGCACTACGATCAGCGATCTTATTTAGTAATTCCTGTTTTTGACTCATGAACGATTTTCCTTGTAGTTGTCAATTTCGGGGCGAGCATTTCAAAAGCGGGGAACATGAAGGCGATAGTTTTACACTGGATGAGCCAAAATACTCAAGCAAGAAATACAATGCGGCATTTTCATAGTGAAAAACACGCGAGAAATTCACGATTTCCATCCTGCCCTGAAATGGGTGAATCAATGACTCCGCGCAAGTTAAACTTCTGAGTTTTGGCGCAATCAGTTACTTCTTCAATTACGCGAAGCTGTAATGCTTCGTCGCGGACAATACCGCCGATGCCGACCTCGTCGCGTCTGACTTCAAATTGCGGCTTAATCAGGGTAACGACACAGGCAGCTTTTTTCAGCAAAGCTGGAATAACAGGCAGGATCAATTTCAATGAAATAAAAGAAACATCACAAACCACCAGATCAAATTTTTCCTGAAAATCCTGCGGCTGTAAAAAACGGGCGTTGACATGTTCGCGGACTTCGATACGCGGGTCTTGTCGCAATTTCCACGCAAATTGTCCATGCCCGACATCTAAAGCGACGATATTTTTTGCACCTCGTTGCAGCAAACAATCGGTGAAGCCTCCGGTGGAAGCACCAATATCAAGACAGGTAAATCCCGCAACATCCAGCTTGAATTCATCCAGCGCGGCAGCTAATTTTAATCCGCCACGACTGACGTAGGGCATTATTTCTTTGAGCGTAATTTCAGCTTCGAGATTAAGCAGCAAGCCCGGTTTATCAAGGCGTTGCTGTTGTGAAAATACATTTCCGGCGATAATGAGGGCTTGTGCTTTCGCGCACGATTCCGCCAGCCCACGTGCTACCATTAATTTATCGAGGCGTTCTTTTTGAATTTTCATCGGCGGTGTTTGATTTCTCCAGCTGCACCAGTAAAATCGCAATCTCGAATGTTACGAAGCTCTCCCATAAAAAGAAAGCAAAGGAGCAACCAAATGACGAAATTAAATCGCAGAGAATGGAATAAATTAATGCTGGGCAGCCTCGCCGCAACTACTTTGTCAGGCGAAAATATTTTTGCGGCCGCCAAGCCGAATTCAAAATTTGCCGGTGTGCAAATCGGCGCACAAAGTTACAGCTTTCGTGATCGTACGCTGGATGAAGCGATCAAAGGCTACGTTGAAGTCGGCATCAATAGTTGCGAAATGTGGTCGGGACATGCCGAACCAAAAGGCTTAAACCCGGACGATTTGCGCAAATGGCGATTGAGCGTTTCGCTGGATGAATTCAAAGCTATTCGCAGAAAATTCGATGCGGCGGGAGTCAATCTTTACGCCTACTATTACAGCTTCCGCGAAAATTTCACCGACGAAGAAATTGAACGCGGCTTCAAAATGGCGCAGGCTTTAGGCGTCAAAATAATTACCGCTTCTTCAAATGTGACGACCGCGAAGCGCGTAGACCCGTTTGCCAAAAAATACAAAATTCGTGTCGGGATGCATAATCATTCAAGAATCGTGGCGAACGAATTCGCTACACCGGATGATTTCACCAACGCCATGAACGGGATGTCAGAATACATCTGCGCCAACCTCGACATCGGACATTTCACCGCCGCAGGTTTTGACGCCGTAGATTATCTGAACAAACATCACGACCGCATCGTGACGTTGCACATCAAAGACCGCAAGAAAAATCAGGGCGAAAATGTGGTCTTCGGCGAAGGCGATACGCCAATCAAACCAGTGCTGGAATTGCTCAAGAAAAATAAATGGAAAATTCCGGCGAATATTGAGTACGAATATAAAGGCGCAGACACGATAGCCGAGATGAAAAAATGTGTGGCGTATTGCAAACAGGCACTTGGCGCGTAATCAAAGAAAGAATTAGACAGGATTAACAGGATGAAATGCTTATTCCGTAAATCTTGTTAATCGTGTCAATCCTGTCTAAATTCTTTTTGGTTTTCTTCTCTTTAAAAAATCATGAAACAACTAACATCGCTGCTTTTTGCCTTTTTCGGACTTCTCTCAGTTTCCTTCGGGCAATCTAAACCATTCCTGACTTCCGAACTAATTTTCCCTTTAGAGCATTGGCACAATCACGCCTCGTGCATCGTCGAAGCTCCGAACGGAGATTTGCTTGTCTGTTGGTTTCACGGCTCCGGCGAGCGAACTGCCGATGATGTTCTCGTTGAAGGTGCGCGCTTGAAAAAAGGTGCGAAGCAATGGTCGCCGCGCTTCACAATGGCGGACACTCCGGGCTATCCCGATACGAATTGCACGATGTTTGTTGATCCGCAGGGAAGGCTCTGGTTGATGTGGCCGACGATTCTGGCGAATCAATGGGAGAGCGCTTTGATGAAATACAAAATTGCTTCGCGTTGGACAGGGGATGGTGTGCCGAAATGGGATGTGCAGGAAGTGATGCACGTCACGCCCGGTCAGGAATTCGCTGACGGAGTCAATAAAGCGATGGATCAACTGCTGGGAACGAACGCGCTTTCGTCTGAGTATCCCAAAGAAAAACTTGAAGCGTACATCGCACGAATGCGTAAAATGGCTGGCGATAAATTGACGCGACGACTTGGATGGATGACGCGTGCGCATCCGTTTGTGCTCGATAATAAACGGCTGATTGTTCCTTTGTATTCCGATGGATTTTCAATTTCCTTAATGGCAATTTCGGATGATTGGGGCAAGAACTGGCATACGAGCACGCCGTTAGTCGGCGGCGGAAATATTCAGCCCAGCATTGTGCGACGCAAAGACGGAACGCTGTATACACTGATGCGCGACAACGGTCCGGCTCCGAAACGGCTGCACCAGAGCGAATCAAAAGACAACGGAGAAACCTGGACTCCGGTGACAGATAGCATTCATCCAAATCCCGGTTCAGGGGCCGAAATTATCGGGCTGCGCAACGGGCATTGGGCTTTGATTTCGAATGACACGCAAGACGGACGCCATTCCTTAGCCGTAGAAATTTCTGATGACGAAGGAAAAACCTGGAAATGGAAAAGACATCTTGAACTCGATCCCGCAGGCGCAGAATCAGGACGCTATCATTATCCTTCGATTATTCAAGCGAAAGACGGGAGCCTTCACGCGAGCTACAGCCTTCACTTGAACAAAAAAGAAGTTAGCAAAGACAAGGATGGCAAGGAACAACGAAAGACAATCAAGCACGCACATTTTAATGAAGAGTGGGTGATGGAAGGCGACGCTAAATAATCGTCAGGAAGTGACGGTAGTCCGAATCACCCACGCTTTAAAAAATGGGTCTTCAAAACGATAAGTTACTGTACCAGTTTGGTAATCGCGCCGGAGCATAGCATTGTTTTCCAGTGCTTGTAACGCTTTTTGCATCGTGCCTGGTGAGACATCATATTGCTTTAGAATTGGGCGTGTCAGCAATTGTTGTCTGTACATGGACGCTGCCGATAAGGCTTTCTGTTGGTTAACGGTGAGTATTGCCCAGAGCGGCGCGTAAATTGGAGCATTGCTGCGGATTAATTGGCTGTGAACTGACGTGACGAGTGCAACAGAAAGAGATTTGGATTGTTGCTGCCTGACTTCTTCCCAACAGGCTCGAGCGAGTGCCTGAACATTATATGGCACATCTTCTGCAAGATTTAAAATCGCATCTAAAGCTTCCGGGTCAGATTTGCATTTAATTGCCTGAAAGCCTTCTTTCAGAAACTCAATAAATTCTGGACGCGGAATTTCTGCCACGAAAAGATTTTCCCCCATTCGATAAAATGGTCGCGCCGGATTATTGACCATATCGGAAATCAACGAGGTTTGTGAGCCTGCAAAGACATAGCCAATGTGCCGATGTGTTTGGATCGCGGCGCGAAGCTGACCTTCAATGCCTACGCCGCCCAGCTTGAGCAAGTACTGAAATTCATCCAAAACCACGCCAACTTTTCGCTTGGAATGCGCCGCTAATTTTTCCAGACTATTAAGCGCCTCCATTAAGAGCGGAGCTTGTTCATGAGCTTCTGGCGTTTTGATGCCTAAGCTGGCAGAAATCGTTCCATCAACCCCAGCCGTTACACTAGGTTGAAGTGTCGAGAAAAACTGTCGAATACTTTTTGCCGCTTGTGTAAGATTGCCGGAAAGGTTGGCTGCACCCGAGACTAATGTGCGCACCAGCAATTCTACGCTGGTATATCCTTCTATGTTGTAATCAAGAACAGTTACGTTTTCTTTCCGAAGTTGCTCTGCGGCGGTGAGGATCAGCGATGTTTTACCATAGCGACGTGGTCCAATGACAAAAAGCTTTCCGCTATTCAGAATTGCGAGCTTAACTGTTTTAAGCTCGCTCACACGATTGACTAAACGGTTTTCTCCAATAGCAGTTTCCAGTGTAAATGGGTTATTCATGGTTGTTCTCTTTTTGGTATTATAAGAATTAGCGATCTCTAAAGAGTATAATACTAAAAAGAGAATGTTGTGGGAAGTGTTTCAGTACCAGTTGGGTGATTTGTCAGCGAGCCTTGCTGTACTGTCCTTGACGACTTCTTGTCATAACCTTTACACTCGCTGTTTTCATTGAACTGTTAATTACTTTTCCACGAGGTCGTATGTCGCACAATTTGTTCAATTCCCTTCAATCATTCACCACTGGCACAGGTCAATCCGCACAATTTTATTCGCTCCCGCAACTGGAAAAAGAAGGCATCGCCGCCATCTCAAAATTGCCCGTCAGCATTCGCATCGTACTGGAATCAGTGCTGCGTAATTATGACGGTCTGAAAATTAGCGAAGGCGATGTACGTGTATTGGCAAACTGGAAAGCCAACGAAACGCGCACCGCTGAAATTCCTTTCGTTGTCGCCCGCGTAGTTTTGCAGGATTTCACCGGCGTGCCGCTCCTCGTGGATTTGGCTGCGATGCGCTCGACCGTTGCCGGACTTGGCAAAAATCCGAAAGTTATTGAGCCGCTCGTGCCGGTTGATTTGGTTGTGGATCACTCCGTCCAGGTTGATTATTTCGGCACTTCAGACGCGCTAACGAAAAACATGGAAATCGAATTTCAGCGCAATCGCCAACGCTATGAATTTTTGAAATGGGGTATGCAGGCGTTCGATACCTTCAAAGTCGTGCCGCCCGGCATCGGCATTGTCCATCAAGTCAACCTTGAATATTTAGCCAAAGGAGTGCTGCATAAAGACGGCGTTTATTATCCTGACACGCTGGTTGGAACCGATTCGCACACGACGATGATTAACGGTCTCGGCATTGTTGGCTGGGGCGTCGGCGGCATTGAAGCAGAAGCCGGAATGCTCGGTCAGCCTGTTTATTTCTTAACACCGGATGTTGTCGGCTTCCATTTGCACGGTTCATTGAAAGAAGGCGTGACGGCGACGGATTTAGTTTTGACCTGCACTGAAATGTTGCGCAAAGCCAAAGTCGTCGGCAAATTCGTTGAATATTTTGGCGAAGGCGCAACTTCGTTGTCGCTCGTGGATCGCGCTACGATTGCGAACATGGCACCTGAATACGGGGCGACGATGGGATTCTTCCCGATTGACGAAGAAACCTGCAACTACCTGAAAGCCACAGGTCGCACCGATGAACAGGTGGATTCATTTAGAAATTATTTCCAGGCGCAAGGCTTATTCGGAATGCCAAAAGCTGGTGACATTGAATATAGCCAAATGCTGGAATTAAATTTAGCTGACGTAGTTCCCAGCGTCGCGGGGCCGAAACGTCCGCAAGATCGCATTGAACTCAGCAACCTGAAATCTGCATTTACCAGTCTGTTCAGCAAGCCGATCAACGAAAGCGGCTACAACAAACCCGCCGAAGAGTTAAGCAGGAAAGTTGCCGCGACTATTAGCGACAATGCCGCGACCGCGCAGGCAGTCGAAATTGGACACGGTGAAGTTCTCATCGCCGCGATCACGTCTTGCACCAATACTTCAAATCCCGGCGTCATGCTCGCTGCTGGATTAGTAGCGAAAAAAGCCGTCGAAAAAGGACTGAAACCAAAGCCGTCCGTCAAAACATCGCTCGGTCCAGGTTCGCGCGTCGTCACGGAATATCTCAATAAAACGGGCTTGCAAAATTATCTCGATCAAATTGGCTTCAATACAGTTGGTTATGGTTGCACGACTTGCATCGGCAACTCCGGCCCGCTTGATTCCGGCATTGAAAGCGCGATTGTCGAAAACGACATCATCGCGGCTTCCGTGCTTTCCGGCAACCGCAACTTTGAAGCACGTGTCCATCAAAACATTAAAGCAAACTTCCTGATGTCGCCGCCGCTCGTCGTCGCGTTCGCGCTCGCAGGCCGCGTCAACATTGATATGAGTCAGGAGCCGATTGGCAAAGGCAGTGACGGCGCGGATGTGTATTTAAAAGACATTTGGCCGACCGCTGACGAAGTCAAAGCCGTGATGGGCGCGGCGATGGATGCTGAAACATATCGTCGCTTGTACAGCGATTTCACTTCGGAAAATCCGTTGTGGAACGAAATCCCCAGCACGACAGGCGATGTTTACAAATGGGATGAAAATTCAACGTACATTCAGCAACCGCCGTTCTTTGAAAATTTCGGGATGGATGCTGGCACAGCGAAAAATATTGAAGGCGCTCGCGCACTCGCAATTTTCGGTGATTCGGTGACAACCGATCACATTTCACCCGCTGGTTCAATCAAAGCGACTTCGCCTGCTGGCGTGTATTTACAAGCCAACGGCGTGACTCCGGCGGATTTCAACTCGTACGGTTCACGGCGCGGCAATGACCGCATTATGACGCGCGGCACCTTCGCCAACGTCCGCATCAAGAATTTGATGGTGGATGGCGTAGAAGGCGGCGTCACCAAACTGCAACCAAGCGGCGAACAGCTCAGCATTTATGATGCGGCAATGAAATATCAGGAAGCGGGAACGCCGTTGATGGTCTTAGCCGGACAAGAATACGGCACAGGCAGTTCACGCGATTGGGCGGCGAAAGGTACGTCGTTATTGGGCGTGAACGCAGTCATCGCGCAAAGTTTCGAACGCATTCACCGTTCTAATCTAGTCGGAATGGGCGTGCTGCCATGTCAATTCAAAGAAGGCACGAACGCACAAACGCTCGGACTGGACGGAACGGAAAGCTTTGATTTAACAGGCGTCGTCGAAGGCATCAAACCGATGATGGACGTGACTCTGGTAATTCATCGCGCGAATGGCGACAAGCAGGAAGTGCCAGTCACGCTGCGCATTGATACGCCGATTGAGGTTGAATATTACCTGCACGGCGGAATTTTGCCGTATGTGTTGCGGCAGTTGGTTGCGAAAGCCTAAGTAGTTTTTCATTTGTAAGGGAAAGGGGGGTAGTATTTTTGCTACCCCTTTTTAATTAGCAGCAGAATCTTATTTTCCCTGAAATGATTAATGGAATTGCCATAATTGCCTCTCCAATTGGGGTCATTGCCTTTCTAATCTTTTTTATTTCTTTCGTAGTGTTATCACCAAATTTACTCCATTCTACGACGTTTTTATTGGCTGGTTTGACTTCAGAAATTACATCGAAATACATAAAATCCTTTTGCTCGCCCATAATTTGTTTTAAGCCGAATCCGACCTCTGAAACATATAAAATTTCCCCAGTGAGAGTTTTACCATTTGGAAGCGGTTTATTGCTTGAGGTGAAATCCCCGATTCGCCCACCCGGTTTAATTTTAACTGTTACGAATTGATGGTCAGTATTCGCTTGCTCAAGAAGTTTTCGGATTTCACTCAATTGATTTTTTTGCTGTGATTCCTGAGCAACAACTGAAACAGCGATTGAACAACAGAGTAGAATTGTAGCCAATAAAGTAAGATTTTTTTTCATGTTAATTTCTCCTATTTATGCGCGACGCCTTATGTATCTTTGAGCAAGTGGTATGCCTTAATTTACAAATAATTCAAATCGCTCTGTTTACAATAGTTTGAGAATTAAAGATGTCACCTGTGATTCTTGTTAATGCCATTGAGAGATGACAGGTGAAAGAAAAATGCTGCATTCTTTTTGAAAACCAGGAGCTGATTTATTTGCGCTTGAAAGCTTTTATTGACATTCTGCTCTAATCAAAACCAAACGGAGAACTACGCGATGAAAATTCACCCATTAGCCGGACAGCCGGCACCTGCCGAAACATTAATTGATGTTGCTGAACTTGAACGCGCTTATTACGAAGTTCAGCCTGATCTGAATAACCCTGCGCAGCAGGTCAGTTTTGGCACGAGCGGGCATCGCGGATCATCGCTCGACGGTGCTTTTAATGAGGCGCATATCCTCGCCATCACACAGGCAATTTGTGAATACCGTTTAGAGGAAGGAATTGATGGGCCTTTGTTCATGGGCAAAGATTCGCATGCGTTGTCGGCTCCGGCGCAGCGGAATGCGCTGGAAGTTCTCGCGGCGAATGGCGTTGAAGTCGTCATCCAAAAAGATGATGGCGTGACGCCGACTCCGGTGATTTCGCACGCGATTTTGGCTTACAATCGCCAACACCCCGAATATTTTTCGGATGGCATCGTCATCACTCCTTCGCACAATTCACCGCGTGATGGTGGCTTTAAATATAATCCTCCGAATGGCGGTCCGGCGGATACGGATGTGACGGGATGGATTCAGGATCGTGCGAACGAATTGATGCGCAATGGCAATCGTGAAGTGAACCAAATTAATTACGAAGCTGCCTTGCAAGCTGCGACTACGCGTCAAGAAGATTTCATCGCGCCGTACGTGGAAGACCTGTCATCTGTTATTGATTTTGATGTTATCAAATCTGCCGGATTGAAAATTGGCGTGGATCCGCTGGGCGGCGCAGCGGTGCATTATTGGCAGCCGATTGCTGAACGCTACGGCTTAAATATTACGGTAGTCAATCCGCGTCTTGATCCGCAATTCGGATTTATGACGTTGGATCACGACGGAAAAATTCGGATGGACTGCTCCTCGCCGTACGCGATGGCAGGGCTGGTGAAGCTCAAAGATGATTTCGATATTGCGTGGGGAAATGATCCCGATTCTGACCGCCACGGCATTGTCACGCCTTCGATTGGGCTGATGAATCCGAATCATTTTTTGGCGGTGGCGATTCGGTATTTGCTGACGCAGCGCCCGAATTGGTCGGTGGAATCTGCGGTTGGTAAAACGCTCGTTAGCAGTAATTTGATTGATCGGGTCGTCGCCAGTTTAGATCGAAAACTCGTCGAAGTTCCGGTTGGGTTCAAGTGGTTTGTGGAGGGATTAATCAACGGTTCGATGTGCTTCGGCGGAGAAGAAAGTGCGGGCGCAAGTTTCTTACGAAAAGATGGAAGCGTCTGGACGACGGATAAAGATGGGCTTATTCTCGGCTTGCTGGCGGCGGAAATTACGGCGCGTACCGGACGCGATCCGGGGCAACACTATCTTGAAATGACGGGACAATTCGGGACGCCATATTATCAGCGAATTGACGCTCCGGCATCGCCTGAACAAAAAGCCGCCTTCAAAAAACTTGCGCCTGAAAATGTTACTGCGACAGAGTTGGCGGGCGAAACAATTATTGCGAAACTGACGAAAGCTCCGGGGAACAATGCGGCGATTGGCGGATTGAAAGTTGTCACTGAAAATGGATGGTTTGCGGCGCGTCCTTCAGGGACAGAAAATATTTATAAGCTATATGCTGAGAGCTTCAAAGGCGAAGATCATTTAGCCGCGATTATTCAGCAGGCGCAGGAAATTGTCAGTCGAACTTTGGCGAATTAGGTAGAATGGGCTGTCAGCCCGTTCATAGAAATTAGGAAAGTAGATGCGGGTAGCCCGTGTGAGGCTGGTCAACGGGCTGACAGCCCATTGTACGTTTTATGATTGTCCGTGAAAAAATTTATGCGCAGCTTCAGGCGAAGCGCGATGGCTTTCGTAATTTCAATGTTGATGCGCAGGAAGAATCACAAAAATATACGGAAGCTCTCAAGGAATTTGCGAAGTTAAGCAGCGCGGAAATCCTTACAAAAATCGAAGGAATTGAAACGCCTGGAGCAATTCCAACGAATGAATTTGATGCGGCGCAAGGGCTGTCATTATGTTTTCCAGAAACGTTTCAGAATCACGAGGAAGCGCGGCAATGGGCGCACATAGCGTTGCTCAATCATACAATTTTTGCGGCGGATGGTAGCCAGATTTTACCCGTCAAGGATTTTAGCATTCCGGTCGCCGCGATTCAGGTAGCGTGGTTTTTGAATGGTCATACGTCTGATGGAAGCTATGAAAAATCCGCCACATTTGAAGTCCTCGCGCCGGAAGAATTGAAAATCGAATACAACGGAGATCGCAACATTTCGGAACAGGCCGTGAACCTGAAACGGTTTGAATTAGAAATCGCTACGCTGTGCGGATTGATGGAACGAGTTTCCAAACAGAAACCAGAAAAACTTCCCCTGGCGTTGTTTGACAGTTCGCTCGTTATTTCTTTTGCGGATCGTTTGCAAGGGGAACAGCGCGATCATTATGTCGCGTTGGTCTTGCGGCTTTTGCGCTGCTCAAAAGAGACAGGCGTTCCGTTGATTGGATATGTCGACACCAGCTATTCCAAAGACCTGACGCATTTGCTGGAAAATTGTTTTTCGCTGCCGGAATCCAGCAAAATCCACGACGCGCAATTGGTCAATCATTTGCTGACGTGGGGAGATCGAACTCCGCTGTTTGTTTGCGCGCGAGGAAGCGCCGACAAAAAACAGGCAGGCGTCTTGGAATTATTTCAGGAGTACGAACGCGGCATCGGATTCACTTATTTGAAAACACATTCGGCGGCTCCACCAGCACGGCTGGAAATCCCCCTGTGGATTCAGGAGCAAGGATTGCTCGACGAAGTAATTGACCTGATTCGCGCTGAAGTCGTTGTCGGTAACGGTTATCCTTATGTTCTGGAATCGGCAGATGCAGCGGCGGTCATCACTGCCCGCGACCGCGATGCTTTTTATGCAATCTTTCAAAAATTTGCGGAAGAACAAGCTCTGGAATTAAAAATTTCCCAAAAAGCTGTGAGTAAGAATAGAAGACGATAGGCAAATGGTTAAACATTAAAGGTTTTTGTCAAACTAGAGGGTTTAAATTATTGCTTTTTAAGGTATCTACTTGACTTTATTTAGAGCCTGATTCACACTCACGACTGTTCATAAATCGGTGTCCCCCAATTTGTCTATTTCTTTTGTGTGTCTTGTTACTCACCTGTTACCGCCCTGTTAGCCATGCAAAGAAAGGACCAATACAGCAATTTTCAATGCGCCGGAAATTGCTCCTGAACGTGGGAAAATAAATGTCGTTTGAAGTCACCCCCTTAGAATTTCGCAGCGATGCGTCTGGATCACCCTTGTTTTATTCAACCAGCGCAATGACTCAGTTGCAAAAAATCAGCACCCTTCAGGAATCTGATGAGTTCGGCGCAATCCTTACTTTGCAGACCACTGCGGCGGTAAATTTTATTACGTCTGAACTTTTGGATGCTCAGCCCGCCAGCCTGAATTTTCTGAATCAATTTAATCAAGCCCTGACGAAATGTACGAACGAGGCGGAAGTCTCGGCGGAACTCATCAGATTTTTCAGGTCTATGAATGTCACCGCACAATGCGAAGTTCAGCTTTATGATCTGAAGCTGAAGCAACTGACAGCCGCCTCCGTACCTCCAACCTTAAAAACCATCATTGAAACCGTTTTTGCGACGGGTGAAGCACGACGCGGAGTGCTTCCGAATCAACTGCCAGAGTTAAGTTATTTAGCCGTTCCGTTAGTTTCCGGGAAAAATATTTATGGCGTGGTTTACGCCACTTCGATGCGGAGATTTTCGCGGAGTGAATTGGATGTGTTAGTTGCGCTTGGTCAACAGGCAGGCGGAAGTTTGGAATCGTTGCACCTTTACGCCGAGCAGGAACGAACCTGCGAAAACATGATTCAAGCACTGGCGTTGACGATTGATGCACGCGATGAAATCACTGCCGGACATTCGGGACGCGTCGCCAATTATTCTGCCGCAATTGCCCGCTATATGGGATTATCTGCGAGTGAGCAAAGGTTAATTTATTATGCCGGCTTGCTGCATGATTACGGCAAAATCGGAGTCCGTGACGATGTCCTGTGCAAACCGACGCAGCTTACTTCTGAAGAGTACGAAGAAATCAAAAAGCATCCGGCTTTTACGCTGAGTATTCTTTCCAAAATAAAATTTAGTGACGCCTTAACCGATGTTCCGTTTGTTGCCAGTTGTCATCACGAACGCCCGGACGGAAAGGGCTATCCCGGCGGATTGAAAGGTGAAGAAATTCCTTTAGGCTCGCTGATAATTTCCGTCGCTGATGTTTTTGATGCGCTCACCGTGAAACGTCATTACCGTGATCCGATGCCCAACGACGAAGTCATCGCGGTGTTGGAAGGCGGACGCGGAACGCAATTTGACGGCCAGGTCATTGATGCCTTCAAGCGTTTTTATTCTGAAGAATACTTGGTACGATACCTTCGTCACCGAAAGTAATTCTTCCTATGCAAATGTTTACCCTCGAAGAAGCGACGGCACTCCTCCCCGAATTGCGGCGATTATTTGCCCGCATCCGGTCTGAACGAAATACCATCAGACGATTAGAACCCGAAGCCAAACTTGCGCAGGAACAGGCTGAGCAGGGCGGCGGCGGTTCTCCGCACGGAGCGCAATATATCAACGCTCTTTTCAGCCTGATGAATGCCGCCGGAGACATCAATGAACTCGGTATAGAAATCAAAGACCTCGAACGCGGACTCTGTGATTTTCCCAGCCTGCGTGACGGGCGAGTTGTGTATTTATGTTGGCTCTTCGGCGAAGATTCTATCGAATGGTGGCACGACACGGATACGGGGTTTTCGGGTCGGCAACCATTATAAAATTTAATCCTTCCTCGCATTCCCCACGATCATATTTTCCGGTTACAATGTTCGGATGAATTTCCAACTGAAATCCGACTATGAGCCGCAGGGCGATCAACCTGCCGCTATCGAAGCCTTGGTCAACGGATTAAACTCCGGTGAAAAGCATCAAACCTTGCTTGGTATTACCGGCAGCGGTAAAACATTTACGATTGCTTCTGTCATAGATAAAGTAAATCGTCCGGCATTGGTGATGGCGCACAATAAAACGCTGGCGGCGCAGCTTTATCAGGAATTCAAAAGCTTTTTCCCGAATAACGCGGTCGAATATTTTGTCAGCTACTACGATTATTATCAGCCCGAAGCCTACGTTCCGTCGGCGGATGTTTACATTGAAAAAGAAGCGACGATCAATGAAGATATTGATCGTTTACGACTCAGCACGACACGTTCTTTGTTTGAGCGGCGCGATGTGATCGTAGTCGCTTCCGTCTCGGCGATTTACGGTTTAGGTGATCCAAAAGCATATTATGGAATGCTCTTGTTTTTAGAGCCGGGACAGAAAACTTCACGCGATGAGATCATCAAAAAACTGGTTCAATTGCAATACGCTCGCAGCGATATTGAATTCGGGCGCGGGACGTTTCGCGTCCGTGGCGACGTGATAGATATTCAGCCCAGCTATCAGGAAAACGCCTATCGCGTTGAGCTGTGGGGTGATGAAGTCGAATCCATTTCCACGATTGATCCGTTGCTCGGCGAAGTCCTTGAGCGACATTCCAGCCGCCTGACGATTTATCCAAAATCAAATTACGTGATGCCGGAAGGCACGATCAAAAAAGCGATTAAAACGATCAAAGATGAACTGGAATGGTGGGAACCAAAGCTGATCGAACAAAATAAAATCGTCGAAGCACAACGCCTGCGTCAACGAACAATTTACGATCTTGAGATGCTGCAAACATTGGGCGCGTGTGGTGGTGTCGAAAATTATTCCAGACATTTTACGGGTAAAGCTGCCGGAGACCCGCCGCCTACGCTGTACGATTATTTGTCTGATGACACCATCATTGTGGTAGACGAAAGCCATCAATCCATTCCACAAATTCGCGGGATGTATAACGGTGATCGTTCGCGCAAAACTACGCTGGTGGATTACGGTTTCCGCCTGCCTTCCGCGATGGATAATCGTCCCTTGAAATTTGAAGAATGGCAGGAACGGACGAAGCAATTAATTTATGTTTCGGCGACACCGGGGCCGTATGAATTAGAAAAAACGCAGGGTGAATTTATTGAACAAGTCATTCGTCCGACAGGCTTGCTTGATCCAGAAGTTGAAGTGCGTCCGGTACGCGGTCAGATAGATGATTTGCTGGACGAAGTACGTCAACGGGTCGAGGCGCACGAACGCGTTTTAGTAACGACATTAACGAAAAAAATGTCAGAGGATTTGACCGATTATTATGCCGAACTTGGCATCAAAGTGCGCTACATGCATTCTGAAATCGAGACGCTGGAGCGAGTGAAAATCCTGCGTGATTTGCGGCGCGGTGAATTCGATGTGCTGGTCGGAATTAACCTCCTGCGTGAAGGTCTGGACTTGCCCGAAGTCTCACTGGTAGCGATCCTTGATGCCGATAAAGAAGGATTTTTGCGCAGTGAGTCCGCGTTGATTCAAACGATGGGGCGCGCCGCTAGAAATTCAAAAGGTAAAGCGATTTTGTACGCTGATAAAATGACCGAATCCATGCGCAAAGCCATCGGAGAAACCGAGCGCCGCCGCATCAAACAAATTGCTCACAACAAAGCGAACGGCATCACACCACAATCCATTATCAAATCCATTGACGCGACACTCGTGACCGCGTACGAAGCAGATTATTTCAAAGTCCCGCTCCAGCTCGAAGCATTTGACGATTACAGTCCTGAAAAAATGCGCGAGACAATTATTCAATTAGATTTTGAAATGCGGGAATCCGCGAAGAAGTTTGAATTCGAAAAAGCAGCGGAACTACGCGATAAGATTAAGTATCTGAAACAGCGGGAACTTGAATTGGGATAACTGGAAAGAGTAGCAGATTTGCGGATTATTTGGATGAGTTGGTACGCCATAAGCGAATGGTTTTATCCCAGCTTGCACTGGCCAGAGTTTTACCGTCGGGCGAGAATGCAACTGACCACACTTGTTCGGTATGATTGCGTAGTGTTAGCACTTCCATTCCAAGTTGTACATTCCAAATCCGTACTGTTTTGTCATTACCAGAGGTTGCCAGACGGGTTCCATCGGGCGACCACGCGAGCGAAAAAATATCGTTGGCATGTCCGCGAATCGTAGCAGTTTCACGACCTGTTTTGGCATCCCACAATTTAATCGTACGATCCGCACTGACCGTTGCAATCGTGTGTCCATCCGGCGAAAACTTTGCCGCCCAAACATCGGCGGTGTGACCTCGCAATTGGAGCAACTCTTGCCCTGAACGCGCATCCCAGAGCCGGGCAGTATCATCTGCCCCTGCCGAGAGAATCTGAGTTCCATCGGATGAAAACGCAACCGAATACACTTCGCCTTTGTGCCCACTTAATTTCATCAATTCGCGCCCTGACGCGATGTCCCAAACGCGAATGGTGGCATCGCTGCTCGCCGTTGCCAGCCGCATTCCATCGGGCGAAAATGCGACCGAGCGCACGGGTTCGGTGTGTCCAGTAAAGCGCCGCAGTTCCTCACCTGTTGCCACGTCCCACAGGCGCAGCGTATTGTCTCGACTGCCTGAGGCGAGCGTCTTGCCATTGGGCGAAAACGCGACCGCAAATACCCAGGCGGTGTGACCGCTGAGCGTGCGCAGGGCTTGACCTGTTTGCGCATCCCACAATTTGATGGAGTGATCCTTACTTGCAGAAGCCAGTGTTTTGCCATCGGGCGCAAACGCGACTGAGAAAACGCCTTCTTCGTGACCTGTCAATTGGTCAGGCTTGAGCAAAGTTGCAACCTCCCAGATTCGCGCCGTGCCGTCCTCACTCCACGTCAGCAATTTGCTTCCCTCGTGCGAGAACTTTGCGCCAATAACTTTGCCTTCGTGACCTTTGATAACGGCAACTTCTTTTTGCGTCACAGTGTCCCACAACTTAACCGTCAGCGCACCGCATATCGCCATTAATAACTTGCCATTCGGTGAGACTTCCGCGTAATGCATCCAGTCGCTGTCACTCTTGAAAATAGCGACCTGCGCCAACGACGGAAGCCGATACAGTTTCGCCGTGCTGTCGGTACTGGTGATAAGTAAATGTTGAGAATCAGGCGTAAACGTGGCGTGGAGAATCGGTTCGCCCGGCACTGTGACGCGCCCTAATTCCCGGCCTGTCGTTGAGGCAAACACGCGGACGGCTTGTCCCTCTTCCTGAAAGCAAAAATAGTTGCCGTCAGGCGATCCCTGTGGCAAGGCCGCCGCCGTTTCTGACCTGATGGTTTGGTATGTCACTTGGTTTATATCCCGCAGCCGCCATTCCTGTGGAGCAACGCGCGTGAATATTTTCTGCCAATTCAGGGTAAAGTAAATCGCATCAACGGGCGTGTCCTGATATCGCAGCGATGAGCGCAACTTGCCTGTCGGAACATCCCAAAGCTTCACCGTACCATCGTCGTGTCCAGTGAAAATCGTGCCGCGATGCACCTCAAAAGTAATTGCCCTATAATTCGGAAGCGCAAAAGAAAAGAGTGATTGTCCCGTGCGCAAATTTACCATCTGCACCATTTTTTCATCAGCTAACAACATGGGGAAATCTTTTTCCAGATGATGCATGTACACGTTTTGATGATTGGAAAAATCCATCGTGTTCAGTTTCTGCCCCGTTTTCGCATCCCACAAACTAAATACTTTTTGATTGCTCCCCCAGATGAAATTGTCTTGTTCGGAAAATCCCAGTCCGCCAAAGTCCGCTGTCACCGCATGCTGAAATGTGATCGTTTGCGGGTTTCGTAGCTGCCACAAATAATTCCACTCAAACCCGCGTAAATCTTCCTGTCCGCTTTGTGGCAACCAGTTATTCAGCGTTTCGCGCATGCGCTCCAGATTGCCAAGCTCCCAGTCCTGTAAGGCTTGATTAATTTGCGTAGCATACAACTGACGCCTTTGCTGGCGCGCTTGTTCTTTGGCAATGAAATTTTGGCGAATGCTGGTAACAAGCACGGACAAGAGTGTAAATAATAAAATTGCTGCGAGTGTGACTGTAATTTTATTTTTCTTAAGAACTTTCCCCGTGCGATAAGCAAAACTCGTAGGCCGCGCCAGCACAGGTTCGCCTGCTAAATAACGGCGCACATCTTCGGAAAATTGTTCGACGGACTTGTACCGTGCGGCGGGTTCTTTGCGCAGCGCACGTTGCAAAATGTTATCTAATTCGTAATCAAGTTTTGGCGGGATTGGATCGGCTTCACTAATAACATGCGCAATTTGTGAGAGCGATAATTTTTTTAAATCGTACGGTTTTTTTCCGGTCAATAATTCGTATAGCAAAACTCCCAGCGAATAAATATCTGTCGCGGTATTGATCGGCTGTTTGCTGACTTGTTCCGGGCTGGCATATTCCGGCGTGAAAGGGAATTGCGTTTTCGTTAAGGCTGAGGACGCTTCATCTGTTTCCAGTAATTTCGCAATGCCGAAGTCTAATAATTTCGGCGTACCTTCGGGCGTCACTAAAATATTTGATGGTTTCAAATCACGATGCACAATCAGATTTTGATGCGCATATTGCACCGCTTCGCAAACCTGCCGAAAAAGCTGAAGCCGTGCCGTAAGGTTAAGCTGATATTGCTCGCAATATTGATTAATCGGCAACCCGTCCACAAATTCCATGACGAAATACGGAGCGTCACCTTCAGTTGTGCCACCATCAAGCAACCGCGCAATATACGGATGTTCCAGCCGCGCTAAAATATTTCGTTCCTGCAAAAAACGATTGCGCGTAGCTTCGCTGTTTACCTGGTCACTAATCAATTTGATAGCGACTTGTTTTTCAAATGTATCGTCGGCGCGGTTGGCTAAAAAAACACGAGCCATCCCACCGCGTCCGATTTCCTTGATTAATTGATAATGCCCGATACGACGATCCACTGCCGCATCGGGATTATCAGGTAAGGACAACTCGGATAAATCTGTGATCGGCGGCGGAGATTCAAGAAAACCAGCCGCTTCGTCATTCGCGGCAAAGAGCTTTTGCACTTCAGCGAATAACCGGAAATCGCCGTTACATTCCTTGCGCAGAAATTGTTCACGGTCTTCAGGCGCAAGGTCAAATGCCGCGTCGAAGAGGGCTTTGATTTGGTTTGATTGTTCTGCGGTCATTAGGTTGTTCACGTCATTCTCATTATGAGCGACAAATCAAAAACTAAAAATCATCATCAGGAAAAATTCTAATGTAAGGCGGAGCGTTTGGAGTGCTACGGCTCGGCGTAGCTTTAGTACAGATTGGCAGGACACGTACACAGAGAAGTTAATCTCGACCAAAGCTACGCCGAGCCGTAGCACTCGTGCGTATAGCTGCAATTCTTTTCCCCAGCCCATGGATTTCTGACACCTATCCTTCTTGATAATCTTGATAATTGTTTTCAGCTCATGAATCGCAAACGCCGCAGAAAAGCGGA
The DNA here is from genome assembly GCA_043783625.1 of Blastocatellia bacterium. Classification (GTDB taxonomy): domain Bacteria; phylum Acidobacteriota; class Blastocatellia; order RBC074; family RBC074; genus JAFDVL01. The sequence continues at coordinate 13,159 of JAYVZE010000148.1, read as the reverse complement.
CACCGAAGGAACATATTTTGCAGTGGCAGGGTGATAACTTCTTCGGCTTCCGTTATAATTCAGCCATGTCAGCAAAAGATAAAGTTCATCATCACGTTGTTAATGCGCTCAAGAAAGATGGCTGGAAGATTACCAACGATCCCCTTCGGGTGGTTTGGAAGACGCGGAATCTTCAGATTGATCTGGGGGCAGAACGATTTCTTGCCGCCGAGAAAGGCACAGAAAAGATTGCTGTCGAAATCAAAAGCTTTATTGGCAGCAACGATCTGGATGATTTGTATCACGCCATTGGGCAATACATTTTGTATCGTCGTGCGCTGGGTCAAACGGAGCCGGAACGCCGACTCTTTTTAGCCATTAATGAAGAAACCTATCGTCTGGAATTTGGCGATGCAGAAGGCGAAGCCTTGCGAGCCGAGGAAAATATTATGCTGTTGGTTTTCAATCAGCAAACAGAGGAAATCGTGTTATGGAAACAGTAGATGAAAAAGTGTTGCGCTATCGTCAGATCATCAAGGATTTACTGACCCGTCGTTCGGCTGTTCCCTATCTTGAAAAAGGCATCCGGGATCGTTTGTTCTTCGACGAAAAAAATGACCGCTACGCGTTGGTGGTGGAAGGTTGGAGCCGGGAGGAACGGGTTCATAATGTCATTATTGACCTCGAAATCAACAACGGCAAAATCTGGATTCAAGCTGATAATACTGACGTGTCAGTAGCCCGCGAACTAGAATCCAAAGGCGTGCCGAAATCCGACATCGTGCTGGGCTTTCGTTCGCCTTCTGTGCGGGCTGAAACGGAATATGCAGTGGCGTGAAATCGCGTAACTCTTTATCAGAAATCGAATATGTCAGAATAGTCCTCCACTTCCCAAGCATCACGTGCTATATCGTCTGGTCTCAGATAGTCTCTACGATTATTACCGATAATGATGCTGGGATGAATAATCCAACCGCTTCTTTCCACATAACAGCGATTCGTCAGAAGGGTGGAATTGGTCAACTCGTACGAACGTCCGGTTTCGACTGTCAACGCTTCTGCTTTTTCAAAAGCTTCTTCCAGCTTCATCTCTCTTTCCTTTCAGATAATAAATAATGGAAGTGGAAAACTAATAACGCTAATCTTTTTTAAGTTCTTGGAGCAACTCCGTGATTTGTTGCTGCCTTGTTTCCAACCTTTTTTTCTCCTCGGCCAATTCTTTAATCTTACCCGGAAGCGTATTTTTCTCTTCAGCCGCAGATGTTAACTGCTCGCCGTTAAGCGTGGGGAGCAATTTGTTTATCTCTGCCACCCTTTTTTCTTTCGCTCGGACGCTCGCGCCTTTGACCGAGATTTTTTCCTTGAATTCTTCGTGCGTCATCTCTAACAAGAAGATGATTGCAGCTTTATGTTTAGTTATCAGCTTTGCTTGTGCTTGAAGTGCTGTGTTTTCGGCTGGGTGTACGCCACAATCTGACAACGCGATGGTTGCGATTGCTAGTGCGATAAGAAATAGTTTCATGGGATTATCCTCTGCTGAAAAGATAAAGGAGCCTGCCACAGTTGCCAGACTTTCATGCAACGGTGGGCGGACACGATCTGGCATCTGTGGCAGGTTCTATCATCGCGCTATGATTTTTGTTATGTAAGGTAAGCCGCCTCTTCGGTTAATCTCATAGACAAATCCGAGCTAATCGTTGCGACAATTATCCAGTTGGTTGTAAATGTTTAGTAGCGTTTGTAGCTCGTCATCCGTCCCTCCTTTTAAGGTGCGCTCTGTTTGATTAAAGAGGTCTGCCAGTGACGAATTCGAGTCCAATTTTTCACCGGAACCCAACAAGACAGGAAACGTACAGCTTGGGGTGGAATTCATCGGCATCCGCACGAAGCAACCCAGTTTCAGAGTGCCGATACCATGCCACCAGAACGTAATTTGTTCTTGCAGGCTTAATTGTGCTGCTACATAAGCCGCTGTCAGTTTGTAGCGGACATGTTGAGAATAAGGCTCCAGTGCCATTGTTACGTTGGGATTAACTCCCCAGGAAGAAAAAACGTCTATTGGCAACCCGAAATTAACGCCAGGAATATTGACATTGTAATTTCGATTTCGCTGCACTTGGAGGGCATAGTGCCAGGCGTATGGAGCTTTGAAGCAGAGCTTTCGGTCACAAACAATTTCCCCTTCTGCCGCTTGTGCATTAACGGAAAGCCCGTCCAACAGTGTTCCGCCAAAAACATATCCCGCCAAATTCTTGTCTGCGAACCGTAAAATGGTTGTCGAGCATTTAGCAACAAAAGTACGAGTGAAGCGCGTCCATTGTAAATTGGTTTCAGTGGTGCGCCCTGTGTGAAATAGTGGCTCCAATAATTCGCCATTAATTGTTATATTTGCACCTGCTACGGTAATTCCTGGATGGTGTGCTACCCAACCAGACAAAGTATATGTTTGGCCTAAAACAGTAGGAAATGTTTGTTCTATCGTTGCCACTCCTGGTGTCCCAATCAAATCCAGATAATTGCTGCCGTCAGCGACTACATAGTTAGAAAGCACATCCACATTGCCGGAGAGAATGCGCCAATCGGATAGCTTTGTGAGAGCTAAACCAGTTGAGCCTTCTTCAAAGCTTCCATTATGCAGCATATTCAGTCCTTGCCCTTGTGCCGCCGAGAACAGTATCATCAGTAACAAGAGTGACAATGTGAGTGAGATTGGTCTGAGTGTGCTAGTTAGTTTTCGCATCATTTTCTCCTTGTCGTAATAGTTTTGAGTGAATACAAAGCAAGCCGATCTCAACAAACTCGGCTTGCTGCAATTGGCGAAGAATCAGGCGAGCGCGATCAGCTATTCTCATAACGTGGTCGCACAAATTGAGGTCATTCGTATTGAACAGCGAATGACCTCAATCTGTGTAATTCGCCTGCTAGCCCTGCCAGATATACCGGAAGGTCAATTTTCTTCTGGTCTATTTGATAAATCGTAAGTGGTCGGAAAAAACGGACAAAGAAAATAAAGTTTTAATAGATAGTTAAGTTTTGCTTCGGTATAGCAGATATTCAGCGTATATTTATTAGGACGCTAGGGTATTTGAGCGTCACACAACCAGCAGAAAAATTTACTCTCGAAGAAAAGCTTATGAATCATTCTCCCGCTTGGCAGGATTTAGACATTACTCGTTTGCTCAAATTACAATCGGCTGGCGAACTGGAAGCACTCAACGAATTGATTCCGCATGTATACGGTGAATTACGTCGTATGGCGCAATATCATTTGCGCGGTTATGCGCAGACGTTACAGCCGACGGCTTTGGTGCATGAAGTGTATTTGCATTTGTTCGATGGGCAACAAATCGAATGGCAGAACCGGGAGCATTTTTTCAATGTCGCGGGGAAGCAAATGCGCTGGCTGGTCGTGGATTATGTACGCGGCAAAAAGGCGCAAAAGCGCGGTGGGGATTTTGCGCGGATCACGTTGGAAGGTCTTGCTATGCAAGACTTCGAGCAACCGGATACAATTGATTTAATTGCGCTGGATCGGGCTTTAAATGAACTGGAAGCAATTTATCCACGCGTCGGGCAGGTCGTCGAGCTGCGTTATTTTGTGGGCTTAACGGAACCGCAAATCGCCGAAGTTATAGGGATTTCGGAACGGCAGGTACGCCGCGACTGGGCGTTTGCGAAAGCCTGGTTGCATGACAAATTGAAATAAATCGAAGTCAGTTAGGTTAAGGAGCAATAGACCACGGATTTTACGGATCAAGCGGGTTTTCGCGGGTCTGAATCATTATAAATTTCAGATCTGCGTAAACCCGTCACATCCGCCCGATGCGTGGTCTATTCTTCTGGTTTAAATTAATCCCCTAGTTTTATCTCTCGAAAAATTTCAGCCGCTGACTACACTCTCTCAAATAAGCTGTTATAATCATCTTTATGACTAAGGTGAAGCAACTAACTCCGAAGCCGAAATGGTTGAAAATTCGACTCAATACCGGAGGCGAATATCAACAAATTAAACACCTCATGAACGACCTGAGCCTCCACACGGTTTGTCAGGAAGCGAAATGTCCGAACATTTTTGAATGCTGGTCGAGCGGAACGGCGACGTTTATGATCGCGGGTGAAATTTGTACGCGTCGTTGTGGTTTTTGTGCGGTGAGCAAAGGCGCTCCGGTTGCGCTTGACGCGGAAGAGCCGTGGCATGTCGCGCAGGCAGTCAAGAAAATGAACGTCAAACATGCTGTCATCACTGCCGTGAATCGTGACGATATGGAAGATGGCGGCGCGGCGCATTTTGGGTTAACCGTGCAGGCGGTGCGGGCGATGAATCCTACGGTGAAGGTTGAAGTTTTGATCCCTGATTTTCAGGGCAACGAAGCGGCGTTACAAATTGTTCTGGATGCGCAGCCTGATGTGCTGAATCACAATACGGAAACGGTTCCGCGTCTGTATCGCCGCGTTCGCCCACACGCGAAATATCGTGAATGGACGCTGAATTTATTAGCGAATGCAGCCAAACGACGCGACGCCGAAGGACGCGGAATGCTGACGAAATCCGGCGTGATGTTGGGACTCGGTGAAAACGATGAAGAGATCGTCGAAACAATGCGTGATTTGCGCAGTGTTGATTGTGATATTTTGACGCTGGGGCAATATTTGCAACCGGCTGAAAAGCGATTGCCGGTGGAGAAATATTATACGCCGGAAGAATTTGCCCGCTTTAAGGAAATCGGCTTGGAAATGGGTTTTCGGTATATCGAATCGGGGCCGCTCGTGCGCTCCAGCTATCACGCGCATGAGCATACGGCGGGAGTGATTCCGGTCGCGGCGCAAATTTCTGTTCCAATCAGTGTCAAAAGAGAATTGCCAATTTTGAATTTGAATGCAGTGTAAAAGTTATGCCTGATGTAAATGCTAAAGTTCCCCAGAATGTAGCGGGGCAATATTTTGTCGATAAAAATTGTATTGACTGCGATGTCTGCCGCGATATAGCGGAAGCGAATTTTAGGCGGTTCGATGGCGGCGGATATTCCTACGTCTATAAACAGCCAAGCTCGCCAGAAGAAGAAAACCTATGTCAGGAAGCGTTGGAATGTTGTCCGGTGGAAGCGATAGGAAATTAAAACAAAATTCTGAGAAGGAGACGGAAATGAAAAGGCTCGTTTCGCTCATATTATTACTCGGCGTTGGCTTTTCATCGAATGCTACGACGCTAAAGAGCTGTCTTTCCTATGAACCCGCAGCAGTAAATTTGAAGGGGAAAATTACTCGGAAAACTTTCGCCGGGCCACCGAATTACGAAAACGTAAAGAAAGGCGATACACCGGAACCCTACTGGATACTAGACCTCATCAGACCTATCTGCGTTAACGCCGATGAAAAGATTATAGGTGGAGAGAAACGGGGAAAGAATGTTTCTAAAATACAGCTTGTTTTAACTGAAGAGCAGTATGCCCAATATAAGGGATTACTTGGTAAACGTGTAGAAGTTAGCGGAAAGCTTTGGCATGCCCATACGGGACACCATCATACAAATGTTTTGCTTACGATAACTGAAATAAAAGATGTACGATAGGAATTAAATATAAGTGTTGTTATGGCTCGCGCTTCCAGACGGAGCCGTCGGCGTATTCAATCCGGTTGATGACAACATTTTCCAGCTCAAACTTCGAGGCATCCGTGAAGCCTTTGCCGCAGACCGATTCCTGAGCCTGCTCCCCTTTAATGTTAATGACTTTGCATTTCATCGCACTGGCCGGGAGAATGACTTTAAGTTTTTTCTTGTTGCCAGTTTTGACTTCGACTTTGCTGGTCACGGCGTAGCGTAATTTCAGTGCATTGTCTTCCATGCGAGGAAACAGAAAATCCCACTCAATTTGTTTGATGGTTTTGTCGGAAGTATTTTTAATTTCAACGTTGACCCATTCCGCCAGGTCAATGACTCTGATGGAGGAACGCAATCGCCCTCGTGTACTTTTGTCTTCCGGCGCAATGACGCCGCGCGGGTAAGTTTGATTGTAGGTTGAATTATTACGATTGGTGTTGGCGTTGCGCCGCGCCGTTTTTTCAGCTTCGGTTTGTGGTAGCTCGACGCTTTCAGCAGAAAAAACAGAGGGTTGCCGATCCAGCAGAGGATTATAATTACTGCCGATTTTGAAGCCGATAATTTCGATTTCCAGTTTTTGAGGAGTCTGTGCCAGAGCCGGAATTGTCAAGACGAAAACAAGCAGTAAAAATCGGACGAGAGAGCGTTGCATACGAACATCCTTTCGTTAGGCGGAAAGATCAAGATACAGCAACTGATGAGAATAAGTGTACTTCAGGCGGTCTTAAAATGCGAGGCGACAGAATTCGGAACTTTAGGCATCGGCAATCGTAATCAAAGCATCATAGCTGAATAATCATTGCACGGCTTGCGATTCTTGCCCAAGTAGTAAGACAATCAAGAGCGTCATTTTTTGGGAGTTATTTTATGAAAGCTTATCAAGTCACGGGCAAACAATTAGTCGGATTAGCATTATTAACGGCGTTCTTTGCCGGAACTATCGTTGTCGCATACGAAAAACTTGGCCCGAAATTACTTGGACGATTTGCCGATGCCGCAGGCAATAATGAGGCTTCACCAATCGCAGAGATTCAGGATGCTTCCGTCGCCAGCGATGAAAAAAATAACAGTGATGTTTATAAGGCGATGAGTCCCGGCGTAGTGAATATTACTTCCACTGATTACGTGCAGGATTGGTTTCAGGTGTATCCACAACAAGGAACAGGTTCGGGTTCTATTCTGGATAAGGAAGGGCATATCTTAACGAATTATCATGTTGTGCAAGGGCAAAATGGAGGCTTTGCACAGGAATTACAGGTTTCGCTGGCGAACGGGAAAAGCTACAAAGCGAAACCGATTGGTGCTGATCCTGATAACGATTTAGCGATCATTGAAATCAAGGCTCCGCAGGAAAGCCTGAATCTCATTCCGCTGGGCAATTCAACGGATTTATTTGTCGGAAAAAAAGTGTTAGCGATTGGGAATCCGTTCGGATTGGATCGGACTTTGACGACGGGCGTGGTGTCCGGCTTGGCGCGTGCGCTGCATTCTGAAATTACAAACAGCTTGATTGAAAGTGTCATTCAAACGGATGCGGCGATCAATCCCGGAAATTCCGGCGGCCCGTTATTGGATTCGCGTGGGCGGCTGATTGGAATCAATACCATGATTTACAGTCCGTCGGGTGGTTCAGTTGGCATTGGCTTTGCGGTTCCGGTTGATACCGCGAAACGAATCATTCCTGACATCATCAAATATGGCTATGCACGCAAACCTGATTTTGGCATTACGCCTCCCATTCAACTGAATCAAGGGCTGGCGAACAGATTGCGTTTATCCGTTGATGAGGGGCTGATGATTTCGCAGGTGTATGAAAATGGTGGAGCGGAAAAAGCTGGAATTCAAGGCGGAAACCAGCCCGTGCGCTTCCGCAATCAAATCCTGTATCTGGGTGGTGACATCATCACTTCGATAGACGGCAAGCCCATGAAAACGCACGATGATTTTGAGAGCGCCATCAACAAAAAAAATATTGGCGATAAAGTCAAAGTTGACATCGTACGCGGCAGTAAACGATTGACTTTCGATGTCACGCTGAATGAGCGACCAAAAAGAGGATAATTTTTATGGCAGAAACCGGACAGACCGCGCCCGAAATTGATTTGCCGGATGGTGATGGAATTCGCTGGCAACTCAGCGATTCACGCGGCAAGATTGTTGTCTTGCTTTTTTATCCTGGAGACGAAACCCCTGTCTGCACGAAGCAATTATGCAGTGTCCGCGATAACTGGGAGCAATATCAGGCAACCGGGGCCGAAGTCATCGGTATTAATTCCGATTCAGTAGCGAAGCATCAACGCTTCACTGCGAATCACAATTTACCCTTGCGGTTATTGTCTGATGCTAACGGAGCTGTGACGAAAGCCTACGACATGAAATCATTGATTGGAACGAAACGTGGAGTCATCGTCATTGATAAAGAAGGCGTGATTCGTTATCGTAAAACTGTTATCCCGATTTTCCGCCCCGCTGATGATGAAATTCTCAAGGCAATTGCTGCTATTCAAACGTAAGTATGACTGAAACATCTGCGCCAGCTATCCACCCTGAACTCAGCGCGTCACATCGCCTCCAGGATTTAATCAACGAACTCAGTGTTGAATTTATTTCGATTCTTGACCTGGACGAATTGATTGAGCGGATCGCGTTGCGCATGCGTGAAGTCATTGATTATAAATTCCTCAATTTATTGCTGAATGATGAAGAGCGGCATTGTCTGGTCTGGAAAAAATCGGTGGGATATAAACCTGAAGAGGTGGCGCGCAACCGGTTTATTCCATTAGATCGAAGCATTGCTTCAGCCGCTTTGCGCCATGAACATACGATTATTGTCCCTGATGTCCAACAAGACCCGCGCTACCTGAAAATGGACGTTGAAGGCAATGATGAGCCGCGTGGAATGATCGCAGTTCCATTGAAATTGATTCGTGAACAAAAAGTGGTTGGCGTTTTAACGATTGAAAGTGTTGAGACAAATTACTTCACGCCCCAGCACGAACGCATTCTCAATGTGCTGGGAAATCAATTAGCGATTGCACTGGAAAATGCCCGTCTTTACGATGAATTACGAGCGCGTACCGATGAAATGGATACGCTGATTGACATCGGACATGAAATCAATTCGATTCTTGATCTGGATCAACTACTCCAGCAAATTGCGCCGTTGTTGCATCGTGTGATTGCTTTTGACACTTTATCAGTTGGATTAATTGATGAAGAATCCGAAGAATTTATCTGGCATATCGAAGAAGGCTTCAATGCTCCGAGCGTCTCGCAAGCCAACCGGACTTCTATTAATCAGGGTATCGTCGGGCGGGCCGTGCGGCTGCGACATCCGGTCATTGTTGGCGATGTCGCCAAAGACCCCGATTATCACGTGACCAAAAGTTGGGAAACCAGTGCGCATCATTCGGAAGTCGCAGTGCCGCTCATTCACAAAGATAATGTGATCGGAGTCATTGCCTTGGAAAGCAGTCGCATCAATGCCTTTGGACACGGTCAGGCACATTTATTGGAGAGCGTTGGCAATAATCTCAGCATTGCTTTGGCGAACGCCAGACTTTACACCGAACAGGTCGAGCGCGAGCAGTTACTCGAACACGAAATCATGATGGCGCGTGATATTCAACGTGCCATGACGCCAGATTCTCCTCCGATTCTAAAACGTTTTGAGCTGGCGGCACGCCTTGAACCCGCATTAAATTTAAGCGGAGATTTTTACGACTACATTCGTTTATCCGATCACAAATTAGGCATCATGATTGGTGATGTCGCAGGGAAAGGCGTCCGCGCTGCGATGGGCATGGCGGCAACGCGCAGCATCACCCGATTGATGGCACGAAGTGGATTTGGATTAGCCAAAATGATGCGGGCGACGAATTCACGTTTGCATCGTGATCTCGGAAGACAGTTGTTAGTCACCATGGTGTTTGGAGTTCTCAACACAGAAGCGCGAACTTTTCAGTACAGCAATGCCGGGCATAATCCCCCCATTTTGATGAAAGCGGATGGCAAGTGGCGTGCCTTAAAATCTGGTGGCTTACTGCTGGGAATTTTCGATCAACAGCAATACAAGAGCGAAACAATTTATTTGCAAAAGGGCGATGTCCTGTTTTTTTATACGGATGGACTGAGCGAAGCGCATACCGCTCCACCCGAAAGATTGGAATTCGGCGAGCGTCGCATCGTCGAAGTTGTCCGCGAATATCGTAAAGAAAAAGCTTCTGTGATTGCTGATGCCGTTCTCAAAGCTGTCCATGATTTTTCAGTGGATGCGCATCAGCATGACGATTTGACGTTGGTTGTCTTGAAGGCGATTTAGCCCGGAAATCGTAGACTTGAGAAATTTTTGTTTTCCTTCATAATCCTCATTAGTTTTCCTGCTTGTTACAAACAGAATTTCGCTATCCAATTCCTTCACTTGAGTTGAATTTTTATCGTATGAAAATTATCCAAAATATTTTTTTCGGTTGTTTTCTGAGCTTCTTTTCTCTGACCGCTTTAGCGCAGACTTCGATCCTCCCAGCCAATGTTTATAGTATCAACGGTGGTGTCGGAGCAGGAGCCACGGCTCAGCCAATCAACATCAGCGGACAATCTTTCACGCAAGGTTACCGATTGACGGTTCCGGGTACTTCGTCAAGCATTAGTGATGCACAAATTAGCTGGACGAATTCTCAAACCGTGAACGCGAGCGACAATTTGTTACTTACTTTTTGGGTACGCAAAGTCGCACCGCTCGATGAACACAACATTCGCGGCTATGTCAGTTTTGAGCAGGTGGCGGCTCCGAATAAAAAATCACTTTTCACTTCTTTCCCGTGCGACGGGAATACGTGGACGAAATACAGTATTCCGTTCAAATCGGCTTCGCTTTACAACGCCGGGGAAGCGCAACTGAGTTTTCAATTTGCGTTCGGCCCGCAGACGTTTGAAATCGGCGGACTCAGCTTAGTAAATCTTGGCGCGACACCGCCACTTCCCGGCAATGGGACTTCAGTGATTAGTGGTAATTATTCTACTTATTTTGACAGCAGCGCAGGCGGAGGCTCCGCAACCAATGTAGCCGCTACCGGACAAAGTTTTGCGCAGGCAATTCAGGTCAATGTCGTTGGTACTTCAGCAAATATTTATAACGCTGGCTTAAGTTGGAATAACAGTATCAGTCTCGCCAAAGATGATTTGATGCTGTTGAGCTTTTGGATGAGGAAACTTGAACCGGCCAGCGGTAACACGCGGGCACAGGTCGTGTTTGAGCGTAACGGCGGCGATTTTGCTAAGTCCGTATCATTGAGTTTGCCGGTTGATACCAGTGAATGGCAGCAGTTTCAAGTCCCGTTCAAATCGAACGACACCTACGCTGTGAATGGTGCGCATCTGGTTTTTCAATTTGCTGCCGGGCCGCAGAAATTTGAACTGGGCGGCGTGACCCTCACGAATTATGGGCAGGGAGTTCAGCTCAGCCAGCTTCCAACCTCAACATATTACCCACAACGCGGCAATCCGAATGCTCCGTGGCGTCTCGAAGCCAACAGCCGAATCGAACAAATTCGCAAAGGTGATTTAAAAGTCAATGTCGTAGACCGCAATGGGAACCCGATTAACGGAGCGCAGGTTTATGTCCAGCAAATTAATCACGCTTTTAAATTCGGCTCGGCGATTACCGCGCAATTACTAACGCAAAACAGCACCGATGCTGAAATCTATCGTTCGCGGGTGTCGAGTCATTTCAATACGTCCGTCTTTGAAAATGATTTGAAATGGAGTCTTTGGGAATGCACGACCTGTGGGAATGCCTTCAATAAAACCAATACGCGAACGGCGATTCAGTGGTTGACGGATCACAATATCGCAGCCCGTGGACATAATTTAATTTGGCCTTCGTGGAAGTATTTACCGAGCGATTTACAGGCACTTAGTGCGAATGATTTGCAGAGTCGAATTACAACCCGATTCAATGATGTGCTGGGAGATGCGGGCGTCAAAGGAAAATTATATCAATGGGATGTCCTGAATGAACCATACACAAATTATGACGTGCAGGGGCGGCTCAGCGGAGTCAACGGTGTCTCTGCCTCAAATGGAATTTTAGGAAATCAGGAAATGATTCGCTGGTTTCAACTGGCGCGGCAGCTTGAACCGAATACGAAATTGTTCATTAATGACTACGATATTTTGTCAGCTGGCGGTACGAACATTCAGCATCAGGATTATTATTTTGCTGTGATTAAATACCTGTTGGACAATGGCGCTCCGGTGGATGGCGCCGGAATGCAGGGACATTTTGCCGGTGTCACTTCGATTGATTTGATGCAGAATATTATTGCGCGATATTCACAACTGAATGTTCGTTTGGCAGTCACAGAATATGATTTCAATACGGCGGATGAAGCGTTGCAGGCTGATTTTACGCGAGATTTTGTCACGTTGATTTTCAGTTCGCCGAAATTTGACGACTTCCTGATGTGGGGATTTTGGGAGCGTGCGCACTGGTTACCACAAGGAGCGATGTACCGCGCCGACTGGTCATCCAAGCCGGAAGCCTTAGCCTGGAACGATCTCTGGTTCCGTGAATGGTGGACGAATGAAAATGGAAATTCCGACGCCAGCGGAATTTATCGAACGCGCGGATTTAAAGGCGAGTACAACGTAACGGTGAACTATGCACGTAACATCAAAACAATCACGACAAAATTAGAGGCAAGTGGAGAAGTGACGGTGATGCTTGATATAGATGGACGTACGCGGAGCGGTGGAGGAACAGGAAGACGAACGCCGACGGAGCGAACGGTGAGTCGTTGATCAAAGAGAAAGAAATGAGTGAAAACGATTACCAAAAACTTGTCGAACGGATGCTGGAAAATGATGCCACCAGCCCGATGATTTCCAGCGAAACGGGAGTGAAAGCGGCGAAAAAAGCTGGCAAGTTGGCTACGCGGGAAGAAATTGAATGGGCTGTTGCGGGAGGGCTGGCGATGCACTTTTACGGCAGCCCACGCATGACCAAAGATGTAGATATAATCGCCTCCAATAATTTATCATTGACTCCGCAACATCCGCTGACCTTTGGCGGCAGCAGCTACACCTTGAAAATTGGCAGGTATAACGTCCAGATTGATTGGATTGTCAGAAGCGATGGCTACCGTGAATTATATCGTCAGGCGTTGCAAGAAGCGATTGGCTTGCCGAACGGCTTGCACGTCATCACGCCTGAATGGTTGGTCATCCTGAAATTTAATGCCGGACGACAAAAAGATTTGGATGATATTGTCTTCCTGCTGAAACAAAAAAAACTGGTGGATCGCCCGACGGTGAAGCAAAAAGTAATCGCAACAGCAGGTGAATGGGCGTGGCTGACAATGCTTTCAGGATTTCGCCGCTTATGTGATTTAGCGGATGGCAATACGAAAGAACCGGGCAAATATGATGACGAAGATTAGACTCCTCAATTCCTAGCTATATGAATATTCTTCGATATTATTTTCAATACTGTGAACATTTTTTTAACGAGAAATAAAGCACTTAGCAGCAACGACTTAGGTTTGGGAGAATTAAATCAAAGTAACCGCATGAGCTTACTTT
>JAYVZE010000147.1:0-3092 GCA_043783625.1 Blastocatellia bacterium | reverse complement strand
TTTTCTTTCCGGGGGCGTAGATTCTTCCGCCGTCGTCGCCATGATGACGAAAATTACCGGACGCCCCGTTGTAACCGCTTCGATAGGTTTTACGTCTGAGAAATATAGCGAAGCGGCTGCCGCAAAAAAATTCGCGGCATCTGTTAATGCCGACCACCACGAACGCATCGTCGCCCCGAATGCGGTCTCCGTCGTCGAAAAATTAGCCTGGCATTATGATGAGCCGTTCGCGGATTCGTCCGCTGTGCCGACCTATTATGTTTCGCAAGTCGCCCGCGAATTCGTTACCGTTGCGCTGTCCGGTGATGGTGGCGATGAAAATTTCGCAGGTTATCGTCGCTACCGTTTTGATGTGGCGGAAAATCGCGTCCGGCAGATGATTCCGGCGTCCATCAGGAAAATGGCTTTTGGCACGGCAGGCGCACTTTATCCGCAGGCGGATTGGCTGCCGCGTCCACTTCGAGCGAAGGCTACGCTCACTAATATTTCACTGGATCACGCGCAGGCATATTTCAATTCAGTGTATGGATTGATGTCAAAAGAAAGCGTGGGACTCTTCGATGGTGATTTGACTGCCAGCCTGAATGAATACAGCCCTTTCGATCTGTTTAGACAATTTTATGATCGCGCTCCGGCGGATGATCCGCTGTCGCGGATTCAATATGTAGACATAAAAACGTATCTCGTAGACGATATTTTAACGAAAGTTGACCGGGCGAGTATGGCGGTTTCGTTAGAAGTTCGCTGCCCGATTCTGGATCATGAATTTATGGAAAATGCGGCGCGGATTCCATCCAGCTTGAAGTTAAAAAATGGCGTCGGCAAATATATTTTTAAAGAGGCGATCAAAAAAATTGTGCCGGAAGAAGTTTTGAATCGCCCGAAGATGGGATTTTCAATTCCACTGGCGGAATGGCTGCGCGGAGATTTGAAAGACTTGGCGCACAGTTTGTTATTTGATCAGAATGATTCGTTGCTCAATCAACAATCGGTGAAAAAAATGTGGGATCGCCATCAAAGCGGACTCCGCGATCTGGGCAGCCCACTCTGGACAATATTAATGTTCCGCTTATGGCAGCGTAAGTTTTTAGGTTAGGTAAAATTGCAGAAGCCCACACGAAGTAAGGGCGCCAAGTCACACTTACTTCGTGCGTGTTTCCGCAGGAATTTGTCATCAGGTTTGACGTGCGAATTTTAACTTTCACATCGTTGTTTCCAAACTCTCAGATGCCGCAACACGGGATTTTTGTCGCACGGAGAGTTGCGCCGCTGGCGTCACGACACGAAATAAAAGTAGTTGCCCCAATTCCCTATTTCCCCAGATTTTTCCCGGCGCCCGCCAACTGGAAAAAGTTGACACGAGTCCCGCTCCTTGAGCAACAATTCGGAATGGAAGTCTCCCATCCGCGCCATTTAGTAACACCCAAAATCGGGATGGCCAAGTACGGCGATTGGATGACACGCGGCACGCAACCAACGATTGAAAAAATTCAGAAACAAGGTTTCAATTTCCAGGTAATTGATGCGCATTTCACTTATCCTGATGGATTCGCAGCCATCAGACTTGGCAAGTATTTCAACCTCCCCGTTGTCGTAACGGCGCGAGGTTCTGACATCACGCGAAATAAACTGCTGCCAAACATCGCTCCGATGCTGCGCGAAGTAATGCACGCTGCCGCTCGCCTGATTGCCGTCTCTGAAGAAATCAAACAGGATTTCATTGAACTCGGCGCTGATCCCGATAAAATTCATGTCATCCCTAATGGCATTGATACTGCCACTTTTCATCCGATTCCACGCGCTGAAGCACGACAGAAATTAGGTCTCAGTCAGGATAAAAAATTAATTATTTATGTGGGGCGACTGGATCACAACAAATCGCAATGGCTGGTGCTTGAGGCTCTTTGCAAAATAGGCAGAGCGCAGCTCATAAAGCAAAAAATCAGACTGGCTCTGATCGGAGAAGGGGAAGACCGGAAGAAATTAGAAGAGACTTCCCGTCACTTGGGGTTAAATGATATAGTGCGCTTCGTTGGACAACTAGCCCCTGAAAAAATTTGCCTTTGGAATAATGCTGCCGATGTTAAAGTATTGGCCAGCATACGGGAAGGTTCTCCGAATGTCGTACTCGAAGCATTAGCCTGCGGAACGCCTGTCGTTGCTTCAGATGTGGGAACAAATCCTGCCATCATTGAATCCGGCAAGAACGGATTCCTCTTTCCTTCAGGAAATTCCGAGGCGTTGAAAAATCAATTACTGACAGCGCTTGAGACTCACTGGGACCAAGCCGCGATTGCTGGCTCTAACAGCCTTCGCAATTGGGACAGCGTGGCATCTGAGGCAGAAAGCGTTCTGGAACAAGCTCTGCAAGAAAAATATCTGGTCACTAACAACTGATTATTTAAGCATTGAAGAATAATCCCCCCTGCCATGAAAATCATCTATCACCACAGAACACGCGGTGAAGACGCACAAGGAATCCACATTCGATCACTTCAGGACGCCTGGACTGAATTAGGTCACGAGGTCATCGAAGTTAGTTTAAGTCGTCAACCAAACCAAACCGCGAACGCGGCAAAAAATAATTCCACTGCGAAACATTCCGAAGGACGCGGTGCGCTCGGCAGCCTCATCTACGAAGCCATGTCGCTCGGTTATAATTTTTACGGCATGAATAAATTGAAGCAAGCGATTCGCGCCGCAAAGCCTGCATTTATTTACGAACGCTACAGTTTAAATCTGACCGCCGGAGCTTCGACCGCGAAAAAATTCAAACTTCCATTGGTCGTTGAAATCAACGCGCCGCTCGTGGACGAAATGGCGAAAGAAAGCAGTCTGATGGGGAAAGCCGTTTCCGCCAAATGCGAAAAAATTGTCATCAATGCCGCGACGAAAATTATTGTCGTCAGCGAAGTCCTCAAACAGCATTATGTCAAACAGGGCTTTGACGCGAGCAAATTCCAAGTCATCCACAACGGCATTGATCCGCAGCTTTTTCACACCGGAGTAGATGCTAAATCTGTCCGCGAAAAATATTCACTGGGCCATCGTTGCGTCCTCGGATTCGTCGGCTGGGCTAGGCAATGGCATCG
>JAYVZE010000146.1:0-11679 GCA_043783625.1 Blastocatellia bacterium | reverse complement strand
TGCACGATTTTGGACTGTATGATGTGGTGCTGGAAGTCTGCGCCGGACTCTGGAATTTCCAGCTATCTCATTGATTTTAAATGTCACAACAACTCTAATGCTCATCCATTAATTACTGCGCCAGTTTCTTTTCATTGGCTCAGTCAAAAGGTCAAAGTTAATCAAGAATTAATTTCATCTGAATTGGGAACTCTTTCAGATATTGATCTGGTAAGGACGAACTCACTTTTATCTAAACAATTGGATTGGCTTGGAAACGTTTCTTTAGAAGGGCTGATCGAACTCAGGAAAAAAGGGAAGCTTAGTGAATTACGAACAATCATCAATCAAGATATTAGCAGCTTGTCGAAAATCCCTTTGGACGATGTTGAGAAGGTAGCGAATCAGATTGATTATAATTTATCTGCTGCGCTTGAACGGCACCAGGAAAAAATAAAAGAGCTAAATAGTAGTTATCGGAGTGACCTTGCAGTTTCTTTACCGACGCTTGCTATCGCTGTAACTGCAGCATTGCAACCCGCATTTTTCCCGTTAATTACTCCTTGGCTAGGTACAGCAGGTGGTTTAGTAGGATCTGCAAAATTGAAAGATGTTGTGACCTCCACAGTAAAATTAATTCGTGAGCGAAAAGCACTAGGAAGAACCCCAGTTGGTATTTTATGGAGCGCTAAAAAGGATCAATAAGTTTTGTGGGTATCCTACAAAGTAAATTGATGAGCAGCTTTATTGTAGTGAAATTTATGCAACCAACAATTTTCATCTCTCATGGTTCGCCAATGATTGCGCTGGAAAATTCTCCGGCGGCGGAATTCCTTTCACAACTCGGAAAAAATTTGCCGCGCCCGGAAATGATTTTGAGTATTTCGGCGCATTGGACTACAACGCGTCCGACGGTGAGCCTCGCGGCGCAGCCGGAAATTATTTATGATTTTGGCGGGTTTCCGCAGGTGTTGTGCGAGATGAAATATCCAGCTACAGGAGCAGTGGATGTTTCGCTTCGGATCAAAGAACTTTTAGCTGCTGCGAATATTGAATGTGAAGTCGTGTCTGATCGTGGTTTCGATCACGGTACGTGGATTCCACTGCGGTTGATGTATCCCGAAGCTGACATTCCTGTCGCGCAACTTTCAGTGCAGCCGGACAACGATGCCAAATCGCATTATGCCATCGGGCAGGCACTACAATCATTGCGTGAAGAAGGCGTCTTGATGATGGCTTCGGGTACGGCTGTCCATAATTTGTATTCCATTCGCCCGATGTCAGAAACTCCAGCGTGGGCAGCGAAATTCGAGCAATGGTTGACGGATGAAGTGGCGAGCGGGGAAGCCGCGAATTTATTGCAGTTCGCGCAATTGCCGGAAGCAAAAATGGCACATCCTACGCCGGAACATTTCCTGCCACTGTTTGTAGCGTTGGGCGCGGCGGCGAACGCCAATGGTCAGTTTCGCGGAGAATCTTTGCATCGCAGTTGGGAACTTGGCAGCCTGGGTATGGCGTCGTATTCGTTTGCGTAGCCTTTATTGATGGCGAAGCCGGGACGGGTGAATTCCTCTCAAAATACTCACCATTTAGAAAATTTCAATTCACTGAATTAATTGGATTCGAGGGCAGAATGCGCTAATTGACACTGCTTTGATGCGCGTGCTACCTTGATTGTTCGTTTAAACTTTGTCGGGTAAACAATCCGAATTAGGAGCCAAATCAGTGGAAAATTTAGACCTCGGCAAGATCGCAATTAATTTTGTAGTTTTTCTTTTTTCGACTTCTTGTCACGAAGCCGCGCACGCTGCGATGGCGTATTGGTGGGGTGATCCAACGGGTAAAGACGCCGGTCAGTTGACGCTGAATCCGCTTCCCCATATTAAACGTGAACCTTGGGGAATGGTGGCAGTTCCGCTGATGATTCTTTTGCAATCAGGTGGAAGCATGCTGATGGGCTGGGCGAGTACCCCAGTGAATCCATCCAAAATGCGCAATGTCCGGTGGGGAGATTTCTGGACCTCTGCGGCGGGACCTTTGACGAATTTGTTGATCGCTTTGATCTGCATGGTTTTAAGTATGATCGTGGTTTCTCCATTGGGAGCTTCACTCGGACAATTCCAGGAAGCGGTCACGCAGTTATTATGGACAGGTGTATGGTTGAATATTGTCTTGACAGTGCTTAATTTTATCCCTATTCCGCCTTTAGATGGCGGCAATATGATGGCAAATTTACTGCCTTACGAAGCAGCGCAAATTTACAATCAGATTCGCCCCTTCGGATTTATTATTTTAATTGGGTTGATGTTCACAGGTGTTTTTAGCTCAATCGTGAGTCCAATTATTTTTTGGGCGAGGCAGTTGATTTACTAAACTTAAATAATCCGATCTTGTTAATTTACTTTGGCAAAATATGAAACGAATTGTCAGCGGCATGCGCCCTACCGGAAAATTGCACTTAGGTAATTACGAAGGCGCGCTTAAAAATTGGGTCAAATTACAGGACAGCTATCAGTGCTATTTTTTCGTGGCGGATTGGCACGCGCTCACTTCTGATTACGCCGACACTTCCAGGATCAAAGAGCATACGTTGGCGATGGTGACGGATTGGTTAGCGGCGGGGCTTGACCCGAATAAATGTACCATCTTCACGCAATCGCTGGTTCCGCAACACGCTGAATTGCATTTGATTTTCTCGACGTTGACTCCGCTGGGATGGTTAGAGCGTGTGCCGACTTACAAGGAAATGCGTGAAAATATTACCGACAAAGACATCGGGAATTATGCATTTTTCGGCTATCCGGTTTTGCAGGCGGCGGATATTTGTATGTATAAAGCCGACTACGTTCCCGTTGGCAAAGATCAGGCGGCGCACGTCGAACTGACGCGAGAAATCGTCCGTCGCTTCAATAATTTTTATGGTGATGTTTTCCCTGAACCCGCTGCGCTCCATACGGAAGTTTTGCAGTTGACCGGACTTGATGGACGCAAAATGTCGAAGAGCTATGGCAATACGATTGAGCTGGGTGAAGCGGCGGAAAGCATTCAGGCGAAAGTCAAAAAAATGATTACGGATCGCACGCGCATCAAGCGGACTGACCCCGGTCATCCCGGCGATTGCGATGTTTGCAAAATGCATCGCTTGTTTGTTCCGGGTGCAGTGGCGGATCAATTTGATGCGGATTGCAGCGACGCAGGCATTGGTTGTGTAGACCGCAAAAAAGCTTTGTCGGATGCTTTGATTGAATATCTGGCTCCGATCACGGAACGGCTGAATTATTACCGCGCTCATCAGGATGAAGTCCGCGACATCATGCTGGCAGGCTCCAAAAAAGCGAATGAAGAAGCGACTCGCGTGATGGATGAAGTGCGCACGGCGATGAAAATGAATTGGTAAAGAAAAATTATCAAGCAATGAATCTTGATAAAAATATTCTTCCAAATAGAGTCCCAAAGGGACGGCAATATAACAGCCCAGGGTGCAACCCTGGGTAGGGAAGAAGTCTTTGTGTAAGCCCTGAAAGGGCGAGATACATTCAAAATTTTATGTCGCCCCTTCAGGGCTTATTGATTTCCTGAACTCTTACCTGGGGTTGCACCCCGGGCTATTATATTTCGCTCCGTTGGAGCTTAGTTTGGAGCTACCGACCACCGAAACATGGCAAAAACTACCCCGAAAAAAAAGCCTCAATCGCCAGAAGATGTCATCGAAGACGATGTTCGGCGCGATGATTACAATGTCAGGATCGAAGCCTTTGAAGGCCCGCTTGATCTGTTGTTGTTCCTCATCAAAAAAGATGAAATTGATATTTACGACATTCCGATCTCGCGCATTACGAAGCAATATCTTGAATATATCCAGCTTCTTGAAGTTCTAAACATAGAAATTGCCGGAGATTTTCTCGTGATGTCGGCGACGCTGATTTATATCAAATCAAAAATGTTGCTGCCGCCCGATCCGAAAATTGCTGGAGAAGAAGACCTTAACGAAGACCCGCGCATCGAATTAGTAGAGCAGTTATTGGAGTATCAAAAATTCAAAGCCGCCGCGAATATGCTGTATGAAAAAGCGGAAGTCGAAGGTGCTTGCTACACACGCGGAGCCATCGAGACGGACAAAAATAATCCTGAAATTTCGGCGACAGTCGTAGATTTGCTCAGAGTTTTCAAGGAAATTCTGGATCGTGTGAAAGTCGTCAAGCAATTTGAAATTCAACGCGAAGAGATGAGCATGAGCGCGAAGCTCAAGCAAATCCGCGCCCTCCTGCGTGAGCGTGGAGAAATAAATGTCCGCGAAGTTTTTGAATTAGCGCGTTCCAAGCGTGAATTGATTTTGACGTTCCTGGCTTTTCTGGAAATGGTCAAAGGCGGACAAATTCATCTGACACAAACACAAATTTTTGGCGACATCGTTGCGCGGCTGCGTGAAAATGCGCCCCCTATGTTGGAATTAATGACAGAATTATCTGAAGAAATTGAATTAGCCGTTAACGAATAATGAGTACGAATACAAACAACCCCGAAGAAATTAACGAAGAATCCGCCGCCAGCGAATACGAAAATATTTTTGCCAAACTCGCTTCCGGGGACGACCCGATTCCTGATGTAGATGAATCCATTGATGAGCTGGCGGAGCAGTTGGAAACGACAATTGCGGCGCAGGAAACTGACGACGATGAAGTCATTACTGTTTCCTTGGCAGAGTTAAAACCTGCCATCGAAGCCGTTTTATTTGTCGCAGATGAGCCGTTGCCGCTGGCTGCGCTGGGAAAAATCTTAGGCGATATTGACGCCAAAGATTTGAAACAGGCACTGGAAGAATTGTCGAATGAGTACGATGAACGCAGCAGTGGATTAGAGCTGCGCGAAATTGCCGGAGGCTGGCGTTTCTCGACGCGTCCGCAACATCACGAATTCATCCGCAAATATTTGAAGTCTAAACCTTCGGCACGTTTGTCCTTGCCTGCGCTGGAAACCCTTGCGGTGATTGCCTACAAACAACCTGTGACCGTTCCAGAGATTCTGGAAATTCGTGGCGTGACTTCGACTTCGGCAATTAAAACGTTGCTCGAAAAACGATTGATTATGACGAAAGGGCGTAAAGAAACCGTCGGCAAGCCGATGCTGTACGGAACGTCAAAAGATTTTCTGATTCAGTTCGGATTGAAAGATTTGCAGGAGTTGCCGAGCATTGAAGATTTTGAGGAATTGGCTGCCTAAGGATAAAAATCAAGAATGAGAATTGATGGTATAATCTGGCTCAGAGATATTGTTGATAAGTTAGCTTGGAAGCATCAGGTGGATACCGATGAAGTAGAAGAAGTCCTGAATAATTTTCCGAAAATCCGTTTTGTTGAAAAAGGAGAGCGTTTAGACGAAGACGTTTATCTGGCATTAGGGCAAACGTATGCGGGAAGATTTCTTTCGGTGTTCTTTGTTTACAAACTGACAAATGAAGCCCTAATCTTGAGTGCCAGAGATATGGCGCGGAAAGAAAGAAAACTATATGGTAAAAAATAAAAATAAAATCTTACCGGAATTTAACTCGATGAATGAGTTAGTAGATTTCTTTGATTCGAATGATATGGGGGACTATTTGGAGCAAATGCCAGAAGCCAATTTTGAGATAAAAATCAAAAGTAGAAAACACCTTATTGCACTAGAACAAGATGTGGTCATGCAAGTTTCCCAAATCGCTAAAACTAAAAAAATCTCATCGGAAGCTCTAATCAATTCCTGGCTCAAGGAACATTTGCAAAAGGCGAGCTAGAAATCCTGTTCATCTTATCAATCCTGTCTAAGCCAGACTTTTTATGAACCGAATTCGCCAATATTACGAACAAGCACGCGAATTCATTCTCAGTCAAATTCCAGAGAAAGTAGAAGCCCCGCCTTTAGCTGATTGGCGTACACTCATCAATCCGTTTCTCAAAGTTGGCGCGACCGGATTTGGTGGCGGTATTGCCGTCATCGCGCAAATTCGCCGCCTCGTCGTGCAGCAAAAACGTTGGCTCTCAGACGAAGAATTTCTGGATGCGGTTTCGCTGGCGCAGAGTTTGCCGGGAGCCAATGCCGTCAATGCGATTTCTTATATTGGATTAAAAGTTGGTGGATTTCGCGGAGCTTTGGTGGCGGCGACAAGTTTTATTTTTCCTTCGTTTCTGATGATGATTGCGTTGACGATTGCCCATTCGTACCTCTTTCAGCTTCCCGACGCGCAACGTGTTTTTCAAGGCTTCAACGCTGCTGTCGTCGGATTGATCGCGGCGACTGTTTTCAAAATCGGCAAGACGGCAATGCAGCGTCAATGGCATTTAGAAATGGGCGTCGCGGTCGCGTTCATCCTGATTTTTACGAATACCAGTATTGCGGAAATTGTGTTGATTGCAGGCGTGATTGGCATCTTTATTCAGTCCTTCAAAAAGCAGATGCGGGAGCGCGTTCGTACCAGAGTCAAAACTGAACGACGCGAAAAAGCGCACGCTTCGTTAGCCGAAAAAAAGGCGCGTAAACATGCCGCGAACGTGATTGATAACCCTGAAGAATTTCATATTCAGCACCGGGTCGAAGTGTCGTTGCCGATGCCGGGCGAAATCACTAAAACGCCCGTTCAGGAAGCCAAATCAAAATCAAAATTCGAGACAGATAAATTTATCTCGCTGGCTTTGCCGTTGTTAGTTTTGATTCCGTTCATCACCTCAATTTTGTCGAAGCTGTTAGCGACTTGGCAATTAACGACGATGTTTCTGCGTATCGGAGCCGTCACGTTTGGCGGAGGCTTTGTGATGATTCCGCAAATCAGAAATGATGTCGTTGAATTGCATCACTGGTTGACGCCGCAGGAATTCGCTGACGGAATGGCGTTCGGGCAAATCACGCCGGGGCCGGTAATGATTACGGCGACTTTCATTGGTTATAAAGTCGCAGGAATTATCGGAGCCGTCGCCGCGACCATCGCCGCATTTTTACCTTCATTTTTAATGACCGTCGTGGCGGGGACTTCGCTGAACCGGTTTCGGGCGAATCATCTGGTGCAATCTTTTTTGTCAGGAATTGCTCCAGCGGTGGTTGGCATGTTGGCGGCAGCCGGATACAGCCTGGCGAGGGCTTCACTGAGTTCAAGCCTTAGTTATAACAATATTCCCGTCAGCTTCGGAATCGCTACCGTGGCGTTTTTATTGATGATGCGAGCGCGGATCAATCCCATTTTTATTATCTTCGGATGCGGTGCGCTACAATGGATGGTGAGCCGATATTTGCCGGGCGGATGACAAGTCTACGATGGTGAGGAATAACTATGGCAACACGTAAGGTTCTTGATCTCAAAGCATTTGTTCCTGCGAGAGACTTTGAACTATCCAAAAGTTTCTATCTCGACTTGGGATTTCAAATGAATTGGGGCGATGAGCAAGTCTGTGAATTTGAGATAAGCGGCTATCGTTTTCTACTCCAGAATTTTTACGTGAAGGAACACGCGGGGAATTTCATGATGAGTTTGATGGTTGAAAACGCAGATGATTGGTGGGATCACATCAAGAATAGCGGACTTCAAAACAAATACGATTTATACATGGCAAAACCACCTGAGCTCCAACCCTGGGGGCTTCGTGTTCTCTATTTGACAGACCCCACTGGCGTACTTTGGCATATTGCAGATCAGCGAAAGCCGTAATCTTCCACCGAAGCCAGGTACGAGGCTTCGGTGGAAGACTCGTTAGCTTCTAATAACACTCCGCCGTAGCCGAAAATTCAGCCGCAGCTCCGCTGTAGGTTACACGTCCAAAAATGGAAACGCCGTCAGCTCCCACATTTCCTTCATAGGTTGCGAGGACGCCGTCACTGCTCGAAACACGTCTGAAGATGACGCGGCTGGCTTCCGTGGTCACACTGATGATTCCGGTAATTCGTCGCTTGCCGTTCGTCCATTCGGCATTATATTCATTGGTGTTACCAATTCGCGTCCACACCGTAGTAAAGCCGTTTTCATTGCCTCTGAAGCGGGTCGGCATGGCGCATTTGAAAGGCGAAACCGGAGCGACAGGAACTTGCACGCGTTGGTTTTGATTTACCGCCCCGCCCCGTCGTTCTGTTGTTACGGCAACGCTATACGATCCGCGTGTATTGTTGATGTCGTAATGATTGACGCTGAAATAGAGCATCCCGTCGCGGTCAGCCACAAACTCTTTTGATTTGCCAATCATTAAAATCGGAATGCTGATGTCATTGCCAATCGAAGCGATTAAGGCTCCATCGGCTTCATCGGGCAATGGTGCATTTGAATCACGGCGATTCAGACCTGAAGGCGAAGAGTTGTCACGTCCATCAAGCGTGACCGTCCCCGTAGCTTCAATGCGGATGCGTTGCCCTTGCGTGACTTGAATATTAGAGTTGATCCAGTCATAAGAAAGAGGAACGTTCACGGCGGGAAATGATTCATAATTCGTCCGTGCCGGTGGTCGGACGGAAGTGTTCGCGGCGGTCGCATTGCTGATCGTTCCATCAGGATCACGATCCGTCACGATCCGCAGCACTTCCTTAATTTGAAAACGAAGGACACGACCACGATCCCGGTCTCCGCCTCCTGTGAGTTGAATAAAAATTTCACCGTTTTCAAAGCGTAAAAAGCTGCCTTGAATGACGCTGCCGTTACGCAGATAAACCGTATCGGCAAAGCTTGAAACAGCTAACAGCACCGTCAAGAAGAGGCCGAGGATCAGCCGTTGCATTCTCATAGATTTTCTCCCAGTTGATATAAAGCGATTGAATGTAGGGGAAACATCTTGTTTGCCCCTCCGCGTTCGCGCTCACTCTATCAAACCCTGCGTTATCGGACAATCTTGCTGGCAAATCCTGTGTGCATCAGCAATTTTTGAATGGGGTATTTCTGTGATTCTTTCAGGTAATCATCCAGAAAATTCCACGCGACGAAACCGTCGTCGCTTTCAGCTTCAAGTAAATAAAACGCTAGATTGGCCAGCGGCTGCGCACTGCGGACAATAATTGAGCCGACCGGAAATTCAGCCTTTTCCGCTTGCGTATGCCCGTTGATTTTAATGGAACGGTGTCCTTGAAATTCACGTTCGGAGCGCACGACTTTATCAATCACAAAACTTTGGACTGACGTGGTGAGTGCCGAAGTCAACTCTTCAACAACGATGCCATGAGCTTTCAGTTTTTCGATAATTGTTTGCAGTTTGGGTTCATTGCGAAAAATATAAGCGTTCGGCAGCGAAGTATTACGGGTCGCGGCAAAGGTTCCGTATTCCAACATTTTGACCGGCGTGAAATTCGCTTCGATCATCTTGGTCATCTCTTTGCCGGAGCGCGGATTCGTTATTTTCTCAACTTCTCCAACCAGAATTTCGACGGGCTTTGCTGACGGCTTGATTTCAAATTCAACTCCCATTTCGGCGTGACCACCGTTTAATCCGCGCTTGATGGTGTCTTCGTCTACGCGTTTGATGAGGGTCGTAATGGAGTCACTATTGATATTACAGAACTTCAGAATTTCTTCGACAAAAGTTTCCGTCGCCTGAATGCGGCTGTGAAAATCAAGGTAGCTGTAAGCCTCCGATAAAATCGTCAAACGATTGCGCAGCCCCGCGTAGTTATTGCCGAAGCGTGGGCGGTGATCGAAGGTGCGCCACACTTTTTCTTTGCCGTCTTCTTTGTGCGTGAAGTTTTCGACCTCGTAATTCATCGCGTCTTTGGTCGTAAAATTACCGTAATAATACGTCCGAAAATAATGACGCTTGAGCATCGCCTGCGTGATTGTTGGCAGCATCACTTTGCGCTCGAAGGCAATTAAATGTGAGTCCGCGTTCGGATTTAACATCGGGGAATAGGTCAGATGATAGCCGTGATAAGAACCGTTTGTGGTGTGCAGGTCTACGATTAAATGTGGATCCCAACGATTGAATAAGCCAATCAAAGCTTTGGCTTCAACCGATTCAATTTTCATGTAATCGCGATTGAGGTCAAGGCGGTTGCCGTTCTCGCGGGTTCCGACTCCACCGATGGGTCCGAATTGTTCAGGACGGTGATCGGTACTGATTTTTTCGTTGCCGTCAGCGTTATAAATCGGAGCAATCAGGACAACAACTTTGTTGAGAATAACTTTGAGATCACCCTTCACCAGCCGCCGCGCCAGTTGCAGCACAGCTTCTTTGCCTTCGACTTCACCTGCATGAATATTGGCTTGGATGAATACAACAGTCTTGCCCGAAGCGTGCGCGGCGCGGGCTGTGACCAGTGGCGGATTGGAAATAATGATTAATGGTAATTCGCGCCCTTCTTCGGATTTTCCGAAAGATTCGACACGTAGTAGATTGGTTTGCTGCTGTAACTCGGTGATAAAAGCTAAGACATCTTCGTAGCGACTGGTTTCTTCATAGTTGCTGGATTCAGCGCGCGTTTTGGGAAAGACTTCCTGACCGTAACTAGACATAGATAGAACCTGAAAAAATAAAACAATGAAGGTGAGGAGGGATGTTTTATGAATACAAGGGGCGGACGGCGACAGGTGCAATAAGTAAATCATTTTGGGGTTGTTGAAGCAGGGAATTTCAGGACGCCATAATTATAACGGCAGAAGTGTTTCGTCACAATAAAATTATCGCATCAGGTTAATCTTATAAATCCATCCGAGGATCATCAAGGCAATCGTAGCGTACATCACAGTGTTCGATCCGCGTGCCGTAATGAAGCTCATCCACGCGACGCGGCGTTTCATCAGATAAAAACTCAGGGGAATTAGCAGGGCTGTGGCGAGACAGGCTACCAACCCAAACGGCTGCGTCACAAATGCGTCATGAAAATTAAATCGAACGGTATGCGCAAAGCTGGTGGTTAACCCGCACGCCGGACAAGGGAAGCCCGTAAAGCCTAGAAAAAAACAAGGTGGCAAGCCTAATTGCTGATGTGTGCCGACTCCTTTTTCTGCCGGATGAAGAATCCGCGCGACACCGAGAACCGTTGAAGCGACGCCAATCAAGGCGAAGTATTGAATCCGGTCACGTGATGAATAAATAAATTGATCGGAGACATGATCCACAATTATCCTCCGGTAATCGCGCTCAGAATTCCTCCGAGCATGCCTAAAACCCCAAAGATGATAAAGGAACCGCAGTATAAAATAGTACTCACAACGCCAATCCAAAATCCTGCTTTGGCATATCCCATTCCTCCTGTCGAAGCGGTGCCTGCCTTAATGGCATCCATTTCCATCTTCCCCAAAATAATTCCCGGGATGCTTAAAAATGGGCCACAGGTAAAAATAGAAACAATTGAAATAACCAGTGAAGCAATCGCGCGTCCGCCGGGAGAATTGGGCAACGGAGGCGAATAGTTTGCATAACTCGGCTGCGTATTTATCGGGGTATTCATGCCCGGATAATTACTGCCAATCGGCGGAGTATACGGAGCATCGTTCGTCACTGACGGAGGTGGCAGCGGCATCGTCGGGCTTTCCGTCACCGATGGCGGCGTGAATCCGGGATGCAGATTATTCCCGCATTTGCTACAAAATTGCGCATCGTTGCGGTTAGTCTCGCCGCAGTTGGTACAAAACATAATTGATTCAATCCTTCAGAATTTATGAAATATGCCGACGGGAATAGTATTGCAGAAAATCGCTTGAGAACCAAAGCGCAGCATACTATTCTTTCGATAGAATTTATTGCAGAAGCCCGCACGAAGTAA